>CAVTEC010000023.1:0-62656 GCA_963733475.1 uncultured Alphaproteobacteria bacterium | reverse complement strand
CGCGCTATCATCGTCGCGAGAGCCGGACAGCATTGGATCTATGAGTATCTGTTTGCCATAGGACCGTGACAACATCGATGATGATGAACTGGCCGCCTTCCGCTTGCTTGCAAAAAGTTACGCAGCCTTATCCGACGCACAGATTGCCCGGCTCATGCGGGACGGAGACCTGACGGAGATATGCCATGACAAAGACGCACGGGTTTAAGAGCGACGCGTTCGAGGCAATTCACGCGTCGGCCTCAGCGTTGCGCAAGGTTGGCGCGATCGACAAAATGACCATGCAGAGTTTCGACAAGTTCGTGCCTCGCCGAGCCGGCGCCAATGGAGCCGCGGCAGATCAAGCAGCTTCGCGAACGCCATCACGTCAGCCAGCCGGTGTTCGCACGCTATCTCAACACCAGTGAGAGCACTGTGGAAAAATGGGAAACAGGCGCGAAACGGCCGAGCGGCATGGCACTCAAGCTACTGGCCATCGTGCAGAAGCATGGGCTTCAGGTGCTTGCCTGAGAGCAATTGTAATGGCGGTCGCTCCTCAAGATCGGCTTAAAGTCTGAAGCAGGGACGGCCCGCGGCGGCGCGTGTCAACATTTCGGTGCCTGGCACTACCGCCAGGTCAGCCGGAACACCCGCAGCCAGTTCTCCATCGCGAGCTTCCGCAGAGCCGCCTCGCCGAACCCATGTGCACGCAGCGCTTCGATCAGGCGCTGCAGGCCGCTCGCATCCTTGATCGGGCGCGGCATCACCGCGCCATCGAAATCCGACCCAAGCGCGACGCGGTCCTCGCCAAGACGCTCCACGAGATACGCAATGTGGCGCACCACCATGTCGAGCGGCGTGCTTTCATCGAGATGCGCATCCGGACGCACGTCGTTCACGCAGAGATTGAACCCGACCACGCCATTCAATTCACAAATCGCATCGAGTTGCCGATCGGTCAGGTTGCGCGTGGACGGGCAGATCGCATGCGCGCAGGCATGCGTCGCAACCAACAAAGCGGTCCTCAACCCCGCCACATCCCAAAAGCCTTGCTCGTTCAAATGCGACAGGTCGAGCATGATGCCGAGCCGTTGCATGCACGCACCAGATCCCGGCCCGCCGCGGTGAGACCCGGTCCGGTGTCCGGCGACCGCGGGTACGCGAACGGCACCCCATTCCCAAAAATATTCGGTCTGCTCCAGACCGGACCGAGCGAGCGCAATCCCGCCGCATACAGGTGCTCGAGGTTTTCAAGATCGGGACCGATCGCCTCCGCCCCTTCCATGTGCCGCACCATCACGAACACGCCGTCGCGCCGGGCAGCCTCGATTTCATCCACCGTCGTCGTCCAGCGGATCTGTCCGGCGGCCCGATCCACCACGCGGCTCAGCGCATCCAGTTGGGCGTCGATCCGCTGGCGTGCGAAAGCGGGATCGAGCGGATCCGCGAGGCGCACTTCGTAGCTCGTCGCGGTCTTGGTCAGGTCGCCGACCGGCGGCTTGTCGGGTTTTGCGAACATGGCAAACAAGCCGCCGATCAACCCGCCTCCCGGGCACGCGGCATCGAGATGGCCGTCATCCGAACGCGCCAGGAAATCCCGGCCGCCCGGCGTTATGCCGCAAGGTGCTGCGCGGAGACGTTATGTCCGTCAGAGGTCGCAATCGTGGTGGACCCATCCATCCGCGCCCGCTACTATGACACGAAAAGACTACCGTGCGAGGCAGAATGTCATGCAATGCAGCGGTTGGAGCAGGGTTGTAATCCGGCAAGAGCGTGGGAATTTGCTACGGAGTCGCAGAGGCGCTTCAGGCCGTCCTCCGCCGATTGATGGTGGGGATCGAGCGCCAGTGCGCGCGATAGTCCCGATCGCCTCATCACGCAACCCAAGCCTCTCATAAATTTCCGCACGTGTTCCAAAGGAGTTGGCCTCTTTGGCGTCAGTTCCACCGCTTTCTCCGCATCGGGCAGGCCGGTGGCGTCCTCACCCTTCGGTGATCGGTCCGGCCGCGATTGTTATAGGCGCGGCCGTAATCCGGATTGATCTCGATCGCCCTGGTGTATTCGGCGATGGCCTCGTCATAGCGGGCCTTTCGACCATAGGAGATACCACGGAGGTAGTAGACAGGGCATCGTTTGATTCAGCGCGGCGGACCTGTCGTAGTCGGCGAGCGCCTCCTCATCGAGGCCCTTCTTGTCATAGGCGTAGCCGCGATAGTTGTAGGCGGCCGCAACATCAGGCTTGAGCCCGATCGCCTTGGTCAGATCGGCAATCGCCTGATCGTTCAGGTTCTTGCGCCCGTACACGAAGCCGCGATGGAGGTAGGCAGCCGCGAAACCCGGGTCGATCGCGATGCCCTTGGTGAAATCGCCGATGGCCAGATCGTCGAGCCCCTTCCTGTCATAGGCGAGGCCACGATTGTCGTAGGCGCCTGCGAAATCAGCCTTGAGCGTAATCGCTTTGGTGTCATCGGCGATCGTCTCATCGAACAAACCCTTGCCGATATAGGCACGACCGCGGTTGTAGTAGGCTGCGGGGTAGTCGGGCCGGAGCGTAATCGCCTGGGTGTAATCGGCGATCGCCTTGTCGTAGAGGTGCTTTGCGTCGTAGGCGGATCCGCGGCTGTCGTAGGCGTTGGCGAAATCGTGCTTGAGCGCGATCGCCCTGGTATAATCGGCGATCGCCTCGTCGTAGGCGCCCTTCCTGGCATAACCGAGGCCGCGATCGTGGTAGGTCGTGGCAACATCTGGCCGGAGCACTATCGCCCTGGTGTAATCGGCGATGGCATCATCGTTGCGGCCGGCGCGGCCATAGGCACTGCCGCGATTGCCATACGCGGCGGCAAAGTCAGGATTGAGCGCGATCGCCTTGGTATAGTCGGCGATGGCCGCGTCATGGCGGCCCGTGCGGTTATAGGCGTTGCCGCGATTGTAGTAGTCGATGGAGAGATCCGCGACGCTTTCACGCCCCGACTGGATAAGAGCAGTCCCAAACCGGCGAGATCGTAATGCAGGCACTTCGTCATGTTCGAGTATCTGGTGTATTGCACGACGAAGACCGCAACCGCCGTCACGACCAGGAATCCGGCTGCCGCAACGGCCAGTCCGATCAGAAACTTCCGCATGCGCGCGCGCTCCTCCCGCACCGCGCATCGACGCGCGCGGGTTGTCCGAGGTCTGGCGTCTGCGGATTACCAAGCGGTCCGTTGCAAAATCGTATGCTGGACAGCGGGGGAGCATACTCCCCTTCCCCTTGAGGCAGGGGGTAGGGGGGAGGGGTTCGTGCCGCGTCGGACCCCTCCCCCAACCCCCTCCCTCAAGGGGAGGAGGAGTCTGTTTCTTGGCCTCAGCGCGCGGTGATCGCCCGCCCGCCCGGCAGCGCGGCACCCAGCCCGATCGCCGCCAAAGCCGTCGCGACGATGTCCTTCTCCGACAGCCCGCCTCCGCGAGCTGCTTCGCCTGCGAGTCGTGGTCGATGAAGATGTCGGGCATCACCATCGGCCGCACCTTCAGCCCGCGATCTAGCAGCCCCGTCCACGCCAGGTGCTGCATCACCGCGGCCGAGCACCCGCCGATCGAGCCCTCCTCGATCGTGATCAGCACCTCGTGCTCGCGCGCCAGCCGCTCGATCAGGGCCGTGTCCAGCGGCTTGGCGAACCGCGCATCGGCGACCGTGGTGGACAGCCCGCGCGCCGCCAGTTCATCGGCCGCCTTCATCGCGTCCGCCAGCCGCGTGCCCAGCGACAGGATCGCCATGTTGCTGCCCTCGCGCAGCACCCGGCCGCGGCCGATCGCCAGTATCTCGCCGCGCTCCGGCAGCGCGACGCCCATGCCCTCGCCGCGCGGATAGCGGAACGCGCTCGGCCGGTCGTCGATCGCGACCGCGGTCGCCACCATTGCACCAGTTCCGCCTCGTCCGCCGGCGCCATGAGCACGAAGCCCGGCAGGCAGCCGAGATAGCCAGATCGAAGCTGCCGGCATGGGTCGCCCCGTCGGCCCCGACCAGCCCCGCCCGGTCCATCGCGAAGCGCACCGGCAGCGACTGGATCGCCACGTCGTGCACCACCTGGTCGTAGGCGCGCTGCAGGAAGGTCGAATAGATCGCGCAGAACGGCTTCATCCCCTCGGTCGCCAGGCCGGCCGCGAAGGTCACCGCGTGCTGCTCGGCGATGCCGACATCGAAGCAGCGGTCGGGAAAGCGCTTGCCGAACAGGTCCAGCCCGGTGCCGGACGGCATCGCCGCGGTGATCGCGACGACATCGGGTCCTGCTCCGCCTCCGCGATCAGCGCGTCGGCGAACACCTTGGTATAGCTCGGCGGGCCCGGGGGCGCCTTCGCCTGCTCGCCGGTGATCACGTTGAACTTCGACACGCCGTGCAGCTTGTCGGCCGACGCCTCGGCCGGCGCATAGCCCTTGCCCTTCTGGGTGATCACATGCACCAGGATCGGGCCGGTCTCCTCCGCCTCGCGCACGTTGCGCAGCACCGGCATCAGGTGGTCCAGATTGTGCCCGTCGATCGGGCCGACATAGTAGAAGCCCAGTTCCTCGAACAGCGTGCCGCCGGTCAGCATGCCGCGGGCGTATTCCTCCGCCCGCCCGGCGTGCGCTCGATGCCGCGCGGAAACCGCCTGGCCATCTCGGCACGCCAGCTCGCGCAGCGACAGGAAGCTGCGCGACGACATCAGCCGCGACAGATAGGCGCTCATCGCCCCCACCGGCGGCGCGATCGACATGTCGTTGTCGTTCAGCATGACGATCAGCCGCGCATGCCGCGCGCCGGCGTTGTTCATCGCCTCGTAGGCCATGCCCGGCGCTCATCGCGCCGTCGCCGATCACGCAGATCACGTTGCGCTCGTCGCGCTGCCGCTCGCCGTCCTCGCTTGGCCGCTGTGGTTCTTCAGGTCGCGCGCCACCGCCATGCCGAGCCCGGCCGAGATCGAGGTCGAGGAATGCGCCGCGCCGAACGGGTCGTATTCGCTCTCCGCCCGCCTGGTGAAGCCGGACAGCCCGCCGCCCTGGCGCAGCGTGCGGATGCGGTCGCGCCGCCCGGTCAGGATTTTGTGCGGATAGGCCTGATGGCCGACGTCCCAGATCAGCCTGTCGTGCGGCGTGTCGAAGATCGCGTGGATGGCGACCGTCAGTTCCACCACGCCCAGCGAGCGCCCAGATGCCCGCCGGTGACCGACACCGCGTCGATCGTCTCGGCCCGCAGCTCGTCGGCAAGCTGGCGCAATTGCTCGGGGGAGAAGTTGCGCAGGTCCGCCGGATAGCGGACGCGGTCCAGCAACGGCGTGTTCACAGAACTCATGCTTGTCCTCTCTCCCGATCAGTTTCGCCGTCACGACGAAGGAAGCCAGTGCCCGCAGAGTTTCGCCCGCGTTGCCGAAAGCCATCAAGATGCCGGCGGCCTGGCGGCCAGCAGCTCGGCCTGCGCCCGCGCCCGTTCGACCCAGGACCGCAACCATCGTCGCCTTGCCGGCGGCGGCATCCTTGCCGGCGGTCTTGCCGGTCTCCTCCGTGCTGCCTTCGGCGTCCAGTAGATCGTCGGCGATCTGGAAGGCCACACCCAGATCGCGGCCGTAGGCGGCCAGCAGGTGCCGCTGCGGCACGGTCGCCCGGCCCAGGATGGCGCCGGCCTCGGCGCTGAACTGGATCAGCCGCCCGGTCTTCAGCGCCTGCAGCCGGGTGACCGCCGGTCCGTCCAACTCCGACCCTCCGCCAGCATATCGATCATCTGGCCGCCGGCCATGCCGCGCGCGCCGGCCGCGGCGGCCAGCGCCAGCACCAGTTCGCAGCGTGCCTGCGGGTCCGAGTGCGTGTCGGGTCGGCCAGGATCTCGAAGGCGCGGGTCTGCAGCGCATCGCCGGCCAGGATCGCGGTCGCCTCGTCGAACGCCTTGTGGGTGGTCGGCTTGCCCCGCCGCAGGTCGTCGTCGTCCATCGCCGGCAGGTCGTCATGCACCAGCGAATAGGCGTGCAGCATCTCGACCGAGGCCGCCACCCGCGCCGCGCAGGTCTCGGACACCGCGAACAGCGCGGCGCTCTCCATCACCAGGAACGCCCGCAGCCGCTTGCCGCCGCCAGCGTCGCATAGCGCATCGCCTCGGCCAGGCGCGCCTCGGCGCCTTCCGGCTCCGGCAGCAGCGCCTCCAGAGGCGGTCTCCACGATTCGCGCAACCCGCGCCATGGCCGCGGGCAGGTCCGTCGGAGGCCAGTGTCATCGCGTCACACGTTGTCCGTGCCACTCCGGCCCCGCGTTCATGCCCAATGGCAATTGGTCATGCGTAACTAACCGAGTCGGGTGTTGCCAAGCGCGATCACACGATTGGCCGCATATCTGTCATCGAGAAGAGATTAACGCCAGCGGACCTGTTGCTGCATTGCCATACGACCCGCATGCAGCGCCGGCATTGCCGGTCCCGATGTTGCGTGCCATGTATCCGCACGCGATCCATGCTGCTCGGACTTTCGGCGTCGGCTCGGTGTCCGATCCGCGCCATCCGTTGGCCATACCTTCTTGGAGATGAATGCATGATCCGCGTCGTCCTGGCCCAGCCCCGCGGCTTCTGCGCCGGCGTGGAGCGGGCGATCGAGATCGTCGAGCGGGCGCTGAAGAAATACGGCCCGCCGATCTATGTGCGCCACGAGATCGTCCACAACCGCCATGTCGTCGAGGATCTGCGCACCCGCGGCGCGGTGTTCGTCGACGAACTGGACGAAATCCCGCCGGGCGCGATGCACCGTGTTTTCCGCCCACGGCGTCGCCAAGCGCGTGGAGCAAGCTGGCGGCCGAACGCGGCCTGCCGGTGATCGACGCGACCTGCCCGCTGGTCGCCAAGGTCCACAACGAGGGCCGGCGCTACGCCGCGCCAGGGCCGCGAGATCGTGCTGGTCGGCCATGCCGGCCATGCCGAGGTCGAAGGCACGATCGGCCAGATCGCCGGCCAAGGTGCATCTGGTGCAGACCGTCGAGGACGTGGCGCGGCTCGAGGTCGCAGGACCCCGACAAGCTCGCCTACATCACCCAGACCACGCTTTCGGTCGACGACACCCGCGGCATCATCGCGGCGCTGAAGGCGCGGTTCCCGACCATCGTCGGGCCGGACGTGCGCGACATCTGCTACGCCACCCAGAACCGCCAGCAGGCGGTGCGCGATCTGGCCCAGCGAGGTGGACATGATCCTGGTCGTGGGCTCGCGCAATCAGCTCCAATTCCAACCGGCTGCGCGAGATCGGCGAGGAGCTGGGCAAGCCGTCCTATCTGATCGACGACGCGGACGCGCTGCGGCCGGAATGGTTCGCGGGCATGGCGTCGGTGGGCGTGACCGCCGGCGCCTCGGCGCCGGAAATGCTGGTGCAGGGCGTGCTGGACGGGCTGCGCCAGTTCGGCGAGATCGAGGTCTCGACCCTGGACGGCGTGGCGGAGGACGTGCGGTTCCGCTTCCCCGCCGAACTGGCCGACGCATGAGGAGGATCATTGACGCAATGGCCGTGCCGTTGAACCAGGCGCTGCGCGTCGGCGCCTATGTCGTGAAGCAGCATCTGATCGGGCCGCAAGCGCTATCCGCTGGTGCTGATGCTGGAGCCGCTGTTCCGCTGCAACCTGGCCTGCGCCGGCTGCGGCAAGATCGACTATCCGGCCGAAATCCTGAACCAGCGCCTGTCGGTCGCCGAGTGCATGGAGGCGATCGACGAGTGCGGCGCGCCGGTCGTGGCGATCGCCGGCGGCGAGCCGCTGCTGCATCAGCGACATCGCGCAGATCGTCGAGGGCGCCATCGCGCGCAAGAAGTTCGTCATCCTCTGCACCAACGCGCTGCTGCTGGAAAAGAAGATCGACCAGTTCAAGCCGAGCAAGTGGTTCTCCTGGTCGGTCCATCTCGACGGCGAGCGCGAGGAGCACGACAAGTCGGTGTGCCAGGACGGCGTCTATGACAGCGCGGTGGCGGCGATCGCGGCAAGTCCAAGGGCGCGGCTTCCGCACCATCATCAACTGCACCCTGTTCGACGGCGCCGAGCCGGACGCAGGTCGCCAACTTCTTCGACGACGTGATGGCGATGGGCGTCGACGGCATCACGGTCTCGCCCGGCTATGCCTATGAGCGCGCGCCCGACCAGCAGCACTTCCTCAACCGCACGCAAGACCAAGCAACTGTTCCGCGACATCTTCGCGCGCGGGCAAGGGCGGGAAGAAGAAGTGGGCGTTCAACCAGTCGCCGCTGTTCCTGGACTTCCTGGCCGGCAACCAGACCTACCACTGCACGCCCTGGGGCAATCCCGACGCGCACCGTTTTCGGCTGGCAGCGGCCCTGCTACCTGCTGGGCGAAGGCTACGCCAAGACCTTCAAGGAGCTGATGGAGACGACCGACTGGGACCAGTACGGCACCGGCAACTACGAGAAATGCGCCGACTGCATGGTGCATTCCGGCTTCGAGGCGACCGCGGTGGCCGACACCGTGGCAAGCCCTGGCGCGGCCGCGGCGCAGGTGCTGCGCGGCATCCGCACCGACGGCCCGATGGCGCCGGACATCCCGCTCGATAACCAGCGCCCGGCCGAATACGTGTTCAGCCGCCATGTCGAGCAGGCGCTGACGCGCATCAAGGCGCGCAAGCGGGGCGCCGCGGAAGAGGTAGCGGACGCGGCCGACTGAGGCGAAGAAACAAGGCCAGGGGCTTTGCCCCTGGACCCCGCCCAAGGGGCTCTGCCCCTTGGATCCCCGCCAAGGGCGGAGCCCTTGGAACCCTTTACTGGAGAGGTCGGACGGAAGGGGGACCTGCGCCGTCACTGGGTGCTGCCTGACCGACGATCGTCGGTCAGGCAGCACCCAGTGACGGCGCAGGCCCCCCTCCCGTCCAACCTCTCCAACGAATGGATTGCAAAGGCGCTGCCTTTGCTGGGGGGTCCAGGGCGGCAAAGCCCCCTGGCGGGTCCAGGGCAGAGCCCTGGCCTTGCTTCTTTGCCTCAGTCGAGCCGGTCGAGTCCGCCGCTTCTTCCGTAGCGCCCTGCCATGGTATCTACCTGCGTCATTTTACTGACAGGGAGTCGATGGGCGCGCGTGTTCCGCCGGCAGAGGGGCAGCTCACCAGTCCCGATCGAGATCGCCCAGGCCGCCAGAGCTGGCTGAAGGCACCGAGCTGGAATGGAGCTACGATCCGATCGGACGCCGGATCGTCGCGACCCGGCGGCACGGGCCCCCGGCGCGGCGGTCACAGCCCATTCGCGCGGCTGCGAGGGGCCGCTCGACCGCCCGGATGACAACCGACGAAATCATGGCGCTCACCCGCGGCGACATCGACGAGTGACCGTATTCCTGGTCGACACTAACGTCCTGCTCGACATCACGATGGACGACCCGGTCTGGGCGGCGTGGTCGCAGCGACAGATCGACGAGGCGAGACGGGTTGGACGCGTCGTCATCAATCCGGTCATTTACGCAGACTGTCACTCGCATTTCATACGGTCGAGGAATTGGACGCAGAGCTTTTCGGCCTCCGGCTGGACGTGCGGGAAATCCCCCGCGACGCCTTGTTCCTGGCCGCGCGTGTGTTCCGCGCCTATCGCCGGCGTGGCGACCCGCACCGGCGTGTTGCCCGACTTTTTCATCGGCGCCCACGCCGCGGTCGAGGGCATGACCTTGATCACCCGCGACCTTCGCCGCCTCGGCTGGTTTCCATCGCTACAAGTCATCGCGCCGGTGTCCTGACCGAACCGCGCCCAATTCCATACCCGCGCCCCATAAGGAGAACGTCCCATCCGGGATTCCGGTCGTTACATACAACGTGATCGGAGCATTATGATGACAGAACAATGGCACCACAAGTTCGATTGTATCGCGATACACGTCGTCGATCGAGAAATTGACGAAGCGGCCGCATGAGCCGCTTGCCAAAGCCTCCAAACCCTCGCTGATGCTCAGCACCGTCCAACCGCGTCGCCGCAGTCGGGTCAGCAATGAATCCAGGAAATCCACATCCAGATAGAACCCGCGGTCGGGTTGATGGGCCCATTCCTCATGCCAAGCCGCGCGGTGGAACATCAGACAGCATCCGTGTTCCCCTTGGAGCCAGTCGATCATCCGCGTGATGCCAGTGACGTGTGACAGGCGTGCCGCCGCGCTCAGGCCGCCACGGCACGCACCCCGCAGCAAGCCCGTGATCATTCTACGTTCGGCTCGGTGCGATATAGGCTTCGAAGCCCGGATCTGGGACGCCCTCGTACAGCTTGTATTCGCTCGGCCGAACGCGGTTCAGGACCAGCCCCGCAATGTGGCCGCCGGCGTCCTGCACGCCCTTGATGCCTTCGGCTACCGTGACCAGAGGCGAGTGCCCCCACCGCGCGCAGAACAGCACCCGATCCATCCGCGAGACCAGCAGGCGGGCATCCATCATCACCAGCGAAGGCGGGCTGTCGAACAATACGAGGTCATAGTGCGACACCGCCGTCTCGATCAGATGCTGCATTGCCGGGCTTGCCGCCAGTTCGGTCGAGTTCAGCACAGGCCTTCCCGCCGGAATGATGTCAAAGCGATTTCGCGCATCATGTAATACGACGTCCGCCAAGCTCGCCCTGCCGCACAGCAGGTCGGCCAGGCCTTTGCCCGGCGGCAGCTTCAACAGTCGCCCCATGCTCGGCTGCCGCATATCGTTCTCAACCACCAGAACGCGCTTCCCAGCGGCTGCGGCAAATGCCGCGAGGTTCAGCGTGATGAAGGTCTTGCCTTCATCTGGTTCGGCGGACGTGATCAGCACTGTTCGCGGCGACTCCCCTCGAGGCAACAGCACGCAGCTCGCGTACAAGGTGCGGATTGCGTCCTGTAGTGCGGACGGCTTCGTCCCAAGAACTGCCAGCCGCGATACAGTGTCAGCCGACGGCGCTTCCGGAATGCGCGCCAACACCGGCGCACCCACGGCTGCTGAAAGTGAGCCCGTCGTGCGGACGCTCTGATCCTTCCGATCCCACAGCATGGCCGCGCCCGTTCCCGATCCCAGCGCCAGGATCAGTCCCAGCGCCCCGAAAATGATCGGCTTGGGGAACCAGACGTGAAGGGGAACATCGGCGTAGTTCACCAGCTCCGCATCGCCGGTCATCACGCGCCGCTCTGTCTCCAGATCGTTCGCTTTCTTCGCCAGATCCAGATAGATCTCCCGCTGCACCTGCGCCGACTGTACCATCGCGGATATCGCCGCTTCGGCGTTGCCGGCAGTACCAACGGTCCGCTTCAGCGCATCAACCTGCTGATCCAGCGTCGCGACCTCCTGATTGGCATTCGCGTATTGCTGGCGGATGCTCGCTGCGATGCGCGCTGTCTCATTCTGGATCTGGCCAACGATTGCCAATTCCTGCTGCCGTAGGCTGGCCAGCACTGGGCTGCGGTCGCCCCATGTCGCGGCCAAATGGGCAATCTGCGCACCAACCGCTGCCTGACGAACGCGCAACTCAGAAATCGTGTGCGAATTCAGCACTGGGCCCGATTGCACTGCCCGCTCGAGGTTCTTCGGATCGGGCCCAAGTTGGTCCAGAGCCGCCGCGGCATCCGCCTTGCTGGCCTCGGCCGTTGCCAACTCCTTTGCGAGTTGCGACAACTGCTCCGATGCTATGGGGGCCTGCTGCCCACGTTCCAGACCATGGGTGCGACGATAGTTCTCGATCGCTACCTCTGAATCGCGCAGGTCATTGCCCCTGCTTGTCAACTCCTCGCGCAGCCATTTGACTGCGGTCTCACGTGAACCGGAAACCTCGGACTGCTTGTCCTGTAGATACGCCGCGGTCAACGCGTTCGCCACCTGCGAGGCGACCTGCGGCAGCACCGAGCGATAACCGACGTCGATCACCCGCGAACGCCCGGCCACCGACACTTGCAGATGCTGCTTGAGCCACTCGACGCCTGCTTCCGACGTGCCGAGCAACTCATCGCAGGTGTCGCCCAGGCCGACGGCATTCTTGATCCTGGCCGGCCACGACAGCGACTGCTGCGCCTCGCATTCGCTGCGCAACGCACCGGCGATCTCCGGTGACGTCAGGATTTCGCCCAACAGACGCGGCGAGTTGATCACGAGAAGCTGGGTTTGCAGGTCCGCCTCATCGCCAAGCTTCTCGAGCTCGGCCGACTGCGCGGTTCCCAGGAGCTGTTGCGGCGGCGAGACCGTCACGGCAGCGTCCGCCATATAGTACTTCGGCAACAGGAAATACGCCCCTGCCACCAGTGCCGCCGCCGTCGCGGCGGCTACAGCAAACACCAGCTTGCGGCGTCTGAGCTGGCTCCAGATACCGGCAGGCTCAGGGGCGAACGCCTCCGGATAGACCGGCGCGCCGTTGGCGATGACGGCTTGGCTATACATGGCCGCTCTCCTGCAATTGCAGTGTCCGTGGTAGCAACCGACGCGCGCTCTGACCCGAGGTCACACAGGCTGGGTCAATGTGGCGCCGGAGCAGATTGGAAAATCGCTCCTCAAACGCGGCTTCGGAAAATCGCTGGGCGTTCCGGAAACAGTCGATCGGCGCAAACCTATCAGCCAATTCAAGGAAGTCCCGCACCGCTGCCGCGATGCTGTCCGGATCCGGCGTATCAAAGAACATGCCGGTCGGGTTCGGCCCCGAGGCGAGAATGGTCTCCAGCGCGCCGCCTCTGCCCAGGGCAATCACCGGCGTGCCCACCGCCTGCGCCTCCAGCGGCACAATGCCGAAGTCTTCCTCGGCCGCGAACACAAAAGCCTGGCATTCGCGCATCATGCGCAGCAGCTCCGCATCTGGGACAAATCCGACAAACCGCGCGTTGCTGCCGGCCATGGCTTCCAGCGATTTGCGCTCCGGCCCGTCACCAGCGACAACAAGTTGCTGCCCCGGCAGGTTGCGGAACGCCTGCACAATGGCGCGAGTATTCTTGTACGGCACCATCCGAGACGCTGTCAGGAAATAAGGCTGCTTCGCCACCGGCTGAAGCTCTGCGGGAATCCGGACCTGGCGGATGGATCACCTCCGCGTCTCGGCCATAAATCTTGCGAATGCGCCGTGCGACAAACTGCGAGTTCGCGACATAGGTGTCGACACCATGCGCGGTCCGCACGTCCCACATTCGCACACGATGCAGCATCCAGCGGACGAACAGGCTCTTCAGGCCCCGCTCCGTTGCGGTCTCGTGTAAGTACCTGATGCTGCAAATCCCACGCATAGCGCATGGGTGAATGCACATAGGATATATGGATCTGGTCGGGCCCCGTCAGCACACCCTTTGCGACCGAGCTACTGCTGGACACCACAAGATCGTAGCCGCTCAGATCCAGTTGCTCGATCGCCAGCGGCATCAGCGGCAGGTATGGACGATGGTTTCGCCTGATACCGGGCATCCGCTGGAGGAAACTGGTGCGGCTCCCGCTATAGCCGATGGTCGCGCGCTGAGCTGGCGACAAGTTATCGAACAGCGCGAACATGTCAGCCGGCGGCAGACACCGCAGGATTGCCGCGAGTACCTTCTCGGCGCCACCCAGTACATAAAGCCAGTCATGTACCACAGCGACGCGCAATGGCCGCCTGTGGCCCAACGCGGACCACAACTGGTCGATCGGCAATGGCCGCAGTCTCACATCGTCATTCACCTGCCGCACTCTCCGATGCTGAAATTACGCGCGGTACACGTCCGAACACGCGCTCACGAATGACAGCGGTCATCTGTGGCACTGCCACGGCGTACCAAGCCAACATGGCAATCGCTGTCGCGGAACCCGCGACGACAACCCGCAGCAGCGGGTCATGCAACAACTCGGTCGTCATGATGCAGGCGGCCAATACCGCCAATGACGGCACAAGCAGGGGACGACCGAGCTCGATCAGTTCCTTCATGCAGCCCAGGCAGAGCGCACTGCCCAGCAGCAGGACCAACCCACGCATGCTTTCGCCGACGCCGAGCCCGAACGTGCCCCACAAATGGGCAGTCGCCACATTCGTGATCATGTTCGCGGCATAGGACAGCGTGATGACACCAGCGGCCGCGCGATTACGGCCCTGAGCATTCAACATGCGGATGAACACATAGCCCAGGCTGGCTGCCCACAAGCCAATGCTGATCCCACGTACCGCACCTGCGGTCATGGCCACGGCGCGTTCATCGAAGGCGCCGCGTTCCAGCACGACGCGCACAATGTCTGGCGCCAACCATGCCAAGTAGCACGACACCGGCAGAGCGATCCCCAACACCGATCGGCTCACCAGCCGAATTCGCTCGACCGAAGGCCTGCCGCCGGCCAGCACAACGAAACCTATCGGCTGCGCCAGCAGATACAGCAAAGACTCCGACAAGGTCCGCGCGTAGTCCATCGAAGCGATCGCGCCCACCGCCACCGCTGACGCGAGGACACGCTCCAGCACGATGTTCGCCTGATCGAATATCGGCTGCGTCATCAGCACTTTGACACGTGGCAGGAAAATCGCGATCGCGCGATAAGCATCGCGCAGCGACACGCAACGCAGAGAGAGCTGTCCGTCGCGCCACAGCCAATAGGCACCGAACAGCGTCACACTGTTGAAGGCGACAACAAAGGCCCAGGCGATCGCGTCGACGTCTCCGGTAAAGGCGAGCACAACGACACCGATCATCAGCGCGACATTCTGGACAGAGGCTCGAATTGCGGCCGCCCGCGAGCGTCCGGTCGCAAGCTCGATACACATCAGGTTGCCGAGAAGCACCGACGCCGGCATCGACAGCGACATGATACGGACGAAGCGAACCGTCAGCTCATGTGCCTGTGGGGAAAAGCTGGGCACGATGAAGTCCACCCACGTGCCGGCCAGGCACCAGATGCACACCATGAGCACGACCGAAACCACAAAGAATCCGGCCGACAGCGAGCCGAACAGCCGCACCGCCGTACCTTCGGCCGACCATTCCCGATGCAATGGGATCAGCACCGACGGGATGATCTCCCCCTGCAACGGCGCGATTGGCAGCAGCACCGCGGTCAGAGCGCTGCGAAAGCTGTCGGTGATGAAACTGGCACCCAACAGGCGCGCCATTTCCACTTCGCGCAGGAACCCCAGCACTTTGCCAAGCAAAGCGCCGCCAATCAGGCGCCCCGTCATCATGACGGTGCCACTCTTGCTTAGAGAAGTCATGCGGACGCGGCAGCGCGCTGCGTGTACGGCCGTGGCGATCTGGCGCTCACGGCGAACTTTACCGTCTGCTGTGCCGACGCGATGCCGACCATCGTCCAAAACAGAAAGCCGAGTTCGCCATCCGTGATCGTGGCGAATGCTACCTGGACGATCTCGCCAAGCACTACTGCCGCAGCCACGACCAAGACCGCCTCCGACCGCAGACTGATCCGCCCGATCGCAAGGAACGCGGCCAAAAACAGCGAACCAATGCAGATCGAGCCGACGAACAGCCCCATGCCGACGAACACCTGCATCATCGTGCCATCCAGCACGCCAATCGGGTTATCGTTGAGATTGCTCATCGCGACCAGGCCGTCGCCAAAGGCAAAGTTGTTCGCCTGCCCATAGAACTCGGTGAACTGCTGCCAGCGTGCCGCGAGGCTTCCGTCATTCCCCAACGCACCGAGGGTATCGAACCTCTGCGATAGCTCGTTGCCAAATTCCGTACTGCCCAACGCGAGAATGGCGGCGCCAGCCAGTATCACGACGACCAGAACACCGCGGCGCCGCGTCGCCGGATAGATCATACCGAACAGCACGCTGAACAGCAGCGAGAGCCAGGCCGTGCGGTAGAGCGATAGACAGAGTCCAATGCCAACCGGCAATGCGAGAAGCAACGCCCACCAGCGCCTGCTACAGTATCCGAACAGCATCAGCCCGCAGACGGAGAAGGTCGCGAAGCTCGCGGGCGCGTTCATCGTGCTGAACGCGCGCACTTCGTAGACATGAGGCTTACCGATGGAATCCATGCGAGACAGGACCATCCATAAGCGATCCCATTCCGGCAGGTTGCTGTATTGCCAGATAGCATACAGCCCCATGATCGGCGTGACCCACGCGAGTGCCCGCGCGAACGGGCCCATCAGGTCCTCGCCTTCGGCAATCCGCTCCTGCACCCACACGCCATAGAGCAATGGAGCCATCATCTTGAGCAGCGGCCCTCGCAGCGCCATGAACTGGCCGGAGAACGCGGAGATCAGAGCGCCGTAAGCGACACACGCCACGAACAGGATATGCGGCGCGTAATGAGTGGCCGCGCCGGGTCTCAGCCGGCGCAGTTCGACGCAGGGAATCAGCAGCACGAGCATCGGCCCGGCCAACATGATCCCGGACTCATCAAATCCGCACCCCTGATCGACAAGGCGGCGCAGGAATGGCGAGAACGCAAACAGCCAGGTCGCCATCTGCACGTGGCGCCCCGGTCCCGCACGCCACGCCAGATAGCCAAGGCCGACACAGCCCACGACGAACAATGGCCGGCTCGCCGACTGGCCAACGACACCAAGCGCCGCCGTCAGTGCAAACAGCATCCCATACGCCAACGCGAGTATGGGTAGGCCGATACCTCTTCGGTCCGGCCGAACCAGTGTCAGCGTTGCGACGGTCATGCAGCAGCCATCACGTCATGAGCCACTGTCAGGACGTTCCGCCGCATCTCATCCGCCGCGAATCGTTTTTCCGCACTTTGTCGCGCAATCCGGGCAATGTCGGCAGCCCGATTAGGATCGGCACGGATGAGCAACAGCGCCGATGCCAGCGCGGCCGCATCAGCGGGCGGTACCAGCATACCCAGCGAACCATCACACAGGATCTCTCGCGCGGCACCATCGTCCGCGGCGACGATCGCCGTCTCCTGCAGCATCGCCTCCACCAGCGTAAGCCCGAACGGTTCCGGCTCAACAGATGGATGCACCACGACATCGACCGCGCGCATGAATTCCTCGACATTCTCGCAATGGCCAAGGAATTGCACCCGATCAGCGATACACAGTGTATCGGCAAGGTCACGTAAACGGCACAGGTAATCGTCTTCGCCGAATTGCGGCGCACCCGCGATCACGCATCGCATGTCAGCCAAGCGGGCAATCGCGTTCAGCACGACATGCTGTCCCTTCCACGGCGCAATTCGGCTGAAAACTCCGACGGTGAATCCGGGTTCAAGCCCCAGCGCTTCACGCATTACTGCCCTGTCAGCGCTAACCGCAGGTATTGGCACACCGTTCGGTACCAGTTGGACTAATCCGGACTTGCCACCCGCCTGAATGAAGGCGTCAGCAACAGCGCGGGATGGTACCATCACACGCTTCGTCAAATGATTGGCCAGCATGACGTCAAGCCTGATCTGTCCACGTCCGAAGTGGCGATCTGACAAGATATCGTGCAGCCACCAGACAAGTGGACGCCGCGCAATACACGCTGCAAACGCCGCGACCACGAAGGCTTTCTGCGAATTGGCTATCACCAGATCATGCTCGCGCGCTACGGATGCCAGCTCTCCTACCAGACGGAACAATGCCGCAGCCATCGGCAATGCATGCAGCATGCCGTGATCGCGGTGTATCATCTGTAATTCCGCGCGCGATGCAGTAATACGAGAGGTAATTCCTGCACTTTCCAGCAATTCGCGCAGCGGCCCGTCCTCAAACAGGAATACAGTCGGATTCTCCGGCATTCCCTTAACCGCTGTGTAGAGCACGCGCTCCGCGCCGCCGATTTGCGCCGTTTGGCCAACGAACAGAATCCGCGGGACCTCACGCCCAAATTCGAGCGAAGATGTTTCTGGATAATAAATATCCACAACCAATTCTCCAGGTTGAATGACGAGCGAAAGAATTCAGCTCTGGATCGTTCTGGATTGCATCGAAAATCGACCTATATAATAAACTAATAACATTCGGATGCGGAATGCTAGCATTCACGTTACCACGCAAGTGACGTTTTCACATTGATCAGCGATGCGTTCAATGGCAAGGGTCACGCGCACGCACTGCAGGTGGATAACTGCAAAGTGTTCGGTGTTGTCAGTATGGGCAGGCAGCAGGCTGGTCATCTTCGAGCGTGCGGCGCGATTGCCGCTGCGCTACTTGTCTGTATGCCGCTCGCATTTGCAGGCGATCCGATACCGCCTCTCGCAGGCGAATTGGCACCGCTGCATGAACGTGTTGGAGGTGGCAATCTCACCGCATCGGAAAGCGCTTCGCGCGCGGAGCCTCTGTTTGAAGCGCTTGCGGCGACAACCGGCACAATCGGTACGGTTGAACTCATATGAGTGGCGTGACGCTGCCGGCCATCCAACCCCCGCAACAATGGATACAGCGATGGCGGAAGCCTACGCTCACAAGCTCACGCCAATCGTACTGCTGGAGTACTACGAAGGCAGATATGCATCGCATACGCCACAACCGATCGGGTCTTATGATCAATGGCGTGCTGTCGGTACGGCGATTGCTTCGCGATTTCGCCCAGGCGGCGATTGGGCGCGCCAGCACGGCGTGAAAGGCTGGGGGGTAACCGTCTTCTCCGCAATCAACGAGCCTGACATCGACAACCTGATCAGCAAGACTGCTTACCACGATGCACTGGCCGGTCTGGCGGATGGGGTACACACAGTTGATCGTACCCTTGGTGTGATTCCCGGTGGATTTGCTACATGCAATTCGGCGCTCGATCCCAAATTGCGAGGCTATGGCACGGCAATTGCTGACCTTCTCAACGACGGCAAACTGGATGGTATTGACCTCCACATGTACTACCACGACCGCTGGTTCCCTATCGCGAAGGGCAACGACTACTCGGCGCAGCACTGCTTCGATGCGGTGAAGCAGGCTGCGGGGATCACGCGCGACATCAATTACTACAGTACGGAATACAACATTGCCGTGGATGACACATCTGGGGCGGTCCCCGATGGTCCGCGCGCGGCAGACGAATTCATCACTGCATTCTGGGACGAGATGGGAGTCGTTGGTGATAACAGCGAACCGGTTACCGTTGCTGCGTTGCCATGGGAGCTCGGCCAGATGCCTGGTCCTGACCCGCGAGCCTACGCAATGACCGCAAGCATTGGTCCCTGGCGCGGTGATGCACGCGGCGACGCATTCCGAATGCTGATGCAGCTCGCCGGCGGCATGCATTTCACGCATGCCGATCCACGCCACTCTGGCCAATTCGAGCTCTCGGACGACAACGCCCGGCTCATCGTCTGGCAGGATCGGCCGGAATGGACCGACGATCCCGGCACCAAGTTCCGCCTCACACTTTCGCCCGCCGAACATGATGTGGAGGTGTGGTCGGCTCAAGGGCTCCTCGAGAGAATACGCTGCGCGGCGCGCACGACATGCGATATCGGCGGCCTGACACCAGGCCACACCTATATGTTTCGTTTGCAACGCTCGGATGCCGGCGAATGAGCCCGGCGGATGGGTATGTTGGAGCGAACGTCGATCGGACGGATCGACGGCAGCCGGCCAGTGGGTACTGTCCGGCCAGCGATAGCTTCCTCCACCGCAAAATCCCGGCCGTTTGAAGAGCCGGACGGTGTCGCCGTGGCCACTATTCTGACATTGGCATGTATCGACGGGCTGATAGCCGGGGCTTTCAGCTCCGGAACACTGCGAGTGCTGGCCGGCAACGGCGCATCGCGTAACCCCATTCTCCTGGCCATTGCTTGTGCTTCGCCTGCATGGGCCATCGCACAATTCGTGTTGCATAAGGTCTACGATTCGCTCGGGCCGAATTATTTCCGCGAGCGGTTGGCACCATTGCTGTTGGCGTGGTCCGAAGTGGCCGCGTCACTGTTGTTCGCAATTGCGTTGTACCTGGTGCTGCAAAACGGCGTCATCGTGTTCAGCAGCGGTCAGGCGGAGCACGTCCTGGTGCTGTTCCTGATCTGTGGCGCCGGCCTCATCATTTCCCGCAGCATCTGTTGCTTGCTCGTGCTGCCCTGGTTCGAGCCGGTCTTCCCACGCCGCAATGTGGTGATCATTGGTGCCACTCCGACGGCCGGCAAGATTATCGAGCGCATCCGGAATGATCGACGCCGGCGCGTCAACGTGGTCGGGGTCATAGATGACCAACGGGAGGGTGTACGCGGCTCGTTCTTCAGTGTCCCGATTGTCGGGCCGCTGGCCAGGGCCGTCGAGTGCATAAGGGATTGCCGCGCCGAGCAGGTGCTCGTCGCTTCGCCGAGCGCCGATGTCATGCGCAGCTCGCACATTCTCGACCAGCTCTTCATGACGCCGATCGAAGTGCGCTTCGTGTTCGATCCTGATCTGCCGCCCGGTTCGGGACAGGCCGTGTCACTGATGGACGATCTGGTATTCGCGCGAATCCATGCACGCCCGATTGCTGGATGGGCGGCTGCCGTAAAGCGCGCGGAAGATCTTATCGTCTCGGGCATTGGCTTGTTCCTGCTAGGGCCGCTGTTGTTGGCGATTGCCTTTGCCATCAAGCTGGACTTGCCAGGTCCAGTGTTCTTTCGCCAGCGTCGCTGGGGTTACAACAACCAGGCATTCGAGGTGCTGAAGTTCCGCACTATGTACTCGCGCATGACGGATCGCCATGCTAAGCGGCAGTCGAGCCGCGACGATCCTCGTGTCACGCGTGTCGGTGCGTTCTTGCGACGCCACAGCCTTGATGAGCTGCCACAACTCTTCAACGTATTTGCTGGCAGCATGTCAGTCGTTGGTCCACGTCCACATGCGATGGGCACCAGCGTGGATGGCCTATCTCTCGAGCAGCTTGCTCGCCGTTACGATGCGCGGCACCGGGTCAAGCCGGGCATCACTGGTTGGGCGCAGATCAATCGCTGCAGAGGCGAATTGGATTCCGTTGAGAAGCTTATGCGACGCGTGGAGTTTGATTTGGAATACATAGAAAACTGGTCCCCGCTGCTGGATCTGCGCATCCTGTTCGTGACCGCCTGGCGGATGTTGCATGACGATGATGCATATTGATCCTTCTGCGCGCGGTCTTCGGGTGCTGTCCATTGCCCATACCGCGGTGAGCCATCCAATTGGCCGCAAGCGCTACCGCCCGCTTGTCCAGCGAGACGATGTCGACCTTTCGCTACTCGCACCTAAGCGTTGGTACGAGAACCGCACCTGGATGGAAGCGGATCCACCGCAGGAGGGCGTCGAGCCAATATTGGAGCGCATCAGATTTCCCCGGGCCGGTCAGGCTGGCTGGTACCTGCACTACTATCCACGCTTGCGCCGCCTCATCGGCGACATCCGTCCTGACGTGATCCACTTGTGGGAAGAGCCATGGAGCGTTGTTGCCGTGCACGCCGTGAGGCTGCGCAACAGCATCGCGCCTGCGGCCGCCATTGTGATGGAGGTCGATCAAAACATCGACCGCCGTCTGCCGCCTCCATTTGAAAGCTTCCGCCGCTACACGCTGGCTCACACCGATCATGTGCTCGCTCGCCATCAGGATGCGGTCAATGTCGTGCGCTCGCGGGGCTACCAAGGCGACGCCGGCTATGTCGAGTACGGCTGCGATACGGAGACATTCCGTCCAAATGGCCGAGCTTTGGCACGCCAGTCCCTTGGCATCGAGGGCTTCACCATCGGCTATGCCGGACGGCTGGTACGGGAAAAAGGTCTGGAAGACGCCATCCTCGCGGTCGCGCGCTGCCACAGCCGCGTCAACCTGCTCATCATGGGCGAAGGCGAGTATCGCGAAAACCTGGAGGCAATGATTGGCAATCTCGGCCTGCAAAATCGCGTGAAGCTGTTGCCAGGCACAGGGCCGGAAGGAGTCGCGAAGTTCATGCGCGGGGTGGATGTGATGGTGCTGCTGACCCGCACCACGTATCGTTTCAAGGAGCAGTTTGGCCGCGTCATCATGGAGGCTCAGGCGTGTGGGACCCCTGTCATCGGTTCGACCTGCGGTTCGATCCCGGATGTCATCGGCCCAGGTGGCTGGATTGTTCCCGAACGCGATCCGGATGCCGCGGCTGCCTGCATCGATCGTCTGACAGGTGATCCCGCGACAGTCGCCGCGACCGCGGAAGTCGCGCGCCAGCACGCCGCTCAGCGATTCACCTACGATGCGGTCGCCGCGGCTTTATTGTCGGGTTTTGACGCTGCCACCCGGAGCCGGAGGAGTGCTCGGCATGTGGAGCATTGAGCGATAGCAGGTGTCCGGCGTGCCTCACCGCCGATGGCGAGGTTATTCGCCGGTATAGCAGTGATCGAGCTGCGACCGTTTTCGTATTGCCGCACGCCCGACCAGAACTGCATGCTAAACTGAAGGCGCACCTGGAACACCTATGGTCTGACGATTACTGCCTGATCCGTCGGTGCTCCTGTTGTGGGTTTGGCTGGGCCGAACCCTACGTGGCCGGCGATCAGGAATTTTATGCGCTCGCCACGCCTGATACTGCGTATCCATTCGACCGTTGGGAATTTCGCCGTACTGTCGAAGCGTTGGACCGACTCGCGGGCGCGACCAACGCTGAGTTGCTGGAGATCGGTGGCGGTCGTGGGCACTTCCTGCGACAACTGATCGCGAAAGGCTGGCCACCATCCCGCTTGTCAGCCATCGAGTTCTCGGATTCAGGTCGCAAGTCGATCGAGCGGCTCGGTGTCCGCACGCAGGCTGAGGATGTGCGGAGGATGCCCGGCGACGCGCTGTTCAATGTGATCTGCATGTTCCACGTGCTTGAGCACATGGACGGGTTGGACGACTTGTTCGCGTCACTCGCACGATTGCTGCGGCCGGATGGCCATCTGTTCCTTGCGGTACCAGAAGCGGCCTGGACCGAGCGCAATGAAACCGCCGGCTTATTGCTCGACATGCCACCCGGACACATTGGCCGCTGGCAGATGTCGGCCTTCCGCGCGTTCTGCTATCGGCTTGGCTGGGAGATCGTCGAACACGCTGCCGAGCCGGAGCCGCGCCTGAATGCTGCCAGCCAAGCGCTGGCTTGGCGCTATCTGCGCCGCGCGCAGGACGGCGCTCGCTGGCCTCAGATCACATGCAACTTCGCCGAGGGGCTGCCACATCGCGCCAGACATCTAGCGAAAGCCGGGGCCGCGCTGCTGGATCCGCCCAGCCTGCTGGCCAGTGCTGCCGCCGCCACCGGCCCGTGCTTTCCCCCATCGCTGTGGCTGCACTTGCGACGATAGCGCGCGTTCAGACAAACCGGAATTGATGGGTTTCGCTTCGACGGCGCGCTGCCATCAGCATTCCGGTCATGTTCAATAGGCTCTAATATCCCCTTTCCCAATCAATCACGTTCCGTAGCTGCTGCCCATCCAACCAAGCTCGCAGGTTCTCGCAGAACAGCTCGATCCCGCCATGCCGCCCGACATCGCTCGCGCCGGAGATATGCGGTGTTATCAGCACCCGAGGATCACGCCATAGCGCCTCCGGTGGCGGCCGTTCGAACTCGCCGATATAGACATCCAGCACTACACCGCGCAGATGCCCGCGCGCCAAGGCTTCGGTCAGCGCTGTCTCATCGATGATCTCGCCGCGCGCCACATTCACCAGCACGACGCCAGGCTTCATGACCGCCAGGCGTGCCGCGTTGATCAGGCCGGTGGTTTCCTGCGTCCACTGGCAGCACACAGCGACGAAATCTGCTTCGGCCAGGAATCCATCCAGGTCTTCGCTGCCGCCCAGCGCGGTGAAGCCAGCAGGCAGCGCCTCGCCCGGCTCGACGCGCCGCCGCGTTCCGACCACACGCATCCCTAGTGCCGCGCCAAGCCGTGCTACCTCGCGGCCGATCCCGCCCGCACCGACGACACACAGCGTCTTGCCTTCCAGCAGCATCGGCCGATAGGCACGATGATCGAACGTGCCCTCGGCGCGATCGATCACCGCTCGATCGAGTCCCTTCGCGAAATGTAGGATGCCGGCGATCGCGTACTCCGCCATCGGCAGAGGATTGGCCAAGCCGCGCGACGTCGTCACCATCACGTCGCTGCCCCACAAATCGCCGATCCGCAGATTGGAGGCTCCGGCCGGCCGCTGATGGAACCACTTCAGTCGCGGCGCCCGCGCTTGCAGGTCGAGCGGAAATGGCCAGCCGCCCAGGATTACCTCGGCTTCCGCGAGCAGTGCATCGCGCTCCTCGCGCGTGCCTTGCCCGGCCGCACCTGGCGCAAGATAACGCGTTGACGAGTAGGCCGGCCATGTCTCGCGGAATTCGCCATCGAACCAGCCGCCGGCGTCAGTCAGCCGGATCGCGGGATCCACCGCCTCGATCCGTGCGCGATCTGCCACATTGATCCTTTGGATCGCCAGCACATTCAGCGTACTCACGCTGCCACCGCCCGGCGCAAGGCGGCGCGCGCCAGCAATCGCGTGGAGTCCAAAGTGGGCAATGGCGAGTTCTCGTCGCTTATGATCAGCGGGATCTCCGTGCATCCAAGCACGACGGCATCGCACCCCGCCTGCTGCATCCTGGCAATGACACGCTGATGGTAGGCCACCGCCTCCGGCTTGAACACGCCGCACACCAGTTCGTCCATGATGATGCGACTGATCTCAGCGCGTTCATCTGCCGTCGGCCGTATATACCCGGTTGGATACACGCCGCCGGTCACCAGCCACCGCGTGCCGAGCAGCCCCAAACGCCGAAGTCCGCGCGCCGCCGCCTCGTCGGCAACCGCACGCGCGATGTGCAGCCACGGCAGCGGCGAACGATCGGCGATCAACGGCAGCGCCTGGTGGATCGTGTTATCCGGACAGATCAGGAAATCGGCACCGATCCGGGCCAGCTTTTCCGCCGAGGCCAGCATCAGCTCGCCCACGCCCTGCCAGTCGTCGCGCTCCAGGCAACGCACATAGTCGGCCAGCGATGGCGTGTGCATCGAGACCTCGGGATGCGCATGTGGGCCCAGCAACTGCGCGCCTTCGAGGCAGATGGTGCGATAGCAGAGCGATGCGCCCTCGGCGGAACAGGCGACGATACCGATGTGCTGCGGCATACGTGTCTCACCAATCTGTAGCCAGAGACGCGCCCATTACCAGGGAACCGTGCGGCCGAGATAGTCCAGGTATTGCAGCCCCGCCTTGCCCTGCACGGCGAGCAGCGTGCGCACGAGATTTGGGATGCTCTCCTCGATGCTGAGACGGCCGTCCGGGCCGCCCATGTCCGTGCGAACCCAGCCCGGAGCCATCAGGACCATTGCGCGCCTGCCGTCAGCGTGACGCGCCGCGAAACTCCGCATGAATGTGTTCAGCGCGGCCTTGCTGGCGCGATACACCTCGCGCATCCCGGTCGTGTTGTTGGTCACACTGCCTTGGCCTGACGACATCACACCAATCGTCCCATCGGGTGCGACCAGGTCATGCAGGGCCTCCACCACACGCATGGGACTCAAGGCATTCGTCACCATGACACGCACGAACTCCTCCGTCGTCACCTGGCCGATCGTTTCGTTCGGGTTGTTGGTGACGCCCGCGCTGACGAACAGCATATCGAAGCTCCTGCCTGCGAGGCGCGAGCGCAGCGCGGCGATCTGCTCCGGCACGGTGATATCGATTGTCTCGATCTCCACGCGTTCGGGCGATGCATCCGCGAGATCGTGCAGCCTGGTTCGCGCTGCACCACGCACGGTGCCGACAACGTTCCACCCGTGCTGCAGGAACTCTTCGGCCATCGCGTAGCCGAGGCCACGCGAGGCGCCGATCAGCAGCAGGCTCTGCGACATGGTCAGCTCCTTTCCACGGTACGCGCGGCCGCATCGAGCGCCGCCGCAATCGCATCCACCGTTGTCTCATCGAACGCGCCGTGCCTGAGACGAAGGCGCAGCGCCAGCTTCAGATTTTCCATGCCGCGCAGGATCGGGGCGGGCACGCCCTCGTAACGCCGGCTGCGCGGGGAACCGATGCGGGTGAACAACGCGTCGATCGCCGCACGGTTGGTGGCCAGGAACGACTCGCCTTCGGGAGTAATGCGGTAGCTCTTGCGGCCCGCGCCTTCCGTATCGACGGACGTGTAGCCGCCGTCCTCCAGCCAGGAGAGGGTCGGATACATCACGCCTGGGCTCGGACTGTAACTGCCGCCCATGCGTTCCTCGATGGCTTTCATCAGGTCATAGCCGTGGCGCGGCCGCTCGTGGATCAGCGTGAGCACGACGAGCCGGAGCTCGCCGTAGTCGAACGGCCTGCCGCTGGGCGGAAGGTGATGATCTCCGCGCTCCATATCGGGATGTTATATCGCGATATATCGAGAATCAAGTCATGGTTTGGCAGTCGGGAAGACGAACCTCGCCGGCCTGGCGGTGTTGGGGGTTTGCGGATGGTTCGGGATCGTCAGGCGGGGATGGCCCGGGGCGGGCCTGTGCTGGCGGGATCGGGCCGGGCTTTTCGTTCGGCCTTGAGGCGGGCGACGATGTGGGCGATCGGGAAGGCCTGGTTGAGCCGATCCAGCATCAGTTGGCCAAAATTGCCGCCGTATTCGTTGATGGCAAGGTGCAATTCGCGCCACAGCGGATGGCTGCGCGCGATGCCGAGATCGCGGCAGATGTCGGCGAGGACGGCACCGATCCGCTGACAGCGGACCTTGGCGGCGATCTGCTCGGCGGTGGGGAGGGCGGCGAGCAGGGAAGCTGATTCGGTGGGCTGGGGCTGGGTGGGTTGGGGCGCACTCGGTTGGCGTTCGCACGGGAGAGCGCGCGGTGCGCGGGGGGACGGCGCGGGCTTGGGCTGGGGGGCGGCGTCGAGGCGGGGTGCGACGCGGGTAATTTTCTCGTTGAGCAGGCGGGCGCGGAGCAGACCCTGGGCGATGCGCGCGAGGATCAGGGAGAGGTCACTGGTGCCGAAGGTACAGACCAGGTCGGTGGTGTCGTTAGGGACGGCTCGTTGGCCGAGCGTGGCGGCGAGCTGCTTGCCGTAGTCGACGAGTTTGCGGACGAGCGAGAGCAGGCGGCCGGAGCGGCTTGGTGGGGGTAGGTCGGCGGTGGGGGCCGCGTCGGACATGAACGAAACAAGAACACGGAATGGCGGTGGATGTCAAGGGATAATTTCCTAATTATCCCTTTGGCAAAACACACGGTTCATGGCACGTTGGGAATAGAAGGATATTCCCATGAACGTCGATCTGACTAGCCCCATCTTTCACGATGAAATCAAGGCGCGCGAGCACCTGGAAGCCGCGCGCTGGCCAGATGGTCCTTATTGCCCGCACTGCGGCTCCTTCAACGCGTACCGCCTCGAAGGCGAGAGCCATCGTCCAGGACTGCTCTACTGCCGCGACTGCCGCCAACAGTTCTCAGTCACGGTCGGAACCGTATTCGAGCGGTCACACGTGCCGCTGAATAAGTGGATGCTGGCGAATTATCTGATGAACGCCAGCAAGAAGGGCATCTCAGCCCACCAACTGCACCGCACCATCGACGTGACATACAAGACGGCTTGGTTCATGTGCCACCGGCTCCGCGAGGCGATGGACCAGAGACCGACAGCCCGATTAGGCTCGGCGGGGAAGGCAAGGTCGTTGAGGCTGATGAGATGTATATCGGCAAGTCCGAGATGCTGGCGCCCAGCCCCGCCCGTCAGGGGCGCCCATACCTCAAGCGCACGATGAGGACCGAGAAGCGTTCCGTAGTCGCCCTGGTCGAGCGCGGCGGTGCGGCTCGCGCCTTCCATGTGCCGCAGCGCGTGACCAGCCAGAACCTCCGCCAGAAGGTCATGCCGCACGCCGATCGCAAGTCGAAGCTGCACACCGATGAAAGCCCCCTTTACGATTCAGTCGGCTACGACTTCTTCATCCATGAAGCCGTTCACCACGGAAAAGGCGAGTACGCTCGCGGGAAGGGCGCCGATCTGGTCACAACCAATTCAGTCGAAGGTTTCTTCGGCATCATCAGGCGCGGGATGATTGGCGTCTATCAGCACTGCGGCGAGCAGCATTTGCAGCGCTACCTGAACGAGTTCGCCTTCCGCTATAGCTATCGCGTGGCCCGTGGTTACGACGACGCAGAACGTGCTATCATCGCTTTGAAGGGTAGCAGCGGAAAGCGCCTGACCTATCGGCGGATTAGTGCAGCCTAAGACAGTCCGCCAGATCAGGAACGCGTTGCTGGCCGCAATGCGCAGGATGGAAAAGTGACGGGCGGGCCTCTACCCCGCGCCGTCGATGCGAATAGAACCGGGCGGTCCTGAGTTGTTGATAGCATCACTCGGGAGCGCATCGCAATGGATTTGTCGTCAGACTTCTCAGCACCTGATACAGGTCGTCAATGGCACCCTGTGTCGGAGGAATTTCCAGTTCATATTCGCCCTCTAAGAGAAGAAGGTGGACTCGAGCTTGCCCTTCTGTGCCCCCCATCATTCCGGATATCGCCCGAAGCGCGAGTGGGACACGGCAATAACTGGGAGGAGTTAGTTCGGAAAGCAGCAATGGATTTAGCGGCATCGATTTGCTCCCTGTCTGGTGTGGCAACCGCAGGATAGCGAAAGCGGGGGCGGTCGAAAGGCCGTCCTCGCCACTTATGAAATGGAGAAGAACTATGGCAAACGATGACCAACAATCCGCATTCGCGGTTGGCCCCGCCGTGTACCGAACGGGGCCGATCGCCTACGGAGGTCCAAAGCGTGGAGCGGCGGTCGCCGTCGATCCCGGAATTGTTGTCCGACCGCCACCTCTTACCACTCTAGATGTGCCCGACGCGGGAACGGCGAATAACCTCTTGTTCGGAACACCCCCGCCGCCCACTCAAACTGATTTATAGGCTACTGTCCAAAGGGGAATGGCAATATTTTGCCCGGCTCCTCGCAGTGTTCTGTCCGATCACATACAGGGGCCGGAGAGCACGGACGGCTCGTCGTGGCGCATGCCAATATGGCCTCCGAACAAGCTGCCATCTCTGCACTGCCTCGCCGCACCGCGACAGTTATTCCCACTGATGCCTCGAAAGAACCTGCATCAGCTAACACGCCGGTTGATAGCAGATAGCTGAGATACTGATTCCGCAGGGTCTGATCCATCACCATGACTGGCGGCATAGCCGATTGGCTCCGCGCGACATTCTGGAGTTTGCCCATATCCTGATTAAGCGCGCCCACGCAGTAAGCTGCCATGAGTTCGGACTGGGAGGCGCCGCTTTGGGCGAACGTTGGACTGCACACCAGGCAACCAAACGCCGCTAGGTAGGATGCTCTCATTCTGATGCCCTTTCGGGCATCACTATGTCGAAGGCAGCTTACGCCTCGGTTTCGCTTGGCTCGCGCCACGCGCCTCAGGCTTTTCCGGCTTCTTTAGCGCTAGCTTCCGGGCAGGCGCCGTGGCTAGCATGCGCCGCAGCGTCGCTTGCGCCCGCCGTTCCACTTCATCTTTGGACCGCTCATTTTCCATGGCCGCTCGCTCCCGTTACAGATGGCGACTGCCCGCCGCGTTGCTTACACAAATAGGCCGCGTCGCGACAGCCTCAGCAGCGGTTGAGCAGCAAATCATCCTCTGGACCAGCGCGATGTATGCGCAGAGTACCGATGGGGTGCCCTTGGCGGAGCTAAGGCTTCGTTGATAATTTATCGCTCCATTAGGGTGGTCTGGGCGAGATGGAATAGTTCCACTCACCATGAAATTCATACGGCACGATATTGATGGCCGCCATCTCGGCGTCGGAGACCTTAATGCCGGCCGGGTAGAGATTTGGATCGATGTCGCATTTCACATTGAGACCGGTGCGCGTGGTCGTGCTGGCGATCAGTTGCACGATGGTCTGGTAGCTGACCAGAGGCTTGCCCCGCCAGTTCTGCGTGATGAATGAGAACAGTCGGTGTTCGATCTTGTTCCATTTGCTGGTGCCTGGCGGCAGGTGGCAAACCATGACGGTCAGGCCGAGTTCATCGGCGAGATTTTGTAGTTCGCGCTTCCATAACCTCACCCGGACACCGTTGCTGCCTCCGCAATCGGCGGTGATCAGCAGGGCTTTCGCGTCCGGATAACGAGCCCGTCCCATCTCCAGCCACCATCGCCGGATCGCGTTGACCGCGAAACTGGCCGTGTCGTGGTCGATACCGACACTCACCCAACCCGTATTGCCCGCGATGTCGTAGACGCCGTACGGTGCCGCGCGGCCGAGTTCGGGGATCTTGAAATCGTGCACCCGGACCGGTTCGGGTTGGCCCTTTGGACGCAATTCGCGGCCAGCATTCTTGAAGTCGCCAACAAGTTCTTTCTTCTTGGTGTCGACGGAGATCGCGGGCTGGTCCGATGCCAGGGCGGCTTTCATCTGAGTGTTGATGTAGCCGAACTGCGCGTCCCGATCAGGGTTATGCGTGCCTTCCTTGGTCTTGCGATTCGATTGGAGACTGTAATTCAATTGCCGCAACAGATCGCCGACGACATTGTGTCCGATCTCGTGACCCATTGTCCGCAACGCGTCGGCCAGATTGCGCAAGCTCCGGCTGGTCCATAACAGGGGCGCCTCCGGATCGCCGCGTGTCGTCGGTTCAACGAGATCCTTCAGATCGCTCAACAGCGTCGGATCGACCTCGGTCGCCTTCTTCCGCCCGCCGCCCGGCCGCCGCACCCGCCCAGAGACCGCATCGCCGGCCAGCCGCTCAAGTTCGTCCAGGCCACGCCGAATGGTGCTTCTCGCCAGACCGGTGATGCGGGATACCGCCGAGACACCGCCACGTCCCGCCATGCGCGCCTCGGCCGCGGCAAACCGCCGCCGACCCCGCTCATCCAGAACAGGGACGAGCGCCGAATGGCGAAACGCAATGGCCGCTTCATCGATCACGCCGCGAGTTTATGATACCTTCGGGCCGCGCCGGAATCGTCAAACTGCCAAAATCGCGATTCGCTTATTTATCAACAGGCCCTAAGCTAAGTGGATCACGCCTGCGGGCGATCGTGGACGAGATCTTCATGGCCCCGGACGCGCGAAAGATACTGCCAAAACGCATCGCATGCGACGGGTGTCCAATTCGGGACAATGCGACAAGGAAGTACAAATTTGTCTAGCGGTGGTCGGGGTGCGCGAGTAGTCGCCCATTGTCAACCCGCCTAATCTCGACGAGAAGCGGCAGGCTGGGTTTTCTTGCCAATATAAGTGTGAGTCAAAGCTAAAAGCTCGGTGCGGCCGTAGCCACGGTCCTTTAACTCCAGTTCAACCACTGGTGTGAGCAGGCAGTCTGGCTCGAAATCGATGTGATTGCGGATAACTTCCATTCCAGGAAGCATCGAGCAAACCGTGATATATCGGTGTGCCGGCGTCTTATTGAAAAACGCAGGATGCAGCATGTATTCGACGTGCGCTTCGATTCCCTCAGGGGGAGAGATACCGGTGGCCCTTGCATAGCTGACGATTTCTTCGGGAGACATTCGCAGGTGAATCCAGGGAACGGCCCCGAATAGATCAGGCTTGTGATGGCCAAAACGAGAGTTCCAGAGCGGCGAGGCAACGCAGTAAACCACGCCGCCCACCGCAGTGACGCGAGCCATCTCCCTAAATGCTCGCTCAATTTCCGGTATGTGCTCCATTGTGGCGAAGCAGTACACCAGATCAAATCCATCATCAGCCAAGGGCATCTCTTCCGCTGAGCATCGATGGTATTGGACTACTGCATGGGTGTAATCTGCGCCAACCTCTTCCGCAACGTCGACGCCGTGGACCTCACGCGCCCCGAATTGGACAAAGTGGCTGCAATCGCCACCGCGGTTGCAGCCAACTACAAGCACACGGCGTGCGCGGGGCGCATAGGACCAAGCCACGGACGCGTGGACAGCGTTGTAGTCGACCCCAGCGCCACCGGTCGGGACCTGCGAGGGATAACGATTCGGCTTCCTCGCGAACAAATTAAACTTGCCAAGCAACCAATTGCGGCCCTGTGTCAGGAGGCGCTCCATCATATGCATCGTCCTTACTCAGCCGTTTATCAATATCCGTACCAGGTTCCGACTATCCAAGCTTGGAGTAATTATCCAGTGGCATGCATTGAGGTATCCACATCAGCTCCGACCACGGGTTACCCGGCTTTGGATGCAACGTTCGCCAAAACACAGAGTCCGATGAAAGAGACCGGAGCAATGTGCTCAGAGGCTTCATCATCCGGGTCAAACCGGGCTGCACTTGCATAGACCCAACGTCCGACGATTATCCTAACATGTCGCACTGATGTAAATCGATCGAGTGCGCCGCTGGCTCGCCGATCAGCGCTGCACCAATATGGAAGACGAGTCGCTGGGCGCGGGCACCTGTATGACCGGCCGTGTTGCCGGCATGCTGTGCATGAGCCGCAGATCAGTCGCTGCCTAATGGATCCGGCTGTGGAATTTCCGTCACACGCGCGCGGCTTGCCAGCCTCGTGCCACGCTGCGCCCGGCCGAAAGGCTCCAAAGTGGCCGCTCTCGTTCCTCCACAAAAGGATTATCCGTCGATGTAGCATCGTCCCGAACGTTGAGATCTGACCTTACCCGCACCCCTCCTCCCATGGAACAATGCGAACTTCCGGCCAGATCACCTTCGCACGCGAGGCCTTTGCCATGTACGTATTGGCATTGGACAGCCTGGGGTTGGGCCGTATCACCATGTTAAATACGTCGTCCAACCCGAACGGCGCCACGACTTCGAGCTGTCCATCGTCCGCCAACCTAACACCAACGGCATGCACAATCGATGCGTAATACTCCAGCGCCTCGTCGGCCGACGACAGCGGCGGATAATCGCAACCGAATCGCCGCGAGAACCACAGATGCACACGCGCCTGGTTACGGACCTCGATGGGACCCACGCAATCTCGTGTGGCAGTGGCTACCCGGCGGATCACAGCATCTTCCGCCTCCCAGGTCAGATCGGTGGCGTCGTAGTAGGCCAGATCATAGTCCTTGATGCCGGTCCCACGCGGCCGTTCGGTCAGGCAGTTCCAAACCGTCTGATAGAGACACCCAGCGACCAATCGCCACTGCGGCAGCCGCAGTGTGCGCATCCGCTCTAACAGATGCATTAGGTCCGGATCAGCCCGAATGATTGCCTCAAGTCGCGAGGAACCAGGCTTGGCACACGGTGACCAACCGAACACGTTAGGGGGCCCTCGCTCGATGGCGGTGGAATGACATCAGCATATGTAGGCTTAACGTTGTGCCGGACTCCCCAACCTGGACGGCGAACAGCAGGTTCGGCTTTCCGGCACGAGCTACTCAATGAGGGCGCCGGCTGCCGATGCTGCGCTTCTTCACCACGAGTACCAGCGCTTCTTCAGCCTCCGAGCGATCAGTGTATGCGTCACGGCCCGAAGCTCGGTGTCCGTATAACCCCGCGTGATCAGCTCATCGAGAATTTCGACTGGAACAGATCCTTCGGGTTCGAGGTCCAGGTCGTTGCGGAGAAACTCGAAGCCTTTGAGTTTCCCGCAGAAATCAACATATGCAGCGGCTGGCGTCATATTGAAGTTGGCGCGATCGAACATGTATTTCGCGACCTGGCAGGCGCTTCCCTGCTCTGGCGCAATCGCTTGCCCTGATGCCTGGAGGTAAGCAAGGACTTCCGATTGGGTCATACGCAGATGAGCCCAAGGGATCTCGGCAAAATATTGTGGGAAATGGTGGCCGTGCCGCGAATTCCATAGGGGGGATGCAACGGAGTAAATCAGCCCGCTTGGTGCAATGACTTCGAGCCATCTCGCTGAAAGCCGCTGCGATGTCAGGCACATGCTCCATGGTCGCGAAACAAAACACCAAGTCAAACCGAGCGCTGGGAAGGCCCGTGCCCTCGGCTGAGGCGCGATGATAAACGACCCGTTCGTGTTGGAAGTCCCGGCCCACTTCTTCGACGACATCCAGGCCGTGAACTTCCTTGGCACCAAACTCGACGAAATAGGCGCAGTCGGCGCCGGTATTGCAGCCCACGACGAGAACTCTTTTTTCCGCAACAGGCTGATGCAGGTTGGCGCATTCAGCATGATAACGATTGTAGTCCATATGCGTCAGAGCACCGGCACCATGACAGTGCGGCTCGCTGCGAGAGACCCGCATAGCGCAAGTTCAGCATCCATCAATCCAGACTCCGAACACTCGGCAGGATAACAACACACTGCTCGTGGCAATGCCACCCGGCTGGCGGTGGAATGCGAAACCCGGCGAATTGGGCCGGACGGGGATTTTCACCGCCACAATTCGCTACTTTGTTGATGATGCAATTCCTTACCGGGCTGATATGATGTGCCCGAGGAGGGTTGCTCCAAGGCTGCCATGGCGATCACGGAACGAGAGAGCGCCTTCGTCGATGCCACGTCGGTATCGATCGGACTTTCCCAGATGTTCTCGATCACCTCGGGACTCACCAACCCGACTTATGTGGTCCTGAGCGTCCTCGACCGCGACGAGTATACCTACGGCGCCAGCAGCGTGACCGGGACGCTGTCCGGATATGGTCACACGGCAACGCTCACTGACGTGCTGGGTGACGGCCGCGGCACCGGCATCATCTTCAGCTATCAGCCGTCCACCGGGCGCTATTACAACAGCACGTACGGGTACCTGGACCAGGTGACGTATACGTCGTCGTCCAGCGCCGGCGACGTGACTGACCTCTCCCTGTTCGGGACGAACAGCTACAGCCTCGCCGCAACCTACGGCAGCAACCCGTATTACATGATGGAGGTGGACCCCGGCGACTATCTGGGCACCGCCACCGTCGTTACCTGCCCTGGCTACACCTCGGCCGTTCCGTCCCAGGCGACGCCGGATTCAATCGCCGCAACCGCCGAGAGCTTCGTCAACCAGGCGTGGAACCTGGACGGGTGCTGGGTACTCACCAGCACGATCGGCGCCGAGGCCGGCGCGGCGCTGCCACCGCAAAGCGCGCTCATCGGGGTGCCTGGTGCGTCCAACGGGGAATGGATTGTTGCCTTCGACGGCCCCGCCGGTGCCTCTGGCGACTGGCAGTCCATGGTGCACGCCGGCGAGATGATCGTCATCGGGACACCGGGCGGCGGCGGTCACATCACCACCTGTGTGTCCGGTTCCGGCGGCACGGCAATGCTGGTGGACAATATCATGTATGTGAACAGCCTGGGACAGATCCAGAACCCGGCGAACGACGGCTCCGGCAACGATGTCATTATCTCGGCCCCCCACCCCGCCTGGCGGAAGTGGTCGGGCGTGTTGGCGCCCTCCGTCGTGATCTACGAGCTCGACACACCCATCGTGACGGACCAGGAGACCAACGACACTCTCGCGCTGCTGGCCTCGCAGTCGCTTGGACCATTGTTCGCGGCCACGGACCCGGGCAATCGGTCGATCACCGCCTGGCAGGTTTATGACACCGCCACGACCGACATGCTGGCTTTCAGCGGGGTCGATTACAGCGACCATTCCGCGGGGGCGGCACTTAGGGCCCGTGGGGAAATAAGTGCTCCGATCTGGCCACGTAACCAGTGATTGCAACTCTGGTTTTTGCACGCGTGCAATTCGTTTATTTCCCAGCAGACCCTTACGGCGTCATCGCTTGGCTTGGTCTCGCTGGTTGCCGGGGGGACTGGAACGACCGACACGCTGGAAGTGAGGGCGTTCAATGGCCTCTACTGGGGCGACTGGCAGTCGCTGTCGGTGACGATCGCCGGCACCGCACCGCTGCCTGCCGCTCCACCGGTTTTGGAGGCATAGACGCCAACGCAGATATGGCTGGGTGGCAGGACGGTGTCGTTGACCTTGCCGGGCGGCACCTTCCTGGATCCCCAGGCTGAGCCGCTTGGCTATGCTGCGACGCTGGCGGGCGGCCTGCCGTTGCCGTCGTGGCTGACTTTCAATCCTGCCACAGACAGCATTGTCGGCATCGCCCCTGCAACGGCAGAAAAGCTGACGATCACGGTCACCGCGACTGATGCCAGCGGTCTCTCCGCAAGCGACACATTCTACGCGACCATCATCGGCGGGCCGACCGTGACGGATCAGACAGCGAGCCAGACCTGGCAGGCCGGCAAGGCAATTTTTCTGACACTGCCTGCCAATACATTCACCGATCCACGGAGCAAGTCCCTGAGCTACACGGCGACCCAGTCCAGCGGGCAGCCGTTACCGTCCTGGCTTACCTTCAATCGCGCGACCGGGACGTTTACCGGAACCGCGCCTGGTTCGTCGCAGAGCCTAAGCATCAAGGTGACCGCGACCGACACCAGCGGGTTGTCGGCGTCCAAGTCATTCTCGGCCACCGTGCAGGCACTGACCCCGCCGACGGGGCCGAGCATTTCCATGTCCGATCCCACACCCAACCGGACTTGGACCGATGGCCAGACGGTGGACTTCGTGCTGCCGGGGAGCACGTTTGCCGACGCTCTCGGGCTGAAAATGTCGTTCGCGGCGTACGAGCTCGGCGGCCCCAACATCACCTCGTGGCTGCGCTTTAACCCCAGCACCGATAGCTTTTTTGGAACGCCACCGTTCACGGTGAAAGGCACGGTGCAGCTTGCCGTCATTGCGTCGGATGCGCAGCACATGATCGCGGTGGACATATTCGACGTGACCTTCGTTCCCGCGTCGGGACACGGGGTGGGGACGCTCGCCGATCAGGCCGGTTCATCCGGTGGGTTGCACTTCAATCCCACACAGGTGACGTCGCTGGTTGCCTTCCAATGCTAAGCAGGACCCGTGTGCCATCGCTGCTGATGGCATGACGGGAAGGAAACGACTGTCGCTCTATTGTGGCACCACCGCGCGGTACAGGTGCCAGCTTGCGTGCCCGAGCACCGGCAGCACAACAACAAGGCCGACGAAGAACGGCAGCGAGCCAAGCACGAGGCCGACGACAATGGTCAGCGCCCACAGAGCCATCGTGAGGGGGTTTTCGGTCACAGCGCGTAGCGAGGTGCTGATGGCCGTGCCAACGCCGGCATTCCCGTCGAGCAGCAGCGGAAATGATACGACGCTGATGGCGAACACCAGCATCGCGAAAAGGCAACCCATGCCAATGCCGAGACCGATCAGCATCCAGCCAGGGCGTGTCGTAAGCACGTCGCCGATGAAGGTTGCCACGGACAGCGGCGGCTTCGGACCGAGCGTGACGACGTAGATCGCGTCGGCCACGACGAGCCAGAGCAGGAACAACGCGATCAACAGGACGCCGAGCATTGCGATGGACCCGATCGAAGGCGCACGGAGCACGCCGAACGCATCGACCCAGCGAACCTCTTGGCCGTCCTCGCGGCGACGGCTCATTTCATTCAAGCCGACGGCAGCCAGTGGCCCGATCAGGGCGAAGCCTGAGACCAACGGGAACACCAAGGGAAGGAAGCCCTCACCGGAGGCCAAGCGGCCGAGCACCAGGCCGATGACCGGGTAGACGAGGCAAAGGAAGACAACGTCGGTGCGGTTCGCGGTGAAGTCGTCCCAGCCGCGTGCGAGAGCGGCGACGAGGTCTCTCGGGCGAATGCGCCGGACGGTTGGCGCCGCACCAGATCGCTCGCCGTGCCAGTATTCCTCAGGCGTGGCCGAACCGATTTCGTGGGCGGCCTGTTGAAGCTGGTCCCAGCCCCATGCTGGAGGACTTTGGATGACCATGTCCGTTGCTCCCGATCCAGCGGGCCGCAACGATACGCCTTCGGCTGCGGGACGGATGATCACAAAACCTCGATCTTCTCCGCGCTGGCCGCGTACGCTATCCAAACTGCGGCGAAGCAAGTCGGGATTTCGGGAGACATGGATGTATAACGCCGCGATCAGCTCGCCAGCGGAGAGGGGCGGCAGAAGGTATATACCAACGCATATGGGAGTGAGCGGACATGCGATCTACGGCCCATATGAGCTCCTGGAACCCAGTCATTACGTAGTAGAATTCAGTCTGAGCGCTGCCGAACCGCAGTGGTTGGATAGTGACAAAATCTGTGCACGCGTGGATGTCGCGGCTGAGTTCGGAAGTGTGATACTGGCGCTGCAACATGTTGCGTTGCGCCAGTTGCGGGATGGGGCCATCTCCATCCGTCTCCGATTTCATAATGAGGTGGCGCAGCATCTGGAATTCAGGGTTGGCGTTACGGGATGCATTCCGCTGCTGATCGAAGAGTATCGTCCGGTCGTGAGGTTGGAACGGGCGGATTCGGACTTTGCGGCACCGGAAGATGAGGCGAAGTTTCCTGACCCGGAGGCGATGCCGGATCCGGCATACTTCCGTGAGGTTCAGTCGGCGCTGCATTATTTGTATGAGAATGGTGCAACAATAAAGGCTGTTGTGGAGTGGCATTTGAGCAGGTGCGAGAAGAGCCAACGCGATCTCATTGCTTCCCTTGAACGACATGGCTTCATCATATTCGATCTGACTCACAAGGGAGCGACGCAGGGCGTCTTCTATGCAGTGAAAGGCCCACGCGCCCGTGGGACATACGGTTCCTGGGGATTTCGACTGATGCGCGCCATGCGCAGTTCCCGACGCCGAAGGTGATGGGAAACCCGTCCCGCCGTCCCGGCGCAATCCTCGCGCCGGCGACTGATTTCACTCAAGCCGACGACAGCCGGCGGCCCGATCATGGACACGATCTTCTCCACGCTGGCTGCGTACGGTATCCAGACTACGCTCAAGCGAGGCTGAATTTCAGGGAGACTCGAATGCACAATGCCGCAGCAGGTTCGCCGACGGAGGTGCATGACAAAACATGTATACTGACGCGGACGGGAGCCAGCGGCCACGCGGTCTACGGACCTTATGAACTGCTGGAGGCTGGCTATTACGCAGTAGAGTTCAATGTGAGCGCGGCCGAACCGCAGCGATTCGATAGCGATGAAATTTGCGCAAGGGTCGACGTCGCAGCACAATTCGGCTCGGTCATATTGACGCTGCAAGATATAGCATTGCGCCAGTTGCGGGATGGGCCGCTCTGCATTCGGCTACCCTTCCATAACGACCTGGCGCAACGGCCGGAGTTCAGAGTTCACGTCTCTGGCTCCATACCGCTTCTGATCGAAGAATATCGACCTGTTGTGCGGTTCAACGGAGCGGATGAGGATTATGCGGCGCTGCTTCGGGACGCGAAGTTCCCTGATCCTGATGTCGTTGCTACTGCGCCCTTTTTCCAACAGGCACATATGACTCTTCGCTACCTTTACGAGAACGGTGCGGCGGTCAAGGTGGTTGGTGGCGATATCGTTGTCACGATTGATGGCATATCATTTTATGCGCGAGAGGACGATGATCTTGCCTTGGTTCGGGAGATATTCCTGGATCATACCTACAACTTTCTTCTTGAGCAGGATTGCTGTGTCATCGACATTGGTATGAATATAGGCTTGGTTTTGCTCATGTTTGCGGCGAAGCCGTTCGTCAAGGAAGTGCATTCGTTCGAGCCGTTCGAAAGTACCTACAATCGCGCGCGCGCCAATTTGAGTTTGAACCCAGCAATCGCTCATAAGATCACGACCCATAATTTCGGATTGGCCGACAAGCACGAAGAAACGATCGTCCATATGCCGGAGCATATGCAATCCGGCTCGTTCTCGCTGATGGACGCGGGACGTGAGGCTGGTCCACCTCGACGCATCAAGATCAGAAACGTGGCGGCCGTGCTCGAGCCGATCATCAAGGCGGCAAGCAGAAAAGGGCGTCGGATAGTAGCCAAGATCGATTGCGAGGGATCGGAATACGCCATTTTCGATGTGCTGGAACAGCACGGATTGCTTACGGACATATCACTATTCATGGTCGAATGGCATTGGATTGGCTGGCAGAAAACCCGATACGACCTGATTGCCCCACTCACGCGCCATGGGTTCGTGACAGTCGATTTGACTCATGCGGGGGCAAAGAACGGGGTCTTCGATGCGGTGAAGAATGACGTGAGCTGATCATACGGAGCGGAGGCGACGAGCGGCGAATTTGCAAAAAAAGGATCTCGGGAGAAGTCGATGTTGAATTTGGCGCTGGGCTCGGTGGTTGAGGAGCATGGCAGAAAGGCGATACTGACGCGCGTTGGCGCGGGTGGTCACGCCGTCTACGGTCCGTACGAGTTTCTGGACCCCGGGTATTATGCGGTGGAATTCACGCTTGCCATGGCCGAACCACGAATGGCTGATTCCGATGACGTGTGTGCGTGGGTGGATGTATCGACGGATTCAGGAACGCTGGTTTTGGCTCGCGAGGATGTGGCACTGTCTCGTTTCCAGACGGGATCGTTGACCATACATCTCACTTTCTCGACCGAGGTGGCGAGGGAATTCGAATTCAAGGTCGCCGTAACAGGGGTCGCCGCACTCCTGATCGAAGAGCACCGGCGCGTTATCCGGCTTGATGGACCCGGTTCGGATCCTGATGCGCTGTTGAACGCCACGAGATTCCCGGAACCGGACATTTCACGGGTTCCGTCGTTCTTTCCGGAAGCCCGGCCATTTCTGTACCATCTATACCGGAAAGGCGCGATCATCAGATGTACCGAGAATGATATAATCGTTGGCATTGATGGAGTATCGTTCTACGTGCGAGGGTCCGACGACCTGGAATTCGTGGAGGAGATCCTCGTTCGCAATGCCTATAGGTTCGCACTGCACGCAGCAGACTGCTGTGTCATCGACATCGGCATGAATATCGGCTTGGCGTCACTGATGTTTGCCAACAAGCCATTTGTCAGAGAAGTACATTCGTTTGAACCTTTCGAGAGCACGTACAAGCGTGCCTGCGCAAATATTGCGCTTAACCCTGATCTCTCAAAAAAGATTTACCCAAGCAACTTTGGACTGGCCGACCAGGATGAAGAAAGGGTCGTTCCTGTACCGGACGATCTGAATTCCGGCTCCTACTCCATCGCGATGGTTGGAGCAGGTGATCCACAGCGAGTCGTCATTCGAGATGCCGCGGAAGTCTTGGGACCTATCATTAAACGGGCAAGGCAAAACGGCTACCCTGTCATTGCCAAGATCGATTGCGAAGCTGCGGAATATGCTGTTTTTGATTCACTTGAAAGACACGGTCTGCTGGCCGAGATTTCTGCATATGTTGTCGAATGGCATCGGACGCGTCCTGAATACAATCGGCAGGACCTGATCACCTCGCTTACCGGGCGAGGGTACATCGTGTTCGATCTTCACGAGAAAGGCTCCAAGTCCGGCATGTTCTACGCGGTGAAGAATGCGTAGCGGCGCCGCATCCAATCGCCGCGGCGGAGTTTGGTCCCATAGGCGGTAACATACGGGGGGCGTCCAAATCATCGTCATGGCGGGACGTGTCCCGGCCACCGGCTGCGGCACGACTGTTCGATCACGGGTGCATGGGGCTTGAGCCTGTGGGAGGCTGGCCGTACTTGCCGGCAACTTGCCGCTACGGGCGGCCGGGAGACGCCCGGCCGTGACGATGGTTTGGACGGTGGATGCCGCTGGCGATCGCCGCAATCGGCACCAGAGCATTTTCGACGTGACTGGAGACCTGATGGGTTTCGCTGCGCTCAACCCATCCTACGAATGACGTAGCACCGTCGGATGCGGTTGAGTGCAGCGAAACCCATCGATTCGGGTCTGCCTGAAAGTGCTCTAACCGCGTCCTGGCGCGATAAACTCCCACGGCGCGTATTCCTGGGTGATATCCGTCATCACCTCGATCAGCGCGGGTGCGTTTGCTGCCAGTGCCTCACGCAACGCGCCACGAAGCCCCTCGGCGTCGCTGCATCGCCATGACGGAACGCCGAAGCTCTTTGCGTACACCTGGAAGTCCGGATTGCGCAGCTCCGATCCAGACGCGCGCCCCTCGAACAGGCGCCGCTGATCGCGCAGGACGTTGCCATAGGACGAGTTGTTGAACAGCACGGTCACGAGGTTGATGCCGAACTGCACCGCAGTCGCGAGTTCCGCGCCGCCGAACAGGAAGCCACCGTCGCCGGTCAGTGCTACGACGGGCCGGTCGGGCATCGCGACCTTGACGCCGAGCGCGGTCGGAAAGCCGGCGCCCAGTGTGCCGGAAAATCCGGAGGTGATCAGTGTGCGCGGCGCATGTATCGGGAAGCCGAACCACGACACATAGCCCGCCTGGGTCATCTCGTCGCAGAGGATGCCGTTGTCAGGCAGCACGTCGCGGATTGCCTCGAGGAAGGACATTTGCGGCTGCACTTTCTGGATGGTCTGCGCGGTGTCCGCCTTCGCCTGTGCGATCGTTTCGGCACGTGCGGTGTCATTGCGAGGCGCCACCGCGGTGGCAAGCGCCCGAGCTGCGTCCGCGCTGTCCGCCACGATCGGAAAGTCGGCGCGCAGGCGGCGCATCTCGGCGGGGTCGATGTCGATGCGCGCGATCTTCAGGCCGTGCGGCGAGGTGCCCCAGCGCGACGTTGGAACCTCCAGCCGCGTGCCGAACGCCACCATCAGGTCTGTTTGCGGCCACAGCTTGTAGGCCGACGCAATGGTCAGGCCGAGCGGATGCCGATCCGGGACGATGCCTCGGCCGCTGCGGAACGATACCACAGGGGCGCCGATGCGCTCGGCCAACGCACGGATCTCGGCCGAGGCGTGCAGTGCTCCGCCACCAACCCAGATCATGGGCGCTTTTGCCTCGTTCAGCGCCTTTGCCAAGGCGGCAATCCGGTCGGGGTCTGGTAGCGGCTTGGGATGCAGCGGCAGCGGATCCTGCGGCGTCACCTCGGCGCTGGCAGTGAACTGGTCCCACGGCATCTCCAGCGCGACCGGACCGGGGCGGCCGGACCGCATCTCCTGGAACGCCCGCGCGGTCAGATACGAGGCCTGTGAGGGATGCTCGATCCGCTCGGCCCATTTCAGCAGGCTGCGCAAGGTTGCGAGCTGGTCGGGCAGCTCGTGCAACTGCCCGCGGCCGCGGCCGATCATCATGCTGGGGACCTGGCCGGTCAGACAGAGCACTGGCGCGTTGACACCCCAGGCAGTGGCCAGCGCGGCAGTGGTGTTCAGCACGCCAGGCCCCGGCACCACGGCATAGGCGGCCGGCCGGCCTGTCGCACAGGCGTAACCGAGCGCCATATAGGCTGTGGTCTGCTCGTGCCGGGCGTTAATCAGCCGCAGGGAATTGGACGCACGGGCGAAAGCGTCGAATAGTCCGTAGGTCTGCACGCCCGGGAGCCCAAACACGGTGTCGATGCCGTGGCGGATCAGGCTGTCAACGATGGCTTCGCCACCGGTCATGCGTGGCATGGCGTGGTCCTTCGGAATTGTGCTTCGATGAGCCGAAGGTGACATGGCAAGACGCGGCGGGGAAGCGTCGCTCAGGTTGACCTAAGTCAATGCCCGAGTGCCTTGGATGGCTATGAACGATCGTACGATTGCGTGAGGTCGCGGACCTCGCGCATGAGGAGCGAGGTACCAATGCCCATCCGACTGCTCGTTGTCGATGACGAAGTGCGCCTGACGCGCTTCGTTGCGCTGGCTGCAATGCAGCTTGGGTTGGACACGACCGAGATCAATGAGCCTCGTCAGGCGCTTGAAGCGTTCATCAGTCTGAGGCCCGAGGTGACACTGCTGGATGTGTTCATGCCAGAGCTGGACGGCATCGATGTGCTGCACGAGCTTCTGCTGACTGGGATTCCGACGCGGGTCATCCTGACATCGGGCGGTGGGGAGGAACTGTTGAAAGTGGCACGCGAGGCCGCGGTATTCCACGGTGTGGAAGACGCCATCGTGCTGGCGAAGCCGTTCCGGCGAACAGAGCTGCTCTCGGCGTTGACGCAGGCAGTGGTGTAGCGCCTACGGCAGAGGCCGCTGCTGCCGCGGCAGCATCTGATTGCGGCGTTCCTGGTCATAGAGTGCGATTTGCTCGGCGTTCTCCGCCAGCAGTTCGTAAGCTTGGGCAATTCGTTCCGCGACTGCCTGTCTTTGTGGGTCAATGTGTCGCGCGCCTTTTCTCCGCGCGAGGATCGCCCGGCGGCGCCAGTTGTGCGCCATGGATGCCCCGTCCATCGCTCTCCCCTGTCAAGGCAATGGAACGCGCCTCTGAACCCTGTCAGCAAATCAGATTGACGCGATTAACCGTAATTGCTCACCTGGGTGATAGCCTGACATGTCGATGCGTCGTGGGTGCTTCTGCGGCTGTGCGATGAAGGTTGACGCGGTCACGGGCGGTTCGATTCAAGCTCTGTGTGACGCAAGGCATCGACCTTAGCACGCTGAGCCACGCGGAGAAGGATGCACTCATCCTGTCGCTGTTCGCTCGGTTGGAAGCAGCGCTGGCGCGCATCGATGAACTTGAGAAGCGGCTGGCCAGATTTGAACGTCCCACCAAGACGCCGGACAACTCCTCGCTGCCGCCATCGAAGGGGCAGAAGCCCGATCGTCCGATGGGCGACAAGCCGCCGCGCAAGAGCCGCCCCGGGTTCGGGCGGACGCTGCACCCGAACCCGGATCGTGTGTTCGAGGCCAGGCTGACCACCTGTCCGAGGTGCCAGGCGGCATTCCCGGAGGCCTGCCAAACCCCGCAGCAGGTCTACGAACGCATTGAACTACCGCCGATCCGGCCGGACGTGACGCAGGTGCGCCTGTTCGGCGGTCGCTGCGCCTGTTGTGGTGAGCGCGTGGTCGCGACTGCCCCAGCCGGGCTGGAACCCGGTTCGCCATTCGGTCAGTCGATCGCTGCCTTGGTGGTCTACTTGCACTACGCGCACGCGATCGGCATGGAACGGTTGGCCACGCTGATGGACGAGATCTTTTCGCTCACCCTCAGCGAGGGGGCGATCAGCAACATGCTGGCCCGCGCGCGCGAACCACTGCTGGTGGCAGCGGCAACCATCCGCGCCACGGTGCTCGCCAGTCCGGTGGTGTGTTCTGATGAGACTTCCGCGCGGGTGAGCGGCAAGAACTGGTGGGAATGGGTGTTCATCGGCAGCCTGGCCGTGCTGCACGTGATCCGTCCCAGCCGTGGCAAGGCCGTGGTTCAGGCCCTGTTCGGCGAGATCAGGCCGATGGTCTGGGTGTCCGACATGCTTGGCAGCCAACGCGGCCACGCTGCCGAATGGCAGGTGTGTCTGGCGCATCTGCTGCGCGATGCAACCTACGCCATCGAATGTGGCGACACCGCCTTCAGTGCCGCGTTCAAGCGACTGCTGCTGCGCGCGATCGCCATCGGGCGACGCCGCGACGAACTGAAGGACAGCACGCTGAGGCACTATCTTGCCGACCTGGATCGCCGGCTCAACCGCATCATGGCAGCTGTTCCGATCGGCGAGCCAGGACGCAAGCTGCGCAAGCGCATCGCCGCCAACAGGGCGCACCTGTTCGTCTTCATCACCAATCGAGATGTGCCGTATACCAACAACATCTCCGAGCGGCATCTTCGTCCCAGTGTGATCTTCCGCAAGGTGACCAACGGCTTCCGCTGCGAGTGGGGTGCCGAAACCTATGCCGCCTTCCGATCCCTCGTCAGCACCGCAAAGGCCAACAGCGCTTCAGTGCTTGATGTGCTGCGCTTCGTGCTGACCACAAAAATCCCCGAGACGCTATCCGCCAGACCGGGGTGAGCAATTACGATTAACCATGTCAAATTACTGCATATTTTCATTAATCGCGTTGACCAGGGTAATCGCTCAGTGACACTGAGCAACACCGAATTGGTCGACCTGGGCTGCACACGGGTGGATATGTTGCCAGTCATTGAGAATATTCCAAATATACTTTTGATATAATACCAGCGGCCCATTGCGTTGACTCTTCCGTTCGTCATGGCCGGGGTGAAGACGTGGATGGCAGGGTCAAGCCCTGCCATGACGGTAGGGGAACGGTCAGCGCTTTCGATAAATGATACCGCTTCGCTCAGTGAGTTGGGTATGATCGTGGATAGGTTATATCGCTTTGCGGACCGGGCGGTGATGGCGGTCCTTTCTTGCCGCACGCAGCCAGCGTCAGCAGGCCAAGTAGCGCCACCGCGATCAAAGCGCACTTCATGCCAGCGCGGCTCGCCAACGTTCAGCCTCGCGTTCCACGTTAGCTGGCGCTGTGCCACCGAAGCTGGTGCGTGAGGCGACTGATGCCTCGACCGTCAAAACGGAGAACACGTCCGCAGTGATGCGCGGTTCGATCGATTGCATGTCTTGCAAAGTCAGGCCCGCCAGATCGACGCCTTTCGCTTCTGCCATCGCCACCAAACGCCCAGTCATATGGTGTGCGTCACGGAACGGCAGCTTCAGCACGCGCACGAGCCAGTCTGCCAGATCGGTCGCGGTGGCAAAGCCGGAGCCGGCCAGTTCGCGCATTCTCGCCACATCGGGCGTCATGTCGCGCACCATGCCGGCGATGGCGGCCAAGGACAGCGACCACGCTTCCGTCGCGTCGAACACGGGCTCCTTGTCCTCCTGCATGTCCTTGGCATAGGCGAGCGGCAGGCCCTTCATCACAGTCAGCAGACCGATCAGCGCACCGTTGATGCGGCCGGTCTTCGCGCGCACCAGTTCGGCTGCATCGGGATTGCGCTTCTGCGGCATGATCGAGCTGCCGGTGGTGAACGCATCGCTGAACCTGATGAAGCGCCAGGGCGCCGAACACCAGATGATGATCTCCTCGGCAAAGCGCGACAGATGCATTGCCGAGATCGCGGCCGCGCTCAAAAACTCCAGGGCAAAGTCGCGGTCCGACACGGCATCCAACGAATTGGCTGTCGGCTGATCAAAGCCCAGCGCTTGAGCGGTGATGGCACGGTCGATCGGGAACGAGGTGCCGGCGAGAGCCGCACTGCCGAGCGGGCACTCGTTCAACCGCCGCCGGCAATCGGCCAGCCGTCCGCGATCCCGGTCCAGCATCTCGGCATAGGCCAGCAGATGATGCCCGAACGTCACCGGCTGCGCGGTCTGCAAGTGTGTGAAGCCCGGCATGGGATCGCCTGCGTGCGTGGCCGCGCGTTCCGCCAGAGCACGCATCACGTCGGTGATCTGCTCCGTCACCCCATCGATGGCATCACGCACCCAGAGCCGGAAATCGGTTGCCACCTGGTCATTGCGGCTGCGCGCGGTGTGCAGCCGGCGGCCAGCCTCGCCGATACGCTCGGTGAGGCGGGCCTCGATGTTCATGTGAATGTCTTCCAGTGCCGCGTCGAATGGAAAGCGTCCGGTCTCGATCTCGTGTGCGATCGCGGCTAGACCATCGCTGATGGCTCGCTCATCCTGGGGTGCGATGATTCCGACTTTTGCCAGCATGGCGGCATGGGCCAGCGATCCCCTGATGTCCTGCCGCCACAGCTTGCGGTCGAAATCGATGGAGGCATTGATTTCCTGCATCACGACGGACGGACCCGCCGCGAAACGCCCGCCCCATTGCGGGTTCGCGGCCTCGTTCCGCTTGTCTGGAGTCTTGGTCAAAAGAGGCCTTCCATGATTCTGCGCCGGACCATGCTCGCGGCGGGCGCGAACCTAGCCGCCGCCCTGATTGCGCGCAAACCACGCGCCCAGGACTTGGACGATCTGGCAAAGGCACTGGAACCAGTCAGTCCGCCAGTTGCCGCGCCCGATATTTCGTTCGTTGCGGCCGATGGCAGCGAACATCACCTGTCTGACTTCCTGGGCCACGGCATGGTGGTCAACCTGTGGGCGACGTGGTGCGCGCCGTGCATCGAGGAACTGCCGTCGCTGGCGGCACTGTCGAAGACGCTGGCGCCGGATGATATCGCGGTGCTGCCGCTGTCGTCCGATCGCGGCGGAGCGACCGCGGTGGCGGCATATTTCCAGCAGCATGATATCAGCGGCCTTCCTGTGCTGCTGGATCCGCACAGCGCCGCGGCCCACGCCTGGAATGTGCGCGGCATCCCCACGAGTTTCATCATCGACAAGAGGGGCCGGGAGGTGGCGCGGCTGGAAGGGTCCGCCGACTGGTCCACGCCGGCGGCGGCGGCGCTGATCCGCAAGCTGGTGGGCTGAGTAAACTGGCTGTACCATCTCCGCAAACAAGCGGAGGAAACGCCATGAAGCTCAGCATCGACCGGATTCTCACCACGCATGTCGGCAGCCTGCCGCGGCCGCAGGCGCTGGTCGAACTGCTGGTGAAGAAGGACCACAACGAAGCGTATGATCATACGGCATTCGAACGCGAGGTGACGAAGGCGGTGGCTGAAATCGTGGCACATCAGGTCGCGGTGGGCATCGACGTGGTCAGCGACGGCGAGGCCAGCAAGGTGGGCTATGCGACCTACATCAAGGAGCGGCTCACTGGCTTTGGCGGCGAGCCGTATACGCCGAAGGCGCAGCGTGACCTCGCTGACTATCCCGAGTTCCGCAATCGTATGGTCCAGTTCACCGGGCCGCAGGTGTTCCAGCGCCTGTGCTGCACGGGCGACATCAAGATAAGCGACCATGGGGCCGTGAAGACCGACATCGCCAACTTCAAGGCGGCGATCGCCGCGTCGCATCCGGTGGACGCGTTCATGCCGGCGGCGTCGCCTGGCGTGGTGTCGGCATTCCAGCCGAACCGGCACTATCCGAATCACGCCGCCTATATCGGTGCCGTCGCCGAAGCGATGCGTGAGGAATACGAGGCGATCGCCAATGCCGGTATCGTGGTGCAGCTCGACAGTCCTGACCTGGCGATGGCGCGCCATACCGGGTTCCAGGACCTCAGCGAACCGGAGTTTCTGAAGCAGGCGGAACAGCAGGTGGAAGCGGTGAATCATGCGCTGGCGAACGTGCCGGCGAGTTCAGCGCGGCTACATCTGTGCTGGGGCAATTACGAGGGCCCGCACGACTTCGATATTCCATTGCAGAAGGTGCTGCCGATCATCCTGAAGGCGAAGCCGCAGGCGATTTCGTTTGAGGCTGCAAATCCGCGCCATGCGCATGAGTGGGCGGTGTGGCAGGAGGCGAAGATCCCGGACGACAAGGTGCTCATCCCGGGGGTGATCGACACCTGCACGAACTATATCGAGCATCCCGAACTGGTGGCGCAGCGCATTTGTCAGTTCGCCGATATCGTTGGCCGCGAGCGCGTGATGGCGGGTACCGATTGCGGCTTCGCGACCTTCGTGGGGCATGCGGGGCGGGTGGATCCGGAGATCGCCTATCGCAAGCTCGGCGCGCTGGTGGAAGGCGCCAAGCTCGCTTCCGCCAAGCTGTGGCACTGAGGGAGACGGGTCATGAAACTCAGCACGGACCATATCCTCACCACGCATGTTGGCAGCCTGCCGCGCCCGCAGCCACTGGTGGAATTGCTGATCAAGAAGGACCGGGACCAGCCGTACGATCACACGCAGTTCGAGGCACTGGTAAAGCAGGCGGTGGCCGATATCGTCGCGCGGCAGGTTCAGATTGGCATCGACGTCGTCAGCGATGGTGAAACCAGCAAGATCGGCTATGCGACTTATGTCCACGAGCGACTCACCGGGTTCGGTGGCGAGCCGTTCCAGCCGAAGCCCAATCGCGATGTCGCTGATTATCCGGATTTCCGCCGCCGCCTGGAGCTGTTCATCGGACCGCAACAGATCCGGCGACTTTGCTGCACCGGCGACATCAAGCGGCAGGACCATGCATCGGCGCAGCGCGATATCGCCAACTTCAAAGCGGCGATCGCGGCGTCGAAGCCGGTGGACGCGTTCATGCCGGCGGCGTCGCCGGGCGTCGTCTCGACCTTTCAGCCGAATAGGCATTATCCCAATCACGCGGCGTATATCGGCGCGATCGCCAATGCGATGCAGGAGGAATACGAAGCGATCGCCAAGGCTGGGATTGTGGTGCAGCTTGATAGCCCCGATCTGGCGATGGCGCGGCACACAGGTTTTCAGGATCTCTCCGAGGCAGAGTTCCTGAAGCAGGCGGAACAGCAGGTGGAAGCGTTGAACCATGCGCTGGCGAATGTGCCGGCAAGTTCGTCTCGGCTGCATCTATGCTGGGGGAATTACGAAGGGCCGCACGACTTCGATCTTCCGTTGCAGAAGATACTACCGATCATCCTGAAGGCGAAGCCGCAGGCGATTTCGTTCGAGGCAGCGAACCCTCGGCATGAGCATGAGTGGGTGGTGTGGAAGGACACGAAGCTGCCGGATGACAAGGTGCTGATCCCCGGTGTGATCGACACGTGCACGAACTATATCGAACATCCCGAACTGGTGGCGCAGCGGATCTGCCGGTTCGCGGATGTCGTTGGGCGCGAGCGGGTGATCGCCGGTACCGATTGCGGGTTCGCTACATCTGTCGGCACCGCGGGCCGGGTGGATCGCGAGATCGCATTCCGGAAGCTGGGATCATTGGTGGAAGGGGCGGCGATTGCTTCGAAGAGGTTGTGGAACTGACGGTGGAGGGACCCCTCCTCCTACCCCTTCCCGCAAGGGGAGGGGGAAAGGATAGTCATGCCGGACAAGCAGAACTTTGTACTGGTTCCTGAGCCGGAGCCGGAGGTACCACAACAAGAGGCTCCGACACTGCTGGGATTTATCCGCTCGCTGTTGCCGTTCGGCGCGTCGGAGGTAGCGGATCAGCAGCCGACGCGGCCTCGGCTGATTTTCGGCTTTGATGCGACGGCGTCACGCGGGCCGGCCTGGGCGACGGCGCGTACCGTGACGGACGCTCTGGTGAAGGCGCTCCCGGGCGAACTGGATGTCGCGTTGGCGGTGCACGGCGGCTCCATGCTGCACACGTTCACCGAGTTTACTTCGGACCCCAACAAGCTGCGGGATCGGGCGGCGGGCATCTCGTGTATCGCGGGGACGACACGCCTGCTGCCGATCCTGTCGCGAGCGATGTCGAACGCGGGCGTACGGGTCGTGATCTATATCGGCGACGTGTTTGAGGAGTTGCCGGTGCGCGGGCGGAAACTGGCGGACGCGATGGGGTTAAAGGGCATCAAACTTATCGTGCTGCACGACACGGCGGACTGGAACGCCAAGCGCGATGCCGAGATATTCATGGACCTGGCGCGGCGCACTGGCGGTTGCGTATTGCCGTTCGATGCCAACGCACCAGCGCGGCTGCGCGAACTGTTGGCGGCGGTCGCGGTGTATGCCGTTGGTGGCCGGGACCTGCTGGTTCAGAAGCAGAGCGAGCTGGCCGCTGCGCCCCTACTGCTGGAGCATCTTAGTGGACGTTCAGGCTAACCGGAGTTCGATGGGTTTCGTTGCGCTCAACCGCATTGTGCCAGGGAGGACTTTCAGCGATATCAACTGGTTACTGCCGCATCAAAATTCGCGCGTCTCGACGTGTAAGATTTTCCGACGAGGCGTCGTCGCCGCCGGCACGGAATTGCCGGTGGCGCTTCGCTGGTGTGTGGTCGCATTGGCGGCGGAAGCGGCCTCGAGCTGATACTGCACCGACCATTGCCGCAAGCTGCCGCCGGCCCGAGCGTTGTTCGCATGGAGTTTGGCCAGATGCTGCCTGAACCTGGGGCTGGCGACTGCCTGCGCCACCCGATCACGTGTATACAACCGCAGCGGCGGACGGATCCGTTGCAGGTCGAGTATGGCATAGTCAGGACGGCCGAGGAGCTGACGCACCAGGGATGGCGACCAATCCTTGCGGAGTAGCGTGGTTGGGCCCATACAGGCGTTGATGTCGATTTCGTCCCACTCGACGATCTGTCTGGCGCCATACCACCTTGCCAGGCAACGGCGCCACAGGCGGCGCAACAGACGAAAATGCGACATATGCCGGGCCATTTCTTAAGAGGCAGCGACCGGAACCCGCGCCGGCGCATATGGTGCGGGAACAACCGTCCGGGCGGCGCTGGCCGCTGGGATCGGATTCGCTGCCGCAATCGTGTCGAGCTGACACAGCGCGACCCAGCGGCGGATTTTGGCAGCGGTGCGCGCGTTCTCGGCTTCGATTTTTGCCAGATGCTGCTTGAACTTTTTGCCGGCCTGCACCTTTGCGACCCGGTTGCGGTCGTAAAAGCGCAGCGGTACGCGCAGACGCTGGGGATCCAGCACAACATAGTCCGGCCGCCCGAGGAGTTGTGTCACGAGGTCTGGCGACCAGATGCCTCGCACGAGGCTATCGACCGGCAGACAGGTGTGAATGTCGATGTCATCGACTTCGACCACGCGCCTTGCACCGTAGAACATCGCTTCGAAGCGTTTCAGCGGCTCCCTCAGCCACTGTCGCTTCTGGCCGACGAACAACAGGAGTGGCACCAGCGGTACCCCCAGCCAAGTTGGATTGAGCCGTGAAAAACTGGGGCTCGGCGGAGGCGTCACTGGCCGCGTCGGGGCTGCCTCACTGTCGTCGCCAATCGCGACCGGATATGGCAGTACGTCGTCCAAGGCTACATCATGGTCGCTCGGCGCCGTGTCGTCCTGCGAGGCGGCAGCGGCGTCGAGATCACATTGAGCATCGCCAGAAGTTGCCAGCGCGGTGCTGGTTTTTTGCGCTGAACTGTTGTCACCCGTTGCGTAAGTAAAATCGTATTCAAAGTTTGGGTTGCGGTCCTCCAACTGCATCGCAGTGCTCGGCCTGGGCGCCTTCTTCGTAAGGCGCGGGCCGAGATTTGCCAGTTCCTGCAGCGTCATCGGGGGCACCTCACTTGGCGGGGCGAAGTCTGGCGATGCGGCCAGATTCGCGTCCGGGCATTGGCCGCTAAATTGCGGCGCTGGAGTTTCCACCGCGACGAGTTGCGCGCCGGTTGCACACCAGATCACGGATATGTCGGTGCTTTGCGGCAACGTTCCGGCATTGGCGTGGAATGACAGGAAAACGACTGCGGCGAAGCCCAGTGTAGCGGTTCGATAAGATTCGATGCGGCATTATAAAAACTTCTGCGGAACGTGTGGTTCGGATATCCAACCCAACATCTACATGGCATGCCAGGTAGCGAATCAGCGTTGTTCCAACTGATAGTTGCGGGTTAAATCGTCGTGGCTGGTTTCACGGGAAATTACTGATCCCGGGGAAGCACAAAATTGCGTGTTGCAAATTTTATTGTTGCTCATTGGCAGCGTTCACCGTCGTTGGTATACACGGGAGCGTGTATGCTGTTGCGACGGATGGCTGGCTCAATCCCCGGGACAAGCTCGGGGACGCGAGTTGTGCATGACGATACAGAAACGTTCGGCGGCTAGTTACAACGCACTTTCCGCCCGGCCAGAGCAGCCACAGAGCGGCCCCTACATCTGCCGATTGACTATCGGAGTGCTGCTTGCACGTCGGCCTTCAGCTGCGGCAGATTCTGCTGAATCGTATCCCAGATTACGTTGAACCTGATTCTGTCGAGGCCGGCCATGACGGTTAGAGCGGATCAGCGAGCAGTGGTTTTCGAAGGCACGTCTGCGGTTTTGCTCGACGTGCGGCTGTAGTCGCGGGCTCTCTGCTGGTTCAGGTAACAGATCAACCGCATCGCCGCTGCAGTCCCACGCGCGCGAATAAACCGAAATGCGCGTGCATCACACGATTTCCTGGTACGTTCGCTTATGCCGCAGCCTCGGCCCTACGCTCGAACCGCTTGCGCTCGTGGGGATCGAGGTAGCGCTTGCGCAGCCGCACGGCGCCCGGAGTGACTTCGACCAGTTCGTCGTCCTCGATGTAGGCAATGGCCTGCTCGAGGCTCATGCGGCGCGGAGGGATCAGCAGCATCGCGTCGTCCTTGCCAGCGGCGCGGATGTTGGTGAGTTTTTTCTCCTTGATCGGGTTCACTTCCAGGTCGGAGCCGCGGGCGTTCTCGCCAAGGATCATGCCGATGTAGACCTTGTCGCCGGGGTTCACGAAGAGCGTGCCGCGCTCCTGGATGTAGAACAGCGCGTAGTGCACCGCCTCGCCGTTCTCGGTGGAGATCAGCGAGCCGTTGCGGCGGCCCTCGATCGGACCTTTCCAGGGACCGTAGCCGGCGAACAGGCGGTTCATCACGCCGGTGCCGCGGGTGTCAGTCAGGAATTCGCCGTGGTAGCCGATCAGGCCACGGCTGGGGATGCTGAAGGTCAGCCGCAGCTTGCCGCCGCCGGAGGGGCGCATGTCGCGCAGTTCGCCCTTGCGGCGGGAAAGCTGCTCCACCACGACGCCGGAATAGGGTTCGTCCACATCGACCAGCACTTCCTCCATCGGCTCCTCGCGGGCGCCGGTTTCCGGGTTGGCGCGGGTCAGCACGCGGGGGCGGCCGATGGCGAGTTCGAAGCCCTCGCGGCGCATCTGCTCGATCAGCACGCCGAGTTGCAGTTCGCCGCGGCCGGCGACCTCGAAGGCTTCGGTCTCGTTGCTGTCGGTGACTTTGATGGCGACGTTGCCCTCGGCCTCGCGGAACAGCCGCTCGCGGATCTGGCGGGATGTGACCTTCTTGCCCTCACGGCCGGCGAGCGGGCCGTCGTTGATGCGGAAGGTCATTGCCAGGGTCGGCGGATCGACTGGGATAGCGGGCAGCGGCGCGGCCAGTTCAGGAGCGCCGATGGTGTCGGGGACCGTGGCCTCGTCCAGGCCGGCGACGGCGATGATGTCGCCGGCTTCGGCTTCGTCCACCGGCACGCGGTCCAGGCCGCGGAACGACAGCAGCTTGGTCATGCGGCCGGTCTCGCCGGTCGTGCCGTCGGCGTGCAGCACTTTCACCGGCATGTTGAGCCTGGCGCGGCCCTGTTCGACGCGTCCGGTCAGCACGCGGCCGAGGTAGGGGTCGTATTCCATGATCGTAGCGACCATGCCGAACGGGGCGTCGCGGTCCACCGTCGGCGGCGGCACGTGGCTCACCACCAAGTCGAACAGTGCCGACAGGTCCTTGCGGGGACCGTCCAGTGTGGCGTCCGCCCAGCCTTGGCGGCCGGAGGCATACAGCATGGGGAAGTCGAGCTGGGTTTCGGATGCGTCCAGCGCGGCGAACAGGTCGAATATTTCGCTGTGCACCTCGTCCGCGCGGGCGTCCGAGCGGTCCACCTTGTTGACCACCACGATCGGGTGCAGGCCGCGCGCCAGCGCCTTGCCGACGACGAACTTGGTCTGGGGGAGGACGCCTTCGGCGGCGTCCACCAGGACGATGGCGCCGTCCACCATGTTCAGGATGCGCTCCACCTCGCCGCCGAAATCGGCGTGGCCGGGGGTGTCCACGATGTTGATGCGGGTGTCGCGCCAGACCACCGAGGTGCACTTGGCGAGGATGGTGATGCCGCGCTCGCGCTCCAGGTCGTTGCGGTCCAGCGCGCGCTCCGCCACCACCTGGTGGTCACGGAACGAGCCGGACTGGCTGAGGAGCTTGTCGACCAGGGTGGTCTTGCCATGGTCGACGTGAGCGATGATCGCGACGTTGCGAATTTGCATAGGGGCCTGGAATTGGGGGATGTTGCGGCGCACACATAGTGCGGATGGCGGCGGAATGCGAGTGACAATCGGTGGGGGTCCAGGGTGATCGCGTTTGGCCAGACGCCGGCTCGGTGCCGAGAGAAAGATTTAACACGGAGTGCACGATTGCCCCAGGCACTGGCCTGGCCGATCTCCCCCAGCCAGCTCCGCATTTCCGAAATGCGATCGCCCTGGGGGGAGTAGGGCGAGGGCGCGCCCTATTCCCAAGGGAAATTCCGATCGGGGATCGGACTGCAAGTTCCGCATTCACTATCTTCAAGCCGATGCAGATGGCTCGCCCGGTCGCGTCGGCCTCGGCTGACGATACGATCGGTATCTGCTTCGACGTGAAAGGCGACTTTGTCGCGACCTATGGTTACCATCTGGGACACGAGGTCGTGCTGGACGCGCCGGCCAGCAGTCCCAACAAGCACAGCCTGGATACGATCTCTGTGGCGCTCGGGCTGGCGCGGCGGCAGATGACACCGCGGCAGATTTTGTCGATTTGGCCTTCGTCCACCATCACGCGCGCCCGGCGATGACGGCGGGCGATCTACCTTCCCATTCGAGCCCGCACTTTGCGGCCGATCAGTTCCGCCGCCATTAGGAACACCACCGCGAGCGCGACCGACACCAGCGACAATCGCGCCGCGGTTTCCTCGCCGCCCGGCACCTGTAGCGCGGAGTAGATCGCCAGCGGCAGCGTTTGGGTTTGGCCGGGAATGTTCGCGGCGAAGGTGATCACCGCGCCGAACTCTCCGAGCGAGGCGGCGAACCCGACGATCGCGCCTACCAGGACGCCAGGCGCGGCGAGCGGCAGCGTCACCGTCGCGAACCGATCGAACCCTCCGGCGCCCAGCGTGCGCGCGGCCTGTTCAAGGCCCGGATCGACCGCCTCGAGTGACAGACGGATCGCGCGTAGCATCAGGGGCAGGATCATCACCGCGCACGCCAACACGGCACCGGCCTTGGTGAACACCAGGCGGACACCGAACGCCTCGTAGAGCCAGGCGCCAATCGGCCCGTGCAGGCCGAGCAGCAACAGCAACAACCAGCCCACCACCACAGGCGGCAGCACCAGCGGCAAATGCGCAAATGCATCGAGCAGGATGCGTCCGGGGAACCGCCCGCGCGCCAACGCGAAGGCCAGAGCGATGGCGACCGGCAGACCGAACAACGTCGCGCGCGCCGACACGTCCAGCGTCAGTACCGACGGCCTGCCACTCATCAGCGGATAACAGCGCGATGGACGACTACTCCGCCGAAAAGCCGCGGGCGGCGAAGATCGCACGCGCCTCCGGACCCTCCATGAACGTCAACAGCGCCCGCGCCTGAGGTGAGTTGTTCGCCTTGATGATCGCGAACGGATAGGTGATCGGATCGTGGCTGCTGTCGGGAAACACGCCGGCGATCATGACGTCCTTCGATACCGCTGCATCCGTGGCGTAGACGATGCCAACCGGAGCCTCGCCGCGCTCCACCAGCAGCAACGCGCTGCGCACATCCGCCGCGGGCGCCATGCGCGGTTCGGCGACATTCCATACGCCAAGCTTCTGCAATGCCTGCTTGGCGTAGAGGCCGACGGGCACATGCGCCGGATCACCGGTCGCCAATCGGCCGTTTGGACCCAGCAGCGCCGCGAGATCGAAGTTCGGACCGATCGCCACGTGCTGCGGATGGTTGGCTGGCACGATCAGCACCAGCTTGTTGGACAGCAGATCACGCCGGGTGTCGGGGACAATGAGGTTGCCCTTGGCCAGGTAGTCCATCCACTGTTCATCCGCCGAGGCGAACAGTGCGGGTGGCGCGCCTTGCTCGATCTGGCGCGCCAACGTCGAGCTGGCGCCAAACGAATAGACTGGCGCCGGATGCCCTGCTTTCTGCCAAGCCGCGGCAACGTCCTTCAGTGCGTCGGTCAGGCTGGCCGCGGCAAACACCGTCGGTCCCTGTGCGAGCGCGACGCATGGCAACAACAGCGGTAGGAGAGCGAGTAGACGGCGCATCAGGGACCTCCGATATGTACGGACGACGATATCCCTGGTCGGCCATATCGGCAAATCCAGGGGTAAAAAGGGTCCACACGGAGGTCACGGGGAACCACGGAGATCCACTGAGAACAAATATGAACGTGCCTCCGGTAGCCTCCGTGTGGACCCTTCCCCTTGCTTCGCCTACGGCTCGCAATGACAATGGCGGCTATGCGGAGGATACGTCATCCCGATCGTGTGGGCCTGCATCTGCGCGTCGTGTTGGACGGCGCCGTTGCGATGGGGCCAGGCAAGGTCGAACTGCTGGAAGGCATCAAGGAGACCGGCTCGATCGCCGCGGCCGGCCGCCGCATGGGCATGAGCTATAAGCGCGCGTGGCTGCTGGTTGAGGAAATGAACGCCATGTTCAGCAGCCCGCTGGTCGATGCTGCAAAGGGCGGCGCCGGCGGCGGTGGCGCGACGCTCACGCCGCTTGGCCAACGCATGCTCGCGGCGTATCGGGACCTGGAGACCGCCGCAAGCAAGGCAGGCGCGCGCGAACTCGCGGCGATGCGGCGCGCACTGGCCAGCAACTGACCCCAGCGCAGGAGCACCATCATGTCGATCGCACTTCTCGTTGTTGCCGTCATCGTGCTGCTGATCATCCTGCGTTCGCTGCGCATCGCGTCCGAATGGCAGCGGGCCGTGATCTTGCGGCTCGGGCGGTTCCACAAGACGAAAGGTCCCGGCATCTATCTGGTGTTCCCGGTCATCGATGCGGTCGCGCAAGTGATCGACCTGCGCATCCAGACGACCACGATCACGGCCGAACAGGCGTTGACACGCGACACTGTGGCCGTCGGCGTCGATGCCATCGTGTTTTGGCAGGTGGACAACGCCGAGGCCGCGGCGATCCACATTGCGAACTATCGCGAGGCGATCGAACGCGTCGCGCAGACCAGTTTGCGTGAGATGATCGGGTCGACTGACCTTTCGCGCCTGCTGTCGGATCGGAAGGCGGCGGACGAACAGTTGCGGGCGACGATCAGCGAGAAGACTACCAGTTGGGGAGTCATCGCGCGCAGTGTGGAGATCAAGGACGTGTCGATCCCGCGCGAACTACAGGATGCGATGAGCCGCCAGGCACAGGCCGAACGCGAGAAGGATGCGCGCGTGACACTGGCCTCGGCCGAACGAGAGATCGCGCAGCAGGTGCTGGCGGCGGCGTCGCTGTATAGCCAGGATCCGTACGCGCTGAAGCTGCGGCAGATGAACCTGCTCTATGAGATGAACAAGGAGCGCGGGGTCACTGTGCTGATCCCCACAGATATGGCGAATAGTCTGGGTGGGCTGATCGGTCTTACTCAGGCCATGACGAATCAACAACCGAAGAGCGATTGACGCACCCGCTGCTCCCTTACCAACTGCGGCTTGCCGCCCCGACAATGCGTTCTATCGAGAGCACCAGTATTGAAGTCGCGATGGCGGCGAACACACCGAGGACGATCGCCAGGACAGTTCCCAGCGCCTCAAGAGAAAGGCCAATCACGACGAAGCAGCTCGCGAAAGAGAGCCACGACAGGACACAACCCCGAAGCATCGACGCGACCGCGTCGCGGCCGGATTGGCGGTGAGTGAAGGCGATGACCACGGTAATCGCCACTGGGTAAGTGCCGACGATCCCACTGAGTGTCGGGCCGAACTTCGTGGCCATGGTAGTGATCGCCAGCGTGAGAACGGCGACTGCAAACGTGCGAACCAACAGGTTCCACCAGGGCAGTACGGTCGGGATGCTTGCAAGTTCTGTCCGCCGGATCAGTGGCAGTGCGAGCACGGGGACGAACCAGGCGGCCAATCCTGCAATGATGATGTCGTTGCCTAATCCGCGCGCGCTTAAGGAGAAGGCAAAGAACGCCGCCGTCGCGCACGCGAGTGAGCCGGGCCATCCAGTCCACGCCGAGGCAGCCGCGTATACGACCGCGAATGCTGTCAGCCCAACCAGGCCGAACAGGATCCCTATCACTGCTCTGGCGGCAAAGCCTGGACCTTGGTCAATTGCCAGAAGCAGAAAGATGGGGCCGGTCGTCAGGGGCAGTCCCATCAGGAGGCCGCCGACTCTTGGCCCCCACTTCTGCGACGCAAGCGTCGCCGCGGCCACCAGAAGCGGCGCTAATGTCAGCTTGAGGAACAGCATCGCAGGCGCTGCTGTACAACAGCGCTGCTGACAGCGTTGTGTCAGGACTTAGTTTGGCATCTCACCCAAGCTCGTGGGTGCGGGAATATCTGTTCGGGGAGGGAGATCTCCACGCCCCGAGTGCGCCATCTCGCGGCCGGAGGATCTCGACCTTGAGCGGGTGGCATTTGGCGGCGTCATCCGAATGTCCGGAAGCACAATCGCCGCCTGGACATGCCGAAAGCGCGGCCAGGAGATCGATCTCGGCGAAGAACTCGATGAAATCGCCGGGTCGCACCGGACTTGCTTTCATGAAGTATTGGTGCGTGTCGCGCGTGTATCCCGTGCACATGAAGACGTTCATCACGTCGTGGATATGCATCTCGGCTTCCGGCAAGGACATGTTGCGTTCTGTCGCGAGGGCACGAGCCAAATTCGAATGACAGCAATGGTGGTATTCGGTCCCTTTCAGCAAGAGGTTGGTGTAGGGATCACATCGGGTCCCGATCACGTCGTGCACACCGGCGCCGTCCTCATCCCATCCGTACCAATCGAGCGTGTCGTGGGTTATGGTTGCCATGGGGCGGAGGTTCGGCAATGTGCTCCACAGGCGATCACCCGTGGTTACATGCGTCGCGTGCAAGGCCCGCGTCTTGCCGCTGAAGAAGCGCTCGGAGACATCGTGCGCGTTCCACAGATTGAGATCGCCGACTTGCGGACCTTCGACGCTGACGATGCGAAAGAAGTGTCCGGCAGGGACTGTGAACGCTGTTGCCTCACGCGGAGGAATTGTGAGCTCGGAAAGCTTCGTCGCCTCGGAGCGCGCTGCGTCGTAAAGGGCAGCATCGAACGGTGGGAGTTGGTCCACCGAATAAACCACGACGGGCGTGGCCTTGCGTCGCTCGGCCGCATCCTTCGGCGGCATTGTGCGGGCCGATGCTGCCATCTGTCACCTCCATCGAGGCACATCCTAGCCGACCATTGCAATCCTTGGCCACTCGATGTGCAGGGCAATCACTCAATTTGGCTACGACAGCGCGCGGTCATGGCAAGAAGTGATAACACAGATTACACGGATAAAAGATTAAGCCACGGATTACACAGAAAACACTATGGCGCTGCGCGCAAAATATATCGGTATTCTGTGAGGGCTTGAATAATACTTTCTGTGTAATCCGTGGCTTAATCTTTTATCCGTGTAATCTGTGTTTATGCGTCCCCTAAGTGGTAATTGCTCACCCCGGTCTGGCGGATAGCGTCTCGGGGATTTTTGTGGTCAGCACGAAGCGCAGCACATCAAGCACTGAAGTGCTGTTGGCCTTTGCGGTGCTGACGAGGGATCGGAAGGCGGCATAGGTTTCGGCACCCCACTCGCAGCGGAAGCCGTTGGTCACCTTGCGGAAGATCACACTGGGACGAAGATGCCGCTCGGAGATGTTGTTGGTATACGGCACATCTCGATTGGTGATGAAGACGAACAGGTGCGCCCTGTTGGCGGCGATGCGCTTGCGCAGCTTGCGTCCTGGCTCGCCGATCGGAACAGCTGCCATGATGCGGTTGAGCCGGCGATCCAGGTCGGCAAGATAGTGCCTCAGCGTGCTGTCCTTCAGTTCGTCGCGGCGTCGCCCGATGGCGATCGCGCGCAGCAGCAGTCGCTTGAACGCGGCACTGAAGGCGGTGTCGCCACATTCGATGGCGTAGGTTGCATCGCGCAGCAGATGCGCCAGACACACCTGCCATTCGGCAGCGTGGCCGCGTTGGCTGCCAAGCATGTCGGACACCCAGACCATCGGCCTGATCTCGCCGAACAGGGCCTGAACCACGGCCTTGCCACGGCTGGGACGGATCACGTGCAGCACGGCCAGGCTGCCGATGAACACCCATTCCCACCAGTTCTTGCCGCTCACCCGCGCGGAAGTCTCATCAGAACACACCACCGGACTGGCGAGCACCGTGGCGCGGATGGTTGCCGCTGCCACCAGCAGTGGTTCGCGCGCGCGGGCCAGCATGTTGCTGATCGCCCCCTCGCTGAGGGTGAGCGAAAAGATCTCGTCCATCAGCGTGGCCAACCGTTCCATGCCGATCGCGTGCGCGTAGTGCAAGTAGACCACCAAGGCAGCGATCGACTGACCGAATGGCGAACCGGGTTCCAGCCCGGCTGGGGCAGTCGCGACCACGCGCTCACCACAACAGGCGCAGCGACCGCCGAACAGGCGCACCTGCGTCACGTCCGGCCGGATCGGCGGTAGTTCAATGCGTTCGTAGACCTGCTGCGGGGTTTGGCAGGCCTCCGGGAATGCCGCCTGGCACCTCGGACAGGTGGTCAGCCTGGCCTCGAACACACGATCCGGGTTCGGGTGCAGCGTCCGCCCGAACCCGGGGCGGCTCTTGCGCGGCGGCTTGTCGCCCATCGGACGATCGGGCTTCTGCCCCTTCGACGGCGGCAGCGAGGAGTTGTCCGGCGTCTTGGTGGGACGTTCAAATCTGGCCAGCCGCTTCTCAAGTTCATCGATGCGCGCCAGCGCTGCTTCCAACCGAGCGAACAGCGACAGGATGAGTGCATCCTTCTCCGCGTGGCTCAGCGTGCTAAGGTCGATGCCTTGCGTCACACAGAGCTTGAATCGAACCGCCCGTGACCGCGTCAACCTTCATCGCACAGCCGCAGAAGCACCCACGACGCATCGACATGTCAGGCTATCACCCAGGTGAGCAATTACCCTAAGTGCGCCGAAGTGATCCGATGGTGGGCTGCTGACCGTCGCAGCCACATGATCCCAATGATTCGAACTATCAGCCCCGCCGGAAGTTGCCCGCCCCTTTCAAGCAATTATCCTGACTCGATGTGCCACGTTTTGACTGCTATCGTTGGCAAAACCGGCAGGCAACGTCTGTCAATGGAGGATGCGATGGATGGTATGACACGCACGGATCTGCGCGGCGTTGTGGCGCCGCTGAACTTCATGCAGCCGATGGCGGAGAAGCCCTATTCCTACAATTACGACCCGCCGCCGGGCGTGCCAGTCCGCAACGGGCAGATGATCGAATACAAGGTCACCGTCCGCGACGCTCGCCCAGTCAACGGCGCGCTGTCGCTTGACCGCGAGGGCTTCGTGCTGGTGCACCATCAGACTGCCACGGCTGATCTCTACGACGAGACGATCGTCACCTCGGTCTACTACCCCGAGTGCGAGCGGCTGATGCGAGAGGCAACCGGCGCCAGGCGGGTCGTCGTGTTCGACCATATCGTGCGCAATGCCGCCAAGGCCGCCGTCAAAGGCAGCGGCATCAAGATGCCGGCCGGGCGCGTCCACAATGACTACACCGCCTGGTCGGCGCCTCAGCGCGTTCGCGACCTGATGGGCGACGAGGCCGAGGAACTGCTGAAGCACCGCTTTGCCATCAACAATATCTGGCGGCCGATCACCGGGCCGCTGCTGCGCTCGCCGTTGGCGCTGTGCGATGCCGAGACGCTGGAGAGTCAGAACCTTGTCGCCTCCGAGTTGCGCTATCCCGACCGCGTCGGCGAGACCTACGCGGTCACCTACAATCCGAACCAGCGGTGGTACGATTT
>CAVTEC010000022.1:0-23685 GCA_963733475.1 uncultured Alphaproteobacteria bacterium | reverse complement strand
CTGTCGCCGCTGGGTGCGACCAGGCGAGATCGAGATCGTCGCCAAGCTGCATCAGCTGCTGCCGCTCCTTCTCGCCCAAGGGCGTCGGCTTCCTCGCCTCAATTGCGGCGATCTCGCCTTCGATCTGGTGCATCGCCTGTAGCGCCTCGTTCCAACGGCGCTCCAGCTCGCCAGCTACCAGACGATTGGCGGGATCGACAGCATCATATTGCCGGCGAGCATGCGCCACCGAGAAGCGCGCCTGCTGTAGCGCCAGCTCGAGCTGCTTCTGGGCAGAGGATGTCTCCCTCGTCTGAGCATCGAGCGCCTTCGCTGCGGCATCAATGCCGAGCGGCTTCAAGACCCGCAGCACGTCCGTGCCGACGGCGTGATCGGCGCGCAAGCCACCGAACGAGATGCACCGCTTCGTGCCGTGGTTCACGAGAGCGCCCTGACAGTAATAGCGCCCAGCTTTGCCGCCATAGCCCACATACAGCTTGCGGCCGCAATGGCCACAGCGCAGGAGCCCAGCGAGAAGCAGCTCCCCGCGCCGTACCGCTCCTCTGACCGTGGCACTGCCCTTGCCGGTCGCATTGTCGGCAATTACCTGCTGAGTCCGCTCGAACTCGCTCCAGGAGATATAGCCCTCGTGCTGGTCCTTGAGCAGCACGTCCCATTCGGCCAATGGGCGCCGCAGGCCGCGCCTGATGCGCTTGCGCCCATTCTCGACGCTGACCTTGCTCACCGTCCGCCCAAAAGCATAGGCGCCAGCATAGACGGGGTTGGTCAGGATATTGTGCACGGTGTTGTAGCGCGGCAGTCTCCAGACAATGCTGTGCCCATCCGCCGCGCTATGGCTGGCAACGGGCAATGCAATGCCCTCGTCGCGTAGCCACACGTGCACCTGTCGCACACTTTGCAGCTCGGAAAATTTGGCGAAGACCAGCTTGAGGGCATCCTGCACCCTCTGATCTGGATCCTTCTCGATCCGGTCGCGCCCGATCCGCAGGTAGCCGGCTGCAACACCGAGGAATAGCGCGCCGCGGCGCGCCTTCTGCTTCAGCGCCTCGTGTGAGCGCTGGCGAAAGAGCGACAGCTCGAGCTCGCTCATGGTGCCCTTCATGCCGAGCAACAGGCGATCATTGGGATGCCGTGGATCATAGCTTCCGTCCTCGTCTACGATGACGGTCCCGACAAGTCCGCAGAACTCGATCAGCGTGTGCCAGTCGCGACCGTTGCGGGCCAGCCGCGAGGCCTCGATCGCAAATACGGCGCCGACCCGCCCCTCACAGATCGCAGCAAGCAGGCGCTCGAAGCCTGCACGATTGATGCCGCCACCTGAGCGACCAAGATCATCGTCTATGATCTCGACCGTGGTCCAGCCGAGCTGCCGGGCATGATCGGCGAGTCCATACTGACGGCGGCGGCTCTCCGCATTGTGCAGAAGCTGATCGGCTGTCGACTGGCGGACGTAAACGAAAGCGCCGCGTCCCAGGTGGTCAGCTGTGATCTTGGTCATCGCTGATCTCCCCGCCTGCCAATGCCGCCGCGATCTCGAGCAGCAGGGCTTCGATCAACGTTGCCAGCAGCTCTTTCTGTGACGGGACCGGTAAGGCGCGCCTCTCGTCCTGCTCGAACAGGTCCGGATGAATGCTTGCGCTCCTGGGCCTCATTGTTGGCGTCCTCCATCCCTGAGTCGGATAGGAGAAAGCCTAGAAGGGCATCGATCTCAGCGCGCAGGTATCGCAGAACATCAAGGGGAAACCGCGGCTCTGAACGCACCTGGTAATGCGCCGCCGATTCGCGTGTCATCCACGCCGGGATGCAAGCGACCGACCCATCAGGCTGTGGAATGACGAGCCACTCGGCGCCACGGTAGGTATATTGCCTGAGAATGAGCACGGCCTCGCCACACCGGGGATGGAACGGATAGTCAATTCGCCCCTCGATCGGGTGTTGGCGGGCAGTATGTCGTTGCTTCGAGCAGAACCTGGATGACGCGGATGTCGACGCCGTCTTCCAGCAGATGGGTGGCAAAGCTGTGGCGCAGGGTGTGCGGTCCGACCCGCTTGGTGATCTCCGCGGCCTGCGCCGCATCGACGACAATGCGATGGAGTTGCCGGGTGCTGATCGGCTTCATGGCGTGCTGTCCCGGAAACAGCCAACCGTCACGATGCATCACGCCCTGTTGGTGCCCGACCTTCCACCACTCGCGCAGCAAGGTGAGCAGATCTGCCGGGAGCATGGCATTGCGATACCGGCCACCCTTGCCACGCTCCACCCGGATCAGCATGCGCTCGCTGTCGATATCGGCGACCTTGAGCGCCGCGACCTCGGCCACGCGCAGGCCAGCGCCATAGGCGACCGAGAGAGCCGCCTGATGCTTGAGGCAGGTGGTCGCGTTGAGCAGTCGCGCGACCTCGTCCCGGCTCAGCACCATTGGCAGGTTGCGCGGATGCGCCACCCGGATCAGCTTGCGCGTCAGGTCGGGCCGGTCGATCGTGTGCGTGAAGAAGAACCGCAACGCCGAGACGATGCTGTTCATGGTCGGCGTCGGCATACCGGCATCGCGCTGTTCGATCTGGAATCGGCGCACGTCATCCGCCGTCGCTGTATCGGGTGAACGCCCGAGGAATGTCGCAAAGCGCCCCACGTCCCGAATGTAGTTGCGCTGCGTCTCTCGCGAGAACCGGCGCATGTTCATATCGTCGATCAGACGCTGGCGCAGTGGGCTGATCGCAGCGGTGCGAATGGTCTCGTCCATCGGTCGGCTCCTCTTGGTTGAAGGAAGCCGAAACGCTCCGCCCGCACCGGACCACGCTCAATCGAGGCATCATCAGCTGGGCCTCTACTCGTTCATCAATACCCCGCACCCTTCCCGCGAAGCGGGTTCGTTCTTCGGCCAGACCCCGCCATTCAGCTCTGCGCCCTTGCAGTCATTCCCCCTCAGCAACTCATGTTCCCGAAAGCAGACGTGAGCGTCGACGCGGTGTCCTTACGGCGACTACACGCGAGAACAGCCCTTCTCGCGCCTTCGCGCTCATATTTCCGCTTTACGCAGCGGCGCAAGATCGTCAGAGCGGACATCGCCTCGGCCAACCGAGTGGCTGCATCAGCCTGCGGCATGCCCAGTGCGGTGCCGGTGATACCCACACGGTAGAGCGGCTCGACGGACAATGTGCTGGCGATGGGCGAACTCCCAGCGGTGGTAGTTATCGATCAACGTGCTGGCCGCGAGGGTGAATGCTGTCGACCGAACCATTGGCAAGAGATCGCGCGAGACGCGCCACCGTTTCAACCAGCTTTGGCATGTCGATGGGGTGCGGCAATAACTCGCCAATGCCATCGGTGTGCTTCTTGTGATCTGCTTGAGCGGTGAAGACAATCTTGAGGCCGGAGCGTCTGGTGCGCGCCATCAGCGCCAAGGAGACACCATTCGGCTTACCTTTGGGAAAGGTCACGCGTGTGATGAGCACTTCAATCTTCTTGCCGCCTTCTATTGCCTCAAGCGCGATAAACGGATCAGCAAACGCGACCACGTCGTGACCGCTTGCCCGCAGGGCAGATGTCGCCTCTTTCAAGAAAATTGGGTGATCGTGAACGATCACAACCGGAGCTGGCATCGGCGTCACCCCTCCTGTCTTGATACCCAAACGCAGGGACCGCCATTCCCGCTGTAGCAACAGAATGCTAGGAGGCGAGAACATGCGGAGCAATCCGCGTCCCCGATTTGTCACAGTCTGTGACGCGATGGGCCTCTTAACCGGGAGCACGCGGTCGCCCCCTGCCCGTCCTTTATTCTTGATAACAGATTTTATCGAGACTGCTTCTAGCGTCATGCCATCCAAGGCCCATAGAGCCGTGCTTTCCAGAGAAAAATCCAGACACGTTGAAAATGGGTAGGGCAGGGATCACGGCCGGCTGCATGGCCGCCTCGATCTCTCCCTGGCGGATGTCGAATTCCACAATGTTGAGATTTACCAGCAGGCTGGGGCCCGCAGCTCCGCTGAAATCCAAGGCGGGGCAAGGCACGCGATGTCAGGCAGTCAATCGCCTTAATGCGGCCAGCCCGACCGGTGGAGTTGCCTGCCAACGGAGAATGACGACACGCTGTGCGAGTGCGTCGCGTATCCGCTCGATCTGCCGCAGTTCTCCTTCCAGACGCTGCCGCAAGAGCGGGTCTCGCGTGCCGGCTGCAAGCAGGCTTCAATTCACCACCCAGGCCCAGGGCTCGATGTGTGCCCGCCGCAAGTCCTCTTGCAGCGCCGCTGCTTCCGATACCGGCGTGGTCTCCGGTAATGCCACCAGTATCACGTGGGTGTAGTTCGGGTCCTGGAGGCGCATCAGCGGCGTCAGGACACGGCCGGCGCTGGTCAAGCGCGGGTCCAGATCGCGAAGCATCTGGCGGTGATAGGCGCCGGTGGCATCCATCAGCAGCAGTGTGTGGCCCGTGGGCGCGGTGTCGAGCACGACGAACGCGCTCCGCGCCTCCCCGACGACACGTGAGAAGGCGTGAAATACCGCCACTTCTTCGGTGCAAGGCGAGCGCAAGTCCTCCCGAAGCAAGGCGCGGCCCTGTTCGTCCAGGTCTCGGCCCGCGTGGCCATGATCCGCTCGACATAGCGCTCCGTCTCGACCTTCGGGTCGATGCGATCCACCCGGAGCCCTGGCAGCTCGTCTCCGGCCAGCGTCATCGCGAGATGCGCCGCCGGATCCGTAGTGCTGAGATGCACTTGCAGGCCACGCTCGACCAAGCTGATGGCGAAGGCCGCGGCTACTGTGGTCTTTCCAACCCCACCCTTACCCATGACCATAACAAGTCCACGGCCCTTTGCGGCGAGTTCGTCGACGAGACGATCGAGGCCAGGCAGGTCCGGCGGAGACGGCGCCGCAGAGATAGAAGGAGATGCTGAGGTCGTCTCAGGCCGCAGCAGCGCACGCAGGGCGAGGAGACGAACCATGTCAAACCCACGCAGCGGTACGTCGTCACGTGGCAGGATACTCAGCGCCGGTGGCATCGCCGCCAAAGCATCCTGGCCGAGGGCTTCGAAGGAGATCGCGAGCGCATCGTCACGCGAGCTGGCACGGAAGACGCCATTCACGACCAAGCACTGATTACGCATCCCAAGCGCGGACAATTCGGCCGCCGTGCGCGCCGCCTCGAGGAGGGCCGACCGTTCCGGCCGGGTGACCAGAACGATGGACGTTTTTCTTGGGTCACCCAGGGCTTCGAGTGCTGCGTTGAAGCGGCTCTCTTGCATCTTTAGTCCGGAATGAGGGCCGAGACAGGAGGCACCACGATCGTTGTCGGCAAGAAACCCAGTCCATGCCTTCGGCAGGCTGAGCAGTCGCAGGGTATGGCCTGTCGGCGCAGTGTCAAAGATGACGTGGTCAAATCCCGCGGCGCCGCCAGCAACCAAGCCGGCAAACTCGTCAAACGCAGCGATCTCTGTGGTGCAGGCGCCGGAGAGCTGCTCACGCACCGTGGCGCGCTCCATCTCGGCAACGTCAGGTGCAAGCTGCGCGAGCACGCGAGAGCGATAAGCCTCGGCAGCGGCCTCAGGGTCGATGTTCATGGCTGAGAGGCCTGGCACGTCCGGAATCGGACGAGGGGTATCGGTGAGCGCCTGGCCGAACATCTCATCCAAGTTGGACGCCGGGTCCGTGCTCACCAACAGTACCCGCTTTCCTGCATCAGCCAGGGCAATCGCGGCGGAACAGGCCAGGGATGTCTTCCCGACCCCACCTTTCCCGGTGAAGAACAGTTGCGGCGGAGGCGCGCGCAGGAGTCCGAGGAGCGAAGCTGTCATGGCAGGGGTTCTCTGTTGCACCGGCGCTTGGTTATTGTCCCAAAGTGCAATCGGCTGTCGGCGCCGCATCCACATCTGCCGGAAACCAACGACGGCGCAGCCAGAAGGCGACACTGACCAGCGAAATCAGCACCGGCACCTCGACCAGCGGGCCGATGACCGTGGCGAAGGCGATCGGCGAAGCAATGCCGAAGGTGGCGACAGCGACCGCTATCGCGAGCTCGAAGTTGTTGCTGGCCGCTGTGAAGGCGATCGCTGTCGTGCGCGGATAGTCTGCCTGGATCAATTTCCCCATCCCGAAGCTGACAAAAAACATGATAAGGAAGTAGAGGGTGAGCGGGATCGCGATCCGCACCACATCTATTGGGAGTTCAAGCACCATGCCGCCCTTGAGGCTGAACATGGCGACGATCGTGGACAGCAGCGCGATCAGCGTGATCGGGCCAATCTTGGGCAGGAACCGGGTTTCATACCAATCATTGCCCTTGGCACGGGTGAGATAGAGCCGCGTCAGGAACCCCGCGACGAACGGAATGCCGAGATAAATGAGAACGGATTGGGCAATAAGCCAGAAGCTGACATCGATGACACTGCCTTCAAGTCCTACGAGTGGCGGCAGAACCGAGAGGAAGAACCACGCATAGACGCTGAAGAAGACGATCTGGAAGATCGAGTTGAACGCGACGAGGCCGGCTACATACTGGTTATTGCCACCGGCGAGCTGGTTCCAAACCAGTACCATTGCGATACAGCGTGCAAGCCCAATCAGGATCAGGCCGGTCATGTAGTCCGGATGGTCGCGCAGCAATAGCACGGCGAGCGCGAACATAAGGAGTGGACCGATCAGCCAGTTCTGGACGAGTGACAACGTCAGGATCCGCCAGTCCTTGAAGACCCGCGGCAGTTCCTCGTAGCGCACCTTCGCCAGCGGCGGATACATCATCAGAATCAGACCGATCCCGATCGGGATATTGGAGCTTCCGATCGAGAGGCTGTCGATGAAGCCTGGCAGTTTATCGAAGCCGGCGCCCAGCCCGACTCCGAGTGCCATTGCGCCGAAAATCCACACGGTGAGATAGCGGTCGAGGAAGGATAGTCGCTTTCGCACCAGAGCTGAGGTCATCGGGACTACCCCTTTACTGTCACACCCTGCTGGCTGTCTGTCGCGCCAATCAAACGCGCAAATGTGTCAGGCCAAGTTGCATGGTGCCGTTTTTGGAAACTTGCCGATCGCCGAAATTCAGGGGAGGCGCTCCAACGCGAGCGCAATTCCTTGACCGCCACCGATGCAGAGCGTCACGACACCGCGCCTGAGCCCGTCACGTCGCATTGAATGGAGAAGGCGCGTTGTTAGAACGGCGCCGGTCGCGCCGATCGGATGGCCATGCGCGATGGCGCCGCCCTCGACGTTGACGATGTCCTCGGGCAGGCCGAGTTCGCGGGTCACTGCAATGGCAATCGCTGCAAAGGCCTCGTTGATTTCGATGCGCTCGATGGCGCCAATTTTCCAGCCCGCCCGGGCGAGCGCCTGCTTGACTGCGGGCACAGGACCCAGGCCAAACATGCCAGGCTCAACGGCGGCGACGCCATACGACACAAGGCGTGCAACCGGCGAGAGACCGTTCTTTTCGGCCCAGTTGGCGTCAGAGACGATCATGGCCGCCGCAGCGCTGTTGAGTCCGGGCGCGTTGCCGGCGGTGATCGTCCCGTCCTTCCGGAAAGCCGGCCGCAATTTGCCTAAGCTCTCAACTGTGGTGTCAGGGCGGTTGTGCTCGTCCTTCTGGAAAAGTCCCGGCTTCCCGCGCTCGCACAGCTCTACAGGCACGATCTCATCGGCGAATTTGTCGGCGACCTGCGCGGCCGCGAAACGCTTCTGTGAGCGCTCCGCCCAGCGATCCTGCTCGTCGCGCGTGATTTGGCGCGATTTGACCAGATCCTCGGTGTGCCAGCCGGAATGCTGTTCGGAAAAAGCGTCGTTCAGCCCGTCGCACAGGATACTGTCATAGATTTCCGCGTTGCCGAGGCGGTAGCCCCACCGCCCGTCGCTCATCAGAAACGGCGCACGATCCATGTTCTCCATGCCGCCGGCGATTGCGCAGTCGGCGAGGCCGAGCGTCACCTCCATGGCCGCCGAGGCGATCGCCTGGGCGCCGGAGCCGCATACACGGTTGACAGTCATGGCGGGCACCTCGACAGGCAAGCCGCCATTGATGGCCGCCTGTCGCGCTGGATTCATCTTGTTACCCGCCTGGATGACGTTGCCCATTACCACGGTATCGACTTTAGCGTGATCGAGCTTGGTCCGTTGCAGAATGGCGCGTATGGCCGTAGCGCCAAGTTCCGTGGCCGGCGTCCCCGTCAATGTGCCTCCGAATGTGCCGATGGCGGTGCGAACCGGAGCGGACAGGACGACGGTGTGTTGTGGCATGTTCGGCCCCTTCATGGCGCTGGGCCACCTTTTCATACCCAACGGCTTGCGATGGCATTGATCTCGATCAATCCGCTATCGGCAGTCGGGCGGCGCTCCGCCAGTTCAAGCTACACTGGCACGCCCGACATCGGGCCGGGGCCGAGATTGTTTTCTACCGACTTCACGCCCGGCAGGTTCTTCGCCGCACTTGCGGCCGCCGCGGCCTCGTCGGCGTTTTCGACCACGCCCCAGAGCCGGACATTGCCATCCCTCACAGTGACGTTGACGAACACCGTATCGAGCTTGTGCTCGTTCAGCAGGATCTTCATCAGTTCGTGGCGGAGTTGCCGGTCCTTGGCCGCGCCGGGTTCATGATGATCGATAATGATGTTGGCAAGCCCGTGCAGCAGGTTGGCGCGGCTGACGATACCCGCGAGCCTGCCTTCGCTGATCACCGGGACGCGCTTGATGTGATGGCGCTCCAGCAGTTCGGCGATTTCATTGAGCGGCGTGTTTTCGTCCGCGGTGATCACGTTTCGCGTCATCACCGCGCCAGCGGTGCGGCCCTGCGCCTTTTCGTAGGCCACCGGCTGGCCGGCGAAGACCGCCTCCAACCACCACGGACGCCGCGTTCCGGCGCGGCTCGCCCCCTCGGGGCGGAGCAAGTCGCCCTCGCTGACAATACCCACGACCTTCCGCGCGCTGTCGACAACTGGTAGCGCGCTGATCCGATACTTTAGCAGGAGGCCCACGACTTCGTGGACAGGCGTGTCTTCCGAGACGGAAATGACGTTTGTCGTCATGATATCTTTTGCCCGCATGGACGAATTGTCCTCCTTTTGAGTTTAAGAAACCAGGGGGCACGAGCCAACGTGGCGCCGCCAACAGGTCTGCTTACTTTGTCGAGTATCGCCTTTCGGCCGAGCGCACATTGTTCTGGATCAGGCGCAAGCGTGGCGGTGAGCCACCCTGACCGGCGCGAAAAGGTCCTGTGCGCCTTGCACGGCCGGTGCGGCAAGCAGACGACCGTGTCAGAGGGCGAGAACAGCCCGCGTTTCTAGCCCGTCCTATTCATAGGAGTGTAGGCAGCGAATCTGAGTAGGCGCGGTGCACGATTATCCGATGCGGCTTTTGCATCGCTATGTGAGAACATTGATGGCAGGCGTCGGGGTTAGCGGGTCGGATCGGGTTTGCAGGGCATCGGCCCGATGTGTCACGGGCCGGCGGGTTGGAAGCTGCGTGCGATGCCACGGAATAATTCGGCCTCGGGACACGCCGCGGCGAAGGCGATGCGCACCCGGGCCAGTGTCTCGGTGATGCGCGCAGCGATCTTGATCAAGCGCATTCGCAGGGTGGTGAACTCTGCACTCGCCAACGGCTGCGGCTTGGGGATGGCGTCGCGCACTGCCAGCATCAGCCAGTATGCCCCGGTGTGCAGCATGCCTCAGAACGCCCTCACATGAGGGCCGGCCCTGTCAACCGGGAACTTTGACAGATAAGATCAATCCTCGGCCGTCACGTTCTCGCGCTGCCCTCATATAGGAACGAGTGAGTTCGGGGTCCCGGCAGTCGTGCGGTCACCAGGGTTTCGATCCGGAAGCCGCTGCCTGCGATCAGGTCATCCATCTTGCGGTTGAGATGGCAACCGCCTGCAATACGCGACCACAAAGGATCGATCCGGTCCTGCCAGCGTGCGACACCCGGCTCCGGCGCACGTCCGTGTTCGACGAACAGCAGCACACCTCCTGGCTTCAGCACGCGGCGCATCTCGCTCAGCGCAATTGCAGCGTCCGGGATCGTGCATAGCGTCCAAGTTGTGATGACGGTATCGATGCTGCCAGTATCGAGTGGGATCGTCTCGGCAGAGGCATCGAGCAGTGTAATCGGCATTGGCGCGCTCAATGCTCGCGCACCGGCCATGCGTAGTAGTTCGGGTGATGGCTCCAATCCGATAACCGACGTGACCTTGGCACCGTAGAGCGGAAAATTCAGTCCCGAGCCGGTGCCGATCTCTAGCACCCGTCCCTTGGCCGCACCGATTACGCGCCTGCGAAACTGCACCAGGTAATTTTGTCGCATCGCGAAGTGAATCAGACGCGGCACGATGTAGCGCTGATACAAGTTCATGATTGCTTCCTGATCTCGGGTACTAACTGGGGCAGCGCGCCCAGGAGCATACGTGACACATCCGAGATTAGCAGGCTCACCCCATCATAGGCGCGCCGTAGCCAATCGGTGGTAATGATGTTGGTGAGCCCAGCCGCTCTAGCCAGGCGAGTCCGGTAGCAGATATGGGTCGAGGCGGAATTGGAACTGACCCGATGTAACGTCCCCTCGCGCAACCGCGAGGTGGGAACAAAAGGGCAGACACGCGGAGACGTTCAGAGTCACATTGGTAAATTGTATACAATGGTCACAGTGGTCCCAATGCGGCTCCGGCCATTATGCGCCAGTCGGCCAAGTCCGGCCGGCCCAGCTGAGGGAGCCCAGATTATGAAGATGACCATTGCCTTGGCCGCCGCCACGGTACTCGCTATGGGCACAGGTTCAGCCTATGCAGAAGGAGGAAATACGGGCCATGCGGTATCGTTCATGGCAATGGGGGGGCAAGTCGCATTTCCGCCAAGTTATAAGCCATATTATGACCGTGCAAATCATGTCGTCACGCTGCGTTATGCGGGCCCTACCGTCACGAGCAACCCTCCCACGGACCATACGGTATCGTTCATGAAAATGGGGGGCCAAGTCTCGTTTCCGCTAGGCTACAAGCCATATTATGACCATGCGAATCATGTCATCACGCTGCGTTATGCGGGCCCTACCGTCGCGAATAACCCCCCGGCGGACCATACGGTATCGTTCATGAAAATGGGGGGCCAAGTCTCGTTTCCGCCAGGCTACAAGCCATATTATGACCGTGCGGATCACGTCATACTGCTACGTTATGCGCATGGTGTCCCCACAAATTCAAACCATGGATAATCACCCATCGAGCAGCCAGGGCAGATCGCTTGCCCTCGCTTCTACGTCCTAAGTGGCAGCGCCGCGAAGGCCGGGCTAAGGTGCCGAGAGGGAAGCGCGTGAAGCTCATATGCGTTACGCACGCCTCCTAAGTGGGAGACGGCATACGACGATGCGTATGGTATCGCCCTCCCCCATGGCACCGGCATTCTGATCGCTACGACCAAGCGACGCGGGTGATCTAAGGCGTGAAGATACTCCTTATCGAGGATGACAAGGAAACCTCTGCTTACATCGCCCGCGGTTTGCGCGAGCATGGGCATGTGGTTGATGCAGCCCTAGACGGCCATGATGGCTTCCTGTTTGCGAGTGATGGAAGCCATGACGTGCTGATCGTTGATCGCATGCTGCCTGGTCTCGATGGCATTGGACTCGTTCAGGCCCTTCGCCAGACCGGGATGAAGACGCCCGTGCTGTTTCTGACGGCTCTCGGAGACGTCGGCGACCGCGTACGGGGATTGGACGCTGGAGGCGATGACTATCTGGTAAAGCCGTTCGCGTTCGCTGAGCTAGCGGCTCGCGTGAATGCTCTCACACGACGTCCGCCATTGTCCGACACTCCTACACTGTTGCGTACGGGTGGTCTTGAACTGAATCTACTTACGCGGACGGTCTCGCACAGCGGCGAGGCGATAGAGTTGCAGCCGCGCGAGTTCCAGTTACTTGCCTACCTGATGCGCAACTCTGATCGGGTGGTTACTCGCACGATGCTGTTGGAAGCAGTCTGGGACTTCCATTTCGACCCGAAGACCAATATTGTCGAAACCCATATCAGCAGACTGCGCTCGAAGCTGGCCAAGCATGGCGCTACCGAGCTTATCCATACTGTGCGCGGCGCCGGCTACATGTTTCGTGCTGCCCCGTGTGATCCGCCTTGAGACGCGTGATTGTGCCCAGACTGTTGCGCGTCGCCAGCTTCCGATTTGCCGCGCTGTATGTGTTGGTTTTTGCAGTATCCGCCCTGATCCTGAACGCGACCGTGTTCCTTCAGGCTCGCTCCGCACTGGAGCAGCAGATCACCTCGCGGATCGAGAACGAGGTCAGGCTGCTCACGAAGGAATACCGCACCCACGGACTGACACACCTGATTCAAATCGTGGTGGAACGCGGACCGCGAGCTCGGACACTAGAGTACTTCGTTGAGAGCCCGGCCGGCGTGCGCCTGGCCGGAGATCAGCCGAGCCTTTCTCCGGCGCGTCGATACTATCACACGCACGGTCGATGCAATATTCGGAGGCGACCTCGCTCGGCGGGTACCTCTGCGCGGAACTGGTGACGATTTCGATCGGTTGGCCAGCACGCTCAACCGCATGCTGGATCGCATCGCGGCTCTCATGGGCAGCCTGCGACAGATCAGCGCGAACGTCGCACACGATCTCCGAACGCCGTTGACCCGACTGTATCAACGGCTGGAGGAGGCGCGTTCGCACGCACGATCGCCGACAGAGTATGAAGCTTCGATCGACGCGGCGCTCGCCGAGGCGCAAGGACTGCTGGAAACCTTCGCCGCTGTGCTGCGCATCGCGCAGGTGGAGGGCGGATCACCACGATTACGGTTCACGCGTGTGAACCTCAGCGAGCTGGCGGAGACAGTTGTAGAGGCGTATCGGCTGGATGCGGAAGAGAGTGGGCATCTGCTGATCGGGACGGTCGCACCCGATCTGTTCGTGACAGGAGACCCGGAGCTGCTGACTCAGGCTATTGCGAATCTGATTGAGAATGCACTGTGCCACACCCCATCGGGAACGCGGATCAGAGTTTGTCTCCAGGCGCATTGCCAAACCGGTATTGTCTTGAGCGTGGAGGACGATGGGCCAGGCGTCGACGAAGCAGAACTGCCGCGCCTGACCGATCGCTTCTATCGAGGCCAGCGCCGCCGAACGGCACCCGGCAATGGCCTCGGTCTCAGTCTGGTGAGCGCTATCGCCGAACTGCATGGGGCGACGCTGCGCCTCAGCACAACGTCGCCGGGATTTTGCGCTACGATAGTCATTTCTGGCGGGGACGTTGCGCGAGGCGGTACGCGCGTCAATGAGTCACGGTCAGCTTCGTCCACATCCCCGCTGTATAATGGTTCGGCTGATTGCAGATGAGGAGATAGGTGCCCGGTACAAGCCGAACTGTGAGCGAACCCGACTTCCCCGGCGGGAGATCCGATACCTCACCCAGATCGTTGATCTGCTTCTCGACCACCCGGGCATCGTCAGCGTTGTACGGGAGGGGGGCGCCGTTGGCCGCCGGACGAACCACGATGACCTCGTGCGTAAGGCCCAGCGATTTGTTGGTTGCGTGGATGGTAATTTGCCCGGCCTTCACACTGTCGGGCGTCGCGATCATCTTCATGCCGTTCATATTGCCGCCGTCCGAGGCATCTTCCAGCGTGACATTCACTGTGCCATCGGCAAAGGCGCACGATGGCCCAACCGACATCAACAGGATCGGGGTCAATGCAAGTACAGCTTGCCGCCAGTAACTCAATTTTCGATTCCTTTCGGTTGAGAAGAAAAGAGGCGTCGTCACGTGTCAACATTGCCGCGATCTCTGCAAATCGCGGCGGCGGGATCGCCCCGCTGGCCAGCAACCTGACCCACGGTACATTGGAGCGGCCTTGGCGGCGCTATTTGCGCCGTAAGGTTCCCGTAAGGCAGGCTCGCTACGCAAGATCGCAAATATGCCGAATCGCTCGGCCTACGTACGAGAGCCGCTTGATGCGTTCGCCCTTACGAGCCGGTAGAGCCCTCGGCATATCGACTGTTGCGGCATGTGCCGTGATGGTCGCCTCCTCGGCGGCGGCGCACCCATCGCGGGCCGGAGCGATTGTGACAGTGCGCGAGCCGGATTGGCCGACGTACTGGACCATCCAAACCGCAACTCGCCAACCTCCGCCGCCGCCGCCAATCCGCGTGGCCGCGTTTGTTCGGCGTTATCAAGACGGTCTATCCACCGGTCCCGGGTTCGATGCATACTATGGTGTGGTACAGGTCCAGGCGGTCATCCGCGGTGGGCGCATCGAGTCGGTCAACGTGCTGCGCCAGCCTTCCCACAGTGCGACCAGCCGCTCCATTAACCGCAGGGCATTGCCGCAGTTGGAGCAGGAAGTGATCACCGCTCAGAGTGCGAACGTCCACATGGTTTCTGGAGCAACGCTGACGAGCCGTGCCTTCATTCGATCGATGTCCGAAGCCCTTCAGCGGGCAAGCGGCTGATCGGCAAGGGCACCGATGCACGTGCGTAAGATCCAAATCGTGATGGGGATGCCGATAACGGTCGAGATCGTCGACTGTCCCTCTGACGAGCTCCTCGAAGCGGTTTTCGCGTATTTTGCGGCGATTGATCGGCGGTTCAGCCTGTTCAAACCGGACAGCGAGATCACCGCAGTCAATCAAGGCCGCCTCGCGGCGGAGTCTGCCAGCCCCGAGATGCAGGAGGTCCTGGCGATTGCCGAGGACATCAAGTATCGCACGCACGGTTATTTCGATGTCCGTCACCCCAACGGCCTGGTCGACCCCTCGGGAGTCGTGAAGGGGTGGGCCGTTCGCAATGCCGCACGCCTCATCGAGGTTGCGGGTTCCGGGAACTACTACGTTGACGCCGGCGGTGATATCCAAAGCAGTGGAACCGCGGCCGACGGCGCAGATTGGCGGATTGGCATCCAGAATCCATTCAACGAGCGGGAAATCGTCAAAGTCGTGTGTCCGCGCGGACGCGGCATCGCCACTTCCGGCACCTATGTTCGGGGGCAGCACATCTATGATCCGCACCGGCCAGCTCGATCGATCGGCGATATCATCAGCTTGACTGTCATCGGCGCCGATGTGCTCCAAGCGGATCTCTACGCCACCGCCGCCTTCGCAATGGGCAAGCCCGGCATCTACTTCATAGAACAGCTGCCAGGATTTGAGGGTTACATGATCGACTGCGCTGGTATTGCAACGCAGACGACCGGCTTCAAGGAATTCGTCGTCTCATGATCAACGGCGTTGATTACGTCCTGAACCGCATCACGATGTACAGACTGGTGCTGTATTATACTGCTGGTCTGGTCGCGGCGACGTTCCTGCTAGGATTTCCTGGGATCGTGCCGGAAGATCCGACCGCGCTCACTTTCTCTGTCGTGCTGGTTGTCGGAACATGCTGGCTAATGAACCGGCTGATCGCTGAGTTCCTCCAGATACCGCCGAACACGGAATCCTTTGCAATCACGGGGCTCATCCTCGCGCTGATCATGCCGCCGGTGACGGCCCACGACCTGATGGGAGTCGGCGGTCTCATTCTGGCGTCCTTCGTTGCCATCGCCTCGAAGTTCGTCATCGCGGTGAGGCGCAAGCATATCTTCAATCCCGTCGCAATCGGGGTCGTGGTCTCTTCGCTCGCTCTCAACCAGCCTGCGACCTGGTGGGTCGGGGGTAATCTGCCGCTGCTTCCATTCGTTCTCGTTGCCGGCCTCCTTGTCGCGCGCAAAGTGCAGCGCTTTGGCATGCTGGGTGTCTACGTTCTCGCGAATTTGGCTGCCACGCTGGTCACCACGTCACCCGACATGTATGCGACGGCGGTCAAGGAGGCCCTCCTCCCTCTACTCGCCATTGCTATTTGCCGGCTTTGCCATGCTGACGGAGCCGCTGACGGCTGCGCATGGTGTGTACTCCCGATTGGTGTACGGCGCCGTTGTCGGAGCGCTTTCGTCGCCCAATGTGCATATCGGCGATTTCTATCTCACACCGGAAATGGCCTTCCTTGTCGGCAATCTCTTTGCCTTCGCGGTCAGCCCGGCAGGCCGCTTCAAGCTAACTTTGCTGCGCGTCGAGAAGACCGCGGCCGGATGCTACGATTTCGTCTTTCGGTCAGACCGCCGGCTCACCTTCCGGCCGGGACAGTATCTCGACTGGACACTTTCCGTCCCCCGATCCGACAGCCGGGGCAACCGCCGGCCGTTCACGCTGGCTTCAGCTCCGACTGAAACAGAGGTAAGGTTTGGCGCGAAGTTCTATGACTATCCAAGCGCTTTCAAGCGTTCTCTCGCAGTTATGCGACCGGGCGATATCATCTACGCGTCGCAACTCGCCGGAACCTTCACTCTTCCGAGGGACCCCAACAAGAAACTCGCATTTATCGCTGGCGGGATCGGAGTTACGCCCTTTCGCAGCATGATCCAGGAGTTGATCAACCGCCAGGAGAAGCGGCCGATCGTTATGCTCTACGGCAATAACAGGATGGCAGAGATCGCCTACGGTGATATTTTCGAGCGGGCTGTCAGGGAACTTGGACTGTCAATTGTCTATGCGGTTGCTAAACCGGAATTGCCAGGCTATCCGGTCCACGAGGGTATTGTCGATGAAGTGCTGATTTGGAATTACATTCCGGACTATCAGGAGCGTACGTTCTATGTCTCGGGTCCCAAGGCCATGGTGTCCCGCTTCCAAACCAGCCTGAGACGGCTTGGTGTGCCTCGATCGAATATCCGGGTGGATTATTTCCCGGGGTTCGCGTGAACCGTTGGTCAGTCCGGATGGTCGCCGGACGCGCGCTCGCCTCCCCTCTGTATCGGGCGGGTGCGTTGATCGGCACCGTGACCCTCGTGGCGATCCTCAGTGCGGGGGGGTGGGCTGGATATCTGTTGGAGACCGGCAACATCCACACTGTCATTCCTGGTCAGTTGTTTCGCTCTGCCGAGCTCAGCCGCAACGGCTTCGAGCACGTGATCAGGCGCTTTCACATCAATACGGTGATCAACCTGCGTGGCGCCAACCCCGGACAACGTTGGTACGAGGACGAACTTGCAGCCGCTCGTGCGACCGGTGCTCACCACACCGACCTCCGGCTGTCAGCAACGCACATCCTGAGCACAGCCGAGCTTGATGAGATCAGAACTGTTCTTACAAACTCGCAACGCCCAATCTTGATTCATTGCCAGGGTGGCGCTGATCGCTCGGGTCTGGTCGCCGCGCTGTATGAATATTGGATCGCGCATCGTGGAACCGAGGAAGCAGGCGCACAGCTCTCCTTTCGCTATGGCCACTTTCCGTGGCTCGGGAGCCGTACGGCCGCAATGGATGAGGTCTGGCAAGACGTGGTGCGGGGGCGTCCATAAGAGCGTATCTCAGCAAGCATCTGGTAACCGGCCGCTATTGAAGCGATGCGTCCTTGTCTGAACCGAACGGGAGTTTCAGATCAGGTAGTCGCGGATAATCATGGTTAGGCCACCGGCAAACATCAGCAACGCGACTATCGCAAGCGCAAGGCCGAGAACAATGTCACGCTTGTGGATTGGCGGTTCGAATGGTCGCTCATCGCGCTCAGACCAGGCTTCCCTTATGGATATCATGACATCTCATCCCGCCGACGGCCTCGACTGAGCCCCAAGTGACGACACGAGGAGCGATATCCTGCCGTTTTCTCGTTCAACTGTCAGCAGTGTACGCCGCGGGCGGCCAAATGCGAATACCCCGGTTGCTCGCGCGTGGGCGGCTTGGTCCAGGTCGAGCCGTCTGTCGTCGTGGTGACCGCAACCGTGATCGCAGGTGCGCAAAGAAACCCGTGAATGGGGCAAGCAGTTGCGGTTCGGTTTGTGCCGGTCAGGACCGCTTCATGATAGGTAGCGGAGCCGCTGGTGGCATTTGTGTATCCGCGACGAACCAGGCACCCAGGATCGCAAGGACAATTATCAATAGAGCTGCCCACCTGTATGACGCTTGCCGGGCGTCATTGTCGGTTGGATCGCGTGTTTTCTTGCGCCCGGTGATCATCGTGAGAATGAGATTCTCGCGGTGCAAAAGGCTCTCGAATAGTACGCCCGTCACGTGCAGCCCTGCGAGCCACATAATCAGGAAACCGAGCCATGCGTGGATGTTACCAATAACCGCGATCGCGCTGATCGACAGCAGGTCGCTCGATGGACCTCGGCCTCCGGTCCTCCCTTCCGCCAAGAGCCCAGTCAGCACTATGAGCGATAGTGTGCCTAGCAGCAGCACGATCATCCAGCCGCCGACGGGATTGTGGCCCAGAGTGTGGGGTGGATCGAGACGTGCCAACCCCTCGCCATAGGCCCGGACAGACTTCCAGCCGCGCACGAACGACCGGAACCGCGCATACTGGCCACCGATGAACCCCCAGACGAGCCGAAATATCAGCAGCAAGGTCACAATATATCCACACGTAACGTGGACGAGGAAATCAGTACCGCGGGGATTGCTCGAGCTGACGAGAAAAGCGAGGGAAACGGCGAAGACAAGCGACCACTTGAAAATCCGGGTCGGCAAGTCCCAGACGGCAACCATATGCGGCCCACATCCGATAGCTCGCATTTCTGATGGCTGATTTGTCGTCACGGCCGACTCAGTCCTGTTCCTGTGGATGGAGTGCTGACCTCCTGCATCGTCTGAAGCTCAACATATCACGGGGGAACCCGCAAAGTCTAATCGACTCACCACTCATTTGGGCATTGCCAAGTTAACTGCTGGTGGCGCTTGAGCGGCGCGCAGGCAAAGCTCATAGCATGACACACGAGCCCACCACCTATCCTCGGCATCGGTTTCCGGCCGAGATCATCAGCAATGCCGTCTGGCTGTATCACGTATTCAGTCTCAGCTTGCGCGACGTCGAGCTGATTCTTGCCCGACTTGGCATCGTTGTGACCCATGAGAGCATCCGGCATTGGTACCTGAAGTTCGGTACCGACTTCGCCAGGAGGCTGCGTCGGAGACGACCGCAGCCCGGCGATACCTGGCATCTTGATGAGGTGTTCATCCGCATCCGTGGCGTGCTGCACTATCTGTGGCGCGCCATGGACCAGCACGGAGTCGTACTGGACATTCTGACGCAGGATCGGCGAAACGGCCCGGGCGCCAAGCGTTTCTGCAAGCGTCTCCTGCACGGGTTACAATACAAGCCGCGACGCCTCGTGACCGACGGCCTGCACAGCTATGGCGTCGCTCAGCGAACTATCTTGCCCGATGTGCTCACCGGACGAGCAGGTACTTGAACAATCGCGCCGAGATTCGCATCGACCTACGCGACGACGAGAGCGACAGATGCAGAGGTTCAAATCGTCCGATCAGGCCCAGCGATTTCTGTCGACGCACGCCATGATCTACGGTCACTTCAGGCCACGAGGACATCTTATGCCCTCAGCTGACTGCCGATGTGCTCGGTCAAAGGCATTCTAGATCTGGCAACAGGAGACCTGCGTCCACCAATCAGCATGACACCTTGCGGTCGGCTCCAGACTGCCCTCACACGTCTCCTGCCATCGTCCGGTCTCCGGTGGACGCATGGCCCGAAGGCGACGACCATAGTTTGGACCGAAATGGGCAATCACCGGCGGATGGTCTCATACGAGACAGCGATCCCGCGTTCTGCGAGCAGGTCTTCCACATCCCTAAAGCTGAGGGTGAAGCGCAGATACAACCAGACGGTGTGCTGGATGATCTTCGGTGGAAACCGATAACCCCGGTAGCTGAGTGCTTGCATCATTGGACGCTACCTTCTGTTAGGTGCCGGGGCCACGCAACCCCGCTCGACGTGACAAGCCCGCACCACATCCTTGGCGATGCATCCGCATTAGTGTCGCGACGGCCCCAAGGGTTGCGCTGCGCCCCTCTGAGGCCCGCTTCCTTGACCCCGCCGCCCTCGCCCAGCGAGAGGCATCCGTTCAACCAAGCTTCTCCAATGCTCAAGATGGAAAAAATCCGATATCGCCACGCTGAAAGCCGCCACAAGCGATGACACCGATGAAAGGTTGGGAAGCCGTATAGCGCCGTCACAGCCGCTCCAATGCATGCTGGGCCAGGATCCTCGAGCACCACGGCAAACACGCCGCGCTGCGATTTGCGGAGGTGGCGGCAACCTGATGGGCAATCCACGCATGCTTACTTCTGAAAACGGAAGGAAGAAGAAATTGAGCTACTGGCGACAAGCTTTACTTGCACTGCCCCCCTCCCTGTTGATGCTGGCTACGGCATCGCCCGCCGCCCTGGCCGATGGCACGGTAAATGTAACTCTCGAAGATGCCTCGGACGGCGGTAACCCGAGCGGTATGAAGATGATCGCCATGCCGGACAGCGTGAAGGCTGGACGGATCACGATTCATGCGGCCAACAAATCCCTGGCCCTTACGCACGAGGTCATAGTGGTGCGACCGCCGCCAAATGGCGCTCCACTCCCGTATGACGCGAACGATGGGCGGGTCGCCGAGAAGCGGATCAACGATCTGGGTGAGGTGCCGGATCTCGCGCCGGGGAAGTCGGGTTCGCTTACGGTTCGGTTGGTGCCTGGCAACTATCTGCTTCTCTGCAATCAACCAGACCATTACAAGGCGGGTATGTGGACGAAGCTCACGGTTACTCAATGACGTGCATACGACTATGCTTCGTGCAAGGAACAACCATCGTAGCGCGAAAACCCGGCGACATCGCACTGAGACTCAGGGTGGCGCCATGCAGTTCGGCGATAGCGCTCACCATACTGAGACCCAGGCCATTTCCGGGTGCGGTCCGGCTGTGCTGGCCTCGATAGAACCGGTTGGTCAGCCGCGGCAGTTCCGCTTCGTCGACGCCCGGGCCATTGTCCTCGACGGTCAAGACCATACCTGCTTTGCCATGATCTTGCAGGCCAACTTCGATCCGCGTTCCCGCTGGTGTGTGGCGCAGAGCATTCTCGATCAGATTCGCAACAGCTTGCGTCAGCAGCTCCTGGTCACCGCTCGCGAACTGGTCGGGGGTGATCGTGCTGATCAGCAGATGCCCGCCTTCTTCCGCGTCCAGCCGATACGCCTCTACAACTGTCTCCACCAGCGCACTAAGGTTCACGCACGTGAACCGCGATCGCGGTGATCCCCCCTCCACCTGCGCGATGCGCAGCAAGGCCGAGAAGGTATCCAGCAGTGCCTGTGCTTCGGCGAGCGCCGCGTCGATCGAGGCTTCATACTCTGTCGGCGATTGCGCATGCACCCGTGCCTCCTCCAGCCGTTGGTACAGCCGGGTCATCGGTGTACGAAGGTCGTGCGCAACGTCCGCGCTGACCTGTCGCAGGCTGTCCATCAGGACCGCGATGCGATCCAGCATGCGGTTAAGCGTGCCGGCCAGCCGATCGAAGTCGTCACCCGTTCCGCGCAGCGGTACCCGCCGGGCGAGGTCACCTCCGATGATTGCCTCCGCCGCGCGGGCGATCGTATCGACGCGCCGGAGAAAGGCATGGCTGACCAGCGCGCCGCCCACGATCCCCAGCGCGCCGGCGATGCCGATCGTCCAGACCAGGGCGCGCCCGACCGCCTCCTCGAGCTCCTCGATCTGCTCCTGATCGTGGCCAACGGCGAGCAGCACTCCGCCGCCGAGATCGGTTGCCAACGCACGGATATGCTCGCTGTCCGCGAGATCAGCCGAATGCTGCGGCACGTCGATCATCGTCCAGCCGAGCTTCGGTCCGACGATGGTCGGCAGGTTGCCGGCCAGACGTGTACCTGCTGGACTCTCCACGAGATACTCGAGCGTCCGAGTACGCTGCGCGCGCTCCCGCACTGCTTGGATCAGGTGTGCCAGTCCGTAGGTGCGGTATTCTTCCGTGAGCAGGCTGACCTCATTCTCGATCCGGACAGTGATCTGCCGCTCCAGTGCGGAGCGTGCCTCGAGGAACACGATCGCGCCCAGGATCACGGCCGATACCGCGAAAACCACGACATACAACGCGGCAAACCGGAAGCTGGCGACGCGCAGCAGTCTGGGCGCAACCATGCGTTTCAAGGTGGATCAGGCGTGGCTGCACGAAGCATGTAGCCGGCGCCGCGCACAGTATGGATAAGCTCGGTGCCGCCATGCAGAGCCAACTTCGAGCGCAGCCTGCTGATATGGGTTTCGACAATGTTGGTCTTCGGGTCGAAATGGAAGTCCCAGACTGCTTCCAACAGCATCGTGCGGGTAACCACCCGATCAGAGTTGCGCATGAGGTATGTGAGCAACTGGAACTCGCGCGGCTGCAACTCAATCGCCATGCCACGGCGCGAGACCGTCCTCTCGAGCAGATTCAGTTCAAGGTCACCCGCCCGCAACAGCGTAGGGGTGTCGGATAATGGTGGGCGTCGGGTGAGGGCATTCACTCGGGCCGTCAACTCCGCGAACGCGAACGGCTTCACCACATAGTCGTCACCTCCTGCGTCCAGTCCTCGCACGCGGTCGCCGACCTCTCCGAGCGCGGTCAGGAATAGCACGGGTGTCCTCATCCCGGTCTGACGCAAGGCCTGAACGAGTCCAATGCCATCGAGACCAAGCAGCATGCGATCAACGATCAGCACGTCATGGCTTCCGTCAGTCGCAAGCAGGAAGCCATCGTGCCCGTCGAGGGCGACGTCAACCACATGCCCCTGCTCGCGCAGCCCACGGGCGATGTAGGCGGAGGTTTCCTTGTCATCCTCGATAAGGAGTATCTTCACGCCTGAGCTTACCCGCACCGCTTGGTCGTAGCAACCGGAAGGCCGTGCCTTGGCTAACGGCAATCGAATACCACATGGTTTGTAGCGGTCTCCTATTCAAGCGGTGCAGTAATCATCAGAGCTTCATGCACAGTCTACTGTGCACTTTAGAGCTAACTGCGCAGGCTCCTCAATGTTCACTTGGAAGCGAGGGCGAGCCGTTGGACCCGCTGTACAATGAACGATCATCCCTGGTTGGAATTGTTCGTGACGACACGATGCGCATAATGTGGCGCGACGCCACGAGGCGCATAACGTAGCGTGATGACATGATGCGCATGATCATAATATGGCTTATAGCCTGGTGGAAACGCGATTTGGCCCGGCATCGCCATGAACGATACCGCATGACCCGCTGGCTGGTTGTTCGGGACAACAAAGTCGATCGGCTTTGTCAGAAGCGCCTCAGCGCCGTTCTCGAAAGCCTTTCGTTTCGTCTCCGCATCACCGTAGGCGGTGATCATGATGACGGGAACGTCCGGTCGCAGTGCTTTGGCCTCGAGCAGGAGTCCAAGACCGTTCATCCCCGGCATGTTGATGTCGGAGAGGATTAAGATGAGCGATACCCCTGCCGCATCAGCGATGCGCTGGAGCGCCATTGGGGCAGTTTGGGCAAACTCCATTGTAAAGCGGCCAAGCGCGGAGGTCGCGCCGGAACTGCTGGCGGAACAGAACCTCGACATCAGCCTCATCGTCAACCACGAGAATAAGCAGGCTCATGTTGTCTCCTGATTTGGCAGCGGATCGCGAGTTGACCAAGCCGATCACCTGCGTCGTCGGCCGCTTGCCCGCGATGAACAGTAAAGACGCGGCGGCTCCGCCGCGCAGCGTTAATGGACCCCGTCACTGCGCGCACCGCCATGAAAATACCAAATCTCGAACCGAGAGCGGTGTGCCAAGCATCACAGCCATACGGGCCCCGGGGCGAGGCACCGTGGCTGGGCGTTAAGGTCACGCTCAACCGCCAGCGATAATCGCAGCCGCTCGCGGCAGAACGATCCGAAATT
>CAVTEC010000021.1:0-147807 GCA_963733475.1 uncultured Alphaproteobacteria bacterium | reverse complement strand
GTGCGCTGTCACGTAGTCAGAGCGGCGAGGTCGAGCAGATCGGCGGGAGGGACGGCTGCGCGATCACCGCGGCCGACGGACGCGCGGTGCATGACCAGGTCGTGACCACCAAGGACCACGCGGCCGCGTTGGCCATCTGGCGGAATTGCCGGACGGTCCGTTGGACGAGCGCGGCCTGATCGGCTTTGGTCACCGCGTCGTGCATGGCGGTCCGGATCTGGACGCGCCTGTCTGGTGGATGCGGCGACGCTGGCGCGGATCGAGGCGCTGGAGCCGCTGGCGCCGCTGCACAATCCGCCGGCGGTCGCGGTGCTGAAGGCGTTGGCGGAGCAGTTCCCCGGCCTGCCGCACGTCGCCTGCTTCGATACGGCGTTTCATCGCGGCCATCCGGCGGTGGCCGACCGCTTCGCCATCCCGGATGCGCTGTATCGCGAGGGCGTGCGGCGTTACGGCTTCCACGGTTTGTCCTACGAGTACATCGCCGGCGCGTTGGCCGAGCAGGTTCCCGGAAATCGCGCTGGGACGCGTCGTGGTCGCGCATCTCGGGTCCGGCGCATCGATGTGCGCCCTGGCGGGCGGACGCAGTGTCGATTCCACCATGGGGTTCACCGCGCTGGATGGCGCTGCCGATGGGCACGCGTCCAGGCTCGCTGGATCCCGGCATCATCCTGTGGTTGCAGCAGCAGAAGGGCTGGACTGTCGATCGGGTCGAGCACTTTCTCTACGCCGATTGCGGATTGAAGGGCTTGTCCGGCGTGTCCAACGACATGCGCACGCTGCTGGCGAGCGAGGCGCCACTGGCGAATTGGCGGTGGAATATTTCGTCTATCATGTCGCGCGCACGGCGCGGTCGCTGGCGCGCGGCATGGGCGGCATCGACGGGCTGGTGTTCACCGCGGGCATCGGTGAGCGCAGCCCGGAGATCAGCGCTCGCGTGCTGCATCGTCTGCATTGGCTGGGCTTCTCGATTGACGAGGCGGCAAACCAGGCGGGCGGTCCGTTGTGACGCGCGCGATTCGGCACTGCCGGCCTATATGATCCCGACCGACGAAGAGGTCGTCATCGCGCGCCACACTCTGGCGCTGATCGAGCGCGGCGTAAAAGCCCGCCCTAAATTCGGATATGCCTGCCAGCTGCGTGGCGGACATCAATGATCGCGGCGGCGTCCTGTCCGCGCCGAACCGCGCCTTCACCTTCTCGCGCAGGCTCTGGAACGACCGCGTACAGCATCGGGATCAGAAACACCCCGATCGAGCTCGCGACGATCATTCCGGCGAAACACCGCCGTGCCCACCGCCCGCCGGCTCAGCATCGCCGCGCCGTGTGCCCACACCAACGGGATCAGACCAAAGATGAAGGCAATCGAGGTCATCATCACCGCCCGGAACCGGATTCGCGCGCCGAGCGCCGCGGCTTCCAGGATCGGTAGACCCGCCTCGCGCTGCTCCTTGGCAAACTCGACGATCAGAATGCCGTTCTTCGCGGCCAGGGCGATCAGCACCACCAAGCCGATCTGTCCATACAGATTGAGTGACAGGCCGGAAATCAGGATGCCGGTATAGGCACCCAGCACGCCCACAGTGACCGACAGCAGGACCGGCAATCGGGATCGTCCAGCTTTCGTACAGCGCCACCAGGAACAGATAGGCGAACAGCACCGCCAGAGACAGGATCGCGCCAGTCTGGCCGGATGCGGCAATCTCCTGATACGCCGTGCCTGACCACTCGAAGCTGTAGCCAGGCGGCAGCGTTTTTGCTGACACTTGCTGCATGGCTGTCAGCGCATCGCCGGATGATACGCCCGGCTTTGGTCCGCCGTTGATGGTGACCGCGCGATAATTGTTGAAACGGCTGATCACCTGCGGACCCAGCACGAACCGCGCATCGGCGATCGAGCGCAGCGGCACCATCTCGCCGAGCCTATTGCGCACATAGAGCTTGGCGATGTCGGAAATATCGCTGCGGTCAGGCGATTTGCCTGGATATTCACCTCCCAGGTGCGGCCATACAGATTGAAGTCGTTGACGTAATACCACCGAGTGCCGATTGCAGCGTCAGGAACACATCGGCGATGTTCAGGCCCAGCGCCTGGGCCTTCTCACGATCGATATCCAACCAGATCGACGGATTGGAAGCAGTGAATGTTGAAAAGACGCGGGCCAGACGTGGATCCTGGTTCGCCGCCGCGACGACCCCTTGCATCACGCTTGCCATCTCGGCTGGATCGCGGCCTTCCAGGTTCTCCAACTGATATTCAAATCCGCCACTGGTCGAAAGCCCGATGATCGGCGGCAGATTGAACGGGAATGCATTGGCCGAGCGCACCTGCTGCACGGCGCCGAAGACACGGCCAATCACCGCCTGTGCGCTATCAGCTGCGGCTTCCCGATCGGCAAACGGCTTCAGCCGCACGACGATGAAGGCTGCGTTGGGTTCGTTGCCGCCGTCGAGCAGCGAAAAGCCTACGATCGACAGCACGCCTTCCACCTGTGGCATCGCGCCAATCATGTCCGAGATGCGCTGTGCCACTACGCGTGACCGCTCGACCGAGGCACCGTCGGGCAATTGCACGGCAACGAAGAACGCGCCCTGGTCCTCTTCGGGCAAAAAGCCGGTCGGCGTGCTCGGAACTCACCCACCAGATCCCGGCGCCTGCGGCCGCGATCACCAGCACTGACAAAATCGCCTTGCGCAACAGCCGCTGGACCACAGCCGCATAGCCATTGCGCACGCGATCAATGCCGCCCAGCACAGCACCCAGCGGTCCGCGCGGGCGTCCATGATGGCGCAGGAACACACCGCACAATGCTGGCGACAGTGTCAGCGCGTTGATCGCCGACAACACCATTGCCACGCTGATCGTCACGGCAAATTGCCGGAACAGCGAACCGGAAACGCCAGGGATAAATCCCACCGGAACGAACACGGACAGCAGCACCAAAGAGATTGCAATGACCGGGCCCGTGATCTGCCGCATCGCCTTCTTGGTCGCGTCCTTTGGGTCGGCGTCGGGCTCTTCCGACATGACCCGCTCGCAGTTCTCGACCACTACGATGGCGTCATCCACCACGATGCCGATACCCAGCACCATGGCGAGCAAAGACACTGTGTTGGCCGAAAAGCCCGCCGCCAGCAGGATCGCGAACGTGCCGATCAGGCTCACCGGGATGGCGACCATCGGAATTACGGTGGCGCGCCAGTTGCCCAGAAATAGGAATACGACCAGGATCACCAGAACGAAGGCGATACTCAGCGTCTTCTCGACTTCGTCGATCGTGGACGCGACGAACGAGGAGCTGTCGTAGAAGACACGCGCCTTCAGTCCTTCGGGGAATCGCTTGCCAAGCTCGTTCAAGGCCTGCTGCACGCGGGTCGAGGTCTGCACCGCGTTGGCGCCCGGTGATAGATACAAGCCAATGGATACCGCCGGATTGCCGTTGAGCCAGCTCTCGGTATCCATGTTGGCGGCGCCCATCTCAACTTGCGCCACATCGCGTATTCGCAGTTGCGAGCCATCTGGATTGGAGCGAATGACGATATCGCCGAACTGCTCTGGCGTCGTCAGACGCCCTTGCGTTTGAACATTGAGCTGGAACTGCGTTGCATCGCCCGTTGGCCGTGCACCGATGCGTCCAACAGGCGCCTGAACGTTCTGTGCCTGGATCGCCGCGATGATGTCAGACGGCGCCAGGTTCAAACTGACCAGCCGGTTAAGGTCGAACCAGATACGCATCGAGTAATCGAGGCGGCCAAACAGCAGCGCATCACCAACGCCAGGAGTACGAGCCAGCCGATCCAGCACGTTGATGGTGACGTAGTTGCTGATGAACAGTGGATCCTGCTTGCCGCCCTCACTGTAGAATTGCAGGAACTCGAGAATTGCCGAGGAACGTTTACGCACGGTCACGCCGTACTGCTGCACCACCTGCGGCAGTTTTGACAGCGCCTGTTGCACCCGATTGTTGACGTTGACGGTGTCGATGTCGGGATTGGTGCCGAGCTCGAAGCTGACAGTCAGCGAATAGCTGCCGTCATTTCCGCTGCTCGACTTCATGTAGATCATCTTGTCCACGCCGACGATCTGCGCTTCCAGCGGCTGGGCGACTGTGCTCTCGACGACGGCGGCCGATGCGCCGGCGAACTGCGTCGATATCGTCACCTGCGGGGGGACGATGTCCGGGAACTGCGCGACGGGAATGCGCAACAAAGATAGCGCGCCGGCCAGTGTCATCAGGATGGCGATCACGATCGCCAGGCGGGGGCGATCAACAAAGACGGCCGAGATCATCCGGCTACTGTCCTGCCGGCTTCGATGCCGCTGGCGTGGACGAAGCGGGGCCAGGCGCGACCGCGATCCCGGGGCGGACACGCTGGATGCCGTCCACGACTACCATCTCGCCTTCCTTCAACCCGGACATCACGACGGCAGTCGTTGCGGTGGATTGCCCAAGTTTGATGCGGCGTTGCTCGGCATGGTTCTGCGCATCGACGACATAGACGTAGTCGCCTTGTTGGTCTGACAGTACAGACGCGCGGGGAATGCCGAGTGCCATGACTGGCTCGATGCCTTCGACCAGCACCGATACGAACTCGCCATCGATCAATTGCCGATCGACGGGTTTACCCGGCTGGATTGGCTTGCGCGGCGGATTGGCAATCCTGGCACGCATCAAGATCGTATCTGTCGTCGCCTGCACAGTCGGCTCGATATAGTCGATCTTGCCGGACTGGTCGTACATGGAACCGTCGGGCAGACGCAGCCGGATCGCCACGGCGTCCATGCCTCCCTTGTCGGAGTAGCGCTTCTCCAGCTCCAGTTCCGCGCGCAATGCAATGGGGAACACGACATACATTGGATCCTGGCTCACGATGGTCGCGAGTGGACCCGAACCTGGCGAGACGACGTTACCGGTGCTGATGTTGGTGCGGCTGATCTTGCCGCTGATTGGTGCATGGATTTCCGTGTAATTGAGATTGATCTGTGCGTTGCGCAATTGCGCGTCGGCACCGGCAAGCTGAGCGGCCTGGGATCGCTGTGCGGCAATTGAGTCGTCAACGCTGGAGCGCTGGCCGGCTGGCGTGTTCAGCAAGGATTGCGCGCGATTGAGCTGAATGGTTGCGTTGGCCACACGCGCGGTGGCGTCGGCAACCGCTGCCTGCTGTTGCGCCACGGCTGCCTCGAAGGGAGCGCGCTCCAGGCGATACAGCAGATCTCCTGCACTCACCTCGGTTCCTTCGGCGAACAATCGCTGATCGAGGAAAGCGGTCACCCGAGCGGTCAAGGCTACACGATCAACGGCCTGAATGCGGCCGATGAACTCGGAGGTTTCGGTGATTTGCTGCTTTTCCGCCCGCATCACGCCGACTGCGGGTGGACCGGCAGGTGCCTGTGCATGTGCGACGCCAAATAACGCGAACGCCGCGAGCAAAAGTGGGATGCGGCGCCCCCACCTCACCCTACCCTCTCCGCCCCAAGGGGCGGAGAGGAGACTTTGGAGAGTGCTATTCCGCGGCAAGACCAGGCACGAATGCCGGCACCTCGGCGCGTTGTGCTGGGTCCATCGGCTGCGGCCACCAGCGATCTTCCCACTCATCGAACAGCGGCTTCATCTTCGGCATGACGGCTTCAGCGAACAGCTTCGTGTTGTACTTGGTCGAGCTCCTTGTTCATATTGCCGAACTGCAACAGCAACATCAGATGGCCGACGTTGAGCGTGGTCGCCACTTCAGTGAGCTGCTGCACCACCTCGTCCGGCGAGCCAATGATGACATAGCCGAGGTCGATGATGTCCTGCATCTCCGTCGCCCTCTGCCGCGAGCGCGCGCTGCTGGCGGCGGCGCGGCCAATCTGGCTTTGGACGCCTGCGCGCTGTGTCGCTTCGGTGATGTAGCCGGGTGGCGTCGCCCACACGGGATCGACGTGACAGGCAGCGGCCGTAAAAGTACTCCGCCGGCTCGCGATACAGTTCCATGCTTTCTCGCGCGTCTCTGCCACGCCGACGAATTGCAGGAAGCCTGCGCGATATGGATTGCGATCCTTGCCGAGACGAGCCATCTCGGCCCAGAAGCCATCCATCGTCGCCTTGCCGTCCTTGTAGCCGAAATAGGACAGGTAGGCGTAGACGTAGTCCATCCGCGCGCACCACTGCCACGTCTCGATCGAGCCGCCTCCTGGTATCCACACCGGCGGATGCGGTTGTTGCACCGGGCGCGGCCAGATGTTGACGTAGCGCTGCTGATTGAACCGGCCGTTGAACGCGAAGGTGTCGCGCTCCTGCCACGCCTTCATCACCAGGTCATGCGCTTCCAGATATCGTTCGCGCAGCAGCGAAGGGTTCTGGCCATAGGCAGTAGCAGGTATCCATCGGCGTGCCGACAGGAAAGCCTGCAATCAGCCGGCCGCCGGAGATGCAGTCGATCATCGCGAACTCTTCGGCGACGCGCGTCGGCGGATTGTACAGCGCGAGCGAATTGCCCATCACGCAGATCGCCGTGTCGCGCGTGCGGCGCGAAATCGCCGATGCGATCAGATTGGGCGACGGCATCAGACCATAGCCGTTGGAGTGATGCTCGTTGCAGCAGACCGCGTCGAAGCCGCAGTCGGCGGCGAACTCCATCTCGTCCATGAAGTCGTTGTACATGAGATGCGCGCGCTTCGGGTCGAACAGCGAAGAATGGATATCGACCCACACCGAGGGGTGATTCTGCCGGAAATCCTCCGGCAGTTCGGTGTACGGCATCAGGTGAAACCACAGCAGCTTCATGTCCGTCCCCATTCGTCTGTTGCCAAGGCGTTGGCGGTCATCTGACCACCGGGATCACGCCCTGACAACAGACAAGCAGGTTGCGGACTTCAGGCCCAGTGTCCTTCCAGCCAGGACCAGCCACCGTTTGGCTGCTGTGCCCAGCGACCGGGCACCCATGTGGTTTCACCCGGCGGTGGTGGCAGGTACTGTCCCGGCTGCCAGGACCATGGATTGCCGGTCATCCCGGTGAACATCCAATGGCCGGGCTGCCACACAACCGGACCCGCCCCCTGTGGCGGCGGGGGAACCAGTTCGGCGTGAGGCGGCGGCGGCGGTCCAGGCGCTATGACGGTAGCGACCTGCTGCGGCGGGGACTGGACGATGACCTGCGTCTCGCGCGGTGGAGGCACGTTGACGCAGGCGCTCAATCCCACCAGCGCAGTCACCAGCGCCGTAGCGGTGGCAATGCGAGGCATGTCAACCTCCGATCAGCCCTGCCAATGGCCATCGACCCAGACATAGCCGCCATCCGGACGCTCTGACCAATGGCCAGGCTCCCAAACCGCGGTTGGCTGCGGACGCTGGACGTACTCGACCGGACTCCCAGGCCCAGTTCGCGCCGGACCACATCCAATGGCCAGGACGCCAGTACATCGTCTGCTCCGGCGGGGCCGGAATGGTCTCCATCCGCGGCGGGGGAGGCGCGTTTGGCGCAATCACGACCTCGGAGCTTTGGACAGGGGTTGGCGTGATCACCTGCACCTGCGCATGGGCCGGCAAGACGGCCGCGCCCGCGAGCAACAAAGATGCAGTGGCAGCTAAGTGAATGCTTCGAATCGCCATGGTCGACCTCCATCGGTCAAGTAGAACTGCTGTGAAGTTACTGCCGATACCCGTGCTTGATTGCGGCTGTTCACTGGGATCGGTTGCAAATGCGGCGCCTTTGGGGCCTGCGATCCCGAACAATGTTCACTTCGCATTGAGAGAATGCTTGGCCCTTGGTACAGGTTAAATCACAATGAAGATACTTGACTCAGTCAATCAACTGCGTGACGGTGTCACGTGAGCGACGCCAGCCTGGACCACCGCATTGCCGCCGTCCGCCGGTTCAGCCGGTTCTACACGCGCATTATCGGCGCGCTTGAGGAGGGGCTGCTGGAAAGCCGCTTTTCGCTGGCGGAGGCGCGGGTGCTGTATGAACTGGCGCAGCGCGACGATCTGACCGCCACGGACCTCGGACGCGATCTTGGCCTGGATCTGGGCTATCTCAGCCGCATTCTGCAGCGGTTCGAGCGAGATGGACTGATCGCACGAGCTCCGTCCGATACCGACAAGCGCCAAAGCCGGCTGTCGCTGACAGCGGGCGGCCGCGATGCTTTTGCACCGCTGGAGACGCGATCCCGTGAGCAGATTGGCGCGTTGCTCTCTCCACTATCGGAACCGGGGCAGGCGGGTCTTGTCGCTGCGATGAGCCGGATCGAGACGCTGCTGGACGCCGCGCGTACCGAAGCCTTGGCTGCTGCGCCAGCATCGGCCGGGCGACATCGGCTGGGTGGTGCAGCGCCACGGTGCACTCTATGCCGAGGAATACGGTTTCGATTCTCGCTTCGAAGCGCTGGTGGCTCATGTCGCCGGCGACTTTCTGGCACGCCACGATCCAGCGCGCGAACGCTGCTGGGTCGCCGAATGCGATGGGGTGAATGTCGGCGCGGTCTTCCTGGTCCGCAAATCGGACGAGACGGCCAAGCTGCGCCTGCTGATTGTCGAGCCCTCGGCGCGCGGCCTTGGCATCGGCCGGCGGTTGGTTGCCGAATGCATCGGCTTCGCTCGTTATGCCGGTTATCGCGGCATAACCTTGTGGACCAACGACGTCTTAGTTGCGGCCCGCAACATCTACCAGCAAGCCGGCTTCCGCCTGATCGCCAGTGCGCCGCATACGGATTTTGGCCCGCCGATGGTTGGCGAAGACTGGGAACTGGCCGTTTGCTGACGCGTCAGCCGCATCGAGGTGGCGCATCTCCTGATAGATGGCAGCACTTTGGTTGCGCAGGTTGAGGTCGTGCCACTGGTTGTCTGAATAGTGGGCGCGCGCCTTCTGATAGGCATCCTGAAATCGGCAGCTCATGACGGCACACCTATTCGTCAAGTCACTCCAACGACCATACGACCGATCCGCGCGTCGCGCGCCACCACATCGTTGTGAATGGCGTCGAACGCCGCAACGATTGAAGTGAACACGCCGAACACCACGGAGCCCGTGGGAACCCCCTGGCCGGGGCGGGTCATGCGAACGGTGATAAATCCATCGGAACGGGCGAAGGCGAACGTCGGCAGTTTCGTTTCAGTGCTGGGGCGCAGCACTGTGCGGCCAATGGTTTCGGCGTCGCTGTCTGGGGTCTCGACGTTCCAGTCGCCGGGCAGCGCATCCGCAGCGGCTGCGATCTCGACCAGGTCGCGACGGGCAAGCCCCTTGGAGGGGTTCGGGTGCCTCGGCGGTGTGCCGCGGCAACCCGCTTGCTTCAGCATCATCAGGAAGCGTCCCACCAGGGCAGATGATTCGTCGTTCACCGGCGCGTCCTCCGCGCTGGACGCTTCGGCTCCAACACCTCCGAGACCAATTCGAGCAGGTGTTCGGCTGTGCCTCGCAGCCCGGCACGATCCGCATCCTTTGCGAGCGTCAACAAGCGATCGCATAGCAATAGAGGGCTAATGGCTGGACCTGGTGTTCCAAAGTCGGCTGTTGCCAGCATGTGCGTAATCCCTTTCGGCGGCTCTGCAAGTTTCGCGATCGGGAGTTAGCGCTGGCGCAGTGGTGCTGGCTATTCGGCCATGGGAAACTGCCCCAATGGGATAGGCCACCTGGCCTAACCGTGGCGGGCAGATCAAACGCGCGGTCTAGGATGCCGGCGAGACTAGCCGCGCGATGACGATGGGCACATTTTGGCAGTGGCCGTGTGCTGCTAGATTTTGATCGGAACACTGGATGACTAATGAGTTGGATGCAAAGGCGCCTTGCGTTGTCTTGATTGAAGATGATCCGCTGGTGCGCCTCGGACAGGAGATCCTGCTGCGCGATTGGGGATATCGCGTCGTGATGGGCGCCTCGCGGGACGAAATCTTTGCCGCGCTGCCGGATGCAGGCGAGGTGGCGGCGATCGTTTCTGATTACCGGGTTGAGGGATCGGAAACCGGAGCGGAGGTTGCCGTGGAGCTTTGCGCCGCGGCGGGCAGGAGCATTCCCACTGCAATCATGTCCGGTAGTCTGGGGCGCAGTTCCGCCGGCATGGCCTCCATTCATGGCTTCGCATTTTTCGTGAAGCCGGTCGATCCGGAGCAATTGCGGGCATGGCTCTCCGCGGCAACAGCATCAGCGCAGCCTGATTGAAACGATCGACGGTTTGCGTCAGCGTAACGCCTCACACCAATGAGGGGGCGCGTCATGGCGATCGCGCAGCGCATTCAGGGCTATTGCGGACTGTGCATCGCTCGTTGCGGTACGGTCGCGGTCATTGAGGATGGCCAATTCACTCGATTGGAGCCTGACCCGACCCATCCCACAGGACAGGCATTGTGCGCCAAAGGCCGGGCCGCGCCGGAACTGGTCTATTCGCCAGAACGGCTGACACATCCACTGCGCCGGACACGGCCAAAGGGCGATCCTGATCCGGGCTGGCAGCGGATCAGTTGGGACGAGGCGCTCGATCTGACTGCGTCAGCCATGCGGCGGATCGCGGCACGCGACGGGCCGGAAGCGATCTGCTTCAGCATGTCTTCGCCATCCACCACGGCAATCGGCGATGGGTTGCCGTTCATCCGCCGGCTGATGAACGCGTTCGGCACGCCAAGTGCCGTCACCAGCCTGGAGTTATGTGGCTGGGGGCGCGGCGGCGCGACAAGCTATATCTTCGGCGTCGGCAGTGTCGCGACAGGCGGCGGTAGCGGCGCGATGGCCGATATCGCCAATGCCGGCTGCCTGATCCTGTGGGGATACAACCCCAGCTACTCGCGTCTGACGCACGCGACTGCCACAATTGAAGCGCTGAAGCGCGGCATGAAATTGATCGTGGTCGATCCGCGCCACGTTGGCCTGGCGAGCAAGGCCGATCTGTGGCTTCGGGTTCGGCCAGGCACGGACGGCGCGCTGGCGCTTGGCATCGCAAACGTGATGATTCAGCGTGGCTGGTACGATCGCGACTTCATCCGCACCTGGAGCAACGGTCCGATGCTGGTGCGGTCCGACAACGGGCGCGTGCTGGATCTGGCCTGGGACACCGTGGCAGGCCGTGCGGTGACATATCGTGGAGACAGCACGAATTACGCACTGGAAGGCGAATACGAGGTTGATGGCGTTGTGTGCCATCCCGTGTTCGAACTGTATTCGCGGCTCTGCCAAAAATATTCGCCGGAGAAAGTGGAAGAGATTTGCTGGATTCCGCACGCACAGGTCGAGGCAGCAGCGCGCCTGATCTGGCATTCGCGTCCGGTCGCCTATTACGCCTGGAGCGGCCACGAGCAGCAGGCGAATACGACGCAGACGGCACGGGCGATGTCGGTGCTCTATGCATTGACCGGCTGCTTCGATGCACCAGGTGGCAACGTGCTGTTGCCCGCCCCCGCTGCGAATGCCGTGACCGGTGAGGACCTCCCCGCCGCAAAGCGTATGAGACCCGCACTGGGCCTTGCGGAGCGGCCTCTTGGACCGGCGCGTTCGGGTAGCGTCACCACGCGCGAGCTGTCGCGAGCGATCCTTGAGGGAAAGCCGTATCCGGTTCGCGGTTTGCTTGGCTTCGGCTCCAACATGCTGTTGGCGCATGCGGATGGCGCGCGTGTTCGGAAAGCGCTTGCTGCGCTGGAGTTTTACGCGCATTCCGATTTGTTCATGACGCCAACGGCGGAAATGGCGGATGTGGTTCTGCCGGTCGCATCATGTTTCGAGCGTCCGGCGCTGAAACTGGGCTTCGAGATCAGCCCGGAGGCGCAGTCACTCATTCAGTATCGTCAGCCGATTGCGTCCCCGCCTGGCGAGGCACGGGCCGACGCCGAGATCGTATTCGAGCTTGCCAAGCGGCTAGGGCTTGGCGAGCAGTTCTGGGACGGCGATATCGAAGCCGCTTATCGGTACCAGCTTGGTCCCTCCGGCGTCACGTTGGAGCAGTTGCGTGATAAGCCCGGTGGCGTTCGCGTGCCGCTGGAGACACGCTATCGCAAGTACACTGCCAAGGGCTTTGCCACGCCATCGAGGCGCGTCGAGATCTATTCGCAGACCTTCCTCGATCATGGCTATGCGCCATTGCCAGACTTTGAGGAACCGCGGATCGGTCCAACCGCGCGTCCGGATCTTGCTGCGCGGTTCCCGCTGATCCTGACTTGCGCGAAGCCAGCAGTATTCTGTCAGACGCAACACCGCGCATTGCCGAGTCTGCGGAAGCGCTCGCCTGGTCCAGAGGTTGATCTGCATCCGATCGCAGCGGAGGCGCGCGGCATCGGCAATGGCGATTGGGTGACGATCGAGACGCCGGACGGCAGCGTTTGTGCACGCGCCAAATTCAACGACAGCATCGATGCACGTGTGGTCGTGGGCGAGCATGGATGGTGGCAAGCATGCGAGGAACTGGGCGAGCCTGGATATGATCCTTTCGGTCCGGACGGTGCCAACTTCAATCTTCTGATTGGTAGTGAAACGCTTGATCCTGTCAGTGGCACGGCTTCGCATCGGGCGTATATGTGCGAGATACGTCGGGCGGGGCTGTGAGGATGGACCCGTGCGGTGATCGCCTTCCTGCTTCTTCGTGCCAAGAATCAACTATAGCGACAGTCACTGACGATCGTGCGTTGGAACAGAACGAGGCTCTATAATAGTCCGTTCGTATAACGCATTGCGAACGTTCGAGATCACGCGGCCAGATGCGCGCTCAGGCCATGCTGGAACATGGCCGCAACATCGGAACGTGCCTGTCTCGCTGCCGCTCTGCGCTGCTGGCGGTTCGCTCCTTCCCTCACCTCATCCTGGTTCCTCTCCGCCGCGTACGGCGGAGAGGGGATGAGATTACAGGATGAACCGGCTCAGGTCGCCCTTCTGCGCCAACGGGGCCACGCGCTCGTTCACATAAGCCGCATCGACGGTGACTGTCTCGCCGGCGCGGTCGGAGGCGGTGAAGCTGATCTCCTCCAGCAACCGCTCCAGAACCGTGTGCAAACGCCGTGCGCCGATGTTCTCCACGCGGTCGTTGATGTCGGCTGCCAGTTCCGCCAGCGCGTCCACCGCGTCGTCGGTGAAATTCAGCGTCACCTTCTCGGTCGCCAGCAGCGCCGCCGACTGCTTTATCAGAGAGTGCTCCGGCTCGGTCAGGATGCGGCGCAGATCGTCGCGCGTCAGGCCGGCCAGCTCCACGCGGATTGGCAACCGGCCTTGGAGCTCCGGCAGCAGGTCCGACGGCTTCGACAAATGGAACGCGCCGGAGGCGATGAACAGCACATGGTCGGTCTTCACCTGCCCGTATTTCGTGCTGACCGTCGTGCCCTCGATCAGCGGCAGCAGGTCGCGCTGCACGCCCTCGCGGGACACGTCGCCACCGCGGAAGCCGCCTTCCATCGTGCGCGCGGCGACCTTGTCGATTTCGTCGATGAACACGATGCCGTTGTTCTCGGCGTGTGACACCGCATCCTTGGTCAGCCGATCGTTGTCGAGCAGCTTGTCGGCTTCTTCCTCCTCGAGCAGACGGCGCGCAGCTTCGACGGCCAGCTTGCGCTTTTGTGTCGGACGGCCACCGAACATGCCTTTCATCATCTCGCCCAGGTTGATCACCTGGCCGGGCGGCATGCCTGGAATGTCGAGCTGCCCGATCGGCATGCCAGACGACTGCGCGACATCGATCTCGATTTCCTTCTGCTCGAACTCGCCATTGCGCAGCATGCGGCGGAATTTCGAGCGCGTGTCGGCCGCCGCACCCTCGCCGACCAGCGCAGTGATCAGCCGCTCCTCGGCGGCGAGCTCGGCCTGTGCCTGCACTTCCTTGCGCGAGCTTTCACGCAGCATGTTGATGCTGGCCTCGACCAGGTCGCGCGCGATGCTCTCCACGTCGCGACCGACATAGCCGACTTCGGTGAACTTCGTCGCTTCGACCTTCAGGAACGGTGCCTGAGCGAGCTTGGCCAGCCGGCGGGCGATCTCGGTCTTGCCGCAGCCGGTGGGGCCAATCATCAGGATGTTCTTGGGGACGACTTCCTCGCGCATGAACTCGGGCAGTTGCTGGCGCCGCCACCGGTTGCGCAAGGCGATAGCCACCGCGCGCTTGGCATCGTTCTGGCCGACAATGAAGCGGTCCAGCTCAGACACGATCTCACGGGGTGAATAGGTTGGTATTTCCATTTAGATGGTCTCGAGTATCACGTTGTTGTTGGTGTAGACGCAGATCTCGGCGGCGATCTTCATCGCGCGCGTGGCGATCTCTTCCGCGGACAGGCCTTCGACCGCCATCAGCGCGCGCGCCGCGGCGAGGGCGTAGTTGCCACCCGAGCCGATGGCTATCACGCCATCCTCCGGCTCCAGCACGTCACCGGTGCCGGTGAGGGTGAAGCTGCGGTCCTTGTCCGCGACGGCCATCATCGCCTCCAGCCGGCGCAGGTAGCGGTCGGTGCGCCAGTCCTTTGCCAGATCGACGCAGGCGCGTTCGAGCTGGCCGGGAAAACGCTCCAGCTTGCTCTCCAGCCGTTCAAGAAGGGTGAACGCATCGGCCGTGGCGCCGGCGAAACCTGCCAGCACCGCACTGCCGGTGCCGATACGGCGCACCTTGCGCGCGTTGCCCTTGACGATCGTCTGTCCCATGGAAACCTGGCCGTCACCGGCCATAGTCACGTGTCCATCCCGCCTGACGCACAGGATGGTGGTGCCGTGCCACCCAGTCGGGTCGGCTGCGGCGTTTATGATGTTCTGCATGACGCGGCTAGATGGCGCGGGTCAGCGAGCTTCACAAGGAGAGTATCAGCGCCGTGGTGTCTCGGTTGCAAATTCGGCAGAGGTAGCGCGCCCTGAGATCGGCCGGTTAGGCGATTGCGGGTGCTCCTCCGCGCGATGCCAGGCGACGCCCGCGATGACCAGACCGATCCCAGTCACCTCCAGCAGCGTCGGCGCCTGTCGCAGGACCAGGAAGCCGATGACGGCTGCACTCGCAGGCAACAGCGATAACAGCAGTGCGAAGCTGGCGCGCGGCAGACGGTTCATGGCGAGCTGGTCGCAAACATAAGGGATGACCGAGGACGACACGCCCACGCCGATTGCCGCCGCCATCAGCGTGGGATTGGTGAACGCGGGCAAGGCGTCCCTCAGTCCCATGGGCAGCGCGGCCACGCTTGCGACCAGCATCGCGGCGGCAAGCCGATCCACGCCCGACATTCCCGAGCCACCTCGCGCGATCCGATGGCCGAGAAGAATGTACAGCATGAACAGGCCGCAGTTGGCGAAGGCGAACAGGTAGCCGAGCGGTTCCGTGACCAGCCGCACCTCGGTCAAGGCGCCGACGCCGGCGATCGCCAACACGAGAGCTGCGAGATTGCGGCCGGTTCGTGCTCCCCAGGCCGCGATGGCTATCGGCCCCAGGAATTCGATTGCCCCAACGGTCGCCAACGGCAGGGTTGCGATGGCCTCGTAGAACACGGTGTTCATGACAGCCAACACGGCGCCCAGCCCCAGGATGAGGATTCTGTCATGGGCTGACAGCGCAGGCAGCAGACGCCACGGCCGACGCCAGACCGCAAAGACCACGCCGGCGGTCGCGATGCGTAGCCAAGCGACGCCGGGCGGATCGAGCCGTGCGAACAGCAGCACGGCAAATGACGGTCCAAGATAGTGGAATACCGCGCTGACCAGGAAGTACGCGTGCGGCGGCAATGTCCGAACAGACAGCGAGCGCGTGGTGGCTGACATGGCGACATGATCGTAGCTTGATTGCCTCAGGTAAATCCCGATATAAAGGTCACCAGTCGAATTATCCTTTAGATCAGAAGTAATCTGACCCATGTACCTACAATATGCAGAACTGCTGCACGATGCCCGCAACGTGGAGCTGCTGCGACTGTTGCGCGACAATCCCCGTGCGGGAATTTCCCAACTGGCGCGTCACGTCGGCATGTCCGCGCCAGCAGTCCGCGAACGCGTGCTGCGGCTGGAGGAAGCCGGGATCATTCGCGGCTATACCGTGGAGATCGACCCGGCGGCGCTGGGATACCCTATCTGCGCGTACGTCCGGGTCCGTCCCGCGCCCGGCCATTTGCCACAAGTCGCGGAGCTGGCCCGCCGGCTACCACAGGTCGTCGAATGTCACCGTGTCACGGGCGAGGACTGTTTCGTGATCAAACTCTACCTGCCCGGGCTCGATCAACTGGACGAAGTGATCGACCAGTTTCTCGCGCACGGGCAAACAACGACCAGTCTGGTGCAGAGCACCCCCGTACCGCAGCGTAGTCTGCCGCTGCCGAAGGGCGCGCAATCCGCATCGTAGCGTTGCGCGCCATCCTCTTGACGCCTGACGAGCCCTCGGTTCCCGATGCTGAGTTGGTCTGTGCCTTGCCGATTCGGAACGGCGGCATTTGGGAGGAGAAATGGCGACACAAGCGGAACTGGCGGCACGGCTCGATCGGCTGCCGATGACGAAGCACATTTGGTACCTGGTCACGCTGATCTCGCTCGGCGGCTGCTTCGAGCTGTACGACCTGTTCCTGACCGCATATATCGCGCCAGGCCTGAACAAGGCCGGCTACTTCACCCCAAAATCCCTCGGCGTGTTCAACGTCCTTGGCCCCATCGGCGTCGCCGGCATCGGCACCTTCGTCTTCTCGCTGTTCGCCGGGTTGTTCGTCGGCGCGATCTTCCTTGGCCACGTCGCCGATCACTACGGACGCCGCACCGTGTTCACCTTCTCGCTGGTCTGGTACTCGATCACCACCGCGATCATGGCGTGCCAAAGTTCCGGCTTCGGCGTCGACCTGTGGCGCTTTATCGCCGGCATCGGCATCGGCATCGAACTGGTTACGATCGACACCTATGTCGCCGAGCTGGTCCCCCGGACCCATCGCGGCCGCGCCTTCGCCTACAATCAGTTCTTCCAGTTCGTCGCTGTCCCAATCATGGCGTACATCGCCTATCTCCTGGTGCCCACCGCACCCTTCGGCTTCGACGGCTGGCGCTGGGTCGTGTTGATTGGCTCGGTCGGCGCCATCGTAATCTGGTTCATCCGGCTCGGCCTGCCAGAATCCCCGCGCTGGTTGGCGCGCCATGGCAGGCTTGCCGAGGCGGAGCAGGTCACGGCCGCCATCGAGACCAATGTGGCCGCAGATATCGGCGGCGCGCTGCCAGCACCTGGCATGCCGGAAGAATCCGAGGAAGGCGACGGCACCTTCGCCGAGATCTGGCGGCCGCCGTACGACCGCCGCGCGATCATCCTGTCGGTGTTCAACTTCTTCCAGACGTTCGGCTACTACGGCTTCGCCGCCTGGGTGCCCACACTGCTGATCCACAAGGGCATCACCATCACCACCAGCCTGGAATACTCGTTCATCATCGCCATCGCCAATCCGGTCGGACCGCTGCTCTGCACTCTGATCGCCGATAGGATCGAGCGGAAATGGCAGGTGTGCCTCGGTGCCATCGGCATCGGGGTGTTCGGCATGCTGTTCGCCAACGCGACCGATCCGTCGATGTTGATCGTGCTGGGCGTGCTGGTGACGCTGTGCAACAACCTTATGTCGTTCAGCTTCCACAACTACCAGTCAGAGCTGTTCCCCACGCGCATTCGTTCGCGCGCGATCGGCTTCGTGTATTCCTGGAGCCGGCTGTCAGCCGCGCTGTCGGGGTTGGTCGTCGCGTATCTGCTCGGGATCGGCGGGGTCGTCGCGGTGTTCAGCTTCATCGCCTTCGCCATGCTGATCGTGGTTATATCGATCGGTGGATTTGGACCGCGGACGAAGGGGCTGGCGCTGGAGGCGATATCCAACGCATGAAGACGGGACGGGCCAGCTTGCGATGAACAGTTGGTCCACTCCCGCTTGCCAAAAAGCGGGGCTGGCATAGCGTGCTGGCTAAATCCCAACTGCTGTACCGAGCAGGATCGTGGGAGATCGATCCGGTAAGTCGAGAGCTCCGGATGAGCGGGCGCGCGGTGCCGATCGGCCATCGCGCGTTCGATATCATCGAGACATTGGTGCGAGCGGCAGGCCAGCTTGTCACCAAAAGCGAACTCATGGACCGCGTATGGCCAGGGATCTTCGTCGAGGACGCCACGCTGCGCGTGCACATATCGGCGATCCGGAAAGCTCTCGGCCCCGATCGAACGCTGCTGAGCACGGCATCCGGGCGCGGCTATCGCTTGCTCGGCGATTGGATCGTCAGCCGGCATGACCGTGACGCGGGAGCTGTCACGCGCGCTCCCACGCAGGCACCACCCGAGACCATTCGAAGCAATCTGCCAATAGCGACCTCGGACGTGATCGGTCGGGCTGTTGTTTTACGGCGTGTCTGCGACCTCGTCTCCGCGTATCGGCTCGTCACGCTCACTGGCGCAGGCGGAATCGGCAAGACACGTGTCGCGCTGGAAGCCGCTCGCATGTTGCTGGCGGATTTTCATGGCGACGTATGGTGGATCGAGCTCGGCTCATTGTCGGATGCCAGCCTGATCGCAGTCACCATCGCTGGCGAGCTCGGCCTCGACCTGGCTCGCAGCGATGTGTCACCACAAGCGGTGGGACGCAGCATTGGCGGCCGCAAGCTGCTCCTGGTGATCGACAATTGCGAACACCTGATCGACGCGGCAGCTACGACGATCGACACATTGATTCGCCTGTGCCCGTCAGTGTCTGTGCTTGTGACCAGCCGCGAAATCTTGCGGATACAAGGCGAACATACATTTCGCGTTCCGCCGCTTGATTTTCCGACTCAGGCCAGCCCAACACCCGATCAGGATTCGCTGCGGGACAGCAGCGCCGTGCAGCTTTTCCTCGCCCGCCTGGCATGGCCACAACCAAGCGAGCCGCAGCATGATCGCAATACGCTCTCAGCGATTGCCGAGATCTGCCGGCATCTGGATGGTATCCCGCTCGCCATCGAGTTCGCGGCCGCCCATGCTGAAACGCTCGGTGTCAATCTCGTCCTTTCCTATCTCGGCGATCGCTTCGCCTTGCTGACGAGCGGGCGCCGCACGTCGCTGCCGAAGCATCGCACTCTGCGCGCGACGCTTGACTGGAGCTATGAACTCCTGACCGCAGCGGAGCGCCGGTTGCTGCAGCAAGTGGCGATTTTTGCCGGCACGTTCTCGCTGCAAGCAGCCAGCGCCGTGGCTGGTGGTGACGCTATCGCCGCCGAGGTCGCTCGCGGCGTCGGTGATCTCGTAGCAAAATCGCTGGTCGTCAGGGAAACGGATGCCGCGGAATATCGCCTGCTGGAGACGACACGCGCATATGCCTTGGAGAAGCTGGCCGAAAGCGGCGACCTGCACGCGGTGGCTCGCCGCCATGCGGAATACTTTCCGGGCCTGCTTGGGAGCGTCGAAAGTGAGCGAAGTACCAAGCCAGCATCTGAGTACCTGCCCGGTTTTCGTCGTTGGGCGGTCGAAGTGCACGCGGCGTTGGAATGGGCGTTCTCTGCCCTGGGTGACGTCGCGCTCGCGGTGGCGCTGACGATTGCCGCTGTGCCCCTGTGGTTCGAGCTGTCCCAGATGGCGGTCGTGCGATCCCGGGTGGGACAAGCCCTCTCGTATGTCGAGACAGGCTCGCGTCAGGAAATGCAGTTGCAGATCGCCTTGGGACACGCGCACTGGTACACGGAACGTGCAAGCGCTGTGATGGAGAGTGCTTTTTCCCGCGCGCTCGAGCTCGTCGAGCGTTTCGGCGAAACCTCGTCGCAGCTACAGGTGCTTTGGGGAATGTGGGCCATTCGTCGCGGCCGCGGCGACTATCGCGCTGCGCTCGCGATGGCAGAACGATATGCAGAAGCTGCCACTGCCGCAGGAGACGCAGCCGCCATCCATCTCAGTGACCGTATCCTCGCACTGACTCACCATTATCTGGGCAACCAGACGCTTGCTCGACAGCTCGCCGAGCATGCGCTGAGCCAGCCGCAACACATCGGACCAACATGTGGTATCGGTTTCCAGGTCGAAACGCCGATCGCGATGGCGGTGCTGCTGGCGCGTATTCTGTGGGTGCAAGGTTTTCCCGACCAGGCGATGCGGGCTACGCAACAGGCAATCGACGCCGCACGACCGGGCGAACATCCATTTTCCCTGTGCTACGCCTTGACGCTTGCCTGCGTGCCGGTGCCAATGTGGGCCGGTGCATTGGACGAAGCCGTACGCCGGATCGATACACTGGTTGAACACGGCGGTTGGGGAATCAGCCATGAAGCCGTGGATCTCCTGCTTCGCAGGGGTCCTTCGCCTGCGACAAGGCGACGAACGCGACGCTTTGATTGCTGCGTTTGTGGAGGCTCGCATCGACCTGTCGTCGATTGCTGACCTGGCCAAGATGGTGTCCCAGGCGGAGAAAGGCGTACCGTCGCAAAGCGCTGAGGACGGCGACGCACTGTGGAATTCGGCGGAGTTGCTGCGCGTCGATGCCGAACTGCTGCTGTGGCACGATGCGCCGGGTGCGGCGGAGGAAGCGGAGGCAAAACTGCTGCGCTCGCTGGAGATCGCGTGTCAGCAGTCGGCTCTGTCGTGGGAGCTGCGGAGTGCCATGAGCCTGGCGCGGTGTTGGCAGCGGAGCGGGCGGGGTGCTGAGGCGCATGAGCTGGTCGCCGCGGTGTACGGCAAGTTCACCGAAGGATTTGGCACCGCTGATCTGACCAGGGCGCGGGAGTTGATCGCCGAGCTGACGTCGGTTCGCGCAATGGAATGAGGCCCGAGGCCTTGTACTCGAATTGGGGCGAGTCAGCCCACGGATACCTTGCTGGCCCGGATCTCCCGCGGGAGCATTTTCGATGCGACTGGAAACTTGATGGGTTTCGCTTGCCGCTCAACACATCCTATGAATGACGCCGGACTGGGCGGTGCCAAACCCATCAATTCTGGTTTGCCTGAAAGGGCTCTAGCACCCGCGATCGGGCGAGCGTGGGTCACCCTGACGCCATGTCATTGCGAGGAGCGAAGCGACGAAGCAATCTCGGCGAGATCGCGCAATTCGTCCGAGATTGCTTCGTCGCTTTGCTCCTCGCAATGGCAGTCTTCGACGTATCGTCCTTCAATGATTCCGGGTACTAGCAGCAGCAGTCCGGTGGTTCGCCGCCGACGATGACTTCGATCGGGCAGGTTTCATCGCGGGCACCGGTCAGGACGATGACGGTTGAGCGCTCACGCCAAGCCTCTCGTACGACGTGGGCCATGCGGCGTTCCCGGCTTCGGAACCGTCGCACCAATCCGCAACCCTCGTCCAGGATGAACCCTTCGAAGTCGCCGAAGTGGTCGTAGATCAGCCCCGTGATCTTGCCGTTGAACTCGGCCACTCGCTTGTCCTCGCAAGGCTCTGGCTGGCGTCCGTCGCCCGGCAAAGCGCCGGTCCCTGATGGCGGAATGAGTATGGGATCGCCGCCAAAGCCCTTAACCCGTCCACCCACCTGCTTCAGATATCGCTCGAACACTGGGAACCAGCGGCTGGCCGAGGGAATCGAGTTCGCGATGAATTGGAGGATTGCGTAGTAGCGCTCCTCCTTCTCGAGCAGATCGGTCTTGGTGTCGACCGGGATCGTCAGCTTGAAAATCCCGATCGTGTGGCGCCAGGCATATTGGTCCGGAGGCGGTGCCACTTGCACTTGCGTTCGCTTGGTGCGCTTTTGAATCTAAATCACCGGAGCCGTGTAGTCGTCGCTGGTGATCTGTCGCACGACGATCTCGTACTTGTCGCCCTTCTTCACACCCGCGGGAAGTTGCACGGAAAGCAGACCGGCAAAGTTGATCGCCGTGCCCTTGGGAACCGGTATGTAGGTCGTTCCACCTGCATTCACCTGAATTGTGTGGGGATCGAACGCCTTCAGATTGTGGGTCGTGTAAAGCTTCCCGGCCCAGGCCAGGATGGCGGCCGAAGTCGTTCCCGGCAGATAGATCTGGGCCACGCTTCCAGACGGCACGTTGCCCCAGTCGATCACAAGCTCATCGGGCTTCTGGTCGAGCCTGAAGGCTTTTGGCGAGGGCTTGAGTTCGAAGGTCTGAGGAATGAGGCGTGAGGGATCGACCCCTGGGTTGGCCGACGAAACGAATGCGAGGTTGCGCTGGGCAAGCTTGTCCGTATTCGATGGGTCGTCGCCGACTGTGATCGGATCTGGCGCGAAAGACACTTCGCAAACGAGGCACTCGTGCTGGCTTCTCACGAGCTGCAGGATCGAAACGAGGTTGTTGAAGCTGCCGTACGGTCCGTAGGCGTAGTCGGCCGGCGTGTTCCCCACCATCCGGTCAGGGAATCGCAGGTCGTTAGGCTGATTGATATCCAGCCAGCAACCATAGAACGTGTCGACCTCTGCACCGAGCGGGTCGGGGTTGATGGTGTGGGTGTTCTTCGGATCAGGCTGTCCACTCAGCGCCTGAGACGCATCCACGCGTGGAGCAGCGAAGAACGGGATCGTCACGATTTCGTCGCCCTGCACGCCGAGCACCGGTACGACTGTCGAGCCGCCGGTGAAGGACTTGTACGTCGTTGTCGGATCGTAAGTCGTCGCTACCTGCTGTGCGGCGAACATACGGAAGAACAGGCTGACGTTGGGCGCCGATTGCGTGTCCTGGTAGCGGACCCGCGCCAAGGCGAAGTTGTAGATGTTGTTCCCGGAGCTGTCGGTCTGAAGCAGGTTCAGTGCTGGTGTGTCCTCGTCAGAAGGCAACGCGTCGAACACCGGTCCGAGCCCGGCCGGGTCGCCGTTGAGGTTGTCGATTGTCTTTTGTATCCAGGTCGTGGCGCCGTCCTGCGGACTGGTTCCTTGCGCGGCGGTCAGGCCAAACATCTTGTCACCGGCTTTGAGCTGGAAGACCTTGATGTCGACGCTGAAGTACCACTCAGCTCCAGGTCCGCTGCCTCCGTGGAACATGAAGGGGTTCGGCGTCTGCTGGAGCACGATCTGGGCATTGCCGGTCACCTTGTTGCCGGCGGCGGTGAACTGTGCGGAGACGACGAGGGTCTGGTCGCTGCTGGTGAACATCCCGGTGCCGTTGAACTGGGCCTGGAATGGGAAGGTCCAGCGTTGCGGCTGATTTGCCGGCAATGTCGGATCGGATGGCGAACCGGGGCCGGATGAAACATAGGTAAGTCCGTTGATGGGCGGCGACACGCTTGGAACCGTGCTGCCGATGTCGTTTTGACTGAACCCCTCTACTTCGACATAGAGCGCGTCGTTGAAGTTGCCGTTGCCCGTCAGGTTCTGCTGGGCTGTCACCTCGCCGACAGTGAAGTTGGACATTTCGAGGCGAACGACGAGGTCCCTTGTGCCCACGCTGACTGCGAAGGGTGCGGACGGGATGCCGTTGGCGACGACGAAAAGGCTGTACTGACCTGAGGGAATGTCCGTGGGCACGGAAACGAACGTACTGACAGTCGCTGCGCCCGTCGCGACCGCCATCGTGGAGTGGTTCGCCGTTCGAAGGTAGTAGACGTTGTTGCTCGTATCCTCGAGGCGCACGATCGGATAATTCGTCGCCATCTGGGCGTCGTCGCCGTAGCTGCACGCTTGCGAGCGTCCGTTGAACTGGGTGCCGAAGATCTGGTACGTGTGACCCAGGATCAGTGCATTCGGGCAGTTGGTGATGGTGGGCGCCCAGCTAGCCTGAGCTCCACCGACCGACGCGAGAATGGAGACGGTGCTCGACTGGTTGGAGTAAAGAACCTCGCCAGAAGGCAGCAACAGAAGGCGGCCTTGGAAGCAGGCGGCGCCGTTGTTCGAAGGGCCGGGTGTGATCGGCGCTTTATTGGTCGAGGGGTTGTACAGGAAGAAGGTGGTCGGGCTCGGATAGCTGCAGGGTGGGCTCGGACTCGCAGTGAGCAGGACTCGGCCGTTCGTCAAGAGCACCGCTGGCGCGTCCATTGGAAACAGCGTGTTGTTGCTCGTATCGACCAGCGTCGGGCCATTCGACCAGGTCCCCGCGACTCCGGCGGCGCCCGGTGTATAGATGGCTGTATTCCCGCTGGCGCCGATCGCGAATACGTTGCCATTTGGCAGCAGAATGGCCGGCCCAATCTCGGGCACGAATCCCGTGCATGGCTGAGGCAAGCTGACGCCGGTGCTGCCCATCTGAAGCCAGGCGTCCGTCGATGGCGTGTACAATTCCGCATTGGTGCCGTTCGAACACTGGACGCTCAGAACGTCCCCAGTGGGAAGCAACGTGAAGGTCTCTTCAGATGAATTATCGTTCTTGGCCGAGGTGAAAAAATACGTCTGTGTCTGCGGATCGAACAACGCCATTGCGGCGTTGTTGGGATTGCCGAACAGGAGCCGCCCATCCGCCAACACCGCCGATGCCGGGTCTCCGATTTGGGTCCAGCCTGTGGGGTTGGGAAGGATTGTCCACGAGTTGGTGGTTGGGTCATAGAGCTGAACCTCAAGGGCGTCGACCGCAGGTGAGGTTGAAGTATACTGGACGTTGTATTCGCCTCCGTAGACGATCAGGGTTCCATCCTGCAGGACGGCCGACCCGAAGAAGACAGGTCCGTAGGTCGGACCATTCATCGTCGCGGTCAGATTTGAGTTGGTGAGCATCGAGGCCGTTTGTTTCCAGGTCCCGTTTGCGTACGACCCGCTGTTGTCGGGAACCAGCCGGTACCAGCTCGAGGAAGCCAAGACGTGAGCCATGACGCTGCCGTCCGTGAGCAACAGCATTGTGTCGATGCTTGCCGGAACGTTATTGACCGTCGACCAGGCCATTTGGACCTCCCCTGATTGCCTGCGCATTGAATGCAGCAACAGCGTCGATGAGACCGGGATTCGGACCCGGTGTTGTATCGGTTGGCCTGGCCCGGATCGTTCGCTCGCTGGATCTCCGCGAGCGGCGTTACGCGCTGCGTTCGTCAGTCCAGCGTTGCAACACTTAGCAACGGGCGGGTTGCGGCGCTGTGACCCAGGTCACAGCGATCGAGCGGACTGGTTTGGCACTGTGATGTTGTGGCGGCTCTATTTGAGCACGTCGCGGTACGACGCGGGGCCCTGCGACGACCGGTGGCCGGGACAGATGCCTGGGACAGGCCCAGGGACAGCGCCGCCTACATCCCCACCAGTCCCCTCGCGAAATCCACTGCGTCGAACGGTCGCAGATCGCTCGCCTTTTCACCTACGCCCACCGCGTGCACCGGCAGTCCGAATGTCTCGGCCAGCGCGACGACAATTCCACCGCGCGCACTGCCATCCAGCTTGGTGACCACGAGGCCGGTCACGTCAACCATCTCCTTGAACACGCGCACCTGCTGGATCGCGTTCTGGCCCGTCGTCGCATCCAGCACCAGCAGCACCGAATGCGGCGCAGTCTCATCCTGCTTGCGCAGCACGCGGATGATCTTGCGCAGCTCATCCATCAGCACCGACTTGTTGTGCAGCCGCCCCGCCGTATCGATCAGCAGCACGTCGGCGCCTTCTGCTTTCGCCTGAGTCAGCCCGTTGAACGCGAGCCCCGCGGAGTCGGCATTCTGTCCGCCGGCGATCACGGGTGCGCCGACGCGCTCGCCCCAGATCTGCAATTGCTCCACCGCGGCGGCGCGGAAGGTATCGCCCGCCACCAGCACTGGCCGCAGGCCCTGCTCGCGATAATGCTGAGCCAGCTTGCCGATCGTCGTGGTCTTGCCAGTACCGTTCACGCCAACCACCAGCACGACATGCGGCTTCTTCGCAGGATCGAGTCGCAGGGGCTGTGCGACCGGCGTCAGGATCGCCGCGATCTCCTCGCCGAGCGACTGCTTGATCTCCTCGTCGGTGACTTCCTTGCCGAATCGGGTGCGGCGGAAATTCCCGATCACCCGTCGCGCCACGTCAGTGCCGAGATCGGCGGCAATCAGCACTTCCTCCAGCTCTTCCAGCGCTTCGTCGTCCAACCGGCGCTTCTTGAATACCGCGGTGATGCCGTCGGTCAGTTTTTGGGTGCTGCGCGTCAGGCCATCTTTCAGCCGCGAGAAGAAGCCGAGCGCCATCAGGCCGCCTCCGCCAGCAGCGCATCATCGGCGACCCCGACGACGCGCGCGTCCAACAGCTTGGCGGGCGATGCTGCCTGCGCGAGCCTGACAGCGGCAAAGTGCTCGGTATGGCCGGTGTCGGCGGTTTCGGTCAGCAGCGATACCGTGTGTCCCACCTGTGCCGCCATGAACTGATGCATCGCTGCACGGCCGGCTTCGCGCAGCCGCGACGCACGCTCGCGCCGGACCGCAACAGGAACCGAGGGCATACGTGCCGCCGGCGTTCCGGGACGCTCGCTAAAGGGAAACACGTGCAGGAATGGCAACGCGTGATCGCTGACGAAATCCAGCGTGTCGCGGAACAGTGCGTCGGTTTCGGTCGGGAAGCCGGCGATGATGTCGGCGCCGATGGCAATGCCAGGCCGCAGACGGCGCGCCTGTTCGATCGCGGCGGCGGCGTCGGCACGCAGATGCCGCCGCTTCATCCGCTTCAGGATCAGGTCGTTGGCAGCCTGTAGCGACAGATGTAAATGCGGCATCAGCCTTGGCTCCTCGCCGAGCAAACGCCAGATGTCGTCATCGATCGCTGCGGGATCGAGCGACGACAGCCGCAGCCGCCGCAACTCTGGCACCAGCGCCAGCAGCCGGCGCACCAACTGTCCCAGCCGCGGCGCGCCCGGCAGATCGGGGCCGTAGGAGGCGATATCGACCCCGGTCAGCACCACTTCCTGGAAGCCGGCCTCGACCAATGCTCGAACCTGCGCCACGACGGCGCCGATGGGCACACTGCGGTTGGGGCCGCGGCCGAATGGGATGATGCAGAAGGTGCAGCGATGATCGCAGCCCTGCTGCACCTGGACGAACGCGCGCGCGCGGCCGGCGAATTCCGTAACCAGATGCGGCGCGGTCTCGCGTGCCGCCATGATGTCGGAGACGCCGCCTGGTGCCCCGGGCACCCAGCTTTCCGGCTTCAGCTTGTCCTCGTTGCCCAGAACGCGATCCACGCCGGGCAGTGCCGACCATGAAGCTGGATCGATCTGCGCCGCACACCCTGTGACGACGATGCACGCACCGGGGCGTTCGCGAGCAGCGCGACGGATCGCCTGCCGCGCCTGGCGTTCGGCTTCCGCAGTCACCGCGCAGGTGTTGACGATGACTGTATCGGACAGCGCGGCAGCGTGGGTGCGGATGACCTCGCTTTCGTAGGCGTTTAGGCGGCAGCCGAATGTCAGGATTTCGACGCTCATGTTTGGTCTCGGGCGCGAGCCCGATCCTCGATCGTCATGGCTGGACCTGATCCGGCCATCATGCCGGATACGCCGCGAGGTCGATTTCGCCGACGAACGAGGTCGCCACCGGGCCGGTCATCAGCACGTGACCATCGTCGCGCCATTCGATCTCCAGTTCGCCGCCATCGACGATGACGGTGGCGCGGCGCCCGGTTAGAGCGCGGCGATGCGCATTCACCAGCGCGGCACAGGCGCCGGATCCGCACGCCAGGGTCAGGCCGGCACCGCGCTCCCAGACGCGCAGGCGGATGCGGTCGGGCGACAGGACCTGGGCGAAGCCGATATTGGCGCGCTCGGGGAACAGCGGATCATGCTCCAGTCGTGGCCCGAGTTCGCGCACCGCTGTGTGCTCGACGTCATCGACGAAGAATGTTGCGTGCGGATTGCCCATGTTGACTGCCGCCGGATCGCCTGGAAGATCGAGATGCAGCGTGTCCATGGGCCGCGCCAGTGGAATGTCGGGCCAATCCAGTTGCGCTGTTCCCATATCGACGCGCACCCGTCCGTCCGCGAGCACCTCAGACGGCAGATTACCGGCGGCCGTACGGATCACTTGGCTCCGGCGCCCGGTCTGGTCTGCGAGGATCGTGGCAATGCAGCGGGTAGCGTTGCCGCAGGCACCGGCCTCCGCGCCGTCGGGGTTGCGGATGCGCATGAAGGCATCGGCGTTGGAATGGGCCGGTGGCGGCTCAATCACGATGAACTGGTCGCAGCCCACGCCCATGCGCCTATCGGCGATCGCCGCAGCACGCCTTGCGGTCAGGCCAAGCGAGCCCGCCCGCTCGTCGAACACGACGAAGTCGTTGCCACAGCCGTGCATCTTCAGAAACCGCGCCATGAGAAGGGTATATGCGGTGGCAGGGCGGAGGGGGAAGGGGCGGCGTGTTGGCGCCGCCTCCGGTATTAACGAAAGCGGCTACAAACTGATGATGGCGTCGTTAAGCGAAACTAACCCAATGATCAAGCTCACTAACCTCATCACCGCCAGCGACGTTGATGAGCAGAGTGGCTTCCGATTTATATTCGCGGGTGCGATGTCTGCCATATGTAACGCTGCCATGACATACGTTCGGATCCTATCGACGCGTGTCTTGACCATCTTTCTGTGGCATCAGTGCTACTTCGCAGATTTCGAAAATCGAAAATGGCCATAGCGCCCCCGCCATCATTCGACGACGTTAGATCTCTCGCGCTGCTCGCCGACGCGTCGGCTCGTGTCCCAGAGTGGCACCGCCATCCACCGGTTAGACGCAGGATCGAACTCGAGCACTGCCTCCACCTCGAACTCCTGGCGATCATACAGCATGACATGATCGCCATTGCTGAGTTTACCGGCTAGTTGCACCAAGTCCCGACGGGATCCTGGAATGCCCAGATCATAGCGCCCGTGCTCATTGCCTGCGTTTTCATCGAAGTAGACGCGGTCCATTGGGAGCGGTGCTTCTACGGTTCGTGCCGCTTCTGCGCGGGCCGATCCCCTCGTTGTCGCATCCCGGCGCGGATGGAAAACCACAGACCCGCGATATGGAACGAAAGAATGATCTGCCTGCGAAGTGGTGGCTCATCGGCCGATGGCGTTGCGTTCGTGGGCTGCGCGCTCGGCACGAACAGGCCCGCGAGCATGACCACCGCAACGATCGCGGCAGCGGCAGAGATCAAGGTACGGAGAGCCATGTGCTCAGCCAGCCAACCAGCCACAACCATAAACCCACACACGCTGCCGATAGCGGCGCGCGCATAGATCTCAAGCCACCGGAAAAACCAGGCTCGTCCGGGCAGCAGCCCACCGAGGCGTAACTCACTTGCTGTTGTCATCATCGGACCCTAAGGCCTTCGCTGCCTGGATTACCCCGACGGCACCAAACAGGGCGATCATAACGAGATCGACCGTCTGAAACAGATAGGAAATCGGCAGTTTCCGTAGATCAATATCTCCCCAGAGCCGCTCTGAAGGTGGATGAAGCCATCCACCACCCACGCGCCAAACACGAGCACGCACGCCAGGAATGCATGGCACAGGAAGATGACGGCTGCGCGTAAGGCGCGGCGAAGTATCGGGAGCATGATCCTGTCGGCGCTGTCTCCCGCGATCATCGCCGCCCATGGGCTATCAAACCCTTAGCGCCTGTCCATTCGCCGCAACGCGGTCTATATCCTGCGCAATGAAACCTCCCCATTCCAATCGGACCGGAGGCGGCGGTCGGCCGCCGGGTTCGGGCGGTGGTCCTGGCGGGCCGCCGCGTCATCATGGCCAACCCAACGATCGGCAACAGCGACCAGGACAAGGCCCGGGTGGCCAGGGCCAACACGGACCGCGCCCGCAGGGCAAGCCGTTTCATAACCGGCCCCGACCTGATTTCCAGCGCCAGGAGCGGCCACATGTCCCCGATACGCCACGCGGTGCGCTTTGGCTGTACGGGCTGCATGCGGTTGCAGCCGCACTCGCCAATCGGTCCCGCCGCGTGCGCCACCTTATGCTGACCGAAGAGGCGCAGCAGATGCTGGCGCAGCGCCAGCCGCCGCCTTGGCCGATCCAGGCGGAGCAGGTGGATCGCGGCCGCCTCGATCATCTGCTTGGGCGTGACATTGCCCATCAGGGAGCGGCGCTGCTCGCCGATCCGCTGGCGCCGCCCAGCTTGCAGCAGGCGCTCGATCGTCCTGGGCCGTTGCTGGTGCTGGATCAGGTCACCGATCCACGCAATGTGGGCGCAATTCTGCGCTCAGCGGCGGCGTTCGGCGTGGCGGCGGTGATCACCCAGGACCGCAATGCGCCCGAGGAGACCGGGGCGCTGGCGAAGGCCGCCTCAGGCGCTTTGGAAACCGTCCCGCTGATGCGTGCGGTCAACATCGCTCGGACCCTGATCGCGCTGAAGGCTGCTGGCATCTGGACCGTTGGCCTCGACACTGGCGGCGCGCCCCTGTCTGGGACCGCGCTGGAAGGCCGCCGCGTCGCGCTGGTGCTGGGTGCCGAAGGCGCGGGGTTGCGCCAACTCACGCGCGAAACCTGCGACGAAATTGCCGGCCTGCGGATGCCGGGGAAGATGGAGAGCCTGAACGTTTCCGCTGCCGCCTCCGTGGCGCTGTACGAGCTGACGAGGCAACCATGACAGGTGATGAGGCGGACCGGGCTGCCGCTGCGCTGCAGGAGGTGCGCCAGCGGCGCGGCCATGTCGCTCCCTTGCCAGCCCCCATCGCTCCGCGGACCGAAGTCGAGGGTGCGGCAGTGCAGCGCGCGCTTGCCCATCGCACCGGCGCTGCCTCGCCTGGCGGGTTCAAGATTGGCGCTACCGCAAAGCGGATGCAGGAGTATCTCGGCCTTAGCGGGCCTGCCGCCGGCTTCATGGCGGTTGGCAACCTGTACCGCAGTGGCGCCAGTGAGCGGTTCGCCGATTTTGTCCGTCCGGGCGTCGAATGCGAGCTGGCGGTGCGGCTGGCGCGCGATCTACCTCCTGGCCCCCGCACAGCGGAGCAGGCGGCGGACGCGGTTGGCGAGCTGTTCGCCGGCATTGAGATCGTCGAGAACCGCTACGGCGAACTACTGGAACTTGGCGTGCCGACGCTGATTGCCGATCAGGTGTTCCACGCGGCTGCCGTACTCGGTCAGCCCGCTGTGGAGGATTGGCACTCGCTGGACATTGGCAGACTGCGAGGCCGGCTGATCGTGGATGGTCACCAACGCGACGAAGGCGTCGGTGCGGACCTGATGGGTCACCCGATGAATTGCCTGGCGTGGCTGGCTGGCTCTTCCGTCGCCGAGGCTTTCGGCGGGCTGAAAGCGGGCCAGGTGATAATGCTTGGCAGCGTCACGCCGCCCGTCTGGCTGACAGGGCCGGCCAGCGTCACGGTGGATTTCTCGCCACTGCCGCCGGTTCAAGTCACGTTCACTTAATGTTCCGTTAAGTGCGGCGGCGTATGATCCCTTGTATGGAAAGCGAATGGAAAGCTCTGTCGGACGTCACACAGCTCGCGCTCGCGCAGCAGGCTTTGAGCCGTGCCGCGGCAACGCTCGCGGTGCATGCTGAGGTCCTGGCTGACGAGTTCGAATGTGGCGCCTTGGCCGATCGCGGCGGGGCGGACGCACTGCGCCTGTTCGCCGCAATCGTTCGTATCAACAGCAATGAAGAGCTGTCTGTGGCAGGGTCCGCCTGATCCGACCGATCGAGCCGAACACGGGAGGACGAATGGAGCTATTCATATTTGCCCGGTTCCATGCGCGTAGCGGCTGCGACGATGCGGTCGCGGACGCATTGAGCGATGTGGTTCCACCGACACGGCAGGAAGCCGGATGCCGCGCTATCGATGCCTTTCGTTCAACGCGCGATCCGCGCCTGTTCTACATTCACTCGTGCTGGGAGGACGAGGCGGCGTTCGATCGTCACGCGGAGTTGCCACACACGGTTCGATTTCTTGAACGCGTGCAGTCTCTGATCGACGACCCTCTCGACATCACGCGCAGCAAGGTCCTGCCGCTATAGCTAGCTCCATTTAGTGCCCTGGACCTGAAGTCCACCGATTGCGGAAGCGCTGTCATTGCGAGCACCGCACATGCGATGCGGAGCAATCCCGAACGAGCACATCTGGACCGAGATTGAGGCAAAGCTCAGGGGCGCCTGCGCTTGCAGGCGGTCGCCTCTGCTCACGTTTTTTGTGATGCCTCGGTGCGTCGCCAAAGACCCAGGAGTCTCCCAGGTTCTCTGCCGGTGCTCAACGGCATGTGAGCAATGGCCAGCGGCCAGGTTGGCGCCTCATCGACATCCGCCAGCGGCCGAAAGGCGACATCATGGATCGAAAGGCGAAGCGCAAGGCTTTCAGGCACGAGCGTCGAACCGAGGCCAGCCGCTACGAGCATCAAGCTCGGCATCATGTCTCGCGCCTCCTGCACGATCACCGGCGACAGTCCGTGTGTCGCGAAGAGATTAAGAATAGCAGCGTGGAGAAACGGGCCTTGCCGCTGTGGAAACAGGATCAATCGTTCCGCGAGTAACGCCAGTGGGGCCAGGGCATACTCGCGGGCGATCCGTTCCGGCATCGCTGCCATCAACCGGTCCGTCGAAAGGTCAATCACGCGCATTCTTGGTGGGGCGTCGAATGGCGGTGACAAAAGCCCCATATCCAAACCGCCGTTCGCAATAGCCTCAATCTGATCATTGGTCGACGCCTCGATCAGTTCGACAGCTATGCTTGCGTCTTGCGCAATGCGCAGCAACGTGGGCAACGGTCCCCAAAGTGCCGGCGAGGCGACGCCCACCCGCACCGGATGCCGGCTGACCACTGCGCGCGCCTGCGCAGTCGCACGCTCCGCGGCGGCGACGGCAACCCGGGCCTCTGGCAAGAATGCTCGTCCGGCCGCTGTCAGGACTGCGCCCTTGGGCGTCCGTTCAAACAAGGCGACGCCCAGTTCGCGCTCACTGCGCCGGATGGATTGCGACAGCGGCGGCTGCATCATGCCGAGTCTCTGGGCCGCGCGACCGAAGTGGCCCTCTTCGGCGACACAAAGAATATGGCGTAGTCGCTGGAGCTCCATATCAGTCTGATATCGCGAAATGCCACCACGATATTAGAAAAACCTTCGTGCTCTGCCCACAATTCTGGCGCCTTTCCGGCACGGGTGGTTTCCCCGGGCTGCCGCATGCAAGCCCGGAAAAACGGGAGAGCAGAAGCAATGCCAGGTTCATGGTGGCGGAGACGTGATGTGCTCCTATCGGCGGCACTCGCCGGCGAGCTCGTCACAGCGCCAGGCACCAGCGCGCAACCGGTCGGCTTGCGGCGCCAGGCGGTGCCCGCGGCCGTCGCGAAGACCTTGCGGGTGACGCTGAGGATCAATCGACAAGTGTACGTGATTGAAGCGGATCCCCGGACCACGCTGCTTGATGCGTTGCGCGAGCACATCGGCCTGACTGGAACGAAGAAGGGCTGCGATCAGGGACAATGCGGCGCCTGCACAGTGCTGCTGAACGGCCGGCGCATCAATTCATGCCTGACGCTCGCCGTGATGCTGGAAGGCGATGACATCACCACGATCGAGGGATTGGGCAAGGGCGATGCGCTGCATCCAATGCAGGCTGCCTTCATCGCGCACGATGGGTTCCAATGCGGCTACTGCACATCCGGCCAGATTTGCTCCGCCGTGGGCATGTTGACGGAAGCTGCCGCAGGCTGGCCGAGCCATGTCACCAGCGATGTCTCCCTCTCCCCTTCGCTCACCGATTCCGAAGTCGCCGAGCGAATGAGTGGCAATCTCTGTCGCTGCGCTGCTTATCCCAACATTGTTGCCGCCATCAGGGATGTCGTGGGGGAGACCACGGGATGAGGGAGTTCCATTACCAGCGCGCCGCGGACGTAGACGAAGCGATTGCATCGGTCTCCACAAATCCTGGCGCGCGATTCATCGCCGGCGGCACCAACCTGATCGACCTTATGAAACTGGAGATCGAGACACCGTCGCATCTCGTCGATATCAGCCGGCTGCCGCTCACGCAGATCGAGGCAACGTCGGGAGGTGGTTTGCGGATCGGCGCACTGGTGAGCAACAGTGACCTCGCGGCTTCGCCAATCGTGCGTCAACGCTATCCGTTGCTGTCACAGGCGATTCTTGCCGGCGCCTCGGGCCAGTTGCGAAATCGGGCGAGCGTTGGCGGCAATCTGCTTCAGCGGACGCGCTGCTTCTGCTTTTTCGACCGCGCCATGCCCTGCAACAAACGGTCGCCCGGAACCGGCTGCGCGGCGATCGATGGTTTCAACAGGATCCACGCGGTCCTTGGCATGAGCGATCATTGTATCGCGACGCATCCGTCGGACATGGCGGTGGCCATGGCTGCGCTCGACGCTCGCGTTGAAACGATCGCGGCGCGGGGGGCGCGGCGCACTCTGTCGTTCGCGCAACTCTATCGTCCACCCGGCGACACACCGCATATCGAGACGAACCTCGCGCAAGACGAATTGATCACCGCGGTCCTGCTTCCGGCGCCCCCCGGCCACACGCAGTCTTATCGGAAGGTGCGCGACAGAGCCTCGTACGCCTTTGCTCTGGTGTCGGTGGCGGCCGTTCTCGACGTGGACGACGGCAAGATCCGCGATGCGCGGATCGCATTCGGCGGCCTCACACCCGTGCCCGGGCGTTCGGTCGGCGCCGAGCACGTGCTGATCGGCAAGACACTTGATCCAAAAATCTTTCAGACGGCCGCCGACGAGGCGCTGAAGGGCGCACGAGGATATACCTACAATGAGTTCAAGATCGCGTTGGCCCGCCGCACGCTGGTTGCTGCACTGGAACAGATAGCCAACAGGAAAGGGTGAGTCTCTTGGCAATGTCCGATACGTACGACCCGGCGGTCTCACCCAAGCTCGACGCACCGAAGTTCGTCGGCCAACCCCTGGTCCGCCTTGACGGTGTCGCCAAGGTGACTGGGCGGGCCACTTACGCCGCGGAATACAAGCTCGATCGAGGCATCGCCTACGGCTTTATTGTCGAGGCTACCATAGGAAAGGGCCGCATCACCGCGCTGGATACCGCTGGCGCTGAGAGCGCACCGGGCGTGCGTCTTGTGCTGACGCATTTGAATGCTCCCAAACAAGCGGCATTCGGGCCGCCAGCGGTTGCCAACCGCAACGCGCGAGCGCGGCCGGTTCTGGACGGTCCGGATGTCCAGTATTATGGCGAACCGATCGCGCTCGTCGTCGCCGATGGCTTCGAGCAAGCGCGTGCCGCTGCCGCAATGGTGCGGGCGAAGTACGAGCGCGCACCAGCGGCGTTCGCCCTACAGGACAATCTCGATCAGGCGTATCGACCCGAGATCGTCGGGCCGGGTTACGCGCCCGACAGCGCGATAGGTGATTTCGCAGCCGGGTTTGCCGCTGCCCCGGTGAAGATCGATGTCACCTATGAAAACGCTCCTCAACATCACAACCCGATGGAGCCGCACGCTGCTCTGGCCGAGTGGGACGGCGACAGGCTGACTGCCTATGTCAGCCAACAGCAGCTTTCGAGCGCCCGCGCCGCCCTGGCATCGACGCTGCGGGTACAGCCAGAGAAGATCCATCTGATCAGCCGCTATATCGGCGGCGGTTTCGGCTCCAAGTTGCCGATCAACACCGAGGTGGTTCTGGCCTCGCTCGCGGCCCGCGTGCTTCGAAGCCCGGTGAAGGTCGTCCTGACCCGACCGCAAATGTTCACCAACACCGGCCACCGTCCGGCATTCCGCCAACACATCCGGTTTGGTGCAGATCGCGACGGCCACCTGATGGCGATCGCGCACGAGGCCGCAGGCGAGACCGCGCGGTTCGAGGAATATGCCGAGAATGTTGCGACTTTTAGTCGTTCGCTCTACGCCGCGCCGAATCGCCTGACGCGGCATCGGTTGGTGCCGCTGGATATGCAACACGGCGAGACCATGCGTGCTCCGGGCGAGGCGCCTGGCATGCTGGCCTTCGAAAGCGCGATGGACGAGCTGGCCATGGCGCTGAACATCGATCCGGTCGAACTTCGCCTGCGAAATGAGCCGCGGTTTGATCCGGAGCTTGGTATTCCATTTTCGACGCGTCAGCTTGTCACGTGTCTTACGGAAGGCGCACGCCGCTTCGGCTGGGCGCAACGGCCGACGATCCCGGCTTCGCGCAGAGAAGGCCGGCAGTTGATCGGGTTCGGTATGTCGGCCGGCATTCGCCCCAACAAGCTTCGCGAGTCAGCGGCGCAAGCAACGCTGCGTCAGGACGGCCGCGTCACCGTGCGATTGGACATGACCGATATCGGCACTGGCAGCTACACGATCCTCACGCAGGTCGCCGCCGACGCGATGGGCCTGACCCCCGAAGCCATCACGATCGAGCTGGGCGACAGCGATTTTCCGGTGACCCCCGGATCCGGTGGCTCAACTGGTGCCGGGTCCTCCTGTTCGGGTCTCTACAACGCCTGTATCGCATTGCGTCACGCAATCGCTTTGGCTGCGGTCGGCGATAAGCGGTCGCCGCTCTGGCGTGCGGCCGCCACGGATGCCGTATTCCAGAATGGACACGTGATCGCCGGAGACGCCACGGAATCGCTAACGGATATCGCAGCCCGGTCGCCAGGCGGTTTGCACGCAAACGGAACGATCGCGCCAGGCGACACCTATCGGCGTTACTCGCAAAACTCCTATGCTGCTTACTTCGCTGAGGTCCAGGTCGACATGGATACGGCCGAGGTTCGCGCGCGGCGGATGCTGGGTGTGTTCGACGCGGGCCGCATTCTCAACGCCAGAACCGCGAGGTCACAGTTGCTGGGTGGAATGATCTGGGGATTGAGTTCGGCCTTGCACGAAGAAGGCGTGGTCGATCCGCGATACGGCAATTTCGTCGCTGACGATTTGGCCAGCTATCATTTCGCGGCGAATGCCGACACCCCACGGATCGATATCGTGATGCTTGACGGCGCGGATGACGCTTCGAACCCCCTCGGTAGCAAAGGTCTGGGCGAACTCGCGATCTGCGGTTCCGGCGCAGCGATCGCGAACGCCATCTTCAATGCCACCGGCGTGCGCGTACGATCGTTTCCCATAACATTGGATAAGATACTGGCGCTTTTGCCTCATGTTCTATGAAGGATCAGCAGCCGAGTGGGGCAGGCCTATCGACGGCTCATTTGCCGTGAAATGTGAGCGACGTCGAGGTTCGGGATACTACCCCTCGTTCGGCACCGTTTGTGCAATGCCGGAGTTTTCCGCGAACGACTCATACCAGGCAGCAAGCTTCGAACGACCCTCGCGCCATGGCTGCGCGGCAAACCGGAAATCCAGATAGCCAAGCGCACACGCCACGGTAATTGACCCGATATCGACATGCCGATGCGGCGGGTCCGCCTCCAGTGCGTCCAATGTGTGATCCACCGCAGCCTTCTGCCGCGCGATCCAAGCGGCTCGGCCTTCGTCCTGCGGCTTCATCATCTCGCCGCGGCGCGGCACCGATGCGTCCAGGATCCCGTCGCCCATCGCCTGGAACTTAAGTGCCCGCCACCGCGCCGCGCCATGCTCCGGGAACATCGGCAGCGCGTCGCCAATGCTGTCGAGGTACTCGCAAATCACTGTGCTGTCGAACAGTGCGACGCCGTCGTCGGTCACCAGCGCAGGCACCTTCGACAGCGGGTTGATCGCGACAAACGCCGGCTCCGATGCATTGGGATTGGTCGGCACCAGGTCGATACGATCGTCGATCTCGCGCGTGATCGCGCAGGCGCGCACCTTCCGCACATATGGGCTGGTCGGCGAGAAGCATAGTTTCATCAGAAACTATCCTTCTTCGCCCGCAGATCGGCAAAAGTCGCCACATTGGACGCGCGCAGGAACGGATTGGCTTCCAGTTCGCTCGCCATCGTCGAGGGCACGGTCGGCTGTCCCGCCGCGCGCTGTTGCCGGGCCTGCTCCGCGCGCGCCTTCAGCGCCGCGTTGTCGCCGTCGACACTCAGTGCGAAGCGCGCATTGCTCTCTGTATATTCATGCCCGCAGCAAACCTTCGTGCCGCTTGGCAACACGGCCAGCTTGCGCAGCGACGCAAACATCTCGGCCGCGGTTCCCTCGATCAGGCGCCCACAGCCCAGACTGAACAGCGTGTCGCCAGACAACAGGATCTCGCCATCGGGGAAGAAGTAATTGATCTGACCGCGTGTGTGGCCAGGCGTGTCGATCACCTGCGCCGTCGCGCTGCCGAACGTGACGGTGTCGCCCTCCTTCACGCCCTGGTCCAGCTTCGGCAGCCGGTGCGCATCGGCGGTCGCGCCAACCACCTTGGCTCCCTTGAAGTGCGCGCGCACCTCGTCCACGCCGGCAATATGGTCGGCGTGATGGTGCGTCAGCAGGATCAGGTCGAGGCGACCGCCGGCCTTCTCCAAAGCCGCGATGATCGGCTTGGCATCGGCGGGATCGACGATGGCAACCGCGCCTGAGCCGCTGTCGCGCAGCATCCAGGCATAGTTGTCGGAGAGGATGGGGACGGATTGTGCTGTGACTGTCATGGCGTCAGCTTAGCACCGCTGAAGGTCACCGGAAACCGTCAGCCGTGTTATAGGACCGTGTCATGGCAGCCGATGCGCACGCTGCGGCGGACTTTTACGGCACGGCCCGAGGGGCGGTCGCGGCCAGGCTACTGCGCGAGCGCCTGACGCTGTCGTGGCCCGACCTCGGCGGCCAATCGGTGCTGGGCATCGGCTTCGCCGCGCCATACCTGCGTCTCTGGCGTGACCAGGCGATACGCTGCATCGCCCTGACGCCCGCCCAAATGGGGGCGACGCGCTGGCCCCTGGGCGAACCCAGCCTGTCCTGCACTGCGGATGAGGATGCGCTGCCATTTCCCGATCTGACCTTCGATCGGATCCTGCTGGTGCACGGGCTGGAGGCAGCGGAAAGCGCCCGCCGCATGCTGCGCGAGACCTGGCGCGTGCTGAAGGATGATGGCCGGCTGCTGGTGGTGGCTCCCAACCGCAGCGGGATGTGGGCTTATTTGGAGAGTACGCCATTCGGCCACGGCCAGCCCTACTCCTTCGGTCAAATCGGCCGGCTCCTGGCGGCGTCGCTGTATCGCGTGGAGCGGCGCGACACTGCACTTTACCTGCCTCCTACCCAGTGGCGTCTGGTGCTCCGCAGCGCGGCATTGTGCGAACGCACCGGCCGGAAGTGGCTGCCTGGATTTGCTGGCGTGACCATCACTGAGGCTGTGAAAGACGTCTACGCCGCCATGCCGGTCAAGGCAGTCCCGCGGCGGCGCCTGGTGCTCGCTGAAGCAGCATGACAGCGAGATGAACGCCATATAATGAACCCGGGATGCTTGTGGCGGGCGCGCCCGCGCGCCATCTGGTGCCCGAGTTAATCCCTTACGGAGCAGGAAAGCATTACGATGACCTTGCACTGGCACCCCAGAGGCATCGTGCTGGTCCTCGCCCTCCTTGTCAGTGGCTGCACAGCGGGGGATCCCGGCTCAGCGGCGGCGCGCTCGGCGCCCGAAAGCTTCTCGCCGCTGGTCAAACGCGTGCTGCCGGCGGTGGTGAACATCGCGGTGACGGAGACCATCTCGGGCGGCGAGGTGCTCAACGAGCTGCCGCCTGAGCTACGGGATACGCCGCTCGGCCGCGAATTCCGTAAGCGTTTCGGCAATCGCCGCGAGCAGACGATGGGCGCCGGTTCCGGCTTCATCATCGATCCTACCGGGCTGATCGTGACCAACAATCACGTCGTCGGGCACGCCGACAAGATTGTGGTCTCCCTGACCGACGGAACGCGATTGCCAGCCCGGGTGATCGGGACGGACGATCTGACCGACGTGGCGCTGATCAAGGTGGATGCTTCCAAGCCGCTGCCGTCGGTGCAGTGGGGCGACTCACGTCAGGCTGAAGTGGGCGATTGGGTGCTCGCGGCAGGCAATCCGTTTGGTCTCGGCGGCTCGGTGACGGCCGGCATCATTTCGGCCAGCGGGCGTGACCTCGGCGCCGGCCCATTCGACAACTTCCTCCAGCTCGATGCCCCGATCAATCCCGGCAATTCCGGAGGCCCGATATTCAACATGGATGGCCAGGTGATCGCGGTCAGCACGGCGATCGTGTCGCCGTCTGGTGGCTCGGTCGGCATTGGTTTCGCGACCCCTAGCGAGCTGGTCGCGCCGATCGTCAAGCAGTTGCAGGCGACTGGGCGGATAGATCGGGGCTGGCTCGGGGTTTCGGTGCAGGACGCCGATGATGGCGTGACTGTCGCCGGCGTCGAGCACACCAGTCCGGCGGGCCGGGCGGGAATCCACCAGGGTGACATCGTCCTGGCGGTGAACGGCGACCACATCGACAGTTCGCGGGGCCTGATCCGCACGATCGCGGCGGTGACCCCGGGAACAGAGGTGAAACTGTCAGTCCGCCGTAAGGGTCACGACATGGATGTACCAGTAACGGTTGGCCGTCGTCCGTCCGAGGGCACGGCCGAGGAGGCAAAGTAGCAATGCGTATCCTGGTGGTGGAAGACGACAAGGACGTCGGCGGCTTCGTCGTACGCGGCCTGAAGGAGGCCGGCCATGTGGTGGAACATGCCGATAATGGCCGCGACGGCCTGTTCATGGCGGCCAGTGAGGCGTTCGACGCGGTGGTGCTGGACCGCATGCTGCCTGGCGGCATCGACGGGTTGCGCCTGTTGGAAACGCTGCGCGGGCAGAAGAACACGGTGCCGGTGCTGATCCTGTCAGCGCTCGCCGATGTTGACGAGCGAGTGCGTGGCCTGAAGGCTGGTGGCGACGATTATCTGACCAAGCCGTTCGCGTTTGCCGAGTTGCTGGCCCGGGTTGAGGCGTTGGCGCGTCGCGGCAAGGGCGAAGGGCCGGTCACCAAGCTGGTGGTCGAGGACCTGGAGCTTGATTTGCTGTCGCGGCAGGTGAAGCGCGCCGGCCAGAAGATCGATTTGCAACCTCGCGAGTTCCGGCTGCTGGAATACCTGATGCGGCATGCAGGCCAGGTTGTGACGCGCACCATGCTGTTGGAGGGCGTGTGGGATTATCACTTCGATCCGCAGACGAACGTGATTGACGTGCACGTCTCGCGGCTGCGGCAGAAGGTAGATAAGCCGTTCCCGATGCCGCTGATCCACACTGTCCGCAACGCCGGCTACATGCTGCGCGCGGAGAGCGCCTGACGGTGCCAGCAATGCAGTCTTCCCCCTCCCCTTGCGGGAGGGGGTTAGGGGGAGGGGGCGGCGGTTATCCGGCACTGCCCCCTCCCCCTAACCCCCTCCCGCAAGGGGAGGGGAAGTCTGGTGCTGTTGTCGTTGAACATGGGCGTGCAGTCGTTTGTCCGTCTCCACACTGACCCAATAGGTAGCCGCAGCGCGCGTGGAGCGATGCGGCGGCTGCTCCGCTCCGCAAGCTTTCGCTTCGCGGCTATTTACGCGATCCTGCTGGCGCTCAGCGCGGCTGCCCTGGCGCTGTTCCTTTGGTGGGCCACCGCCGGGCTGCTCGATCGGCAAACCCAGGCCTCGATTGAGGCCGACGCGCAGAGCCTCTCCGAGCGCTTCAACGCCGGCCAGATCCCTGCGCTGATCCTGACGATCGAGGATCGCCTGACACAGAACGTCGAGGACGATGCGATCTATTTGCTGGTGGATCCGACAGGCCACCGCATTGCGGGCAATCTTCAACATTGGCCGCAAGGGGCCTCAAGCAGCGGCGGCTGGTATGAATTGCCGATCGAGCGCGCCGGCGTCCGCTCGCTTGCTCTCGTCCAGAGCTTCACCCTGCCCGACGGCTTCCGGCTGTTGATCGGCCGCGACATCCAGGTGCGCGCGCAACTCCGGCGGCTGCTGACCTCGGCGCTACTGTGGGCGCTCGTGGTGGTGGTGGTGATGGCATCCATCGGCGCACTGGTGGTGCGCAGCCTGTTTCGCCGAACGCTGGCGAATGTCTCGGCGACGGCCGGTGCGATCGCCGCTGGCGACTTCACGCAGCGCGTGCGGCTATCCGGCCGCGGCGATGAATTCGATCAGCTCGCCGAGACCATCAATGACATGCTCGATCGTATTGGCCGCCTCATGGAGGGCGTGCGCGAGGTGTCGAACGCGATTGCGCACGACCTGCGCACGCCGATTACGCGCGCTCGCGCCCGCCTGGAGGATGCCGGACTGCACGCTTCGTCCGCGGGTGAATTGCGCGCCGCGATCGAGCGGGCCACGGCCGATCTGGATGGGATCGTGGCGGTGTTCCAGGCGTTGCTGCGCATTGCCGAGATTGAAGCCGGATCGCGGCGTTCCGCATTCGCCCGCGTTGACCTTGTGCCGCTGCTGGCGGATGTCGCCGAACTCTACGGCGCCGTGGCGGAGGATCGGGACATATCCCTCAGCGTTCACGCTCCGGAGCAACTTCCTGCTCATGGTGACCGGGAACTGATCCAGCAGGCAGTCGCCAACCTCGTGGATAACGCGGTGAAATTTTCGCCGCCGGGGGGTGCGGTGCGACTCTCCGCGACAGTGACCGTCGGTGGGGTTGAGATAGCGGTGGCTGATCAAGGTCCAGGAATTCCGGAAGCAGAACGCGAGCGCGCGGCCGAGCGGTTCTATCGTGGCGAGATCGCGCGCAATACGCCGGGGTCCGGCCTTGGCCTGGCTCTCGTGCAGGCGGTCGCGCAATTGCACGGTGGCAGCCTGCGACTTGTCGATGCTGGCCCTGGTTTGATCGCCATCCTCACCCTGCCCACACACGAACAATCTGGTTCCATTGGCTAACAGTGTTGTCATGCCATCACCACCGGCCAGTCACGCCCCGGCTGGCATGATGGTGGGAATGCCGATGAACCTCGGTACTACTGGATTTGCAGGCGCGGCGTCCTGTGTGGGACTGGCCGCAATGCTGTTCGGCGCCATGCCGGTAGCGGGTCAACAACGAGCTCAGTTGGTGACCACCGACACGCCAGAGTACTGCCTGCAGCTTCTCGACCGGGTTAGCGAACTGGTGCGCGTCGCCGAGACGCCGCCTCCGCAGGAGGTGACTTCGCTGTCGAGCGAAGGCCAGCGAATGTGTGATCAGGGTCAGACACGCGGGGGTATTCTGCGCCTTCGCCGCGCTCTCCTGATGATGCAGCATCAAGAGGGCCCTCCTCCGCCTTAATCCTCTCGGCGGAACGTCACTACCAGCACATCGCGAAACCCGGGTGCCGTGGGGTCGATCGGCTCGACCGGGGTCACGCCGTGCATTACCCGGTGATCATCAACCCACGCGGCGTCGAGCGGCTCGGTTAAGGCGAAGTTGCCCAAATCCTTGCCGTCGGTGCCGCGGATTGAGGTGACGCCGCTCTGGATGTTGCTGCGGCCGATCAGCAGCACCAGCACATAGTCCACACCATCACGATGCATGCCTTCCGGCGTCGGCTGGCCTGCTTCACCGCTGCGTGCCTCGATACGGAACTGGTGGACTTCGATGTGCCATTCGCGGGTCGGCGAGAGCTGCTCGAAGACGTTGCGACACAGATCGAGGATCCGCGCCATGCTCGGCCCCGCCGCGACCTCAGACCACACAGGATCAAACCAACGCGCGATGCCGCCATTCAGCGGATTGTAGTCGCGGCTCTGATAATGTGGCTGATCCAGCTTGCGATGGATCGGCTCGCCAGCGCGCGCACCAAAGGCTGCGTGGCGGCGCTTCCGATATCGCCCGCCGTCCGCCATGTAGGTGTCCAGCCCCAGATCGCTCCAGCTCGCCGCGAAGGCAGCCCAATCGGCAAGAGGGCCAAGATTGCCGCGCATGTCCGCCGCCCGCGCGAACGCGAAGCCTTCGATAGCGACGCTTGCCGCCAGGTCCGTCACGACTTTGGGTCCTCTACGATACGGTGCACGGAGACCGTCTGCTGCATCGGGTTGTAGAGCTCGATCCCGAGCTCTTCGAATCGCCTCTTCATGCGGCGATTGAATTCGCGCTGCACGTTCCAACGCCCTGAATCGGTGCATACCACTTGACCCGTAATTGTCACACTCGCGCCGTCCACCTTGTCCACGCCCCAAAGCTGCAGATCGCTGAGCATCTGCTTGGCCAAGGCTGGCTCCTTCTGCATGTCGCTGACGATCTCTTTCAGGACGTCGCCGACCCGATCGGTGTCCTCGTGCCAGGCAACGCTCACGCTGACTGCGGCGTTGCCCAGGCCACGGTTCACGTTGGTCACCGACGTCACCGAGCTGAATGGAATGATGTGAACCGAGCCGTCACCGGCACGCAGGCGGATGGTACGGACCGACAGGTTCTCCACGGTGCCGGAGAGGCCTGACACGGTCACCCAGTCGCCAACCTGCATGGCGTTCTCCAGAAGGAGAAAAATGCCCGTGATCAAGTCCTGCACCAGCTTTTGTGAGCCAAAGCCGATCGCCACGCCGACGATACCGGCACCAGCAAGCAGGGGACCGATATTCACCCCGATCTCCGACAGCACCATCATGCCGGCGACGATAAGGATGGTGATCAGCAGCGTGCTGCGAAGCAGCGGTAGCAGGGTGCGCAGCCGTGCCGAACGCGCGACTTGCGATTCGCGCGTAAGCCGGGCCAGGTGGCGCTGAATTGCCGCGTTGACCGCTTCCCAGACAGCGATCGACAGCAGCAGCGTCATGGCGAGGGTCACCACGCTGGACAAAAGATGCTGACCAAGCTGGCTCGCGACCAGCCAATCGAATGCGCCAAGGCCCCAGAGCTGCAGCACCGTGACTGCCGCCGCGAGGAAGACAAAGGCGCGGACGATGCTCACCAGAACCGGGTGATAGAGCGCCAAGCGTGTGTCGAGGCCTGGAAAGCGCTGCGCCAGTTCCGCTCGCGGCGCCATCGCCCGATCGAGGGCACCCAACAGCGCAATCTGCACCAGCCGCGCGACGATCCCTACCGCAATCAGGGCGACCGTGTAGCGGAACATCACCTGGTAGCCATGTGGCACCTCGACTGCCCAGGCGAGCCAGAGCGTGGCCAGCAGCAGCAGCGCGATCCAATGCCAGACACGCGCCAGCCAGTTCCGGATGGCAGCGAACATGCCGTTCGCGCCCTCGGGTGCGCGCAGCCACTTCCGCACCGTCCGGCGCCGCTGAATGACAATGATGCCAAGGAAGACGTGGTCGATCAGGCTGATCGTCTTCAGTAACGCATCGTGGGCCGCGTAAGTCAGGCCGAGCAGGAGTCCGACCTCGGCGCCCGCATAGCCAACGACGCTGACGATCACGATGCGGCGGATCCAGCGCATCGCGTAGGCGGCGATCCCGTCTGAGACCGTCAGCAAGCGCAGCCGACGCTGCTCGGGCGAGAACAACATGCGCGCCACGGCGAGGATCGCGGCGCACAGGGCGTAGGAATCCACGACCGCCAGCAGGACAAGGCGTGGCACAGAATCGCCGCCGAGCGAAGTCGCCGCAATCAGGTGTCCGACGGTGAGGAAGCCGAACACCGGCAGTAACTCGAGCAGCAGGCGAAGGCCCACCAGCGGCAGGCGCCGTAACAGGACCAAGGCTGCGGTCATGCGGCGGCGTGGCGGTTCGGTTTCACCCTGTTCGGCCCTTGCCTCGCCATCCTCGTTGGATGGCTCACCGTTCGGTGCGCGCTGTGCCAGTGCCAGGATTGGGCGTCGAACCGAGCGGCGGATCGCCCACTCAACGGCCAGCCCTGCGACCAGGGCCAGCGCCAGCCGCCAGCCGATGTCCAGCAGCACGCCGCGCGCCCAGGGGTCGGTCGCCATCATGCGGAGCCAGTTCCACAGCAGCGGAATGCTGCGGATGGCACTGAGTGTGTTGATCACCTCGGTCGAGGCGTGGTTGAGGAAGTGGGAAGCGCCGACGAGCACCTCGGCGCCCAGGCTATTTGGCGCCACCGTCAGGGCTGGTTGGCTGGCGGTTGGGGCTGGAACTGGAGCGGGCGTGGCCGTTGGCGGCGATTGCGGTTCGGCGCGTGCGATGGTCTCGAGGATCGCGGTGATCTGCGCCCGCTTCTGCGGGTCCTGTAGTACCGACAGCGCCTGCTGGGCCTGAGCCGGTGTAATCTGGGGCGGCGCCGGCTGCGCGGGCGGTTGCGCCCGAGCGCTCAGCGGGATGACGAACGCGAGGCAGGCGAGAATCAGCAAGCGGGTCATGTTCATGGCTTGGCACACGAACCGGCGAGTTGGGTCAACAAGATGGCAGCGTCTCAATCCCGAGGCAGGCGGGCGTGGGGGTTGGGGTGTTGGTGCCGCAGGGTTATATGTCTGTTCGATGAAGACCTTCCTCGCCATCCTGGTCGCTATCCTGATGTTCGCCACGCTGGGCGTCCTGTTTGCCGGCCTGTTGGGCTTGGTGCGCGGCGGCGGCAATCCGCAACGCTCGAACAAGCTGATGCAGTGGCGTGTCATCTTACAGGGCGCTGCATTGCTGCTATTCGCCCTGCTGATGACTCTGCTGAAATCCTGACCGGGCAGTTTGACAGGCTACTGGCCGGTGCATATGGTCCGCGGCCTCTATTGCAGGTGCGAACAGGCGGGCAACCCGCGATGATCACGCACATATTCCCAGGAACCGGCACAGCATGAAGATCCTCGTCCCCGTGAAGCGGGTGGTCGACTACAACGTGAAGGTCCGCGTGAAGGCGGACGGCTCCGGCGTGGAGACCGCCGGCGTGAAAATGTCCATGAACCCATTCGACGAGATCGGCATCGAAGAGGCCGTCCGCTTGAAGGAAAAGGGCGTCGCCACAGAGGTCGTCGCGGTTTCGCTTGGCGTGCCGCAGTGCTCCGAGACGATTCGTACCGCGCTCGCCATGGGCGCTGATCGCGGGATCCTGGTGGAGACCGATGCCGAGCTGCAGCCGCTGGCGGTGGCCAAGCTGCTGAAGGCGATCGCCGATAAGGAGCAGCCGAAGCTGATCATCCTGGGCAAGCAGGCGATCGACGACGACATGAGCGCCACTGGCCAGATGCTGGCCGCCCTACTCGGCTGGCCGCAGGCGACGTTCGCCAGCAAGGTCACCATCGAGGGCGAGAACATCACGGTCACGCGCGAAGTGGATGGCGGGCTGGAGACTGTCGCGCTGACGCTGCCGGCGATCGTCACCACCGATTTGCGGCTGAACGAGCCGCGCTACGCCTCGCTGCCCAACATCATGAAGGCGCGCAAGAAGCCGATCGACAATGTGAAGCCAACGGATCTGGGCGTGGACCCGGCGCCGCGGCTGGTCACGCTGAAGGTGGCCGAGCCGCCGAAGCGCAAGGCGGGCGTGAAGGTCGGGTCGGTTGAGGAACTGGTGGCGAAGCTGCGCACCGAAGCGAAGGTGATCTGAGACATGACGGCACTGGTTCTGCTCGAGTTCGACGCCTCCGGTATCAAGCAGCCGTCGCGCAGCGCGGTCGCGGCGGCGGAGAAGCTGGGTGAGGTGCATGCGTTGGTGGCCGGCAGTGGTGTGGATGCGGCGGCGGAAGCTGCATCCAAGCTGGCCGGTGTGGCGAAGGTGCTGAAGGCGGACGCGCCTGGCCTGGATCATCTGCTGGCGGAGCCCTCGGCGGCGCTGCTGGTTTCTCTGGCACCGAAATACGATCATCTGCTGGCGGCGACGACGGCGGTAGGCAAGAACATCATGCCGCGTGTCGCTGCCTTGCTGGACGTGCAGCCGATCAGCGACATAGCCGAGGTCGTGGACGCCGATACGTTCGTACGCCCGATCTACGCCGGCAACGGCATGGCGACGGTGAAGTCGTCGGACAGCAAGAAGGTGATCACGGTGCGTGCCGCCAGCTTTGATCCGGTGGCGGCGGAAGGCGGCAACGCCCCGATCGAGGCAGTGACCATTCCAGAATTGCCGTCGGTGTCAAAGTTCGTCTCGGCTGAACTGTCGAAGAGCGAACGCCCCGAGCTGACCGCCGCACGCGTGGTGATCTCCGGCGGACGCGGCATGCAGTCCGGCGATAACTTTAAGCTTTTGGAACCAATTGCTGATAAGCTTGGTGCCGCGGTCGGAGCGTCCCGTGCCGCGGTGGATGCCGGCTTCGTCCCCAACGACTATCAGGTGGGACAGACCGGAAAGATCGTCGCCCCGGAACTTTACATTGCTGTCGGAATCTCGGGTGCCATCCAGCATCTGGCCGGCATGAAGGACAGCAAGGTGATCGTGGCGATCAACAAGGATGAGGAAGCGCCCATCTTCCAGGTCGCCGATTACGGCCTGGTGGCTGATCTTTTCACCGCTTTGCCCGAGCTGGCAAAGGAACTGGAGCGCTCCTGAATGAATATCGAGGTTAAGCCTTCGCCTGCCAGTGGAGCTCTGCTGGCGGAGCCCCCGGCGATCGCCCGTGTTGGCGTGATCGGCGCGGGTCAGATGGGCAATGGCATCGCGCATGTCTGTGCGCTGGCCGGCATGGACGTGACCATGCTGGACGTGAAGGAGAGCTTCCTGGAGCGCGCGATGGTCACCATCACGCACAACATGGACCGGCAGGTGAACCGTTCGCTGATCAGCGAGCACGACAAGCTCGAGGCGCTGTCACATATCCATACCAGCACCGATTACGCTGCCCTGGGCGATGCTGACTTCGTGGTCGAGGCGGCGACCGAGAAGGAGGACGTCAAGCGCTCGATCTTCAAGCTGCTGATGCCGCACCTGAAGCCGTCCTGCATGCTGGCTTCGAATACGTCGTCGATTTCGATCACGCGCCTGGGTGCCGCGACCGACCGGCCGGAAAAGTTCATCGGCATGCACTTCATGAACCCGGTGCCGGTGATGAAGCTGGTGGAGATCATCCGCGGCATCGCCACCGATGAGCCGACGTTCCAGGCAGTGCGCGCGCTGTCCGAGAAGCTGGGCAAGACCGCGGCGGTGGCCGAGGATTTTCCCGCGTTCATCGTCAACCGCATCCTCGTGCCGATGATCAACGAGGCGGTCTATGCGCTGTATGAGGGCGTGGGGACGGTCGCGGGCATCGACATCTCGATGAAGCTGGGTGCGAACCATCCGATGGGGCCGCTGGAGCTGGCCGACTTCATTGGGCTGGATACGTGTCTGTCGATCATGCAGGTGCTGTACGAGGGGCTTTCGGATTCCAAGTACCGGCCGTGCCCGCTGCTGGTGAAGTATGTCGAGGCTGGATGGTTGGGACGGAAGAGTAACCGCGGGTTCTACGATTACACGGTGACGCCGCCGCGACCGACGCGGTAGCGCTGGTCACGTGCGAATCGAGGCGGGGTGTGCCAATACGTTGGTCAGTCCAAAATCTCCGCCTTTGAACAAGAGTGGCGCCTGGAGAATGGCGGAGACAGCATAGGCCATGCAGTCGCCAAAATTCAGCCGGGCCGGATGACCGCTGGCCCGGCCGAAGACGGCAAATGCGCGGCTCGCAGTATTGGCCATTTCGCGACTGAACGGAACGATCACGCCGGGGCCGGCGCCGATGAAATGTTCCAGCCAACGCGAAGAACCCGCTGCCAAGTTGATCGTGCACCAGGCGCGTGTTTCGACCAGGGTTGGCGTACCGATTACGCACTCCTTGCCAGCCAGGAGATCCAGTAGCTTCTCGGCATCCTCCTGGCCCTTGATGATCCCGACCAGGATCGAGCTATCGAGCACGATCACTCCGGCAGCCCGGTCGCTTCGTCATAAAGCGTCTCGACCAGTGTCTCCGGTCGGGCCAGGCCCTGTCGGCGATCCGAACGCAATAGGCGGCGCCAGGTGGCAATGCGCCCTGGCGGCGGCGAGTCCGCGCCGTGGGACCGATATTGGCGTAAGGCATCGAGCACCACTTCGCTGATCGTCTTGCCGCTCTGGCGTGCCATAAGTCGCGCTAGCTGCGCGGCTTCAGCGTTGCGGATATGGATCTGGTCCGCCATCGACATCGCTACCGCGAATTTGGTTTAGGTACATATTTACCGTGGCTGGCATTTTGGCCGCAACAGCATCATCGCGGGCAGATCGCTTCCCCAGCGCATCTGCAAGTTGGTGGCGGCGCGACCAGCGACGCGCGGATGCTCCGCGTCAATCGTCGTGGCCAAGCCTGCCCCAGCCACGACGATTGAGAGCCACGAGCCCCCCGAGCGTCCGTATTATACCGCATATTCGGCACCAGTCTCCGTGACCAGCTCCAGTTGCCCGACCGTTTCCTTGCCGAACATCAAGGGGAAGCACGCGCCCACGGCCATGACGACGACAATAGTGCCGAAGAACACTGTGGCAGACCCCGTGTATGGCTCCAGCAGGAAGGGGGTGAGCACGCCGGAGAAGATCCGGCCGGTTGCCTCGCCGAAGAAATGACCCCGGCCACGCAACGCGGTGGGGAACTGTTCCGAGAGATACACACGCACGGCTGTGAAGGAAGACAGCACCGTCAGGCCAGTGATGATCGCACCCGCGGTCATGGCAACTGACGCGTAGTCACCCGTAAGATGCGCCGCCCCCATCAGCACCAGGCCAGGAATCGCGCCGGCGAGGCAATAGGTGATGGTCCAGCGGCGGCCAATCACCTCCATGATGAACCCAGTGAAGAACTTGCCCGGGATCGTCACGAAGAACAGCAGCGACGTAAGTCCCAGGCCGATGCCGACGCCGGCACCCTGATCAACCAATGCCTTCGGTAGCAGGATGGCCGAGCAATAATAGGCGGTGGTCGCAGCCGCGTAGATCACGATGCCGACGACGGTCCATTGCAACTGTCCCGGCCCGAACAGTGCCGAGAACGGAGGAAGCGGCTCGCGCGAGGCTTCGAGATTGGGTCCAAGCTCCGCCACGGTCAGCGGCGGAACGCGATTGCCGCAGCGAGCGATCATCTGGTTGACCGTATCTACGGCCGCCTGTGGATTGCCGCGCCGCAAGTGCCAGCGGGCACTTTCCGGCAGGCCGTAGTGCACCAGCAGCGGCACGATGCCGAGCGTCAGTCCACCTGGCAGAGCGATCAGCCGAAACGCATCCGTGTTCCCCGCGAGCAGTGAACCGAGGAACGGCAGCAAGGTGAACGCGCTCGCCAGCATGACCTCGAAGACGGCGCCATAGGTGCGCCGATGCTGCTTCGGCATCAGCTCCGCGGCGATCGGGAACGGCGCGGAAATAGCAAAACCAAGGCCGACACCGGTGAGAAGGCGCAGGATGATCAGTTGCTCTCCGGTTTGCGCCAACGGGATCAGCAAAGTGAAGAAGGTGCTGATGATGACGCCGATCTGCATCACAGTCTTGCGGCTGATCCGATCGGACATCGCTGATGCCGTGAAGCCACCGAGCACCACCAGTATGGTTGGTGCGACCGCGAGCCAGCGGATCTGTGAGCCGGTAAGCTGCAGTGGCGCCTTGGCCAGGACCAGCAGTGAGCCGCCCAGAGCGAGGTCGTAGCCTTCGACAAAACCGACAGCACCAAGCACCAGGATGATCACGAGGTGATGCGCGCTGAACGGAATGCTGTCGAGCTTGCGGCCGAGGATATAGCTGGCGGGTACGGCAGTCCCGCCGCGTGAAGCTGTACTGCTCATGACGTTCTCCCAAACGTTGCTTCATCTGGAAGCGGGCGCGTCGGCAGCCGGACATCATTAACTGATAGGAACGATCAGGCGGCGGTCGTACGTCGCCTGCATCAGGCTTGGACGCTTCGCTTCCCGGTGTCGGCGGCAGGTTGGTCCTGCCCGGATTTGGCGGCTGCTTGGCCGCACTGGGACGCTACGGCGAATTGCCCGGAAGCGCCAAGGAAAATTCCAAGGTGGACAACTCGCAGGGCCGCGAGTGGCCCGACGTAGCCCGTTATTTGAATCGGGTCCGCGTCTTTCACCGACGCAAGCACCGAAATCTGCTCGATGCGCGGCAGAAGCGCCTGGTACTGATTTGTCAGGCAATCGTCGTTGATCGCAACGGCCATCAATCTCCAGAATGCGCGATCCTGGTTCGACCAAATGAACGCCCGACAAAGCCTTTCATGCGGCCTGGTAGACGTTCAGGTTCCACGCCTGACGGTCCTGCCCGCTGACAACTTCGCGGCGCGCAGTGCCCTGCGACAGAAGCCCGACATTGATTACCCGGAAGCCGCTGAAGAACCCCCAGAGGTGGATCAGCTCATAGCGCAGGAAACCGAAGATCAAGCCGTATGGCTATTATCCGTGAGCCTTGAAGAGCGATGCGACGATGCAACTTCGAGGCAACATTGCGGACTCGGGTCGAGATTGCCGCGTCGCTCCGCTCCTCACAACGACACTACGGCTAATCCCCGAATGCCGGATACTCGACCCGGTCCTCCAGCGCTTCCTTGCCTTCCGTTGGCAACGCCACGTAGTGGTTCAGCGCGGCATTGATGTCGCCTTCCCACGTGTCGCGTGGCAGCTCATACAACAGCTCCACGCTGTAGCCGTTAGGGTCTCGTATATACAAACTGTGGGTCATGCCGTGTTCGACGCGGCGCTCGAACGGCACGCCGTGATTTTGCAGGAATGCAAGCTGCCGCAGCCACGACTCGCGATCCGGCAACGCGATCGCGACATGACCGATCGGCGTTGGCCCATCCGCCGCCGGCAGATCCGGCGTCGCCACCAGCGCGATGTCGTGGTGATGCATCCTGCCGTCGCGCTCGCCGCTGTAGAACCGCATCTCGCCGCGCCGCACGCCGCCTAGGCCCGGCGGCACCGAGCCCACCTGGCGGAAGCCGAGCATCTCGGTCCAGAAACTGTGCGACGCCTCGATGTCGCGGACGTTGATCACCAGATGATTGAGGCCAACCGGCGTGATCGGGCCGCTGTTATCCATTGGAACGTCCTCCTGTCAGCGTTGCATTACCACCCGAGTGACGCCCGCGCCTTCGCCAGCGCCTCCAGATGGTGTTCGTGATCGCCGGCGAAGCGCAGCACGAGGTCGGTCGCACCTGCCCGCGCGTAACCGTCGAGCCACCGTGCCACACCTGACGCTGGGCCGGAATACACCGCCTGACTTTGCCGCAGCACCGCGGCGGGCGCTCCGTAGTAGCCCTCCAGGAACGCATCCATCCTCGATGTCGCTCGCGCCGCGTCGTCATCCACGGTCAGCGTCAGATACATCGCGGCCGACAGCTTCGATGGATCGCGACCGGCCGCCGAGGCGATTGCCCCCACTTCACCCCATTGCGTCGCGAATTGCGCGGGTTCGGGCGCATTGGGGAACCAGCCGTCGAACGTCTTGCCCACGCGTTCCAGCGAGGCTGCAGTGTTGCCGCCGATCCAGATGGGTGGGCCGCCTGGGCGATACGGCGTCGGGGCCAGCACGCCGCCATGTACCGGCCAGCGCCCATCCCAATCGACCGGTTCGCCCGTCCATAGAGCGCGGCACAGCCGGAGCCCTTCCATCATCCGCCCGACGCGCTTTTCGAACGGCACGCTGGCCGCGGCAAACTCGGCGCGGATGTTCGGTACGTCACGCGCAATGCCAACACCGAGGATGAAGCGTCCCTCCGACACCTGATCCAACGTCGCCACCTGGTGTGCCAACAAGACAGGGTTGCGTAGCACGGGAAGCAGCACCGCGGTGCCGAGCATCACGCGGGGCACTCGTCCGGCGACGCCGGCCAGAAGTGTCAATGGGTCATGCCGCGGCCGCGCCAGCAGTGAGTCGCCAACCCAGACCGAGTCATAGCCGAGTGCTTCGGCGCGCGCCGCGAGATCGAGCAATGGACCCGTCGCCGGCGCACCTTCCATGATCCTTTCCCGGGTAGGAAGCAGATAGCCGATCCTCGGTGCCATCAGCGGTCTCCAGCGGGTTCAGGAAAGGAAGCTTTCCATGGCAGCGAGTTCGGCGTCGAGCGCCTGCCGGAATGCCGCATCCTTTGGGCGCTTCTCGACGAAGCCGAGGTCCACATCCACCTTGCCGCTCGTCATGCTGACATTGGCCCAGCCGATGATCGCATCGCGCCACAGCAGCGGCATCGCATAGTAGCCGAATTTCCGCTGTTCAAACTTGGTATAGGCTTCGAAGCGGTACTCCCAACCCCAAAGATGCTCGAACCGCCGCCGTTCCCAAACGATCGGATCGAACGGCGCCAGCAGCCGCACGGTGTCCGGCATGGCCCGGCGTGACGCCAATCCCGCAGGCCAGATGTAGCGCCCGCCATCCGCCTCGCCGCTTTCCAGTTCACCCGATCGAAGCAATGCCTCGACTGTTTGTCGCCAGGCGCCAAGGCCAGGCGCACCGCGGCTCAGCAAGCCAAACGTGGACGCCAACCCTGCCTCGGCCAGCGGCGCCAGGATACCCACGACCAACAGGACGATCCGGCGGCTGCGTTGCTCAGGAGCCGGGGGCTCCGGAGGTGATGCCGCGGCCTCGTAGATGCGGATACCATCTCGGCGCGCTGCGACGCGTAGTAGGCCGTGATAATGCAGGTGTTGCAGCGCTCGCGTCGTTGCCTTGGAGAAGCCGCCCCAACCGTTGATCGCACGCTCCTTGCCGAAACGCTGCTCCAGATCGGCTGGATGTGTCAGTCCCTGGTCGCGCACGAATGCCAGCACCTCGGTCGCGAGATCCCCCGGCACGTCATAGCGGCCCGAGGTTTCCGGATCGCGTGGATGTAGCAAATGGGCGGTCTCGCGCGGCATGAAGCCGTAGGCGTAGAGAAAGTCCTCCTCCAGGCCGAGGCGAGCAAACCGGCGTTCCAGGTCGCCGGCTCGATAGCCCGCGACGCGATGACGCAGGATCAGGTCCTGTGCCCGGGCAGGCGCACGGATCGGATCCGCCTGGACGAACCCTGCTGCCGTGATGGCGCGGGTCAGCGTGGCCGGCCGTCCCAACGAGCCGAGCACCGCCAGGCGCCGCAGCGCAGCGATCGTCAGCTTGCCGCTCATTCAATGTGCCGGCAGCACCTCACTCACGCGGTCGGGAGGGCGGCAGAGCCGCACCCCGCGCGGTCCCACGACAACTGGCCGTTCCATCAGGATGGGATGCTTCTGTATGGCGTCGATCAGCGCCTCATCGGATTTGCCAAGGTCTCCCAGGCCGAGGTCATCGTGCGGCGTGCCACGCCGGCGCAGAAGTTGTCGTGGGCTCAGGCCCATCCGATGCAGCAGATCGACGAGTTCTTGCCTGGTCGGCGGGGTCTTCAGGGTACTCGACTATGCGCGGCTCTATGCCAGCCTCACGGATCATGCCCAGCACCTTGCGCGACGTGCTGCAGGATGGGTTGTGGTAAATCACGACCTCGGGTTTCGGGCGGGCCATCAGCGAATCCTCCTCGGGCGGAAGGATAGGACAGCTCACGCCGCCTCGGCGATGCCCTTAACGAGTCGCTTACCGTCGGGGTGGCGGGATCAATCCACCATATGCCACGGGGCGATCCATGGTTTACGCTTTTGATACTTTGGGCTACGCGAAACGGCTGCGGGATGCTGGCGTTTCGCCAGATCAGGCCGAAGCACATGCGGAGGCGGCACGCGAGTTCGTCATGGGCGAGTTGGTGACACGCTACGACCTGGAGATGAAGCGCGGTGCTCCGTCAGGACTTGGAGGCCTCAACCGTCGCGACCCGCCATGACTTCGAGGTCTCGACGACGGCATTGCGCAGCCACTTCGAAGGTTCGATGGCCACGCTGCGCCACGACCTCGAAAACGCCATCTCGAAAGTCCGCAGCGACCTCGAGGGTTCCATCACCGCGTTGCGCCACGATATGGAACGCCTGGAGCTGCGCTTGACAATCCGCGTTGGCGGCATGATCGCTATCGGCGTCGCGATCCTTGCAGCCATCATCAAGCTGTTGCTGCTGATCGCTGGCGGCGCCCGCTTATGGCGTCGAAGCCACACGCCGCGGTTTTTGTCCTGCGTGCCCCCTTTCCGAAATCCGCTTCCTTCCCACGCTCTGTTCGTCGGAAGAACGGTTGGGGAGAAAGTTATGTCGATACGCTTGTTGTCGCTAGGGCTGGCTGGTTGTCTGCTCGCCGTAACCGCGGTCGCCCAGACTGCGCCCCCACCGACCCGCATCCGGGGAACCATCGTGGCGCTCACCGGACAGACCTTGACCGTGAAGACCCGCGAGGGACCGAAGGCGGACATTACCCTAAACGATCCGCTGACCGTCCGCACAGTGAAGCGTCTGACACTCGCTGACATCAAGGAGGGGACCTATGTCGGCATTGCCAGCAAAACAGGGGCGGACGGCAAGGCGCAGGCGCTCGAGGTGTTGGTGTTCCCCGATGCCATGCGCGGTGCGGCGGAAGGTCACTCTTCATGGGACCTGCAGCCCGGCAGCATGATGACAAACGCCAATGTTACCGCCTTGGCGAAAGGCAAGTCCGGGAATGATCTGACGCTGACTTACAAGGACGGTACGCAACAGATCACGGTCCCGCCGAACGCGCCGATCGTCACATTCGCGCCCGCTACCCGGTCTGACCTCAAGCCAAGGGCGCGGGTGATACTGAGCGCAACCAAGGATGCCAACGGTAAATTAAGCACTGGCGGCGTTACCGTCGGCACGCACGGCGTCAATCCGCCGATGTGACGCAGCACCAAGCGCGCTGTTGACCCGGCGCGCCTGCCTCTGCGACCCTCCATAAGCAAGGCGCGAAGACGGCTGCCGAGTGGAGGAGACCTATGGCGCAAACGATTGAGGGCTTCGTCGGCACATCGCTTGACGACGCCCGGATGAGCCCAATCCATTGGCGCGTGTTTGCGCTGATATCGGCAGGCTATTTCTTTGATGTCGCTGATTTTGTCATCCTCGGATCGCTGATTCCCGACATGACGCGCAGCGGCTTCGCCACAGCGCCGCAGATCGCCTTGGTAGGGAGTGCCACGATATTCGGGCTGTTCTTCGGGACAGTGGCGCAGGGCGAATTCACCGACCGCTTCGGCCGCAAGGCGATCTATCAGTTCAACCTGCTGCTCTACGGCGTGGCTACCATCGTGGCCGCATTCGCGCCCAACTACATCTGGCTGGCGGTATTCCGGTTCATCGCCGGTATCGGACTGGGTGCCGAGCAGCCGCTATGCTTCGCATACGCCGGTGAATATGCACCGAAGAATATTCGCGGCCGGTTTATCGGCGGTGTGCAGATGATCGGCGGCGCCTGGTCATGGCCACTCTCCACGCTGTTCGCGCTGAGCTTTCGCGACACTTTGGGCTGGCGCGGTTGCTGGGTCGTCATCGGCGTCTGCGCGCTGGTCGTGTTTGTGTTCCGCTTCACTCTGCCGGAATTGCCGCGCTGGCTCGCCACGCACGGCCACGGAGATCGCGCGATCGACCTGCTGAAACGGATGGGCATCGCCGGGCCGAGTGAAAAATTGACCAGCGACGCCGCGAGCGACGCGCACCGTGATCCGATGGGGGTGGTGTTCCGCCTCTATCGAGGGCGCGTCATCGCCGGCATGGTCTGCTTTGTCTCGTTCTTTGGTGTGGCGCTGGGCCTCGGCGCGTGGCTGCCGAACATGATGGCCAGCAACGGCATGACCATCACCAAGACACTGACCTACACGTTCGGCATGCAGCTAGCGTTTCCCTGTGCCAGCCTGTGCATGATGTACGCGCTGGAGAAATTCGGCCGCAAGCCGACGTCGATCGTGTCGTTCCTGCTGGCCGGCGCGTTCGCGGTGGCGTTCGCCAACGCCGCCAGCGACAATATGCTGCTGGCAGTCGGCTTCTGCATGATCTTCTTCATCCAGATCGCCGGCAACTCGATGCAGATCTTCGCATCGGAGGTATTCCCGACCAACGCGCGTGCCTCGGGCTTCGGCCTGGCGCAGGGTGCGGGGCGGTTGGGCGCCGCGTTCATCCTGCCGGCGTTCCTGTGGATCCAGACAGGCTACGGCACGGGCACTGTGTTCGCCTGCATCGCCGCACTGCTGCTGATCGCGGCGTTCACGGTGAAGCTGCTGGGGCCGGAGTCTCGCGGCGTGTCGCTGGATGTATTGGCGCCACCGACCGGCTGAGGCGGCGCGGATAGACTCCCCTCCCTGACCTCCCCCGCTGTGCGGGGAGGAGTGGTCAGGCCGCGATCCGCACCGGCAGCGCGCTGATGCCGTGGATGAAGTTGGAGTAGATGCGCGAGGGTTCCGCCATCATCTCTACTATCATGCCGCGCTTCAAGATTTCCTCCCACAGGATGGCGAGCTGCAACTCCGCGAGGCGGTTGCCGACGCAGCGATGGATGCCGAAGCCGAACGACAGATGCTGACGCGGACGTGCGCGATCCACGAGGAATTCGTTCGGCCGATCGATTGCATCGTCGTCGCGATTGCCTGAGATGTACCACATGCACACTTTGTCGCCTGCGCGGATCTTACGGCCAGCGATCTCGGCATCCTCGGTCGCAGTGCGCCTCATGTGCACGATCGGCGATTGCCAGCGGATGACCTCCGACACCGCGCTTGGGACAAGGGACGGGTTCTCGCGCAGCTTGCGATACTGGTCTGGATGCCGGTTCATCGCCCAGATGCTGCCGGACATTGAATTGCGTGTCGTGTCGTTCCCGCCGACGATCAGCAGCACAAGATTGCCCAGAAAATCACTTGGATTCTCCGGAAGGTTCCGCGTCGCCTCGCCATGCGCGAGCATCGATAGCAGATCGGGCTGTGGCTCCTGTTTCTGCCGCTCGTAGAACAGCGCCTGCATCGTCCCTAGGCACTCGGTCAGCAGTTCGAGCCGCTTTTCCTCGGAGTCGACGATGCCGCCGGCGTTCACATCCATCGTGGACACGTCCGACCAGAATGTCAGTTTGTGCCGCTCGTCGAATGGGAAGTCGAACAGCGTTGCCAGCATCATCGTCGTCAGCTCGATCGAGACGCGCTGCACCCAATCGAACGTCTCGTTGCGCGGCAGAGCATCGAGCACGGTCTGGGTGCGCCGGCGTATCGTCGCCTCCATGCGCTGGAGGTTCATGGGGGCGACGACCGGAGAGACGACCTTGCGCTGCTCGTCGTGATACGGCGGGTCAGACGAAATAAAGCTGCGGCGGCGGAATTCGGCCGGCCGATCGGTGATGGTGATGCCGCCGTACTTCGCTTCGGACGAGTAGAGCTGGTGATGCGTCTCGACATGCATGATTTCCTTGTACTTGGTCACCGACCAGTACGAGCCATACATGCCGTCCTCGCACCAGTGCACCGGATCCTCGCGGCGCAGGCGCTCGAAATACGGATACCAGACGTCATCCTGGTAGAGCTTCGGATTGCTGACGTCGATCGCGTCGAGCGGCAGCGATGCCGCATCCGACGCAGGGTCGAAATGGACCGGCGCGTTCATGCTGGACAGCTCCCGTAACGTACAGTTACGCACAACTTAGCGCGGATTTTGCCGATTGTCACAACCTTAGTAACCGTGTCGCATTACCGCCCGCGATCTTTGCCCGGTCTTCGGCGCATAGCGGTATCGTCGGCAGCCAGTCAGTTCCTGGCTTGTTGGCGACGAACGGGTAATCCACCGAAAACATAATGCGATCCACACCCAGCTCCTGCACGCAGCACAGCAGCGCCGGGTCGGAGAAGAAGCCGCTGGTGGTGACGTAGAAGTGCTCGCAGAAGATGTCGCGGAAAGCCCGCCGGCCGGGGGCCTCGCGGCGGAAACCGGCGTCGATGCGCCAGAGCAGGAACGGCAGCCCCTCGCCCAGATGACCCAGGATGATCTTCAGCTTCGGATAAGCGTCAAATACGCCCGACAGGACCATGCGCACGCCTTGGGTCGCGGTCTCCACGGTAAACCCCCAGGCGGCGCGCAGGATCATCGGCCACTCCTGCACATAATCCTTGTAGTAGGCATCCACCACCGCTGGCTTGGGATTGGTCGGATGTAGATACAGCGGCACGTCCAGCGCCTGGGCGCGTTCGCAGATCGGCCAGAACCGCTTGTCGTCGAAGAACACCCCGTTGGTGGTGCCGTTGATCAGCGCGCCCTTGAAGCCGAGCTTGGTCACCGCACGCTCCAGCTCGTCCGCGGCCGCCTTGGGATCAGGCGTGGGGATTGCGGCGAAGGCAGCAAACCGATCGGAATGCGCGCGAACGATCTCAGCCAATCGATCGTTCGCGACGCGCGCCACACGCACTGCGGTTTCGGCGTCCATCTTCTGGAGACCAGGATTGCCGTGCGACAGCACCTGCATGTCGATGCCGGCTTCGTCCATCTCCTTGATGCGAAGGCCGGTCAGGTCATTCAGCCGCTCCGCGATGGCTGGAAGCTGACGCTGATCCTCGGGTGCGTAGGCACGCAGCACGTCGGGATCCTGGTAGTGCTCCTCGATAGTGATGACGCGTGGCTTTGCCGGCATGGTTGCCTCCCCTATTCGTTTGGCACGCGCACGTTCGCGCGCACCCATTCGATGAATTCCTCCTCCGAAGTGTCACCTGCGGCAAGCTGCAGAATGGCGATGACGGCCTCGGCGTCACTGACAGGAAACGACGCTCCATTGAGTTCGAGAAAAGTTTCCAGCAAGACGTAGCCAGTTCGCTTGTTCCCATCGACGAACGGATGGTTCCGCACGATGGAGAAGGCATAGACAGCCGCCAACTCGGCCATATCCGGCTCGCCATATCCCGCTCGATTGAGTGGTCGGGCAAGTGCACTTTTGAGTAGCCCCATGTTGCGGACCGCAGAAGCACCGCCGTGCTCCGCGAGCTGCTCATCATGGATCGCCATCGCATCGCACACCGAGAGCCAGATGGTCACTTCGCAAGTTCTCGCAGCACAGCGCGTCGCCGCTTCATGACCTTCCGCGCGACCTCCATGTGCTGTTCGAAATCCGGATCGGCTGTCGTCAGACGAACGCCGTCCGGCGTGTCGATGGCGTACAGCGTGTCGCCCTTGCCAACCCCAAGCTTCGCCAACAGCTCCTTCGGCAGGATCACGCCGACAGAATTGCCGATCTGGGTCAGTTTTAGCGCACTCATCTCACTCTCCTTGGCGGCAAGGCCGTTCTAACATATGTGCAAACTCCAAGCCACTGCCAACCTGCACGCACCTTTCCACCGGATTGCACCCTTCCGCCCATCCTGCCACAGTCGCGGTAATAGCTACCGACGAGTAGGGAGGAACACCCGATGGACCTGCGCTTCACCCCGGAAGAGCAAGCATTCCGCGACGAGGTGCGCGCCTTCATCCGCGACAACCTGCCCGCCGAGATCCGCGAGCGCATGCGGCTCGGCTATCAGCCCGCGCAAGCAGGATACCGTTGCGCTGGCAGCGCATCCTGAACAAGAAAGGCTGGGCCGCGATGTCCTGGCCGAAGGAGTAGGGCGGACCTGGCTGGACCTCGATCCAGAAGATGATCTTCCTGGAGGAGAACCAGTTGGCGCCGGCGCCCGAGGTGTCGTCGCTTCAACATCACCATGCTCGGCCCGGTGCTGATCCAGTTCGGCACCGACGAGCAGAAGAAGCGTTTTCTGCCGCGCGCCGCCAATCTGGATGACTGGTGGTGCCAGGGGTTTTCCGAGCCGGGCGCGGGTTCCGACCTGGCATCGCTGAAGACCGCGGCGAAGCGCGACGGCGACCACTACGTGGTGAACGGGCAGAAGATCTGGACCTCCACCGCGCATCACGCCGATTGGTGCTTCGTGCTGGTGCGCACCAACCCGAATGCGGCCAAGCGGCAGGAAGGCATTTCGTTCCTGCTGGTCGATATGAAGACGCCGGGCATCACGGTGCGACCGATCATCTCGATCGACGGCAGCCATCATCTGAACGAGGTGTTCTTCGACGACGTGAACGTGCCGGTGGAGAACCGGGTGTACGAGGAGAACAGCGGCTGGGACGTGGCGAAATTCCTGCTCGGCAACGAACGCACCGGCATCGCTCGGCTGGGCAAGTCGAAGGAGCGGGTGACGGTCCGCGAAGGAAATGGCGCGGAAGGTGCGCGAGAACGGCAAGCCGCTGATCGAGGATGCCGCGTTCCGCCAGCGCGTCGCGCAGCTCGAAGTCGATATGAAGGCGCTGGAGATCACGCAGTATCGCGTGGTCTCGGCCTACGACGAAGCAGCGCGACGGGCGACCCGATCCGCTGTCGTCGGTGCTGAAAGTGAAAGGCACCGAACTGCTGCAGGCCACCACCGAACTGGCGATGGATGTTGCCGGGCCGCAGGCGATGCCGATCTGGGCGCGAGGAACTGGCGGCGCTGTCGAACGAGCCCGATGCGGTGCCGGAATGGGCGGCGCAGGCGACGGGCAGCTATCTGTTCCTGCGCGCCGCGTCGATCTACGGCGGCACCAACGAGATCCAGAAGAATATCCTGACCAAAGCCGTGCTGAGGCTCTGATCTGGTGCACCAACCGTCATGGCCGCCCTTGAGGCGGCCATCCGCGCACGACGTTGGAGTGGTGGCCGGCTCGCCGGCATGACGACGAAATGGGAACGACACGCATGGATTTCGATCTTTCCGATGAACAACGGCTGCTGCAGGACAGCGTCGACCGGCTGCTGGCGGATCGCTACGCTTCGATCAGCGCAAAGCCTTCTTCAAGGAACCCGATGGCTGGAGCGCCGCGCTGTGGTCGCAATACGCTGAACTCGGCCTGCTCGGCCTGCCGTTTGCCGAGGAACATGGCGGCTTCGGTGGCGGCGCCGTCGAGGTCATGCTGGTGATGCAGCAGTTCGGCCGCGCGCTGGTGCTGGAGCCTTATCTGGCGACAGTCGTGCTGGGCGGCACGGCGCTTACGCGCTCGGCGGCAGCGACGCGCAAAATCCGCGATCCTGCCGGCAATTGCCGAGGGCAGCTGAAGCTGGCTTTCGCACATGGCGAACGCCAGGCGCGCTACGACCTGACCGACGTGCTGACCACGGCGAAGCAGACCGGCTGCGGCTGGGTGCTGGACGGCGCGAAAACCGTCGTGCTGCACGGCGACAGCGCCGACAGGCTGGTGGTGAGCGCTCGCACCGCCGGGGAGCGCGACGACCCTAATGGCATCACGCTGTTCCTGGTCGATGCGGCCGCGTCCGGCCTTGCGCGGCGTGGCTACACGCTGCGCGACGAAACCCGCGCGGCCGAGCTGTCGCTGACCGGCGTGGCGGTGACCGATGCCGACGTGCTGGGCAAGGTAGGCGAGGGGCTTCCGGTGATCGAGCGGGTGGTCGAGGCGGGCATTGCCGCGATGGGCGCTGAAGCGGTCGGCACGATGGAAGTGCTGCACGAGATGACGCTCGACTATTCCCGCACGCGCGAGCAGTTCGGCAAGCCGATCGGGCAGAACCAGGTGGTGCAGCACCGGTTGGCGGACATGCTGATGTCGCTGGAACAGGGACGCAGCATGACGATGCTGGCGACCATGAGCGTGGACGAGCCGGATGCCGCCGAGCGCGCGCGCAACATGTCGATGGCGAAGGTGGGATACGGGCAGGCGGCGCGGTTCGTGTCGCAGCAGGCGATCCAACTCCACGGCGGCATCGGCATGACGGAGGAGTTGGCGGTCGGTCATTTTTTCCGCCGCTGCATGGTGATCGAGCACAGTTTGGGGATACGGCGCACTACCTGGCGAAGCTGGCGGTCGACGTCGCGTAGAGTTGCTAACGCGCCAGTGGCCGGTACTTGATCCGGTGCGGCTCGGTGCGCATCCGCTCCAGCCGCCGCCGCTTGTCCTCCTCGTACGCCTCGAAGTTGCCTTCGAACCACTCGACGTGGCTCTCGCCCTCGAACGCCAGGATGTGCGTCGCCAGCCGATCGAGGAACCATCGGTCGTGGCTGATGATCACCGCGCAGCCGGCGAACTCGATCAGCGCGTCTTCCAGCGCGCGCAGCGTATCCACGTCCAGATCGTTGGTCGGCTCATCCAGCAGAATCACGTTGTGCTCGACCTTCAGCATCTTTGCCAGATGCACTCGGTTGCGCTCCCCGCCTGACAGGATGCCGACCTTCTTCTGCTGGTCCGACCCTTTGAAATTGAACGCCGCGACGTAGGCCCGTGACTGCACGCCGCGCTTGCCGAGATAGATCATGTCCTCGCCGCCACTGATCTCCTGCCACACCGTGTTGTCAGGGTTCAGGCTGTCGCGCGATTGATCCACGTAGCCAAGCTTCACCGTGTCGCCGACGCGTAGCGAGCCGCCTTCCGGCTGTTCCTGCCCGATGATCATGCGAAACAGCGTGGTTTTCCCCGCGCCGTTCGGACCAATCACGCCGACGATGCCGCCTGGTGGCAGCTTGAACGACAGATCGTCGATCAGCAGATTGTTGCCGTAGCCTTTCCGCAGGCCTTCCGCCTCGATCACCACGTTGCCGAGCCGCGGTCCCGGCGGAATGACGATCTCGGCGACGCCCCCCACCTGCTCCTGCGATTTCGCCAGCAGTTCCTCGTAGCGCTGGATGCGCGCGCGATTCTTCGCCTGGCGCGCGCGGGGCGAGGCGGCAATCCATTCCTGCTCCATCGCCAACGCGCGCTGACGGGCGCTTTCTTCCTTCTCTTCCTGCGCCAGACGCTTGCGCTTCTGCTCCAGCCAGGAGGAGTAGTTGCCCTCGAACGGATAGCCGCGGCCACGTTCTATTTCCAGAATCCAGCCGGTGACGTTGTCCAGGAAGTAGCGGTCGTGCGTGACGATCATCACCGTGCCGGCGTAGTCGTGCAGCGTGTGCTCCAGCCACGCCACGCTTTCGGCATCGAGGTGGTTGGTCGGTTCGTCCAGCAACAGCAGGTCGGGCTTTTCCAGCAGCAGCCGGCACAGCGCGACGCGCCGCCGCTCGCCGCCAGACAGCTGTGGTGACTTCGGCACTCGGCCGGCGGGCAGCGCAACGCATCCAGCGCGATGTCGACGCGCCGATCGAGGTCCCAGCCTTCCTCGGCATCGATCTTTGTCTGGAGATCGGCCTGTTCGGCGAGCAGTTCGTTCATCTCGTCGTCGCTCATCGGTTCGGCGAATTTCATGGAGACTTCGTTGAACCGGTTGAGCGCGGCCTTCAGGTCGGCGAAGGCCTCCTCGACGTTCTCGCCCACGGTCTTGTCCGGATCGAGCTGCGGCTCCTGCTCCAGATAGCCGACGCGCACGCCGTCCGCCGCCCAGGCCTCCCCGCCGTATTCCGTGTCGAGGCCGGCCATGATCTTCAGCAGCGTCGATTTGCCCGCGCCATTGACGCCCAGCACGCCGATTTTCACGCCGGGCAGGAAGGCCAGCGTGATTCCCTTGAAGACCTCCCGCCCGCCGGGAAAGGCCTTGGTCAAATCCTTCATCACATAAACGTATTGGTAGCTGGCCACTAGCCTTCTCCTCTTATCCGTCGCCGAGCGCGCGGCGCCGAAACTCCTCATCGTTCAGACTGAATTCCTTCCCCTTGTAATCGCCAGCCTCCTTTGTGCACAGAAAGACGATTGCTTTGGCCGGCAGGGCGACCGGCGTCAGTTTTTCGCGCGGTATCTGGCTGATCATTTTGATGCCCGACGCCCGTATCGTCACCTGCATGTCGGTGTCCGTCGTGCCCGGCTGGAATCCGAATACGCGAATGCCGGCGGCGCTATGCTCCAGATCGATGGCGCGCGTCAACATCGCCAGCCCGGCCTTGCCGGTGCAATAGGCACTCCAGCCTTCCAGCGGCCGATGCGCCGCGCCCGACGACACATTGATGATGTCGCCGTGTCCGCGTTCCAGCATGCCAGGCAGCACCGCACGGATCGCGTAATACGCACCGATCAGGTTGATCTGGATGCTGCGCGCCCATTCCTCTGGGTCAGCCGTCGGCTACCTGTCGATCGGCTCGATGACACCGGCGTTGTTCACCAGAATATCCGGCGGCCCGAACCGCTGTGCCGTCTCGCGTACCAGGCGTTCGCAAGCCTGGTAATCTGACACATCGCATTCCAGCGCAATCGCCTTGCCGCCTGCCGCACTGATCTTCTGTGCATTCGCTTCCAGATGCGTTGCACCACGCGCTGCCAACACGACGGAAGCGCCTGCTTCAGCCAGCGCCAATGCGGCCGCCTCGCCGATACCGCGACTCGCACCCGTTACGATTGCAACTTTCCCTGACAGCGCTGGCATCGACCCCTCCGCATTGGACAAGTGAGGCTACCGGTGAGTATCTTCTGGTTCAAGCAAGTGCCGGAGGAAGCAGCGTGGCCTGGAACGACAGCTCGATCACCATCGCTGGAACCAAGATGCATCTCAGCCGAGGCGGTAGCGGCCGCCCGGTGCTGATCCTGCACCACGACATCGGCACGGCGGATCGCTTGCCGTTCTACGACACGCTGGCACAGAGCTTCGATGTGCTGGTGCCGCATCATCCCGGCTGGGGCAAATCGGAGCGGCCGCAATGGCTGCGCAGCGTGCGCGACATCGCCGCGATGCACAGTTGGGTATTGGCCGAGCTCGGATTGCACGATGTGTCGCTGGTGGGGCTGGGGTTCGGCGGTTGGATCGCGGCCGAGATGGCGAGCCAGTCACCGGCGGCATTTCGCAAGCTGGTTCTGGTCGGCGCGATGGGGATCAATCCGCCGGGCGGCTATATTGCCGATCAGGCGATCGTGTCGTACCTCGATTATCCAAAGGCCGGCTTCCACGACGAGGCTGCGTTCACTCGCGTCTATGGCGATGTATCCACGGACCAGCTCGAGCAGTGGGACATCTGCCGCGAGATGGTGTTCCGCACCGCCTGGAAGCCATACATGTACAGCCAGACGCTGCCGCATCTGTTGGGCGGCATCCACTCACCCGCGCTGATTGTTTGGGGCGACGACGATCGCCACGTGCCCAAGAGCGCGGGCGAGGTTTATGCGAAGTCGCTGCGCAATGCGCGACTGGAGACGGTCGCCGCATGCGGCCACTATGTCGATATGGAAAAGCCGGACGAGCTCGCGCGGCTCGTCACGGCGTTCGTCAACGCGAACTGAAGGAAATCACCCCATGCACATGATGTACTTCACCGAGCAGCCGATGGGTGCATACGACGCGAAAGAAGGGCTGAAATACGGTGCGACTGCGCTGACCTTCTCCAACAGCAACTTCGATTCCACGGCAGCGAGCCGGCTGTACAACGAGTATCTCGAAGAGTACGTCCTGGCCGACGAGTGGGGCGTCGACGGCATCATGCTGAACGAGCACCACAACGCGCCGTTCTGCATGCAGGCCCGCACCAACATGTTCGGCGCGATCCTCGCGGCGACGACCAAGAACTGCAAGATCGTGTTCCTCGGCAATCCGCTGCCGCTGTCGGAAAATCCGGTGCAGCTCGCCGAAGAGATCGCGATGATCGACATGATCTCGAAGGGCCGCGTGGTGTCCGGCTTCGTTCGCGGCGGCGGCCAGGAGCAGTTGGCCAACGGCGTCAACCCTGCCTACAACCGCGAACGCTTCGTCGAGGCGCATGACCTGATCACCAAGATCTGGACGCAGCCTGGCCCGTTCCGCTGGGAAGGCACGCATTACCAGCACCGCGTGGTGAACCCGTGGGCGGTGCCGATGCAGAAGCCGTATCCACGCGTGTGGATACCGGGCGTGTTGTCGAAGGAGACGGTGATCTGGACCGCGCAGCAGCGCTATCCTTACATCGCGCTGAACACCGCGATCGATGCGACGAAGACGATCTGGGACACGTATTCCAAGGCGGCGAAGGACGTCGGCTATGAGGCCGGCCCGGAGAATTTTGGCTACCTGATCCGCGTGCATGTGCAGGACACTGAAGAGAAGGCGATGCAGAACGCGCGTCAGTTCATGTGGATGCAGGGCGAGTTCACCGGTCTCGCGCATCCGGTCTGGGCCAATCCGTCCGGTTATTTCTCGCCATCGGGTCGCCGCGGCTTCGTGGAGTTCGCCGTCGGGCGTGCGAAGAACCCGCGCGGTCAGCCGACCTTCGAGCAGCAGGTTGCCGATACGATGATCATCTGCGGCACACCGAAGACGGTAATCCCGCGCCTGAAACACCTGATCGAGCAGACGCGTCCCGGCATCATGGGCATTTGGGGCAACGACGGCACGGTGCCCGCTGCTGATCGCCGCCGCTGCATCGAACTGCTGGTGAAGGAAGTGATGCCGGAGGTGAAGGAGCACGGCAAGACGCTGGGCTTGAAAGATCCGTGGGAAGCTAACGCGCCGGTGCATCTGAAGTATTCCACCGACATCCCGGTGCAGCGCGCCGCGGCGGAGTAAGAGTAGTGAAGGGGCGCGCTGCTGACGCGGCGCGCCCTAACCTAAGCCGTGGGGGCGGCTTCAGTCCACCCAGCCGTACCCGGCGAAGTACTGCTGGAAAGTGTTTGCCTCGAGCGCGAAAACTCCGTGTTCAGGGAGGCTGAGCGTGCCGACCACATCACCTCCGTCGAATTGGTCGAAGCTGGTCCAGGGACCAACATCTACATTCAGAGTGCCCTCGTGGTAGCCCCACGGATTCCGCAGAACGATGTATTCCCTGCCGTTGGCATACTGCCAACCGAGTATGGCGTAACAATGCCATGCCACCAGCCCTGATGTATCGTAATCAATCGGCGTCGGTGCGTCTGCCGAACTCGCATAGGTGCAAGCTGCCATGGGATCGAAGGTCCATGAGCCGCGGCAATGCGAGCGGACCGCGGTCCAAATCTGGTTTCCCGTCTCTCCTGCGGTTCCGACCGAGTGGTAGGTCTTACCGGTGAGACTCACGAGGTCCGCAATCGGATCACCGCCGGTCACCTTGCTGTAATCCGGCTGATCCCCCGGATCATTGGTAAACCACTTGACCCAGGCCTTCTCGTAAACCGCTGGCCAGATTTCGCCCGAATGGCCCGATCGGGCATACTGGAAGACATTCCCAGGCTCAATCAGAGGCAGCAGTTCGGTGACCTCGACCGATTTGGGCGACGCTCCGGTGCCACCATAGAAGTATATACGGTCCATCGCCCCGCCGGACTTCAGCGCATCAGCAAAGTTATTGATCGGACGCGTGGCGTGCAGGATCGCGAAGGGATCGGACCAGGCCAACGCCGCCATGGCTGATATGAAATGGCAATCAGGTAGCGCACCTTGCACGGGCGCGGTGAAGTCGGCTGAATTTGTGAAGAATACGCCCGGATCCACCCACTGTTGTGAGGTGCCTCCATAAGCACCGAGATTGAGCAGGTGTGGCGTAAGCTGGTGCAGCCGAGTGTTGGCGTTGACCAACTCAGGGAGCTCGCGGTCGCGGATCATCGCCCGTTCCCGCGGGTCGAACCGCAGTCCGGGGTATAAAGGTGATGGGTGCTTGGGGTCGAACAGGCGCTCGTACGGACAATCGAGTATCGACTGAAGAAAGCGCTTGCGATCGGCAACATGGGGCCAATCAATCTTCCGGCCGAGCTTCACTTCGGCCAGAGTGTACGGGTTGATCACACCGGCCGTGGCCGGCGAAGCGGGTTTGTCTGACATTGCTGCCTCCCTTACGACGTCCAGCAATTTGGCCGGGAGGCATAGTGATTTCTGTGATCCTCTTCACCAGCACGAGAGGTGAGGAGGACAATCACTCAGTTGTGACCAACGACATTCCTCAGTTCGAATTTCTGGATCTTCCCCGTTGATGTCTTGGGCAAGGGCCCGAAGGTGACGAAGCGGGGACACTTGAAGTGCGCCAGGCGGGAACGGCACCAAGCAATTATTTCTGCATCCGTCACTGCTTTTGCGCCTGGCTTCAGCGTGACAAATGCATGCGGCGTCTCACCCCACTTCCTGTCAGGCCGTGCCACGACTGCCGCTTCCATGATGTCGGGATGCTTGTAGAGCACCTCCTCCACTTCCAACGAGCTGATGTTCTCACCACCCGAGATGATGATGTCCTTGGCGCGGTCCTTGATTTCGACATAGCCGTCCGGATGGGTCACCGCGAGGTCACCGGTATGGAACCAATCGCCAGCAAAAGCCTCGTCGCTAGCCGAGGGATTCTTCAGATACCCCTTCATCACCGTGTTCCCTCGCAGCATCAGCTCGCCGATCGTCGCGCCATCCGCGGGCACGCGAGTCATCGTCGCCGGATCGAATACCGCAGCATCCTCCAGGGTTGGCGTGTTCACTCCCTGCCGTGCCATGAACGCAGACTTCTGCTCCATCGGCATGTCGTCCAGGCCCGGCTGCCACATGCACACGGTGGACGGCCCATAACTTTCCGTCAGCCCATAGAGATGAGTCACCGCGAATCCCATTGTCTCCATGCGCGCGATCACCGTGCTCGGTGGCGCCGCGCCACCGGTCGCGATCTGCACCGTCTGCGAGAACTGCCTCCGCGTCTCCTCTGGCGCATGGATCAGCATGTTCAGCACGACCGGCGCGCCACACATATGCGTCACGCCATGCTCGGCAATCGCCGCGAAGATCGGCGCCGGTTCGACACGCCGCAGGCAGACATGTGTGCCGCCCGCCAGCGTCACCGCCCAGGTGTAGGTCCAGCCGTTGCAATGGAACATCGGCAGCGTCCACAGGTACACACTGTGCGGCGACAATCCGAACGTCAGCGCGTTCCCCATTGCGTTCAGGTATGCCCCCCGATGATGCAGCACCACGCCCTTCGGATTGCCCGTCGTGCCAGACGTGTAGTTCAGTGCGATTGCCTGCCATTCATCGTCCGGCAGCCGCACGGGAAATTCCGGATCGCCATCGGCGATGAACGCCTCGTATTCGCCATCAATCTCGATCACACGCGGCTGCTTCGGCATCAACGCGGCGAACTCACGATCGACCAGCACGACCTTCGCTTCCGAGTGCTCCAGGATGAATGCCACTGCGGCTGCGTCGAGCCTGATGTTGATCGAGCACAACACCGCCCCCAGCATCGGCACCGCGTAGTGCGCCTCCAGCATTTCCGGAATGTTGGGTGCCATGATCGCGACAGTGTCGCCTTTGCCCACACCCGCTCGCGCCAACGCGGACGCCAATCGCCGTGCCCGGTCGAGGAACTGCGCGTAGGTATAGCGCCGTTCGCCATGGATCACCGCGACGCGCGGCCCATACACACGCGCCGCCCGCACCAGGAACGACACCGGTGACAGCGGCACATAATTCGCCGCTCTGCGATCCAGGTCTTGTTCGTAGATGGACATCTTCTTGCGCCTCTGACTCCCATCCCATAGCGTAGGTCACGAACGCCAATCGAGGAACCTCTATGGCCGAATTCGTCAAGCTCACGGTGCAGGATTACATCGCCACGGTGGTGATGGATCGGCCGCCGGTGAACGCACAGAATTCCGAATTCCGCCGGGAGCTGATCACCACATTCGACTCGTTGACCGATCGTGACGATGTGCGCGTCGCCATCCTGACCGGCACGGGTAAAATGTTCTCCGCTGGCGCGGACATGAAGGAGCGCCCCGATCCGGACCACCCCGGCGAGTATTGGCACTTCAATCGCCTCGCGCGCGAATGCTTCAACGCGATCGCCGAATGCGCCAAGTCGGTGGTTGGCGCGGTCAATGGCCCGGCGCTCGGTGCCGGTCTCGGCCTCGCCGCATCGTGCGACATCATCCTCTGCTCCGAGAATGCCCAACTTGGCATGCCGGAGATCGATGTCGGTCTCGCCGGTGGCGCGGCGATGTTGCAAACGCTGTTTGGCCGTTCCCGCGCACGCCGCATGTTCTACACCGGCTGGCGCGTGCCGGCGGACGAACTCTATCGCATCGGCGTTGCCGAATGCTGCGTGTCGCTGGAACAGCTCATGCCGGAAGCGATGAAGCTCGCCACCGAGATCGCCTCGAAGAGCCCCATCGGCATGCGCTATGCCAAGCAGTCGATGAACACCACGATGCACATGCCAGCGCGCGACGGCTATCGCTTCGAACAGGGCGTCACCGTCATGCTGAGCAAGACCGAGGACGCGCAGGAAGCGCGCCGTGCGTTCATCGAAAAGCGCAAGCCAGTCTTCAAGGGACGCTGATCATGGATCTGCAACTGAAGGATAAGACCGCGCTGGTGACTGGCGCGTCGATGGGCATCGGCCGCGCCATCGCCAAGATGCTGGCAATCGAGGGCGTGCGTGTCGCCGCGGTCGCGCGTCGCGTCGAACTGATGGAGGCAATGGCAGACGAAGCCGCCGCAGCGGGCGGTGTGCGTCCGGTGCTGGTGCGCCAGGATCTCATGGCGGAGGATGCGGCGGAAACGCTGCGTGATGTGGCTTACGCCGAATTCGGCCAAATCGATATCCTGGTGAACAACGCCGGGGGCAGCCGACGGCTTCCCGTCGATGCGCCGGAGGCAGCCTGGATCGAGGCGATGACGCTGAACTTCACCCGCCAGCGCCAGATCGCGCATGCGCTGATGCCGAAGATGATCGAACGGCGATGGGGCCGCATCATCAATATCACCGGCAAGTCGGAGCCCGATCACCTGAATGCCGCCTTCTCCGCCAAGGCCGCGCTGCACGCCTGGGCGAAGGGCCTGTCGCGCGAGATCGGTCAATACGGCATTACGGTAAATTCCATCCCGCCTGGCCGCATCATGAGCGAGCAGATCCGGCGCAACTATCCCGAGGACTTTCGCAAGACCTTTGCAGAGACGGAGATTCCTCTCGGTTATTGGGGCGAGCCGGAAGATCTTGCCGTCATGGCGGTTTGGCTTGCATCACCGCTCGCGCGCTACATCACCGGCACGGTGATCCCTGTGGATGGTGGACTGCGGCGCTATCAGTTCTGAACTGCGCGACTTACGAAGACGGAGCAACGTGCGATGCGCCAAATGGTCATGGTCGGTTTCCTGCAAGCGCAGAATTGCACGACGCTTGCCAGCGCTTGGCGCCATCCTGAGAGCCGCAGCGATTTTACCTCGGCCGCCTATTACCAGAAGATCGGTCAGGTGCTGGAAGAAGGAAAGTTCCAGCTCGCCTTCTTCGACGATCGCCTGGCGATGCCAGACATCTATGAGGGCGGTAACCCTGCGTCGGTCGTGGCGAACGGCGTGCGCGTGGTGAAGCTCGATCCGGTCGCGACGCTGCTGGCGATGGGTTTCGGCACCAAACACCTTGGTATCGGTGCGACCGCGTCCACCACCTATTACGAACCATTCGATGTGGCCCGCCGTTTCCAGACGGTAGACCATATGCTTGGCGGTCGTGCCGCCTGGAACGTCGTCACCTCAGTCAACGATGGCGAAGCGCAGAACATGGGCCGCGAGGTGCATCTCGCGCACGATCTGCGCTACGACCGAGCCGACGAGTTCATGGAAATCGTGCTCAGTTGCTGGGATGGCTGGGACGACGACGCGCTCGTCGTGGACAAGGCGACCGGCCTGTTCGCACATCCCGACAAGGTGCATCGCCTGGAGTATCGCGGCAAATACCTGACCTCCCGTGGCACTTTCACCGTGCCGCGATCACCGCAGGGTCATCCCTTAGTGATCCAGGCCGGCGCCTCCGACCGCGGCAAGCGGTTCTCCGCGCGCTGGGCTGAAACCGTGTTCGTCGCCTATCCCGATTTCGCGGAAGGCAAGCGCCAATATGCCGACTTCAAGGCTGAGGTCGCGCGCATGGGCCACGACCCCGATCTGGTGACCGTCAATACAATCGCCTATCCGGTCGCCGCCGCGACCAGAACGGAAGCCGAAGACAAGATGGCGCTCATCGACAAGCTGTATCGCGAGGTCGATGGCCTGTCGCTGCTGTCCGAAGCGCTGAACTTTGACTTCGCGACGAAGGGCATGGACGAAGCCTTCAGCGATGAAGAGCTGGGAGGCATGTCCGGCATGCAGGCGATGCGCGATCGTGTGATGCGTGTCATCGGCCGCAATCCCACGGTGCGCGATTTCCTGGAAGTGACGCGTCGTGGCCGGCCGCGCGAGGCCATTGTCGGTGGTCCGAAAGAAATTGCCGACCGACTGGAACAATGGTTCGTCGAGCGCGCATGCGATGGTTATGTTGTCGGCGGTACGCACACCCCTGGCACGTTCGAGGACTTCGTCCGTTTTGTCATCCCCGAGCTGCAACGCCGCGGTCTTTTCCAGCGCGACTACAGGGGCGCCACGCTACGGGAAAACCTCGGGCTTCCTCATCCGCGCCCTGGTGCCTGGCGCATGTAAAATCCCCTCTCCGCCCCAAGGGCGGAGAGGGCAGGGTGAGGTGGAAGGGCCTTCAGTGGCGCGCGGGCGCCGTTCTCCGCAGCTCACAGATCGCGGCGTGAATCTGCTGCCAGCGATCGAAGCCCGATATATCGCCCTGCTGCCGCATCTCGGCAGCGCGCTCCATCGCGATCGCCTGCGCGCGCAGACCGTGTAATTTGATCATCGACAATGCTGTGGTCTGGGCTTCGCCCTGGACTTCCTGTTCATGCATGGACCGACCTCCGATTGATCATCGCCGGAGATTTGGCGCGACCAAGCGTCCAGGCAAACCGATCGCCCGTCAGGTGTTCGTGAGCGCTCAGCGATGGCCTGAATCGAACCCCAGGAAGCCGGCATTCGGATTCGGCGTACCGCCATCGCCGGCGAATAGCCGCGGCGTCTGGGTTGGCGCTGGTCCAGCCGCCTTCGCAGCCTTCGGCGCTCGTGCCGACGTTTCCTTGGCCTGCTTCACCGGCCCTGGCTTTGCCGAGACCTTGGTCACGGGCTGGGGAGGTCTACTGCTGTCACCGCCACGCATCGAAAGCAGCACGAAGGAAATGTCATTTCGGCCCAGATCGACCGATAATTCCAGTGGCGTCATGCCGAGGATATTCTGTGCGCTCAAATCGGCACCGCGGCTGATCGCATCGCGCACCGCAGCGAGATCACCGCGATTTATTGCATCAAACAGCGCATCATTCGGCTCCATATCCGTCGGCGCCTTGGTCGCCGGCGCAGCACCACCACTGTTGTTTGACTGAGCGCCAGGCAGAGCAGGTGGCGGCTCCACTTTCGGCGGTGGTGCCTCAGCCTTGCCACCCTTGCCGATGGAATCAAACATCTGCGCCTCCGCGCCCGGCGCGGCGGCCAGCAGAACCAAGCCCATCGAGGCCCACAGGATTCCCGATCGCATCCTGCTTTTGTAACTCAGCTTGGGTTCAGCCACCAGAACCCCGCGGTCAAATAAGTTGCATATCCGGTCCAGGCCAGATACGGCGCCAGAAGCCACGCCGCCAGGGGCTGCAGTCGCGCGAACGCCCGCACCGTCATTGCGACGAGCACCAGCAGAACCAGACTTATCGCCAGAGCCAGAGGTGGGCTGCGGAGTGCGAAAAAGGCCGGCGCCCAGAAGGCATTGGCCGCAAGCTGCCAGCCCCACAGGCGCAGTGGCCGCGCCGAGATGGCCCGCCGCCAGGCAAGCCACCCGGCGACGCCCACCAACGCGTAAAGCGAGATCCAAACTGTCGCGAACACCAGCCGTGGCACAACGCCAGGTGGTGCGGTTAGCGAAAGGAACCATGCCCAGGACGTTCCGGCGACGACGGTGCCATCGGCGGCGCCGACCAGAAGACACAGGCCGACGAACCCAACCAGTGCGAGCACCGGTGAGACGGGGGTCGAAGACCCTGGGTAAGAACCCCATCCATTGGGATCGGTATTGAGGAAGACACAAGCCCTTTCGAACCGATTGCAAAAATGTAGGCCGATGCATGGCCAATCGAAAGTATTTTTCGCGCGCTATCTACCAACCGTTGACGCGGGTCCAGATTGCGACGACTTCGTCGCTGCCATCCACTACGTAATAGCGATCGTGCGCCGCGGCAGTCATGCAGGTGTGGTTCGGCGCGATACGCAATTTTCCACCGACGGGCAGGTCGAGACGCTGGCCTGGTTCGGCCTCCACCACGCCATGTTCCTGGTAAGCGCGCCGGACGATGGTATCGCCGAACGCTCGTTTGCCGCCGATATCGAGGACCAGGCCATAGCCGTAATCCTTCGGCGCGGTCTCAGTGCTGTGATCCTTCGACAAAGCCAAACCGCCGGCATCCACCAGCAGACGCCCAGGGCGCCGGCCGATCACGCTGGTGAGCACGGTCAGGGCGATGGAATTGAGATCATGCGTGCCGATTTCGGCCTGGAACAGGTCGCCGAACATGTAGACGCCGGCCCGCACTTCGCTAACGCCATCCAGGTTTTCCGCGTGCAGCGCTGTGGGCGAGCTACCCATCGACACGATTGGCGTTTCATGTCCGGCCTCGCGCAAGCGCTCCGCCGCGCGCACCACGCCCGCGCGTTCGGCCTCGGCAATGCGAACCATGTCCTCGATGCTGCGCCCTGCGTAAGAGTGGCCGGCGTGGGTCATGACGCCGGCGAGATATGGGCCGAGGCGTGCGGCGATCTCCAGTAGCAGGTAGTCTTCCGGTGCGACGCCGCCGCGGCCCTCGCCGGTATCGATCTCGATCAGCACGCGCGACGGTTGCCGGTGTGCGGCGATAGCGCTTGCCGTATCGAGATCGTCGGTGATGACGATGATTGCGGCGCCGGCGGCATTCAGCTTCGCAACCTGATCCAGCTTTTGCGGCGTGATGCCAACGGCATAGAGGATGTCGGCGATGCCATGGCCGGAAAAATATTCAGCCTCGGCAAGCGTTGAGACAGTGATGCCGCCAGGCTGTCCCGCTGTCGCGAGACGCGCCACGTCGATCGACTTCGCGGTCTTCATGTGCGGCCGCAGCGGCACGCGATGGCGTGATAAGGCACGCACCATTGAACCGATATTGCGCAGCAGAATGGTCCGATCCAGCACCAGGCTCGGCGTCGGCAGATCGGCGAGCTTCATCCGTTCCACTCCGCCGTGTCGTCGATTGGCAGCACGGGTCGCGGCATATGCTTCCACGGAAAGCGCGACAGGATCGGGCTGGTCAGGCCTGGCGCGTCTACCTCGATCACCTGTTCGTGGCGGAAGAATTCGTCGAAGCCACCGCGGAAATGGCCGCGCGACTTCACCACCACGACGCGCGCCGCGCCGATGTCCAGTCCGAACGTTTCGAAGAACACCGGATCGGCGCACTGCACGCGGTTAGAGATCACCACCACCGTGATGCCATTAACCTGCAATGCCGCGCAGGGGCCGAGCGCCAGCGTGTTGTTGGCGTAGATCCCCCGCCGTCCGCGCATGTTGCCGTCGTGCAGGCGTCGCACCATCGCGCGTGCGCTGAACGGCTTGGAGAATTCGTCGCCGCCATCGCGGTTGAAGTGTGCGGTGAACTCGGTGCCTGCGCCGAGGCGATGCGCCTCCGTCGCGAGCGGCGGATCGTGGATCACGCCGACCAGCGCGTTCTGCACACCGGCGCGATGAAAGGCCTCGATGATCCACATCGTGTTGCCGCGTCCGCCGCCACCCGGATTGTCGGCAACGTCGGCAAAGATCAGCGGATGCGTCGTGTTCTCGGCCAGCGCCACCGCTTCGTCCAGCGAAGTCAGTGTTGCCCGAAAACGCGCGCGCCGCGCCCAGGCTGCTTCGGCAATCTCGCCCGCCAAGGACTGCGCGGCGTCAGCATCGGTTGCGGTGACCACAACGGTTAGCCCGTTGAACGGCGTGTCGGCATAGGCAAAGCCACCCATCACCGAGACATTCAGCACACGCCCCGCGTACGGCAGTTCCCGCATACGCTGCTGCCCAAGATCGATCAGCTCGCCGTAGGGCCGCTGATGCGCATCCTTGCCGGTCAGCATGCTGACCGTCGGCGGCACAATCGGCAGCCGGATACGAGCGAGATACGTTTTTGTGCCGGCGAGCAGTGTCCGCAACGCCTGGGCCGATTCGGCGCCGCGTTCGCACATGTCCAGATGCGGATTGGTGCGATAGCCGATATAGGCATCCACCAGATCGACATTCGCTGCCGACACGTTGGCATGCAGATCATAGCTGGCGACCACCGGCACATCCGGTCCGACGATGCGGCGCACCAGCGCGAGCAGCGTGCCTTCAGGATCGTGGTCGCCCGTGGTCAGCCCGGCGCCATGCAGGACACAATAAACTCCGTCGAGGCGTCCGACGTCACGTAGCCCGGCTTCCCATTCCACCATCATGCGATCGAAGAAAGTCTGCTCCACCGGCCCGTTCGGTTCCGCCATTGCCAGCAGGATTGGCGCCGGCTCCCACGCACCCGCCGCATCCATCTCGGCGATGAAGCCTGGCAGTTCGCCCAGCATGTGCGGCGCTGGCGAACGCGCATCCATCACCATTTCTACGCCACGGATCAGCGTGCGCGCGGCAAAGTCGGCCTCGGTAGCGACCGGAGCAAAGCGGTTGCACTCGATGGAAAACCCAAGCAGGGCGATGCGGGGTGCCATTACAGGGCAACCCCCAGCAGTTCGGCGATCCGCGGGGTCGCCTTCAGTCCGCTGCCAGTCAGCACCAGCACCGTCGTCTGCTCCGGCGTGATCGTTCCCGCAGCGAGCAGTTTGCGAAACGCTGTTGCTGCCTGCGCGGATGTCGGCTCGACATAAACCCCCATCCGCGCCAGCTCGAGCGTCGCCGCCGCGATCTCTTCTTCGCTCAGCATCACCGCACCGCCGCGCGTCTCGCGCAGGGTCCCGAGCACTTCGTTCATCCGGATCGGCTGCGCGATCGCCGTACCCTCGGCAATGGTGGGCTTTATATCTGGGGCTCCCTCGCCCAGGAACGCCGCCGCGATCGGCCCGCAATTCGCCGGCTGTGCGGCAAAGATGCGCGGCATCGCGTCGATCTCGCCAACACGCAGCAGCTCGGAAAAGCCAATCTCGCAGCCCAACACATTCGATCCGGCACCGCATGGCGTGATGATGTTGTCGGGTGCACGGAAGCCCAGATCCTCCCATAGTTCGTACGCCAGAGTCTTCGTGCCTTGCAGGAAGAACGGATGCCAGTTGTGGCTGGCATAGAACACGGTTTCGGAGCGGCGCACCGCGGCATCGGCTGTGTCCTGGCGCGTGCCGGGGATCAGCTCGACGGTCGCGCCATGTGCGCGCATCTGCACCGTCTTCGCAGGACTGGTAGAGGCGGGCGCCATGATCGTCGCCCGCATCCCGCCGGCCGCTGCATAGGCCGAGACCGCGGCGCCCCCGTTGCCGGAACTGTCCTCCAGCACCTCACGCACGCCTTGCTCGCGCAGCAGTGACAGCATGACGCTGGCACCGCGGTCCTTGAAGCTGCCCGTCGGCATCATCCACTCGCACTTCAGCAACGCCGTCGCGCCATGCAGCGTCCGGCGCAGCAGTAGGCGTGCCGCCCTCGCCCATGGTGATTGGCTCCGACGGTTGGAACGGCAGCGCGGCGCGATAGCGCCACAGTCCGCGCACCGCGGGATCGATTGCATCGCGTCGGATGCCGGGCAGCGGCGTCAGCAGCAGCGGCGCGTGGCCAGGTCCGCACCAGCGCGGCTCGTCGAGCGGGTAGGTCTGCCCGGTGCGTGGTTCGAGGTATTCTGTCGCCATCCGCGCAGTGTGCGCCATCCCAGGCCGCAGTGGGAGTGGTGCCGATGGGTTTCGCCGCACTCAACCGCATCCTACGGCGCCGCGCATTGCGGCGTCATTCATAGGATGCGTTGAGCGGCAAGCGAAACCCATCAGTTCGCCAGGCACATCGAAATAGCTCTAATTGAGTTGGTCCCCTGTCTGGCACCAGCTCACTCGCTCGGCGGCACGGGGCCGCGTCTGAGAACATTGCGGAACGGCAGACGTCCCTGCGGGTAGACCGACCTGCTGATCAACAGGATAGCCTCGTCGTCAAGGTAGTACCAGCGCCTGACAAGCATTGCCGGGCTGCCGATCTCGGCAGACAGGGTTGCTGCCTGCTCGGCATTGAGCACCATCGAATCTAATTCCTGTGAGATGCTCTGTGACTCGCACGCCCAGGACGTTCTCTGCCGTACCCGCGATGGATCCGCGGAGCGAGGCCAGATGCGGACGAATGGCGCTGTAGCTTGCACTGATGAAAGCATCCGTCAGTGCCATGATCGGTGCATCCGGCCGGGCACGCGAGCGCCGCACGCCGCGTAACAGCAGAAACTGGCGTCCCGGCTCGCAACGCAGATCGGCTGCGAGTTCTTCGTCGGCAATCACGTTGATGATCTCAACTGCTTCCAGGGGAGCCTCGCCGACGCTGGCGAGCAATTCGTCAACGGAACTGTAGCTCTCACTGAACACCAAAGGCGGCGGTGTAGGACGCAGAACTACAGTGCCCGAGCCGCGGCGGCTGGCCACCAACCCGCGCCTACGAAGCTCCGCCAAAGCTTCGCGGATGGTGAAGCGGCTGGCACCAAACATTCGTCCTAGAGTGAACTCCGGCGGCAAAAGCGCCCCGACCGGGTATTCGCCCCGTCCGATCTCGCCGGTCAGGGCATCAGCAATGCGGCGGAACAGGGGGGCCCCTGTCAGGGGGAAATCGAGCGCCATGTGATGATCCTAAGATGTCTGGTTGTCCGTGCAAATATTCTCTTGCCGCGCCAGATGGAACGGCGTATGGATAAATATGTCCGGACAACCGGACTAATACAACCCCAGGAGCGTCACGTGCAAGACCTAACCCTAATCCGTAGCGTGCTGTTCACCCCCGCAGACCGGCCGGACCGGTTCCCCAAAGCCGCGGCCTCCGGGGCCGATAGCGCGGTGCTGGACCTGGAAGACGGCGTCGGCCTTCCCGCCAAGCAAGCAGCGCGTTCCGCTGCCGTTGCATTCTTCGCGGCCCCGGTTAGTGCGCCCCAAAACTTCGTTTGGGCGCTGCGTCTCAACCACGTCACCACCGAGCGGGGCCGCAGGACCTGCTGGCGCTGCGCGGCGTGGCAAAGAAGCCCTCGGTCGTGCTGCTGCCAAAAACCGAGTCGGTCAGCGAGGTCGAGATCGCACTGCAACATCTGTCCGATGGCGCTGCCGCTCCGACGATCGTGGCACTGATCGAGACCGGCCGCGGCCTCGCGGAAGCTGAGGCGATCGCCGCACATCCCGCTGTTGCAGCTCTGGCATTCGGCGGTGCGGACCTCGCGGCCGACCTGCACGCTGAGCTGGCCTGGGAGCCGATGCTCTTCGCGCGTAGCCGGATCGTCCAGGCGGCCGCCGCCGCGTCCATTGCGGCATGGGACGTGCCATACCTGGACTTCCACGATCCGGTCGGATTGGCGCGCGAGACCGCCGCCTCCAAGGCGCTTGGTTACGTCGCCAAACTCGCCATCCACCCCGCGCAGATCAGCGCGATCAACGCAGCTTTCTCGCCCAGTCCGGCGCAGCTCGACCGGGCACGGCTCGTCGTCGCTGCCTTCCAACAGGCGAAGGGCGGGGCCTGCCAGGTGGATGGAAAGATGGTCGACGTACCCGTCGTGAAGGCGGCGCGTCGCACCGTGATGCTGGCCGACCGCGCCGCGTGAACACTGACATCGGGGAGCAATCAGAATGAGTATCTACGGTTACGTGCGGCTTGGTCCCAACCGTTTTCGCGAGCGCTTCGGGCTGAGCTTCGAGGATCTGCGTCCAGGGATGCACATCCGCCATCGCCCAGGGGTCGACATCTCCCAGCAGGACAACCGCGAGGATGCGCTGGACCTGATCAACAATGCGCAGCTCCACTTCGACAGCCACTACGCCGCGCAGACGGAGTGGAAGCACCCACTCGGCGTCAGCACGATGACGGTGCAGCGCCTGCTCGGCATGGTGTCGCGAAGCTGGTACCGGCGCCGCGCGCTGCTCGGGATCGACAGCATCGCCATGACGCACCCGGTGTTCGGTGGCGACACGCTGTATTCCGAGTTGACCGTCACCGCGCTCGATGCCGGTAAGGACGCCGACGTCGGCATCGTGTCACTGACCATCGACGGCATCAACCAACGGGGCGAAACGGTCTCGAAGATCGCATGCCGCATCGAGGTCTACCGGCAAGGTCGCCACCCAGAGGATGAGCCGGGCACGGAGGCTGCCGAAGACGACCGCTTCCGCCTGTACCACCAGGACACATCCGATGCGCTGGTCGAGCAGACAGGTCTCTCGTTCGAGGACATGGCGGAGGGCGAAACCTTTGTGCATTGGCCGGGCCGCACGATCGGTTTCGAGGAGAGCCGTCTGCACGCGTTGCGGTCCCTGGAAATCAATCCGCGCTGGCACGATGCCGCCTATCTGGCCAAACACCCCGCGATCGCGCCGGCCGTGTTCGAGCCGTTCGTCATCGGCCTCGTAACGGCGCTTACCACCCGCACGCTTGGCCGCGTTGTCGCCAATTTAGGGTGGACTGCCCTTGAGCTGCCGCGTCCCGTCAGCCCCGGCGAGACCATCTATGCGGAATCGACAATCGGCAAGCTTCGCGGATCGCATTCACGACCGACCCAGGGGATCGCTGAGGTCGAGACGCGTGCCTTCGTGCAAACCGGCGAACTGGTGTGCCGCTATCAGCGCGCGCTTCTGGTCTATCGCCGAGGTGCCGGCCCGTACGTCGCCGCCGGCTACTGAACAGCGCATCTGGAGACCTGACATGACCGACATCCACGATTTGTATCGCAGCCGGCTGGCCTCGGCACAGGACGCGCTGAGCGCGCTGCCACGACGCTGCAATGTCCTCCTCGGCTTCTTTGCCGCCCAGCCACCTTCGCTGGTGCAGGCACTTGCTGATCGCGCCGGCGCCGGCGAGTTCGATGAACTGCGCGTCCACTACATGCATGCAACACCGGCAACGGCCACCTCGCTCCTGCGGCTCGATCGGATGGACGTGATCAAGCCACACCCGTTCTACATGGGTGAAGGCGAGCGCGTGCTCGAGCTTCAGGCCACCAAGGCTGGTCGCAAGGCGGTATTCTTTGTGCCGGCGTCGTTCAGTGCGGTTCCGCGCATCATCCGGGAACGTCCGCCTTGCGACGCGTTCCTTCTACAGGTTGCACCGATGGATCGCGCCGGCTGGTTCAGCTTCGGGCTGACTGGAGCCTATTCGCTCGCCGGGATCCAGACGGCGCGCCGCATCATTGTCGAGGTGAACCCGAACCTGCCGCGCAGTCACGGCACTGGCATCGTGCATGTTTCGCAGGTTGCCGCCGTGGTTGAACATGCGAGCGAACTGCCTCTGGCCGCCGGCAAGGCACCGGACGATGTTGATCGGAAGATCGCCGACTACGTCCTGCCAATGGTGCACGATGGTGCCTGTGTGCAGTTCGGCGTCGGAGCGGTACCGAACATCATCGCCGCCGCATTGACAGACCGGAAGGATCTCGGCGTGCACACGGAGCTGCTGAGCGACGGCATTGCCAGCCTGATCGAATGCGGTGCCGTGACCAACCGGCGCAAGACCACCGATCCTGGCAAGAACATCTTCAACGTCGCGATGGGCACCGCGCAGACCTACAATCTGATCAACGACAACCCTGCCATCGAGTGCCGCATGGCGGATTATGTGAACGATCCCCGCATCATCGGTCTGAACGACAACGTAGTTTCGGTGAATGCGATGATCGAGGCGGACCTGACGGGCCAGGTGAATGCCGAGTTTCTTGCAGGGCACCAGTACAGCGCCGCGGGCGGCCAGCTCGACTTTGTTCATGGCGCCTACTACTCGAAAGGCGGACTGTCGTTCATCGTCGCATCGTCGACGGCCGCGCACGGCAAGGCGTCGCGCATCGTGCCGAAGCTGCAAGGCCCGGCGACGGATCCACGGATTGAAACGCAATATATCGTCACCGAGCACGGCATTTGCGACATGCGGGGCAAGTCTTCGGCCGAGCGCGCGATGGGCCTGATCGCGATTGCCGATCCCGCGTTCCGCGACGAACTGACCGCGGCGGCGCGCGATATGCACCTGATCTGATTGAAGCGGAGATCAGGGCCACCGGGCGAACGCGGCATCGCATCTAGTACCCGCGATCGGAAGAGCGTGAGTCACCCTGACGCCATGTCATTGCTTCGTCGCTTCGCTCCTCGCAATGACAGTCTTCGACGTATCGTCCTTCAATGATTCCGGGTATAGAGCTTTCCGACGTGACTGGAAGCCCGATGGGTTCCGCCGGCAAGGAGGGCAACGCCGCGCCCCCTGGTGACGCGGCATGCGGAACATGCCAATATTTGCTGTCACGCGCCCGGCATTCTGATACGTAATGAGTTCGGTGGAATGAACAGGCGATGTACACGAATGTCATTGAGCCATGACTGAATTGCGCGACCTTGCAGCTGATTTGGTGCGGATCGACAGCCGGAGCTTCGTGTCGAACCTCGCCGTCGCCGATCGGGTGGAACAGGAACTGGGCGGTTTCGACATCGAGCGGCTCGACTACACGGATGCCGCGGGCGTGGCGAAGCGCGCGCTGGTCGCACATCGTGGCCCGAACGGTGGCATCGCCCTGTCGGGCCACATGGACACGGTACCCGATACCGGCTGGCAGGAAGATCCCTGGTCGGCCAGGATCGACAATGGTGTAATGCATGGTCTCGGCACTACCGACATGAAAGGTCCTGTGGCCGCTGCCATCGTTGCGGCGCGTTCATTGCCCGAAAGTGTACCGATCACACTGCTGATCACCACGGACGAAGAGACCACCAAACAGGGTGCGCGGCTGATCGCTCAGACGTCGCGATTGGTGCAGCAGGTGAAGCTGTGCGGGATCATCGTCGCCGAACCAACCACGCTTATGCCGGTGCGCGGCCATCGCAGCCACATCGCGTTCACCTGCGTCGCCACTGGCGTTCAGGCGCACAGCAGCACCGGCAAAGGGCGGAACGCCAACTGGGACCTGATGCCGTTCCTGATGGAAATGAAGTCGGTGTTCGAGCGGTTGCGCACGGACGCGACATTGCAAGACCTCGACTACGATCCGCCGTTTTCAGACTTCAACGTGATTATCGACAACCATGGCGCGGCGATGAACGTGACGGTGCCGAAGGCCACCGCGCGAATCAAATTTCGCTATTCGGCGAAGGTCGATCCAGCGCCGGTGCTGCAAGCGGTCTACGACGCCTCGAAACGCTTCGGCATCCAGGTCAGCGAGGCGCGCGAAGGCTTTCCACCAGAGTTGCCTGCCGATCATCCGCTGGTGCGGCTGTGCGTCGATACGGTCGGACAGCAGGCGGGCACCGCGCCATACGGCACCGACGCCTCGGAGCTCCAGGCGATCGCGCCATGCGTCGTGCTTGGTCCTGGCCATATTTCGGAAGCCCATACGCCGACGGAAAAGGTGCGAATTGCCGATCTCGCCGCCGCGGTTCCGGTGTTCATGCGGCTGGCCGAACAAAGCGCGGCTACTTGATCGGGTAGGATGTGGAAAGGGACAATCGCTCCCCGGATGGACCTATGCGGTTGATCGCTATCGTATAAGAATCGCCTCTGGCGACAGTCACTGACGATCGTGCGTTGTTCCGGTCAGACTGACAAACCTCAGGAACAAGGTGCGCCAGCCGCTGATGACCACCCCTCGCGCTCTGTATTCCGTAGATACGGACTGAGTTGCCAACTCATCATGATCGTGAAGTGATCGGCTTCGCGCCGTAACACGTAACTGCACCCAGCATTCAGCTCGACTCCGAACAGCCGATCCATCTCGGGTGCGCCCTCGGTCAGCCAAACGAATGGAGCGGTGGCAAAATCGATCTTCGCCGCATCAGCGGGCGGAACACCTGTTGGCCGTGCCACGGCCGTAATCTGGCGCGGCGGCTCGCCGTGATTCCGATCGGTGGCACTAATTTGGTAGGCAACGACGAACGGAGCAAAGCCGTCGCCAGTAAGATCGACAAGTTCGATCGGCGCTCCTGGTGGGATTGCTTCCGCCGTTGCTCGCGCCGCGCTTCGCAGCATAGGCACCGATGAGGCGAGATCGGCGCGATACAGCCGCACAGTGGCAATAGGTAGGATCAGTGTCAGTGCGACAAGCCCTACCGCGGAAGGCACAGCGGGAACGCGACGTATCCAACCCAGCGGCATTCCTGCCACCAACCCCAGCACTGCCAGCGGGCCTGTCTGACCGGCATACCGCCAGAATGAAACGGCCGAAGTAACCTCACCGACACTGAAGTCCGCGGCGAGATAGGTGAATGCGAGAAAGCCGATGTTGCATAGGCATACCGCCACCGCGCTGATCAACACTGTGCGCGATGGCGCGTCCAGATTATCGTGTTCGCGAAAAGCCAGTGCGGCACGAATGCTGATGATCAGGATCAGGCCGAACAAGCCAATCTTGCTCAGCATCACACGTAGCATGCTATGCAGCGTGTCGGGGAACTCCGCCCAGCGCCAGGCCCTGAACGGCAGGAAGACGAAGTCGCCGCCGGGAATTTGCGCGGCCGTGTACCGACCCCACAGCAGCCAGACGATGAATGGCAGCAGCACGATCAGTGATAGCGACACGATCTCGCCGAACCCCAGCCACCGGCGACGCAAGCCCCCTGCCAGAACGCAGCCGAACACCAGCCAGGCGAACAAAGCTGCATTGGCCTGCCGCAGATCGACGAATGCAACGCTGGCAAATGCCATTGCCCAGGTGATGCGGCTTCGAGCTTTGGCATCGCCGGCGCGGATTGCGGCTACCCAATCGAACACCATCAAGCCAAGGATCGCGAGCACCGATCCTGTCGGGGCATCCGCCATGTTGCTGAGCGCAATCTTTGGTACAAAGCTCGGGCATGCGAGGCCCGCGGTCAGCAAGCCGATCGCCGCCGCAGCCCACGGTCGGGCACGTTGTCCTGAAACGTCGGGAAGTCGCGCTTGCAACACCGTCGCGACGGCCGCTCCCGCCGCCAGCATCAACAACGCATTCCAGATCAATGCGGCATTATCCGGAATTCGTCCGGAGAGAAGGAAATACGCGTAGCCCGGCAAAGCCAGCGCGCACGGGTAGGCAGCGTGCGCCGACGTACTTGGTTCCGCGAGAGTTGGGAAATGACCGTGCAGACAGAGATAGACCAGATTCGGAATCCAGTGGGAGAAGTCATCCCACCCGGTCGTCTCCATCCCCTCGATGCAGGCCAGAAACGGCAGTCCCAACAGCAAAACACGTCCTGCCATATCGAATCGCAGGATGGGCACACCTTGCTTGTCGGCCACAGCAATGCGTGCGAGTCCGCTGAAGCCAAGGACCGCGAGCACCAGCATCACCCAGGGCAACCGCGAGGTCGTAAGCGTTCCCACCGCAACGGTCGCCGCACTGGCAACGCCCCAGCCCGCAACCAGCGCCGTTTCGGCACGCCTGGCACCAACCCACGAGCCGATCCCCATGCAAATAACAGCGACGGCCGCGACACCAACCATCACCGGCAGGTGCGCCAGGTCAGGCAGCAGCGATGGGTTCACAGTGTTTCCAGCAACCCCGCCATCAGCGCCGCGCGCGGTGCGAGCTGATGCCATAGGATGTGCTCGTGGCTGGCGTGCGCACCCGCGCCGGGACAGCCCAAGCCATCGAGCGTCGGCACGCCCATCGCCGCGGTAAAGTTCCCGTCCGATCCGCCGCCGCGATGCTGGCGCGGCAGATGGATGCCGACTTGCTCAGCGATTCCACGCGCATGATCGTAGAGCGCGCGGATGCCGGAGTCCTCGACGTAAGGCGGGCGGTTCATGCCGCCCTCCACCGTCACGCGGCAGCCGGGCGTCAGTGCCGTTGTCTCCAGCAGCACGCATTCCATGTGTTCGCCGTCGGGGATCGAGTTCACACGCAGGTCGATCTCGCACCCGGCATCCGGCGAGATCACGTTTGGCCGCGAGCCACCCCACACCGGCGCGGCGTTCAGCGTGATGCCGCGGTCCAGGTCCACCATGCCATGCAGCCGGACGATCTGCCGCGCCAGTTCCACAATTGCCGACGCACCATCCTCGAACGCGCCGCCCGAATGCGCGCCCTTCCCCTCGATTTTCATGACGAAGCGTCCGACGCCCTTGCGCGCCGTGACACAGGCTCCGCCTTTTCCGGCCGGCTCCGGGATCAGTACGCACGCAGCTTGTGCAGCTTCTCGCTCGATCCACTCGCGCGAGGTTGGGCTGCCGACTTCTTCATCCGGCGTCAGCAGCAGCACAATAGGCCGCTGAGTCGGCACCTTTTGGCGGAGGATCGAGCACACTGCATGAAAGGCGAGGAAGCTGCCTGCCTTCATGTCGTAGATGCCCGGCCCGTGCGCCTTTTGGCCATTCACATGGTAAGGCATAGTGTCGAGCGTGCCGTGGGACCAGACAGTATCCAGGTGCCCGGCCACCAACACTGGCTTTCCTGCGCCGGGCGTGCGAGCGATCAGATTGTCGCCATAGCCAGCGCGGCCGGGAATGCGGGTGAGATCGGCGCCGGCGCGCGCCAGCTCCGCTTCGGCCACACCCATCAGGCGATTGACCGCCGTGGGGTCCGTGGTGGGCGTTTCCATTCCCACCCAGGTGGCGAGCTCTGTCAGCAGATCTTCGGAGCTTCCGACTTCAGTTTGCGGCATGCGGGCGTCCCAATGAGTGTGTCGAATGCCTATGGCCGCACGATCTGACCGTTCTCCTCACGTCACGGCCGACCCATAGCCCCGGGCTTGTCCCCATAGGCGCTAACATATGGGTGACGGCGTCCAAATCATCGTCATGGCCGGGTCCCGGCCACCCGTAGCGGTACAAACGTTCGATCGCGGGCATATCAAGCTGGAGTCTATGGGCGGTCGGCCGCGCTTCCCAGCATGTTGCCGCCGCGGGTGGCCGGAACACGCCCGGCCATGACGATGGTTGGAACGGCTCACGAATGCATTCCGACGTTATGTGAGCGCCTATAGGGCTTGTCCCGGGGATTGACCCGGTCATGCCCGTGGAGGATCGGTCATTGCGTTGTTAACCACACGCCCCACCGCCTGGCCCAACAACTCCAATCCCAGATCGATCTCCGCTTCGCTCACCGTCAGCGGCGGGGCAATCCGCATCACGCCTTGTGATGCGCCGGCGCGCACGATGTTGGAAGAGAGCCCCAATTCCAGCGCCACGTCCGTGACTGCATCGGATATCTCGGCCGCGTCCCGGCCTCCCGCGTTGCGGAATTCTAGCCCCATCAGCAGGCCGCGACCACGTACGTCGCCAATGCAGTCGAAACGCTGCTGCAAGCCGCGTAGTCCTGCCGCAAGCCGCGCACCCATCACTTTCGCTCGCTCCGCAAGTCCGTCTCGCTGAACGATCTCCAGCACCTTCAAGCCAACTGCCGCGGGCAACGGGTCATTGACGTGGGTCGTGTAAAACAGGAACTCGCGGGCGTCGGCCTCCTTTGCGACCGCGTCGCTGGTCAGCACCGCGGACAGCGGCAAGCCGGCGCCCAGTGTCTTCGACAAGGTCAGAATGTCTGGGACGACGCCATCGCGTTCGAAGGCGAACATCAGGCCGGTGCGGCCGACACCGGTCTGCGCCTCGTCCAGGATCAGCATCATGCTGCGCTTGTGGCAATGCTCGGCCAGCGCCTTCAGATAGCCAACCGGCAAGTCGATGATGCCACCGCTGGACAGGATCGGTTCAGCGATGAAGGCGGCCAGGTTGCCGGTGCACTGGCGGTCGAGCCATTCGAAGGCGTCGTCCAGTTCCTCGCGCCAGCCAACGCCGGGGAAGCGCGGGCGGTAAGCATTTGGCGCCGGGATAGCGAAATTGCCGGGCATCAGCGGGCCGATACCGCGGCGGCCGGTCTTGTAAGTGGCGGCCGCCGCGCCGCTGGTCATGCCATGCCAGGACTGCGCGAAGCTCACGACCTCCCATTTGCCAGTGACCAGTTTCGCGAGCCGGATGGCCGCCTCATTCGCCTCGCCGCCGGTGGAGAGCAGCATTGCTCTCGGCAAGTCTTGCACAAGCGATGCCAGCGCCTCGGCCAGCGCGACCACCGGTTCGCACAACATGGACGAGAACAGATGATCAAGTTTGCCCACGGCCTCGCGGACTGTGGCAACGATCTCTGGGTGCGCGTGGCCGAGGATTGCGCTCATCTGGCCGGACGTGAAATCCGGTACTCGCCGGCCTGTTTCATCATACAGGAAACAGCCTTCGGCACGTACCGGCACGAAAGGGACGAACTCGCCGCCGTAGCCCAACATGTGGCGGCGCGCGCGCATCCAAAAGCGCTGGTCCATCGACTGCGAGACATTATCCATCGGTGTCATTCCCCCTCGGCCCGTGTCACTGAATACCCGCAACACCGCGCGCCCGCGAGTGCGCCGGTGGCGGCGATTGCGGGGTGTTGCTTGGGTTGAGGCTGGCGCTGCAACTCCAGGCTGCGCATTATCCGGCCCGCCTTTGCATCAGGAGCAGCCTCGTGGACCAGACTACCCGCCCAGAAGGCCCGGCTCATCCCCTAACGCTCGCGATCGACATTGGCGGCACGCACCTCAAAGCGGGCGTGTTGGATGCAAGCGGTGTCCTTGTGGCCGACCCAGTGCGGATCGTGACCCCACATCCGGCGACGCCCGAGGTGGTGGTTAGTGACCTTGCGGACATGGTCGGGCCGCTGGGGGCAGTCGACCGGATTTCCGTCGGCTTTCCCGGGATGGTGCGCGACGGCGCGGTGCTGACCGCACCGAACCTCGGGACAGAGGCTTGGCATGGGTTTCCGCTGGCGTCAGCGCTGGCAGACAAGCTGGGCAAGCCCGCGCGGATGGAGAACGACGGGACGGTGCAGGGACTTGGGGTGATCCACGGCAAGGGATTGGAGTGCGTGATCACGCTCGGCACCGGGATGGGGTTCGCGTTGTTCCAGGACGGTCTGCCCGCGCCGCATCTGGAACTGGCTCAGCATCCGGTGCGGGGTAACAAGACCTACGATCACTATGCCGGTGAGGCGGCGATGAATGCCGTGGGCAAGCGCCGCTGGAACCGGCGGGTGGAGCGCGCGATCGGCTTCATCCACACACTGACCAACTGCGACATTCTGTATATTGGCGGCGGCAACGCGCGGCATATCCGGTTCGAGCTGCCGCCGTGGGTGCGGATCGTGTCGAACGAGGCCGGGATTACCGGCGGGATCCGGCTATGGGACGCGAAGCTGGACCGGATGTTTGCCCAAAGCGCTTGAGGCGTCCTCACCCGGCGCTTCGCGCCGACCTCTCCCGCGCAGCGGGAGAGGCGTGGGCCTTAACGGCCGGAGACGCGACGGCCGATCTCCAGGGCGGTGAAGGTTGGCACCGGCGCAGGCATCAGCCAGCGGAATCCTTGTTCGATCAATTGCTCGACGTTCTTGGCATCCACGTGGGGATGGCCGCAGGGGACGTTGTGCTGCTTGCAGATCGCCAGGATCTCGTTGATCGCTGAAGCGACCGTGGGGTGTTCATACTGGCGCGGATGGCCGAGGTCCTGTGACAGGTCGCCCTCGCCGATCAGCACGACGCCGATACCGGGGACCTGTTCCAGCATCTTGGGGAGGTTGGCGATCGCGCGCTTCTCCTCACACATGATGACCACCAGGATCTCGCCTTGCGGGTTCAGCGGCCACGTATCGGCACGCGGGTAGTATTCCTGGTCGGTCAGTCCCCAGTAGCGCGCGGCGGTGCGCGGTGCGTCGCCACGCTGGCCGGGAGGATCATAGTACTTGGCCTCGCGAGGACGCGGATACCGGCAGGCCTGCACGGCGTTGCGTGCGTCTTCCTCTGTGGATACGTGTGGCCATACGATACCATAGATGCCGATATCCAGCACCTGCTTGGCGATCCACTGGCTGTTCTCGCCGCCATTGGGCGGGATGCGCACGAACGGCGTCACTGCGGGCGCGATGCTGCCGGACGTCGCGATCTGCCGACGGTTCAGCATGTATTGCATGCAGTCGCGAAGCGCTTTGATGTCGTATGGGTTGTGCTCCATCTCGAACACGACGCCGTCGTAAGGGGCGCCGGAGATGGTCAGCGCGCTGCTGATCTCGCCGGGAGAGAATGGCACGAAGGTTGGCTTGCCGGATTCCAGCGCCTTGATCGCACCGTTGAGGCGGGGAATGTCGGCCATAGTCTCCTCCATAGGTTTCGGGCGAAGCCCGATCATCAGAACGTCATGGCCGGACTAGTTCCGGCCATCAAGTCACGAATAATTCTTCCACGCGGTAGGCGCGCGGGATCAGTCCCTGCTCGGTAGCATAGCGCATCAGCAGTTCGATGGCAGGGCGGTTGGCCTCAATGCCATAGGGGACAGGACTGTCTCCTTTGGAGGCAATGAACAGCCGCATCAGTTCATCGGCGAGCCAGGGATGCTGCGCCAGCAGCTCGTCTTTCACCACGACCACATGGTTGATGGGGTAGACACCCGTCTTGCGCGACCACTCCTGCGCCACAGTGTCGGCATCAGGGATGACAGTGCGAACCGTCGAAGGGTCCATGCTGGCCAGCGCGATCGCCGCGTCGATCTCGCCTGACAGAAGCATCGACGGCAGTGCCTTGCCCGCTTGCATGCGCTGCACGAACCGCGGATCGGTGAATTCCTCGACGTGCGCGTCTTCCTCGGTGATCCAGCTCATCGAGGCAGGCGCGATGCCGTACTCGTCGCGCAGAATGCCGCGCACCCAGACGCCGGTCGTCTGGGACCAAGCGCGCACACCAATACGCTTGCCTGGCAGATCGGCTGGGCCGCCCAGTGGCGAATCGGCGCGGCAGATCAGTGCGCCATGATGCAGGCCGAGCAGCAGCACGACCGGCAACGCGGTGATCGGCTTGCCGTAGGCGCGTGCTTGCGCATGCGTGGTCAGCGCAATCTCGCACAGGTCGAACTCCATCGCCCGCGTCTGGCGGCGGAAGGCACGCGTGATCGGGTTCACCTCGACAAAATCGAAGGCAACGCGATCAGAGGCGACAGTGCCTTCCTTCAGCGCGCGCACCAATGGCGATTGGCCGAGAGCGGTGCGGAGGCGAAGTTCTGCCTGTGCCATTCAGGCTGGCCGCCAATTGAACTGGCTCGCGAGCCAACCGCGCAGTTCCGTAAGCGTGGCTGCGTTAGCGGCTGTGGCGGCGGTGTTGGTGGTGGCATCGGGAGCCGCCAGCAACCGCACGCCTAGCGAGTTGCTGACAACTTGCACTGGGGAGGCAGCGACAGCGTCGGCACCGGCGCGACGCCATAGGGAAACCATGGCTGCCGGTGTCAGTTGCTGGAGCACCAGGCCGAATTCGAGTTGCAGCCGCAGCCGCCACGGCGCACCAGGCATTGTAGAGCGGGCCGCTTGGCGAGCGTCCGGACCGGGCTTCGTACACCTCGGCGAAGTGCGGGACGTTCGGGAATGCCGGGTCACGCGCCGGCTTGCCGCCGTCCTCCAGCACTCCAAGCGTGAACAACGGCTCCGCACCCGGCACCGCCAGCGCGGTGAACTGATCCGATACGCGTTGGCCGTGCAGGAACACGGCATCCACCGCGCCTTGGGCGAACGCTGTCTGTGCGGCATTGACGTCCGTGATGCCGAACACCGGCTGTATCGGCACACCGAGCAATTGCACTCCCATCAGTGCCGCCAGATCAACGCTTGCGGCACTCGCGGCAGCTACTCGCACACGGCCGCCATTGGTCAAGGCGCCGGAGCGGCCGACCACGATGGCCGAAGTCATGCCGGTCATCACCGGCACCCAGTGGCCGACATCGAATTGCGCGCGCGGATCCCCGACCATCCACGCGAGCGCGGCTTGGCCTGGTACCAGCAATACGGTCGCGCCGTCCGGTACACCGCGCACTTCGAACTGGTTCGCGCCGGTGACGCCATCAGCGCTGCCTATCTCGACGCGGCGGATCGAGGTGTCGGGGAGCAGCGATTGCTCCAGTGCCGGCTGGAGCGCATCGGCCCAGCGATTGAGCGATCCATCGGCAGGTCCGGCGACCAGCAGCTTCGGGCCGTTGGGAAACAGCGCGGCAGGCACTGGCGATGGGGCAGCAAATAGCTTCCCCGCCCGTGCTGTAACGGGCAGGGTGGCGGCCATTGCCAGCAAGCGACGCCGGCTGGGCCGCGGCAGGTCGGTCATCCCCATTCCCCACCCATAGGGCATTCCTACCCGGAACCGGGCGGAACGCCAAATCGGCACCGGCAGGCCGCGTTACTCGTCGTAGGCGACGAGCGCCTCGCAGGGCACGTCGAGCCGTGCACGGCCGTTGAGGAAGGTGAGTTCGATCAGCGCCGCCGCCGCGGGGACCACGGCGCCAACCTGGCGGAGCAGAGCGATGCTGGCTGCCATGGTGCCGCCGGTTGCGAGCAGGTCATCCACCACCACGACGCGCTGGCCTGCCTGTACCTGCGTCGGCCTGTACCTCGATGCGGTCCGTGCCGTATTCCAGCGAATAGTTCAGGCCGACGGTGACGCCAGGCAGCTTGTTGCGCTTGCGCAGCATGATGAAGCCACAGCCGAGCTTCAGCGCGAGCGGCGCGGCGATCAGGAAGCCGCGGCTTTCAACGCCGGCGAGGAGATCAGGCTGATAAGCGCGCACGCCGCGAGCCATGCGGCCCATCGCCACCTGCCACGCGTCAGCATCCCGCAGCAGCGTGGAGATGTCGTAGAAGAGGATGCCGGGTTTGGGAAAATCCGGAATGCCGCGGATGTGTTCCTTCAGGTCCATACGGTCTGGCCCTTCCCCATGCTGGTGCGGCTTCGGATGTAGAACGGTGGATTGGGGGGTGCAAGGAAGGGTTCACACGAAAAACACGGAGAGCCACTGAGGATTTGTTTTGGTGCGCTGCGCGCTGAAGCGGGCCGCAATCATTCATTTCTCTGTGGATCTCCGTGGGTCCTCCTGTGTTCTCCGTGTGGACCCTTCCTTTCCTTGCGTTCCGCACGATCATCTGATGAGACTGGCGCCGACAAACGGAGGCCCCGATGAGCGAAACGGAACTGCGCAACGCCGATATCGACACCGCGCTGGCCGAGGCGAAAGAAGCGTATATCGAGCGCAATCCGAACAGCCTCGCCCGCTTCGTCGAAGCGACCGCGGTGATGCCCGGCGGCAATACGCGCACCGTCCTGCACTACGCGCCGTTTCCGCTGGGAATAGCGCGGGGCGACGGATGCCGGCTGTGGGACCTGGACGGCGCCGAATACATCGACTTCCTGGGCGAATATACCGCTGGTATCTACGGCCACTCGAACCCGGTGATCCGCGCCGCCGTCGATCGCGCTTTGGATGCCGGTATCAATTTCGGCGGCACCAACCTGATCGAGGCGAAGTTTGCCCGTGCGGTCTGCGAGCGGTTCGGACTGGAACGCGTTCGGTTCACCAATTCTGGCACCGAGGCGAACCTGCTGGCGATCTCCGTCGGCCGTATCTACACCAGGCGGCCGAAGGTGATGGTGTTCAACGGCGGCTATCATGGCGCGGTGTTCGGCTTCGCGGGCGGTGGTTCACCGATCAACGCGCCGTTCGATTATCTGATGGCGCCATATAACGACATCGATGGCGCGCGAACGCTGATCGACCAACATGCTTCGGAACTCGCGCTGGTGATCCTGGAGCCGATGATGGGCGGCGGCGGGTGCATTGCCGCCTCGCCGGAGTTCCTGGCCATGCTGCGGGAGGCCACCACCAAAGTGGGCGCGCTGCTGATCCTGGATGAGGTGATGACGTCGCGTTTGTCGCCTGGCGGCTTGCAGCAGATGCGCGGCGTCAAGCCGGACCTGACGACGTTCGGCAAATACATCGGCGGTGGCATGTCGTTTGGTGCGTTCGGCGGACGGGCGGAGATCATGGACCTGTTCGATCCGCGTCGGCCCAATGCGTTGCCGCACGCCGGCACGTTCAACAACAACGTGCTGACGATGTCGGCGGGGCTGGCGGGATTGACGGAGGTTTATACACCAGAGGCGGCACACGCGCTGAATGCTCGCGGCGATGCTCTGCGCGAGCGGCTGAATGCGCTGTGCCGCAAACATGACGCGCCGATGCAGTTCACTGGCATCGGGTCGATGTTCGCGGTGCATTTCACACGCGAGCCGGTGCGATCGCCGGCGGATGCGGCGAAGGGCGATCAGAAGCTGAAGGAGCTGTTCTTCTTCGATATGCTGGCGCAGGGCATCTGGCTGGCGCGTCGCGGCATGTTCGCGATGTGCCTGCCGATCGGCGATGCGGAATGCGACAGGCTGGCGGCGGCGGTGGAAGAGTTCCTGTCCAGTAGGAGGTCTTTACTGGCAGCCTGAAGAAGAATGAACCGCAAAAACGCAAATAACGCAAAAGTATATTCGGCAATATTTTGCGTTATTTGGAGGCATTCGCATTTATTTGCGATGCGAACTTTCTTGCAATCCCCAGCCGGCGGGGTCATGCTTCCCGGAATACAGGGGAGGAAATCATGACGAAATCAACGTCATTCACGCGTCGCGGGATGATACTGGGGACTGCCAGCGTGCTGTTCGCACCAGCCATTGCGCGTGCTGCCCAGCGAGGCGTTACCGATACAGAGATCCTGGTTGGCTCGATGGCCGATCTGTCGGGCGTCACCGCGGTGCAGGGCGTCAATAATGCCGATGGGATGCGCTTGGCGTATGACGAGATCAACGCCAAGGGCGGCATCCACGGCCGCAAGATCCGCTACATCGTCGAGGACAACGAATATACCGTGCCAAAGGCGGTGCAGGCCATAAATAAGCTCCTGAATCGCGACGGCATCTTCTTCGCCATCGGCAACGGCGGTACGCCGATGAATGACGCAGTTATGCCAATGATGTTCGAAAAGGATGTGCCGAACGTCTTCCCGACGACGTGCGCGCGCTCGATGTACGAGCCATTCAACAAATACAAATTCGGGCAGTACGCTTCGTACTATGACCAGATGCGCGCGGGTGTGAAGCATTTCGCCTCGACGAAGGGCATCAAGGTCGTCGGCGCAATGTACCAGGACACCGATTATGGCCGCGACGTTCTCGCCGGCGCGCAGGCGCAGGTTGAGGCCATGGGGCTGAAGATGGGCGGAACGACCGGCCACAAGCCGACGGATACCGACTTCAACGGTGCGGTTGCCAAGCTGCACGATGCCGGTTGCGAACTGGTTGTGCTGGGCAGCATCGTGAAGGACACCGTGCTGATCCTGCAGACCGCACACAAGATGGGATGGAGCCCGATCTTCATGGGCAACTTCGCCACTTATTCGACTGCGGTCGCGGAAGCGCCGGGTGGGCCCGCGGAAGGGTTCTATTCGATGTCGCCGGCGCCGTATCGCTATCCAGACGACACGCGGCCAGCGGTGCACGCTTTCGCCACGAAGTTCAAGAGCACGTACGGGTTTGATGTGAATTACCTGGGCGAGGCCGGGTATACCGCTGCACAGTTCACCATTGCGGCGCTGGAGAAGGCCGGACGCGATCTGACGACGGACAGCTTCGTCGCGGCGATGGATAGCATGAAGGACTGGCGCGATATCTTCGATGGACCGCCGCTGTCGCTGAGTCCGACGGATCATCATGCGTCGAACCAGTCATTCCTGTCAGTGGTGAAGGACGCGCGCTGGACGCCGGTGATCGAGACGCCGCTGAGTTTCTGACAATGTGTCTTCCGCGATGCAGGGCGCGACCAGCGACACGGTCGCGGCCATCCAATCCATCGGCGCGACAATACGCCAGTTCACCGAGCTCGCCACCTCGATCGCATCGTCGGTCGAGCAACAAGGTGCAGCGACCCAGGAAATCGCTCAGAACGTGCAGCACGTCTCCAGCGGCACACAATCGATCACGCACGCCATCGTCGAAGTCGGCAAGGGCGCGAGTGAAGCCGGCAAATCCGCCGAGGAGGTGCAGGATGCGGCGGGCCGGTTGTCGCGACAGGCAGGGCAGCTCAGCGGTGACGTTCGCGAATTCATCGCAAGCATCCAGGCGGCATAGCTGCGTGGCTTTGACCGTGCCTGCGACCGGGCAGCAATCCCGTTGGACCCAAGACCTGTGGACGTTCACCCACGTCAAACTTGCCAAGGTCGCCGAAGACATGGGCGCACCCGTCAAATAGGCGGCTTTTGGCCTCCCTTCATCGAAGCGTCATCATGGCGTAATAGAACGGCAACAGGGTGTCGTTACCCACGCCCGAACCGGAAGGGGGGAGCCAAATGAAGCGTCGCACACTGCTCGTCGGCACGGCCGCCATGGCCGCGGTGCCAGCAATTCCGCGCGCGGCGGAGAAAACCAAGATCGTCTGGTGGCACGCGATGACCGCGGCGCTCGGCGAGCAGGTGAACCATCAGGTGGATGCGTTCAACCAGAGCCAGGACGCGATCGAGGTGACCGCCATCTACAAGGGTGGCTACTCCGACGTGCTGACCGCGACGATCGCGGCGTTCCGTGCCGGGCAGGCGCCGCACCTCGCGCAGATTTTCGAAGTGGGCACCGGATCGATGCTGGCCGCTGGCAAGGCGACCAAGCAGGTGTGGGAGCTGGCCAAGGAGACCGGCGTCGCGATCGATCCCAAGGCGTATATACCGGCGGTGCGGGGCTATTACAGTCTGGCGGACGGGCGGATGGCGTCGATGCCGTTCAACTCGTCCACTGCCGTGATGTGGTACAGCAAGGATGCATTCCGCAAGGCGGGACTTGATCCGGACAATCCCCCGGCAACGTGGGAAGCCGTGGTGAAGGCGGCGCAGGCGATCAAGTCCAAGGACGCCGCGGAAATTCCGATGACCAGCTCGTGGCTGAGCTGGATTCAGCTCGAGCAGTACAGCGCGTTGCACAACATTCCGTTCGCCAGTGAGGCTGATGGATTCGATGGCCTGAACACGACGCTGCAGATCAGCAGCAAGCCGCATGTGAAGCAGATGCAGCGGCTGGTGGACATGTCGAAGGACGGCACGTTCAAATATGCCGGGCGCGACAATCAGCCGGATCAGTTGCTGGTGTCGGGGAAGGCCGGCATCCACTTCAACTCGTCGGGCATGCGCGGCGATATGGTGAAGAGCGCCAAGTTCGATTGGGGCGAGGCGTACCTGCCGTATGATCCTGAGATAATCAAGTCGCCGCTGAACTCTATTATCGGCGGCGCAAGCTTGTGGACGATGACGGCACCGAACCGGACGGCGGCGGAATACAAGGCGGTGGCCACGTTCCTCCAATTCCTCGGTAAGCCGGACAATGACGCGTATTGGCATCAGCACACCGGTTATGTGCCGGTGACGTTTGGCGGATTCGAGCTGTCGCAGAAGCAGGGGTTTTACGACAAGAACCCAGGTGCGGATCTGCCGGTGAAGCAACTCACGCGCGGGACGGTGACGAATAACTCGCGCGGGCTGCGGCTGGGGCGGTTGGTGGAGATCCGCAACATCATCTACGAAGAGATGGAGAAGGCGTTCCAGGGCGGGCAGACTGCACAGGAGGCGATGGACAGCGCGGTCAGTCGTGGCAACAAGGTGCTGCGGGAATTTGAGAAGTCGGTGAAGACGTGAGCCGCACCCCCTCCCTACCCTCCCCCGCTTCGCGGGAGAGGGGGGTCCTTCGCCGGCCTAGGTAATGGATCGGCGCACCGTCTTCGAGGGGTGGTTCCTGCCGATCGCGCTCGTGCTGCCGCAGCTCTTGCTGACGGTATTTTTCTTCCTCTGGCCTGCGGGTGAAGCGATCTGGTCGAGCCTGACGCGCGAGGATCCGTTCGGGCTGGGCTCGGTGTTCGTTGGGCTGGATAATTTTGCCGATCTGTTCGGCGACCCACTGTATATCGCCTCGATTATCCGCACGGTGATCTTCTGCGCCGCGGTCAGTGTGCTGGCGATGAGTGTAGCGCTGCTGCTCGCGGTGTTTGCCGATCGCGAGATTCGCGGGCGGGCGATCTATCGAACTCTGTTGATCTGGCCTTATGCGATCGCTCCGGCGATTTCCGCCGTGTTGTGGCTGTTCATGCTGAATCCGCAGGTTGGGTTGCTGGGACGGTGGCTGAACGCGCACGGCGTTCCTTGGGACTACACGATCAATGGCGGGCAAGCGCTGTTCATGGTGGTCGCGGCGAGCGCATGGAAGCAGGTGAGCTATAACTTCATCTTTTTCCTGGCGGGATTGCAGTCGATCCCGCGCGCGGTCACCGAGGCGGCGCGAATGGATGGCGCGAAAGGCTGGCATCGGTTTCGCACGATTACCTTTCCGCTGCTGGCTCCGACGACTTTTTTCCTCCTGGTGGTAAACCTGGTCTACGCGGCGTTTGACACGTTCGGCACGATCTATGCGCTGACGCATGGTGGGCCGGGGAAAGACACCGAGACGCTGGTAATCAAGGTGTACCGCGATGGTGTCGTCAATCTGGATCTGGGGTCGTCGTCGGCGCAGTCGGTGGTGTTGATGGCGGGAGTTATCGCGCTGACCTCGATCCAGTTCCGGTTTATGGGTAGGCGCACAGAGGCATGAGTGCCGCGGGCAGCACCCCCACCCCAGCCCTCCCCGCGAAGCGGGAGAGGGATTTCGTGGGCGCGTTGATTGGGTGGCGCACTGCGTGCTGGGGCTTGGCGTGCTGCTGTTTGCGTTGCCGGTCTGGCTGGTGATTGCGGGGTCCACGCAGGACTCCGGTGCGATCACGCGCGGTGACCTGTCGCTGCTGCCGAGTGCGGACTTCTCGGCTTACGCGCGGGTGATGACGCAAGGCACGATGGGCACGGAGCCGGTGTGGCACATGCTGCTGGTTTCTGGCGGCATGGCGCTTGGCATTGCTGGCGGCAAGATCGTTATTTCGATCCTGTCGGCTTACGCCATCGTGTTTTTCCGGTTTCCGTTCCGGCGCACGGCGTTCTGGGTGATCTTCATCACGCTGATGTTGCCGGTCGAAGTGCGCATCATCCCGACCTACGCGGTGATGTCGGACTTTGGGCTGATCAACAGTTTCACTGGATTGACGGTGCCGCTGATTGCGTCGGCGACGGCGACGCTGCTGTTCCGCCAGGTGTTCGTGGCAATCCCCGATGAGCTGGTGGAGGCTGCACGCATCGACGGGGCGGGACCATTGCGTTTTCTGCGCGACATCCTGATCCCGGTGTCTGCCGCGAACATCGCGGCGTTGTTCGTCATCCTGTTTGTCTATGGATGGAACCAGTATCTGTGGCCGCTGTTGGTGGCGACCGATCCTGGGCTCGACACCATCGTCATCGGCATCGTCAAGATGATCGGGGTGGAGACGCAGACGGATTGGAGTGCCGTGATGGCAACCGCGGTGCTGGCGTTGCTGCCGCCGATCGTGGTGGTGGTGCTGATGCAGCGCTGGTTCGTGGCAGGGCTGACCGAGGGGGAGAAATAGGTCAGGACTTTTCGGTGGCGCGCTTCAGTTCCACCTCGACAACAACCAGAAGCGCTGGGATTTCGTCCTTGACCACGGGCAACAGGCGGCTCGTATCAATGCCGAAATACTGATGCGCCATCAGATCGCGAAGCCCGGCAAATCCCTTCCAGTCAATGTTGCTGTGTCGATTGCGGATCTCGGCCGGTATCGCCTTTATCGCCTCGCCGAGCTCGGCAAGCGCGTTCTTGACCGCGCGATAAGCGAGACGATCTGCGTGCGGGAGAGCATGGAACGTATCGGTGTCCATGTCGGACACGATGTCGCGCAGTTCAGCGGCTGCTTCGCGGATATCACGCAGGCGTTCCATGATGCTGGGTGGGGCCATCAGAAGATACTGACCATGTCGCGAGCGACCGCTTGGATCAGATGAGGCTTCAGGGCACTTCGCTCGCCAAGATCAACCGGGCGGCCGAGAATCTCGGCTATATCGTCTTGTAGCGCGCTTATGGTCAGCAGCGTCGGTCTGGCATCCGGAGCGAAATCGACCAGGAGATCGATATCGCTATCGGGCCTGGCCTCTCCCCTGGCGGCGGAGCCGAACACCCATAATGCAGCGACGCCTTGCTGTCGGAATTTGTCTTCATGGGTCCGCAGAGTGCGGAGGACCTCGGAAAGTTCGGGCGGCCTGCGTTCGGCTTCCTCAAGGAAGCGATCGATGAGGGCGCCGACGAGGTCTTGCAGCTTCTCGCCACGTGCGGCGGCGATTGCTTTGATGCGATTCCGAGTGTCTTCGGGAACTCTAACAGAGAGAAATGGCATGTTTGCGCACTATTGATCTTGTGCACAAGCTAGTAGAATTCCGAGCCAATGCAACCGGCCCCTCGCGTTCGCTATCGCGATGGGTCCTCGGGCCAGTTGTGCTTCGGGTAGCGGCCCCGCATGTCGCGCCGCATGTCGGCCCAGCCGGATCGCCAGAAGTTGGCCAGGTCGGCGGTGATCGCGGCGGGACGGCCAGCCGGCGACAGCAACGCCAAGCGCAGTTGAATGCGGCCATTCGCCAAAGTGGGCGTGGTGGCCAGGCCGTAGAATGCCTGTGCGCGCGCCGACGCGATTGGCACCGGCTCGGTGTAGTCGATTGGCGCGCGTCCGTTGGGCAGGGCGACATGCGCGGGCAGCATCTCATCCAGGCGCTGGCCAAGTGGCCATGGCAGCAGGCCACGAAGGATTGCCATCAGGTCCAGCCGTGCCAGGTCGGAGAGACGGGACATGCCGACCAGGTGCGGTGTCAGCCAGGTTTGGACGTTGGCAATCAGCGCGCTGTCCGAAAGGTCGGGCCAAGCCTGTTCCAGCTCGATCGGCCGCATCAGGACGGCGCGCGCTTGCAGTTGCCGCGTAGCATCGGTCCAGGGCAGCGGGCGCAGGCCCTGGGCGGCAACGGCGCTGGCGAGGGCAGCGGCGATCTCGGCTGGAGGAACCGGCTCGGTGCGGTCGCTTAGCACCAGTGCGCCGAAGCGGCGTCTCCGCCGCGCCAGCACTGCGCCGGAGGCAGGATCGAAGCTGGTTTCGACCTGTTCGGTGATGCGATCCTCGGGCAGTGTCGCCGGGTCCAGCGGCGCTGCCAGACGAATGCGGGCCGAGGCTTTCAGTTCCAGCGCACCCACAGCAAGCAGCGGTGCTGTCGCGAGCGGATCGGTGCGTGGTAGGCGGGCACCGCCACCGCCGGTCAGACGGAAGCTGCCCGGCTCGCCACGGCGCTGCGCGATCCGGTCTGGGAAGGCGGCGGCAAGCAGTTTGCCGGCATCGCCATCAGGCGTGGCGTTTGTCCGCAGCCGGCGGCAATACTGCGAGGCGATCCGGCGGATTCGCGCCAGCGCGCCACGGTCCGCATCCGGGTCGCCGTCAGCGATAGCGGCGAGGCGTAACGTGATGTCGGCCGGCGCGTCCGGGCTGCGCAGCGGATCGCGTTCTTCCAAAAGGGCGGCGATGGTGGCGGCGAGCGCCGCTTCCTCGGGCGAGGCCGCTGCGCGCATCATGGCCGCCAGGCGCGGATGCGCGCCAAGCATTGCCATTCGCCGGCCTGCATCGGTGATCCGGCCTTGCGAATCGAGGGCGCCAAGGTCTCTCAGCAGTGCGGTAGCCGCGGCCAGTCCGCCCGCCGGCGGCGGATCGAGGAACGGCAGAGCGGCTGGCGGCGTGCCCCACGCGGCGCAATCCAGGGCCAGGCCCGACAATTCTGCTTCCAGGATTTCCGGGCGGTCGTACTCGGATAAGCCGCGGTGCAGCGCCGTTGACCACAGGCGGATGGCGGCGCCTGGTGCCTCGCGGCCGGCGCGGCCTGCACGTTGCTCGGCAGCGGCACGGGATATCCGCACCGTGGTCAGGCGTGTCAGGCCGGTGGAGGGATCGAGCCGTGGCGTCCGCCGCCAGCCACCGTCCACCACGATCCGCACGCCGGGCACCGTCAGCGATGTTTCAGCGATCGAGGTCGCCAAAACGACCCGCCTCGATTCGGCCGGTCGCAGCGCGCGGTCCTGTTCTGCCGGCGGGAGGTCGCCGTGCAGCGGCAGGACCAAGGCGCCGCAGCCTTCCAGCAGGGCCTGGGTGCGGCGGATTTCCGCCATGCCCGGCAGGAAGGCCAGGATGTCGCCGTCGTGGTCCACCAAAGCTGCTCGCACCGAGCGGGCCATTGCGTCCGGCAATTCGCGTGGACCGGGGATATCGCGCGGGGCGTGGTTCACCGTAACCGGGAACATGCGGCCCGTGCTTTCGATCACCTCGGCATCCATCAGTCCGGCGAGGCGGGCGCCGTCCGCGGTGGCCGACATGGCAATCAGCCGCAACTCCGGACGCAGTACGCGTTGCAGGTCGAGGCAGAGCGCCAGAGCCAGGTCGCTTTCCAGCGACCGCTCGTGCACTTCGTCGAGGATGACGGCGGCGACGCCTTCCAGTGTCGGGTCGGATTGCAGGCGGCGGACCAGCAGGCCTTCGGTCACCACCTCGATCAGGGTAGCCGGGGAAACCGATGCTTCCAGGCGCGTGCGGAAGCCGACGACGTTGCCGACGGCCTCGCCGCGCAACTGCGCCATGCGGGAGGCGGCCGCGCGTGTCGCCAGCCGCCGCGGCTCCAGCATGAGGATGCGCTGATCGCCGCGCCACGGTGCGCCCAGCAACGCCAGCGGCACCAGCGTCGTCTTGCCGGCACCCGGTGGCGCCACGAGGATGGCGTTGCGGCCTGCGGCGGCCAGGGTGCCCAGCAGCGCGGGAAGGGCATCGCGGACCGGCAGGTCTGGCAGTATGCTGTTCGTCGGGAGCATTCTCCCCATATGCGCATGAATTCCGTTGTTCGGGGACATCAATGCCACGGCTGCTGAGTGCCAGTCTGCTCTGCCTGCTCGCGTGGTGGACGGTTCCCGCGAGAGCGATGGAAAGCAACCGGGTCATCAGCCCGCATGACACTGCGTCGCTGGTGTCCGATGTGGACAGCGTCGTAGCCGGCCAAGCGTTCCGTGTGGGCTTGCAGCTGCGTCTGGCGCCCGGCTGGCATACGTATTGGCAGAACCCTGGCGATGCTGGCGTAGCGCCAGATCTGCAACTGACCTTACCGAATGGTGGTTCGGCTGGAGCAATCGAATGGCCCGTACCTCGCCGCATCGCCGAAGGGCCGCTGATGACGTACGCCTATACAGGCGATCTGCTGCTGCCGGTGACGATAACGCCGCCGGCCAGCGGCGAGACGGTGGTGAAGGCGCATGCCGAATGGCTGGTGTGCCACGACATCTGTGTCCCGGAGGAAGGTGATTTCACGCTGAACCTTCCCGCGGGTATCGCGCAGCCATCGGCTCAGGCGCCTTTGTTCGCGGCGCTGGTGCGAGAACTGCCGCGGCCGTCGCCGTGGCAGGCGGTGATCGGCAAGGATGGGACGCTGCTGGTGCAAGGGCCGGAGCTGACACCTACAACGGTGGTCGATGCCTGGTTCATTCCCGATGCGCCAGGCTCGATCCGCGACAATGCGGCGCAGCTACTGACCGTCTGGAATGGCGGCTTCACCCTCTCGCTGCGGCCAGGCAAGGCGTTCCAGCCCGACGGTCCGCTGTCGGGCATTCTTTCAGTGCGCGACCGCAGCGGGTTGGAGACCGACGTGGCGCTGAACGCCGAACAGGGTTCCGTACCGCCGCCTCCGCCCTCGATGGGGCTGCAGCGCATGCTGATACTGGCCTTTGCGGGTGGGCTGATCCTGAACCTGATGCCGTGTGTATTCCCGGTGCTGGCTCTGAAGGTAGTAGGGTTGGCCGGTGCGCCCCGCAACAAGGCGCGCTGGCAAGCGGGCGCTTACACGGCTGGGGTGCTGGTTGCCTTCATTGGGTTGGGTGCCGCGTTGCTTGCCGCGCGCGCTGCCGGTTCGGCGGCGGGCTGGGGGTTCCAGTTCCAGTCGCCGGTGTTTGTCGCTGGGATGGCCTGGTTGTTGTTTGCCGTCGGGCTGAATTTGTCGGGCGTATATGAGATCGGTAGCGGTTTGGCGCGCACGGGCCATGGGTTGACGACCCGCCCAGGTTATCTCGGCAGTTTCTTTACGGGCCTTCTGGCAGTCGTCGTGGCGACGCCGTGCACGGCGCCGTTCATGGGCGTGGCGATTGCCGCTGGGCTCGCCGAACCGCCTGGTGTGACGATGCTGGTGTTCGTGGCGATGGGGCTAGGGTTGGCCGCGCCGTACGTGCTGCTGGCAACCGTCCCGACGTTGGGCCGTGTGACGCCCAAGCCTGGTCGCTGGATGGAGATACTGCGCCAGGCGCTGGCCTTTCCGATGTACGGCGCAAGCGCCTGGCTGGTGTGGGTGATCAGCCAGGAAGCCGGCTCGACCGGGGTGCTGGCGACGACGGCCGGACTGGTGCTGCTGGGCTTCGCCGGCTGGGTACTGGGGATCACACAGGGCTCAGCCGATCGAGGACGGCGCATCGGTCAATCGGCGGCCGCGGCGGCAGGTCTGGCGGCCTTGGCCGTGCTGAGCGGGATCGCTGTGGCACCATCAGTGGCGCAACAGGCAGCGGCGTCGGGCGCCGAACCGTTCAGTGCCGCACGGCTGGCTGCACTGCGCGCCGAAGGGCGGCCGGTGTTCGTGGACATGACTGCTGCCTGGTGTGTCACATGTCTGGTGAATGAGCGTGTGGCGATCGACACCGATGCCGTGCGGCATGCATTTGCCGACCATCATGTGGCCTACATGAAGGGCGATTGGACGCGGCAGGATCCGCAGATCACCAATTATCTGCGCGAGAACGGGCGGGATGGTGTGCCGCTTTATGTTTATTATCCGCCGCATGGGGAGCCTGCCGTGCTGCCGCAAATACTGACTGAGAACACGCTATTGGATGAATTGAGCCGCGGTTAGATAAAAACAATAACACGGATTTCACAGATTCGAGCACGGATTACGCGGAGCTGTGCTTAAGTATATTCTGTGTAATCCGTGCTCGAATTTGTGTAATCCGTGTTATACTTCATCTGTCGCCCTGTAGGCATGGCCGGGGTTAATCCGGCCATGACGGTTGGAGCGAATGGGTCGCGCTCAATGAGTAGGGGTATTATTCGTTCTTATCGCCAAAGCTGATTGCTAGCGATGCGTGCCCCATCCCTGAGCGCCTCGAACTTTGCCCAGATGACCGTGGGGTGCACTTCGGTGTGGTAGGTGGCCTGCGACGAGAACCCGCAATCCGCTCCAGCGATTACATTTTCCCGTCCGACAAGCCGCGCGAACCGTACCAAGCGTTCAGCGATCCATTCTGGATGTTCGACGATATTGGACGAGTGCGTGATCACTCCCGGGATCAGCGCCTTTCCTTCCGGCAGCTTCACCGTTTCCCACAGATGATACTCATGTTCATGCCGCGGGTTCGCTGCCTCGAAGCTATACGCACCCGCATTCACCTGCAGCATGTAGCCAATGACGTCCACCAGCGCCGCTTCGTGGATACGGGGGCCGTGGTTGATGCCGTAGCAGGTGTGATAGCGTACCCGCTCGACTGGCAGCCCGCGCAGGCTTGCATTAAGGGCCGCGACATAAATCTCCGCTCGCACAGCACGCTGCTTTGCATCGAAAGACGGATCGCCGAACAGATCGGACAGGAAGGGATCATCGATCTGCAGGACAAAGCCCGCATCGATGATCGCCCGGTATTCCGCGTGCAAGGCTTCGCCGACGGCGTGGAAGAAGGCTTCGTCAGTGTTGTAGTATTCGTTCTCGCCGACACCGCTTGGCGCCACCGCCGGCATGAAGGCGGCAACATGGGGCACGCCAACGAGCGCAGCTTTCAGGTTGCCGATGTCGCGCTGCAATGCCGCGCTGCCGCGATACCGAACCGGGCTTGTGCAGACCAACGGCACGACCGGGGCCACTGCGCCACCTGTCATCGCGGCCTTGAAATACTCGGCATAGTATTCGGGAAAAGCGGCCACTTCCGCGGCAAACGTCGTGCGAGGCTGCTGCGGCCGGCCCTCGAAACCGTCGAGGCGTTCGCGCACATAGGTAAAGAAGCCAGGCTTCGACTGCTCACCGTCACATACAATGTCGATGCCGCATTGCGCCTGATTGCGCACGCATTCGGCCACGGCGTCGCGCACGCGCGTTCGATACCTGGCCTCGTCAACGGCTTGCCCTGCCATGCCGCTTTCATCATATCCAGCAGATCATGCGGCCGAGGCAGGCTGCCGACATGCGTCGTCAGGATTCGGTCAGCGTCTGGCATCCTGTCATCAGCTCCCGACCAGCTTCGCGATCAGTGCGTCATAGGCGGCCAGATAATCCTGCATCGCCAGGTTCTTTTCGGCAAACTTGCGGGCATTCTCGCGCAGACGGCGCGACAGGGCGGTGTCCTCGATGCCGCGTAAAACGGCGTCCGCGAGGCCCTTGGGGTCGAAGAACGATACCAGCAGGCCATTGTCCTCATGTGTGATGAATTCTTGCACCGGTTGGGTGTCGCTGCCGACGACGAAGCAACCGGTGGCCAGCGCTTCGCGCAGTGACCAGGACGCGACGAAGGGGTAGGTCAGATAAACATGCGCATCGGAACGCTGCAACATCGAGACGTAGGTCTTGTATTCGATCTTACCTGGAAACGAGACCCGGTTGGGATCGATAAAGTCGCCGAGTTCGGCCAACATGGTCTCGCGCCATGTCCCCTTTCTAGGCGGAGCGCCGTAGCTGATCCCGTCGGCGCCAACCATCACGATGCGTATATCGTTGCGTGCGCGTAGCAGATGCGGAATCGCGCGCATCATGGTGTGGAAGCCACGATATGGTTCCAGGTCACGCGAGACATAGGTGACCAGCTTGTCGGTTGGCCTGATCGTCATGTCGCCGATGGTGAGGCTGCGCCGCCGCGCCCGCGGGTTCGGCTTGCACACATCCAGATTCGCGCCCTCGGGCAGCAGTGTCATCAATCGCTGGGCCCATTGGGGGTAGGTGGAATGCTGCCATTGGGTCGGTGTCTGGCCGTGCTGTCCGAGGCTCAGGGCCAGTAGATTGACGCCGTTTTTTGCCCGGATGCGGGCATAGTCGGTGGCAGGTGTGGGAAACTCCGGATCGAATCCGACATCGGTCTCGTTGATCCGATAGAAGAATTCGAAATAGCCAAGTATCGGTACGCCTGGCCATACGTCGCAAAGATTCAACAGTTCGCCCCAGCCGTGATGACCAACGATGATGTCCGGCTCGAAGCCAAGAGCCTTGAGGTTCATCCCGGTAGCTTGCACCAACTCGGCGCGGCGCACAGCGGCATCGAGTTCGCGTGTCGCGATATGAGCTTCCGCGGCGGGCGGGCTGGGCTTCGGATAGGGAATGGTACGCACGCCGTTGATGCGGTTCTGGTTTGGCTCACTCAGAAAGACGATGTCGTGTTTCTTCGTTGCTGCCAGATGCTGCACGATATGCAGGTACTGGCCAGGAAAGTTCTGGTGCACGAATAGATACTTCACGCCGCGATCTTGGGCTGGCGATGGGAATGTGGCGAGCCCGATCGGGTCAGCGCGCGGCTTTCTTTGGCGCTGCGCGCTTCGCGGTTGGCTTCGGCGTAGCCGGTTTCGCCGCCGCGGCACCGCCACGCGGACGAACCATGATCTGGAACGCTTCCAGCGCCGCGAGGCTCTCTGCTTCGCAGGTCTCGCCACCCGGCACAGGGCCGACGAAACTGCCGTCCACGAAACTGGCCGAGTAGCTGCATTCGTGGCTCTTCGCGGCTGCACCCTTGAGGCGGACCTTCAAGCCAAGCAACGGCAACGCCATGCCGCGGCTGCCACAGAACTTGCCGCCCTCGATCCATGGCGAAAGCCAGCCGCGACCAAGCACGGCCTGATACTCGATGTCCTCGAGCTTGATGTCGTCATGCGGTGTGAGGCTAAAGCCCTCGATCCATTGGCGGCTGTTACGCGTGCCTGCCCATTCGTTGAAGCGCGAGGCCTGATCGCCCGTGCGTTGCACATGGATCACCACGTCGGCCGCCTCGGCTGACAGCAAGGGCACGCCGGCCTGTGCGGCGGCAATCCGTGCGTCGCCCGCCTGTTCCGGTCCGAGACGCATGACTTGGAGGCGAGGGGCCGTTTCCGGCGGCGCTGTGGGCGCCTGATAGACTGTCACGAGCACCTGCATCGGGCCTTTGCCGACCCGGACCAGCGCCGCGCCGTCCTTGCCGTCGAGCCAGCCGTCGTTGCGGAATGTGCTGATGCTCAGGATATCTGCCCGATCGGGTGCGCCTGGCGGCAGCGAGATGCGCACTGCCGGCAAACCGGATTTATCGTTTGCCGCTGGCACCGGTGCCTGGAACACGCAGAACAGGCCGGTATCCAGCGTCATCAGATGGCCCGAGACCTTCAGTTCGGTCACACGGTTCGCGCCCGGTGCCACAGGCGGGTTGGCATTGGCTGTTCCAGCTTCAGACATGCAGGGTCTCGCTATTTGGTTTGCTTGTGTCGAGTACGATTTGCGGCGTTACCAGAGAACGATGGGTTTCGCTGTGCTCAACCCATCCTACCAGGACGTGTGACCGTGTCAGGGCATAGGATGGGTTGAGCACAGCAAAACCTATCAGGCTGTAGCAAAATCATTCCTTCACCGACAAGCCTGAAGCCGCAACGAGCGCGTTGTTCACTGCCGACGGGGACAGTCCAAGCGGCATCAGGAAGCCGCGGCCAGTGCGCCGGATGCGCTCGGCCTGCGCGCCAATATCGAACGCCGCGACGTTCAGACCGGCGCGCCAGGCATCGCCGAGGGAAAGGCACCAGGTCTCGGGAAAGATCGAGGGCAGCAGGGCGAGGGTTGGTTCCTGGGCCTTGATCAAGGTCACAGCTTCCTCGGGCACGAACTCGCCGGTCACGAAAACACGACCGGTCGCCATCAGCCTTTTGTCGTCAATTGTGTGTCCGACCACGACAAACTCGAGCGGTAACCCGCGTTCGGCGGCATCCCGTGCGCAGTCCAACACGACCTGATAGCCCTTGTGGATACCGATGGCGCCGATGACGCAGACCCTGCTTTTGCTGCGCCGTGGAACCGGATGCGGCGGGGGGATCGAAGCATCATCCTCATGCGGCCGCGCGATTGGACGGATCGCCGGGAAATGCCGTCGGATCCGTGCGGCGGCATCTTCAGATGGCGTGAAGACCTGTCGGGCGCCGGCGAAGATGCGGGCCGAGCGCCGGCGCAGCGTGGCAACCGAGATCTCCTCCTCGATCAGGTTGCCAGCGTCGGCAACGCAGGCCTCGCATGCGGAGACCTTGGGTTCACCGCAATAACGCTGGGTTGGGCCGACCAGAGCAACACGCGCGCACAACCAAGCGGAATCATGCACATGCACGTCGTATGGCACGCCGAGACCAGTGACGAATTCGGCGACAGCTGGATGGTGTCCGACCAAATGATGCAGTTCGGCCGCGAGCGGGCGTTCGGCCATCAGCAGCCGCCGCAGTTCAGGTAATTCGCTGGGCAGCGCAAAGCGCAGGTTCGGGAAACCAGGCTTCGTGCCGTCACCGACGGTGACACAATGGTGGTCGTCCGGCGCGCGGGATGGCCGCAGCAGGATGCAGCGATGTCCCCCGGTGCGGTGCTGCTCGATCGAAGCCGTGATCTGGCGCTCGACGCCACCGCCGCCGGCGTGAGTGATCAGCACGATGGCGCGGCTACCGCGACGGCGCCCGGCGCGCCAGCGGGCGAGATCCAGCTTGCGTCGCGCGGGTGCCAGCGGATCGGCTGTGGCGTGCGCCTTGATCAGTTCGGCATAGCCGGGATGCATGCGCTCCAGCAGTACCTCGTTGCGGGCGCGCAGATGTGGGCCCGCGCCGCCGAATGAGTGGCCGCCAACGTGGGCGACGAACACGCCGGGCGCGGCGACGTGGCGCCAGCCGAGATGACGGGCGCGCAGGCAGAAGTCGTTCTCCTCGCCGTAGCCTTGCGCGAAGACATCGGCCCGGAACAGGCCAACGGCGTCGAGACAGGCGCGTTTGATGTACATGCAGAAGCCAACGCCGACGGGGATTTCCACGGCAGTGCCGGCGTTCACTTTGCGGGCCAGCGAGTCGATCCGTAACGTGGCTTGCCAAGTCGGGCACGTCGTTGCCGCCAGTGAGATTCGGATAGCTGACGATGGTCGCGTCGTTGGAGAGCGGTGTCACAGTGCCGATGTCGGGCTCGTTGTAGGCGATCGTGCGCAGCTCTTCCAACCAGCCGGGTGCGACGAGCGTGTCGCTGTTGAGCAGGACGATGTCGGCTTTGGGCGCCGAGTGCATGCCGATATTGGCGCTGCTGGCGAAGCCGAGGTTCCGCTGATTGCGGATCAGCCGAATGCGTTTGTGCCGGGCGAGGTCGTCCAGAGTCCGGACCAGTTCTGGCGTGGGCGAGGCATCGTCGATCACGATGGGCTTCTGGCCCGCCGCGAAGACGCTATCGAGGCAGGCCAGCACGCGTTCGGTGCCGCCATATACGGGGATCACGATCTCGGCCGGGGCGCGACGGCGTGATTTGGCCGGGTTGATGTGCGGCACCGTCAACGTGACCGGGAGCGCCACGGGCGGAATGGCGGTTTTGGGCCTCGGCTTGGCGTGGCCGGCGGGATAGCGTGCGGCGAGCAGGCTGGCGGCAGCAGCGTTGGCGTCGAGTTCGGCGCGCGGATCGAGCGGGCTGCCCAGCAGGTCCTTGCCGTCACTTCCCAGGACGTGGAGTGGACCGCGGAAGCCTGCCAGGGCCTCGACCGGGATGGCGAAACCGCGGGGACGGGCAAGCAGGCCGCCATTGGCGATCGGCTTGGCAGTATCGCTTGCCGTGATGGTCAGACGATGGCGGCCGGAAGCGGGGCGGATGGTCAGGCATGGGATCGGTGTCCGGATCGCCGGGATGCCAAGCCCAGCCGGTGAGGCCACCGCCCTCCGCATTGACGCAGCCAAGGGTCGCGGCGATAGCGTCGGCGTCGATCGGAAAGCCAAGGAGAATGCCGGTCCCTCCGAGGTGGTGCTTCTCGATCTTCCCGGTTCCGGTCATGCCGCACCAGCCGGCGGCGCCAGCGGCCTGGGCGATGGCGTCGGACAGGGCAGTAAAACTGGGATCAATGACATGGCGCCGCAGGGCCTGGGCCAAGGCCTTGGCAGCACCCGGTGCATCGCTGAGGCGAAGGCGGGCACTGGCCAAGCCGAGCCATGCCTCGCGCACATCATGTTCTGCGGTGACCTTGCTGAGTAATGTTGCGGCGCGGGCGTCGTCATGGCCGAGGCAGGCAGCCGCCAGCGCCAGTGTGACCATTCTGTCCGCGGGGGCGAGGCGGGAGGCTCGATCCAGCCAGAGCCTTGCTGCGGCGCGATCCCCAGCGGCCGCGGCTTCCTGGCCGCGCTCGAACGCTTCGAGGGCGAGCGCGGCGTAATCCGGCAACGTATCCGCTGTGGTCAGTGGCTGACGGCCTGAGCTTCGGTCGGCTGAGTTTCGGGCTGGGGCGGCAAGGCGGCGAGGTCGGCGCGCGCTTCCTGGAGGCCCTGGGCCAATGCCCGCTCGCTCCACATGCGTGCGCGATCGAAGTTGCGCTCGCCGGCGAGGCCGCGTGCCAAATAACGCCCGAGCATCATCTGAGCGTAGGCGTGGCCACGTTCCGCTGCCATCTGGAACCAGCGCTGCGCGGCCGTCCGATCCGTTGGGACATCGTGGCCACCGCCGTACAGCGCACCCAAGGCGAACATGGCACCGACATGGCCGCGGCCGGCAGCTTTCTCGAACAGCGCCTGCGCGCCGGCATGATCCTTGGGCCCGCCACGGCCGGACACCATCAGATCGGCCAGCAGGACCTCGGCTTCGTTCATGCCGACGTCAGCGGCCCGCTTGATCCAGGCGCGGCCTTCCTCCGGGTTGGCGTCCTGGCCGCGGCCCTCGATCAGCATCCGTCCATACCAGTATTGCGCATTCACGACGCCATCGGCGGCGCGGCGCAGCCATTGGGCGGCCTTGATATCGTCGCGCTCCACACCGACACCTTCGGCGAGGCAGACGCCGAAGTTGAACGCCGCGACGAGGTCGCCGGACGCGGCGGCCTGCTCGAACCATTCGCGGGTGTGGACGGCGTCCTCGCCGCCGACCTGACCTTGCAGTAGCAGGTTCGCAAGATCGACCCGCGCATTGCTGTCCCCAGCTTCAGCCGAGACACGGAACCAGCGCGCCGCCTCGTCGGAGTCGCGTGGCACTCCAGCACCGGTCAGATGCAACAGGCCGAGTGCGCGGGCGGCGCCGCGATGGCCGGCGTCGGCTGCGCGGAGGAACCAGATTGCGGCCTCGGCGTAGTTAGGCGGCAGCTTGCCGCCGCGCGCATACAGGTCACCGACGACGGCCGCCGCCTCCGGGTCGCCCGCCAGTGCGGCGCGGCGGAGCCACGACTCGCCGTCGATCGGATTGGCGGTAACTGTGTTGCCGTCCATCAACGCCATACCCCAACGCGCCTGGCTTGGGCGATTGCCCTTTTCCGCGGCCTGGCGAAAGTATTGGATGGCGGCGGCACGATCCGCTGGGATGCCCAGGCCACGCTCGGTCATGATGCCAAGCAGGTAGAGCGCAGTGGGTAGGCCGGCGTCGGCCGCCCGCCGAAGGTGTTCGGCGACCTGAGCCTGCTTTTCCGGTTCGGTGGCAGTGCGTGCCAGCGCCAGTGCATAGCCGAGCGCGCCGGCAGGGCAGCCAGCGGCGGCGGATTTCTCGTACCAGCCATCCGCCTCTGCCAGATTACGCAGGGTCTCCGGACCGGAGGTCAGGATGTAGCCGAGGACGGCCTGGCCGTCGGCGGAGCCGGCCTCGGCCGCCTTGCGTGCCCATTTGAGGCCGGTCTCGAAGTCGGGTGCCGCCGCCTCGTTGGTTGTGAACAGCTTGGCGGAACCAGCCGTGTCGTGGCCGGACGCGGAGCCGGTGAGCAGTCCGTGGATCGACAGCGTGGCAAGCTGGGTCTGCGCCTCGACGTAGCCTTGGTTGGCCGCGCGCTCGAGCCAGCGGGCGCCTTCCGTGCGGCTTGGCGGCACGCCCGCACCTTCCAGGTAGCAGCGGCCGACGCGGAACTCGGCTTCGGCAATACCGGCGCGCGCCGCCCGCGTCAGCTGCGGGAATGCCTCCTTGAGGCTGCCCTGCTCCGTCAGCCTGACGGCACGGCGCAGGGCGGCGGACGGGGAGGCGCTGCTGAGCAGCCGATCGAGCAAAGCCATGGCGTCAGGCTTCCGCTATCGCAGTGCTCACGGTTCGCGCATGCCCTCCGATGCGACGGGCAACACGCGACCCAGCAGATAGGCCAGCACCGAGCGCTTGCCCACCTTGATATCGGCGGTCACGGGCATGCCGGGCGCGATGTGGAAACCCTTTGGCGTGCCGCGGAAGTCGTTGCGGTCGATGGCGATGCGGGCCCGGTAATACGGTTCGTTCGTGTTGCCGGGCATCGGCACCGAGCTGGTCGGGTTCCGCTGGTCATCCTGAGGGGTGAAGCTGTCGGCGCTGATGGTTCGAACCGTGCCGTAGGCCATGCCGTATTGCATGAACGGGAAGGTGTCGAACTTCAGGGCGACCTCGTCACCAACGTGCACGAAACCATCGTCGCGGCCGGAGATATTCGCCTCGACTTCGAGTGGCGCATCGGATGGCACGAGCGTGATGAACTGCTGGCCTGATTGCAGCACAGAACCGACCGAGACTTTGGCGACTGTCAGCACCGTTCCGTCCTTCTCGGCTCGCATCACGACGAGTTGGCGGCGAAGCTGAGCCTTGTTCAGCGATTGACGTGCATCCGACAGCTTGCCGGTGGCGTCGGAGAGTTTGTCGGAGATGTCGGCGTGCCAGGATTGCACGTAACCATCGCGTTCCGCGACCAACGCCGCGAGGTCGCGTTCGGAGCTGGCCTCCTGGTCGATGGCGCCTTGCAGATTACGGTCCATTTCGGCGCGAGTGTCCTGGGCGGCGAGGGTGTTCAATTTGCTGCCAACCTGCATGCGTTCCAGGTCTTTCCGCATCTGCTCGACAGCCTGCGCCACTTTCAACCGATCCCGATAACCGGTCTCGTCCGCCTTGGCCTTGGCAATGGCGGCAACCAGTCCGTTGATCTTCTGCGTGTAGTTCTCGAGCTTGTAGTTGTACTCGGCCTGGCGTTGGCCGAAGATAGCCGCCTGCAACGACAGATCCGGATCGATGCCGGCGTAGGTGAACGGCCGGCCTTCCGCTTCGGCCTGCAAACGCGAGACCTGGGCCTGCAAGGTTGCGACCTGCGCGGCGAGCGCGCCTTCATCGGCTTCGGCGAAGGTGGGATCGAGCCGCGCCAGTACCTGGCCCGCATGGACGTCCTCACCTTCGTGCACGTCGATCGAGCGGACGATCGAGGCTTCCAGTGGCTGCATCACGATGATCGGGTTCTTGGAGACGACGCGCGCCTGCGCGGTCACGACGCGGTCGACCTTGATGAACCCAAGGGCGCCGACCATGCACAGCAGCATGCTGGCGAGGATCCAGACTATGCCACGCGCGGCGCGCGGCACCTGCGCCGTCGTGATTGCCGTGGACGGCATCTGGAATTCCAGGATGACCGGCAGCGCAGGATCGCCGCGGTCCTGGACGGCGGGGCTAGTCGCCTTGGACGAGAGTTGGAGCAAGGGCGGCATGGCGTGGACCTTGGCTATCAAGATGGCGGTTCTGCTGCGCCCAAAGCTGGCGATAGACGGCGCAACGTTCGAGCAGGACGCGGTGCGGCGCGATATCCATCACCTTGCCCTTCTCCAACACGAGGATCTGGTCGCATTCGGTCAGTGACGACAGCCGGTGCGACACGATGACCATCGTGCGGCCGCGCGCGATGCGCAGCAGGTTGGCATTGACCAATGCCTCGCTTTCCGGATCGAGCGCGCTGGTCGCTTCATCGAGGATGAGAATGCGCGGATCGGTGATCAGCGCACGTGCGATCGCCAATCGTTGCTTCTGGCCGCCGGACAGGTTGGGCGAGCCTTCCTCGATGTAGGTCTCGTAGCCGTTCGGCATGCGCTCGATGAATTCCTCGGCGCCTGCAAGGCGCGCGGCGCGAACCGCGTCTTCCAGGGTGAGACCTGGACGGCCTGCCAGGATGTTGTCGCGGATCGAGCCGCGGAACAGGAAGTTGTCCTGCAACACGACGCCGAAGCTTTGGCGCAGATGGCGCAGATTGATCTCGCGCAGGTCGCAGTTGTCGATCCTCAGGAAGCCTGAATAGTCTCGGTTGATGCCCTGCAAGAGGCGCGTGATGGTGGATTTGCCGGAACCGGAGCGGCCGACGATGCCGAGCATGGTTCCGGCGGGGATCTCGAAGGTGATGCGATCCAGAGCGGGGACCTTGGTGCCGCCATAGGTGAATGTTACATCCTCGAACTTGATCGCGCCGGCAAAGCGTGGCCGCATGCCGCCTGACGTGGCGTCCACTTCGAGCGGACGGTTCAACACCGAGGCGGCTTCGCTGATCGAGGCCGCGACATCCTGGTATTCGTCGGTGAGCTTGGCGAGCTGCACCAGCGGCTGAGCGACGCGCTGTGACAGCATCATGAAAGCGAACAGTGCGCCTGCGCCGGCACCGGTCTTGTCGCTGAGTGCCCAATAGACGCCGATGAGGATCACGCCCATCCACATGAAGCGTTCGATTGGCGTGACCAGGGTCTGCGGCCAGTTGCCCAGCTTGCCGTAGGCGAGACGCCATTTGCCGGCCTCGGCAATCCGCTCGTCCCACAACTGCTTGCGCTGCGGTTCCAGCGCCAGCGACTTGACGGTACGGACACCGAACACGGTCTCGCCCAGGGCCGCCTGCTTCTGCGTCTCTGCCCAGACGACACGGCCGTAGATCACGGCGAGCGGCTTGAGGAACACGAGAATGATCATCGCGATCACGCACGCGCAAGCCACTACGACCCACGCGAGCGGCGCATCGAGCCAGAACAGGAACGGCAGCAGCACGCAGAGCGTCATCAGGTCGAGGAACGCGGTCAGCATGCGGCCGGTGAGGAACTCGCGGACGCGATGGATCTGGCTGATCTTGTACATCGTTTCGCCGGCCGGATGCCGCTCGAAGTAATCGAGTGGCAGACGCAGCAGGCGATTGAACACGTGCAGATTTAGCCGAGCATCGATGCGCGTGCCGACGACCAGCACGATCAGCCGGCGGGCATAGCCGAGGAACGTCTCGTAAAAGATCGCGATGCCGACGATGGTGCCGACGAGCGCCAGCGTGGAGTAGCTGCTGTGCGTCATCACCTTGTCCATCACCGTCATGACGATGAACGGCGGGAAGATGGTGAGGATGCTGAGCGCCAGTGAGGCAAAGCCGATCTCGCGCAGCGACCGCTTTTCCTTCATCACCAGGCTGATGAGCCAACGGAGCGAGAACGGCGCGTCATTTTCGGCGTAGCCGCGGGCGGCGCGGACCAGCATGGCCTCGCCGGACCACACTTCGCTCAGGCGCAGCTCATCGACCGGAACTGGCGCGTCGGCGGCTGGACCGCTGCGGGTCCTTGACGAAAACCACCTTGTGCTCGGTGTTGACGCCGGTCAGCAGGCCGGCCGAACCGTCGTTGAACAGCAGAACAACGGGGCCAGTGTTCTGGAAGTGCATCAGGTTGCGCCAGCGCAACCGAACGGCGCGCGCCCACATGCCGGAGTTCTGGGCCCAGGAGGACAGGTTGGCCGCGGACGGCGATTGTCGCCTGGATTGCCGCGGAACTCGTTCGGGTCCAGCTCCATGCCGTGATAGCGGCCGGCGATGATCATCGCCTGCAGCCTGGGGTGCAGCGGGGGCGGCTCATCGACAAGGCCGAGGTACGGCGGCGCGCCGGCACCCGCTCGGCCGCTGGCGTCGGCTACCGAGTGAGGACCCTGCCCCGGAGGTCCGGAGGTGTGTCCGTCGTTCATATCCACAAGCAGATCCTCCTCAGAGGCATGTCCGATCTGCGGACCCACGGACCGTATTTTCGGACCGAACTGTTTTAGGCCTATGTCGCCAGGATGTATTCCTGTCGAACCAAGTTCATAGCCGGCCCAAACGCCGGTGGGCAGTATGGCCTATACCGACTACAATTTGCCAAACAATTCCTTACCGGGGCGCCGGTGACCCGGCGACAGGCAAGACGGCACGGCCCCTTTGTGACACGGAAGGCGGGGTGGGACAAAACATATGGCGGCTTCTGATGATACTGTTGGGGCTTTTGTGCCAGGGCCGCGGCTGGAGCGGCCGCCGCTGGGGATCGGGCGGCTGTCGGGGCTGAGCTTCGCCGTGAAGGACCTGTTCGATGTTGCGGGCGCTTTCACCACGTTTGGCAATCCTGACTGGGCCAGCACGCATCCACCCGCGGTGGCGACCGCGCCAGTGGTGACCGCGCTTGCTACAGGCGGGAGCAAGGCTGGTTGGCAAGACCAAGACGCAGGAACTGGCCTACGGCCTGACCGGCGAGAACGTCTGGCAGGGCACGCCGGTCAATCCGCTGGCCCCGGACCGGTTCCCCGGTGGCTCAAGCTGCGGCTCTGCTGCGGCGGTGGCGGCAGGACTGGCGGATCTGGCGCTGGGATCTGACACCGGTGGGTCGGTGCGCATTCCGGCAAGCTACTGCGGGCTGTTCGGCGTCCGGCCGAGCCACGGTGCGCTCAGTCTGGCCGGCGCATGTCCGCTGGCGCCCAGCTTCGATACCGTCGGCTGGTTTTCGCGCACCGCATCGCTGCTCGCGGGGGTCGGTGAGGTGTTGCTGCCAGACGGCCGCCAAGGGGTGGAAGGCCCGTTGATCCGGGTGGAGGAGGCCTGGATCAACGCACAGCCGGAGGTGGCGGAAGCGTTGCGCCCGGCGCTGGACAAGTTGGAGCAGTTGCGCGGACGTTCGGTGAGCATCCGGGTGGCACCCGAGGGGATCGACAGTTTCTTCGATCACTTCCGCACTGTGCAGGCGGAGGAGGCGTGGGCGAGCCTGGGTGCCTGGATTGAGGCAACAAAGCCGCGCCTCGGCCCGGGAGTGAAGGAACGCTTTGCCGCGGCGAAGCTGACGGATGCGGCGGTGGCCGGGCCGGGACGGGCATTCCGAAAGCTCCTGCAGGGACGGATCAGGCCGCTGCTGGCCGGCGGTGCGGTGCTGGTCTATCCGACCAGCCCATGCGCGGCGCCGTTGCTGACTGCTACGCTGGCCGAACAGGACGCGGTGCGTCAGGCGACTGTCGGCGTGACGGCGATCGCCGGCTTCTGCGGCTTTCCGGAAGTGACGCTACCGGCCGGGCAGGTGGACGGGGCGCCGGTTGGCTTGTCGCTCGTGGCCGGCCCTGGCCTTGACCGGGGATTGCTGGCGTTTGCGTGCGACGCGGCGGCTGTGCTTGGACTCCCGGTCTGAGTGGGAGACGAGGCAGGATGGAGATACGGGCGGCAACGGTAGCCGACATTCCGGAAATACAGTCGATCTATGCACACCACGTGCTGCACGGTGCGGGGACCTTCGAGGAGGAGCCGCCGACGGTGGAGGAGATCGCCGAGCGCGTCGCCAAGGTGGCGGAACATGGCTGGTCGTGGCTGGTTGCAACCGATGCGACGGGGGTTCTGGGATACGCGTACTACACGCAGTTCCGCGATCGGTCGGCGTATCGGTATTGCGTCGAGGACAGCGTGTATGTGCGGGAGGATGTCCGTGGGCAGGGGGTCGGCAAGGCGCTGGTGACGCGGCTGATCGAGGACGCGACTGCCCACGGGATGCGGCAGATGATTGCAGTGATCGGGGATTCCGAGAACACCGGATCGATTGGCGTGCATGCCAGCCTGGGGTTCCACATGGTCGGGACGCTGCGGTCGGTGGGGGTGAAGTTCGGCCGGTGGGTTGATGTGGTGTGGATGCAGCGGCCGCTGGGACGGGGGGATACTGACGTTCCGTAAGCCTGGCGGTGTCCGGGCCCCCTTCCGCTGCCCCCTCCCGCAAGGGGAGGGGGGGACGGTTGTCAATCCACATCTCTGGCTCATGGCGGCGTATGGGTTTGTGGCAGGGCTGCCGTTGCCGCTGTCGGGCTTCACGTTGCGGCTGTGGCTGTCCGAGGGCGGCGTTTCGCTCGCTGTCATCGGGCTCACCGCGAATATCGGGCTGGCGTATTCGCTCAAGTTCCTGTGGTCGCCCGTGCTCGACAATGCGTCGCCGCCGGGGCTGTTGCGGCGGCTGGGGCGGCGGCGCGGGTGGCTTGCCGTCATCCAGCCGGCACTCACTGCGTCGGCGGCACTGCTGGCGCTTTCGTCACCGGCCAGGCTGCCGGTGCTGTCGCTGATGGCGGGCGCGCTGGTGGCGTTCTGCTCGGCGTCGCAGGACATTGTGGTCGATGCCTGGCGCATCGAAGCTTTCGCGCCGCATCGCCAGGGCGCGGCGATGGCGGCCTATGTGTGGGGCTATCGGGTCGCGTTGCTGATCGCCACCACCGGCGTGATCTCGGCCGTTGATTATGTCGGCTGGCATGCTGCGCTGCTGGGGGTGGCTGCACTGATCGGCTGCGGCCTGTTGATCACGCTCGCCGCGCCGGAGCCGCCGGCGGCGGAGCGTCGCGTCGTGGCTGCTGGGACGGGCGGACGGCTGGCCCATGCGGTGGTCGAGCCGCTGCGCGAGTTCCTGACCCGGCGCGGCGCGTGGCTGATCCTGGCGTTCGTCGCGCTGTTCAAACTGGGCGAGGCGATGGCCGGGATCATGACTGCGCCGTTCTATCGGGCGCTCGGGTTCTCGCGGGAGGCGATCGCGGCGACGGGGTGGTTCTCGCTGGCAGGCACGCTGGCCGGCATATCGCTGGGCGGCTGGCTCGTGGCGACGCTTGGCACCGGACGGGCGCTGCTGCGGACCGGCTGGGCGCAGACGGCGGCGATGGCGATGTATCTGCTGCTGGCCGTGTCGGCGGGCGAGCATCATGTGCTGTACGGCACGGTTACCACCGAGGCATTCGCTCAGGGCATGGCCGACGCGGCGTTCATTACGTATCTGTCGGGACTGTGCTCGCGCGAGTTCACTGCGACGCATTATGCGCTGCTGTCTTCATTGGCGGCGATTGCTGTGCATACGATTGGTGGGGCGTCGGGGGTACTGGCCGAGCGATTGGGGTGGGTCGGGTTCTATGCGCTGTGCATGTTCGCGGCGCTGCCGTCGATGGGGTTGATGGTTGTGCTGCTGAGGAGGGAAGAAAGGACTGCGTAGGTGCCTGCCGCGGCACCCTCACCCGGCGCTGCGCGCCGACCTCTCCCGCGAAGCGGGCGAGGTGATGATGATGATGATGCGGATCAGCGCTGAGTGGGGCAGCGCGTGGTGTCGTAGGTGATGTAGCTGCATAGCGACGGCGGGTTGGTGCTGGCGGACGAACTGCTGCTGTCCGGGGACGAGTACGACTTTGGCAGCGAAACGGAGAAATCAGACCCGCTGCCCCCCGTCCGCTCGGGTGACGCTGCCAGCGGAGCATTGTTTTCGTGTGCGGCCAGCAGCGCATGCTCGTTCCAGCTTCCGACGGCGTGCAAGGTGCAGATGACGAACAGGATCAACATGGCAATCGCCGCGTACGAGTGCCAGGACAGGTGAAAGATCTTGTTGTCCTGCTCTGCACACCATTGCTCGCAGAACGAGCGCGTCGGGTACGGTGGCTCGAAGACCACGTCGAACAGGACATCATCGGCACGCCCGGGGCGGCTCCGCAATTCGGATGTGACCCACTCCTTGCCCCTCGTCATCAGAGCTTTACGCCAGGCGAGTTCTGTCAGTGCATCCATGCCAGCGCATCTTAGCGCAAAACCGGCGGGCGGCCGAATCGTCTTGGCGGCTAGCGTGGCACCGGCGGCAGCGGGTTATCCGTGGCGAAGCGGTAGATGGTCGTCGAGCGAAATTCCTGGCCAGGTTTCAGTTCCGTGCTGGGGAAGTTCGGCCTGTTGGGGCTGTCCGGGAAGTGCTGCGTTTCCAGCGTGAAGGCCTCGGTCTGCCGGTAGGTGGTGCCCGATGAACCAACGACGGAGCCATTCAGGCCATTGGCCGTGTAGACCTGCACGCCCGGTTCCGTTGTGAAACAGTCGATAATCCGCCCGGTGACCGGATCGTAGCCGCGGGCAGCGAAGCCGATGTTCTCACCCGGCCGTTTGTTCAGCACGAGATTGTGGTCGTAACCGTGCGCATACACCATTTGCTGGGATGAACTGTGCAGCCGTGCGCCGATCGGCATCATCTGGCGAAAGTCGAATGGTGTCCCTTCGACCGGTGCGATCTCGCCGGTGGGAATTTGATCGGCGCCCGCCGGCGTGTAGCTGTCGGCATTCACCAGCAGCATTTGGCGTGCCACCGATCCCGAGCCGTTGCCGGCAAGATTGAAGTAGGAATGGTTGGTGAAGTTGATCACCGTGTCCTTGTCGGTGGTCACGACGTAGTCGATGCGCAGGGCATCGTCGTTGGTCAGTGTATACGTGACGTGCGTGGTCAGCGTGCCGGGGAAATTCTGATCGCCGTCCTTGCTGACATAGCTCAGCGTCGCGGCGACACCATTCTGCACTTGCGTCGGCGTGACATCCCACACCTGCTTGTCTAGCGCGTTGGGGCCACCATGCAGCGTGTTGGCGCCATTGTTGGCGATCAGGTGATAGGTCTGGCCGTTCAGCGTGAACTGGGCACCGGCAATGCGATTGGCATAGCGGCCAGTGATCGCACCGTAATGCGCGCTGAGCGTCTCATACTCGTGCAGGTTGCTGAGCCCCAGCACCACATTGTCCAGCCGGCCGGTGCGGTCGGGCACGACAATCTCGGTGATCACGCCACCGTAGCTGAGGAAACGCACGCGCATGCCGTGGTCGTTCATCATGGTGTAGATATCGACCGATTGACCGCGTTGCGTTGTGCCATACGGCGCATGGTCGAGTGATGCAGCGGTTGTCGCACTACTCATCGCAGTCACCAGGATCGCGGCCACCGCCAGAGCATGCATATGCCTGATCATGACGCGCCTCCACCATCACTTTGGTTCCACAGGCATGCGCGCGATGCCGAGCCAGGCGATGGGAACGCTGGCCTTCTCGGCTGCCTGTTCGCCCGGCAGTGACTTGTCCCAGTCCATGGCCACGAAGCGCCGCGCGCTTACGCCGGCGGCTGCGTCGGATACCAGCCATAGCAGCGGCGGCACCATGATCTCGGGCTGCAGCATCTTCGCGGGATCGCCGGCGTTCTCGCCGACAAGCGGCGTGTTGGTGACGCCGCCTGGCACGAGCACGTTGCTGGTGACGCCGGTACCTTGCAGGTCCGCGGCAAGGACCGCCATCGCGGCTTCGGCGGCTGCCTTGCTGGCGCCGTACAGCAGATAGCCGCCGCGCACCATGGTTCCCAGGCTGGTGGTGACGGTGATCACGCGGCCCGCGCCTGCCTGTAGCATGTGGGGCACGACCGCACGTGCCATCATGATTGGCCCGGTGGCATTGACGCTGAGGAAGCGCTGCCACTGTTCTGGCGCCACGTCCCAGAAGCGCAGCGGATTGCGCCGCTGGTCTGCCTTGATCGAGGCCTGGCCAATGCCTGCGTTGTTGACCAGCACGTCGATCTTGCCGAAGCGGCTCAGCACGGTGGAGACGATCATGTCGAAGGATTTCTGGCCGCGAGATGTCGGCTGGAATGGTCTGCAAGGTCGCTGGCTTGTCGTGAACGGTGGCGCCGAGAGCGGCGAGAGCTGTCTCGTTGCGATCCACCGCGGCCACGTCGATGCCTGCGTCCAGCAGACCGAGGGCCATCGCGCGGCCGATGCCGCTCGCCGCTCCGGTCACGATCGCGGTCTTGCTCTCTCCTGGCATGGCAGCTTCCTCCGGTTATCGGGAAACTGTCGCGCGCGTCCGGTTGGCGCGCAATGGTGGGTGCTATTTCATGAGAACGGCGACGCGGCCTTGGCCTTACATCGGGGCGCATTTTGTGCCGACCGTCCACCGTGAATTAGAGCACTTTCAGGCAGACCAGGATCGATGGGTTTCGCTGCGCTCAACCGCATCCGACGGACGGGCAGTCCGGCGTCATTCGGCGTCGTTCGTAGGATGGGATGAGCGGCAAGCGAAATCCATCAGGTTTCCGGTCACGTTGAAAATGCCATGGGTAGGCCGGAATGGCCAAAGGCGGGCCGGTGCTGGCGGGTGCTGGTGAGGCTTCTGGCCCGGCCTTGAAGCGGGCGAGGATGTGGCGGATCGGGAAGCCTGTTCGAGCCAGTCGAAGTAAAGGCGGCAGGCATCGCCGCCGAATTCGTTGACGGCGCGGTGCAATTCTTCCCACAGCGGATGGCTCGGTGGGATGCCGAGATCGCAGCAGATGTCGGCGAGGACGGCACCAACCTTCTGACGCCGGACTTTTGCCGCGATCCGGTCCGGGGTGGGCAACTTCGCAAGCAGAGAGGCTGTGTCGGTGGGCTGGGGCTGGGGCTCGGCCTGGCGCCTCGGCGCACGCGTTTGGGCGGCGCTAGGGAGGGCGCGTGGCGCCCTGGGGGATGGCGCGGGCCTGGGCTGGGGTTCGGTGTCAAGGCGGGTGGCGGTGGTGGTTATTTTCTCCCCCAGCAGGCGGGCGCGGAGCAGGCCTTGGGCGATGCGGGCGAGGATGACGGCGATGTCACTGATGCCGTAGAAGCGCACAAGGTGGCGAGGGTCGTTGGGCGCGGGGCGATCGCGGAAGGTAGCGGCGAGTTGCGTGCCGTAGTCGATGAGTTTGCGGACGAGCGCGAGGAGGCGGCCGGAGCGGCTTGGTGGGGGTAGGTCAGCGGGTTGGGCCGCGTCGGACATGAGCGGAGAGAGAGCACGAGAGCGCCCTCTTGGACTACGCCCAACGGCAGCGGCTGGTGATGTCGGATAAATTAGCAATCTCTCGCCTCTGCTCGGGCGTCAGTGCCCGCGCCCGTGCTGCGCCGCCCTTCAAGCCGCCAGAGCGGGCGAACTCCTGCGCCGGGTAGGCGGCTTTGGCTTCTCCTCCGTCCGCTCGCCCGTCGCCAGATCGACCCCCATGCGTGCGAGCTGGTTCGGATCGCGGGGGCGCTTCGCGTGCTTAGGCATCGTCAGAACCACACCCTGTCTATTATCACCAGCGCCAAAATCGCGCCCCCAAGTATAATGAGGATACGTTCCCACAACCCTCCGGTCTGGGTGTGCCGCAATCGCACCTGAGACACCGCCCCATGGTGAAACGTACTGGTCGTCTCCGTATCTCGGGAGTTATGGCCACTCATGCAGATGAATGTAGCTTTTAGTAGCGGCGGACGCGAGCGGCCCGAAATAGGAATTTATTCAGACTGAGGCACTGCCCAGCGCCTACACAGCGGCGGCAGCTGGTGATGTCGTAGCTAGCGGGCGACCATGACGAGAGCGTTGTGAACGACGGGTGAGGTGGGGCGGATTGAGGTAAGCTCGGTACAGATGCGCGGTGAACTCACGCGATAAAGGCCAATCCCCACGGTGTCCTCCCCCACCTCTCCTAACCTCTCCGCGCCCAGGGGCGGAGAGGGATTTTCTTCGCCGAGCCGCCTGCCACACCCTCGCAAGTTGTCTTCTGCTCGGAAGCGCAACGTCAGGTCATTATCACTTCAGGCTGGTATGTCGGACGTGACGGGACGTGCCACTGCTTGTGGCAACCAGATGCTGACAGTGGTGCCGATGCCTTCCTCGCTTTCGATCGACATCTGGCCGCGATGGCGATTGACGATGTGCTTGACGATCGCCAGCCCCAGGCCAGTGCCCCCGGCGGCGCGCGAACGCCCTGTATCTACACGATAGAATCGCTCGGTCAGCCGTGGCAGGTGTTCGCGTGGAATGCCGGCACCTTGATCGGTCACCGATAGTGACACGCCGGGACGACCGGACGGCACCACTATCTCAAGCCGGACCGTGCCGCGTTCGCGTCCGTATTTCACGGCGTTGTCCAGCAGGTTCTGCAACACCTGCGTCAACTGGTCCGCATCGCCGATCACCACCGGCACGTCGTTCGCCATGTGGATGTCGAGCGTCACCGAACGCTCTTTCAGCCGCGGTTCGAAGCCCGCGACCAGCCGGTTCGCCAGATCACACAGATCTACCGTCCCTGACGGCGGCTGATGCTCGATCAGCTCGATGCGTGACAGGCTCAACAGATCGTCGATCAGCCGGTTCATGCGGGCAGCCTGCTCGGCCATGATGCCGAGGAAGCGTTGTTGCGCGGGCAGATCATCGGCGGCGGGGCCGCGCAGCGTGTCGATGAAGCCGATCAGCGATGCCAGCGGCGTCCGCAGTTCGTGGCTGACATTGGCGACGAAATCGACGCGCGTCCGCTCGATCGCGCGCTCGCGGGTGCGATCCGACAACACCACCACGGCACGGCCGCCATCGGCGATCGGCGGATCCATTGGCACCACGGCGGCATGCACTTCCCGCTGAACTGGTACCGGCAGCGTGACCTCGGCAACCTCGGTCTTGCCGGACGCGAACGCGCGATCGATCGCCGCGCGCAATTCAGGATGCCGCAGCACGGCCGGCATATCGGCACCAAACGCAGCGCGTGCCGCGGAATTCGCGCGCCGCACGCTGCGATCGGCTGCCAGCACAATCAACGGGTCGGGCAAGCGTTCCACGACTGTGCCATCGGCGCGTCGAAGCTGCTCGAGCAGCGCCGAGCGGACCGCGACCCTTCGCGCCAACCGGTCCAGGTCGCCGGCGAGGCGCTGCAACGCCGGCAACACAGGCGTGGCGCTCGACCTGACGGGTTCCTCGGAGCCAACGCGGCGAACGTTCTCCGTGACGATGTCGAGATCGCGTTGCCAACGCGCCGCGATGCCGAACGCGCCGATAAGCGTTGCGCCGATCCCCAGGATTATGGGTCCCAGTGGCGCCAGGCCGAACGCGGCCAGCAGCGCCATGGCCGTCACCGGTACGCCGGCGATCGCGACCACAGCGCCAAGCACTGGCATTTGCTTCAGGTGCCGGCTTCGACGCGCTGATGACGCGCGCGCACACCGCGCTCGATCGCGGCGGCGATCAGCGGATCCAAATGCAGTTCCTCGCGCACGAATGCCAGCATTTCCAGCGTCCGTTGTCGCGTTACCTGGTTCGCGGCGGCGACCTCGCAGGCCAGTACATACGCCGTCTCACGCAGGCGTGGATCCAACGCGCTGCGCATCAGGCGTGCGGCGTGCTGCAAGCCGTCATCCTCATTCAGCAACGCCACCGCTGCGTCAGTTGCGGTGCGCAGTTGCTCGGAGGTGAAGTCGTGGAACAGCGGCAATGTCTGCACCTCTCCGGACATGACACCGATCTCGCGATCGGTCATGCCGCCATCGGCCGCGGCCACGAGCACCATAGTAAGAACCACGGCTTCGGGTGCGTCCAGCGCTTCGCGTGCGCGCATGCGGGACTCCATTCATCTGTTGGCTCGAACCTGATCGAAGCGCGCGGCCAGTTCAAGCGGGCGGCGAATCAGTGAGGAAAGCGCGCGTTTGTTTGACCGCCTCGGCCAAGCCGACGCGACGGATGGTCACGCCAGCGGGAAAGGCCGATAGCAGTCGTGATGGCGTTTGCCGATCGAGCAGCACAAAAACGCCACGATCGGTTGCGCGGCGGATCAATCGCCCGAAGGCCTGGCGCAATCGCAAGCGGGCGATGCGATCGTCGTAACCCTTGGGATCGCCGTCGGACAGATGCACGCGGCGTTCGCGATGCAGAATGTCGGGGCGGGCCCAGGGGACCTTCTCGAACACGACCAGTCGCAGTGCGCGGCCGGGCACGTCCACGCCGTCGCGCATTGCGTCGGTGCCGAGCAGGCAGCTTTCCTCCTCGGTGCGGAAGATGTCCACCAGGGTTGCGTTGCCCATGGCATCGACGTGCTGGGCGTAGAGCGGGATGCCGGCTTGTTCGAGTTCAGGGGCGATTTTTGCGTGCACCGCCTGCAGGCGGCGGATCGCAGTGAACAGGCCTAGCGCGCCACCGCCGGACGCGAGGAACAAGGCGCGATAAGCGGCAGCGAGTTGGGCGATATCGTATGTGACGACGTCGCTGACGATGAAGGCCCGGGTCTGCGTGGCATAGTCGAACGGGCTGGCGACCGCGGCGCGGATAGCGGGTGAGGGGAGATGTGGCGCACCGACACGCGCCTCGGCCGACTCCCAGGCGGATTCCGGATCGATGTCGCCGGCGTCACGCAAAGTCGCTGATGTAACCAGCAGGCCTTGCGCGGGCAGAGCCAGCGTCGCGGCGAAGGGAATTGTCGGATCGAGCCAATGCCGGTGCAGCCCAGCATCGAAGTCGCGTCCGCCTTCCAGCCGATCAAGGCGGAGGAACATTACGTGGTTGGGCCGATTGCCTAGCTCGGCCTGAGGTTCGTTCAGCGCGTGCAGCATGTTCTGCCAGGCAGAGAGTGGAACAAGCACGCGGCGGTTCAGCGAGCGGGAGGCGGCCTCAATGCGATTGCGGGTCGTGGCGTCCATATCGTCGGCTTCTTCGTCCAGGCAGCCGAGCAGGCGCTCGCGCAGCGTCGCGGTGGGGCCGGCGATGCGCGCCAGGGCGCGAGCCAGCCGTTCGGCCGCTTCGGCGACGTCGGGGCCGAGCGGAAAGACATCGCACTCCAGGGAACCGCGTGTGGTTTCGTCGCTGGCGGTGCGGGCCAGCACCTGGTGGCGGATCAGGCGCAAGAAGGCTTCGGCGGCATTGGGGCGTCCGCTGTCGAGACCGAAATCGGCGTGCTCGTTGGTCAAACGTGATCCCCAGCCGGGAGCAGGCAGGGCACGGGCCGCCTGTAACGTGGCCTCCAGCGGCGTTTCCAGCATCGGACGGGCGGCAACGAGCTCCTCGATCCGCCGCTTCAACCCGCGTGCACGTGACCGGCCGCCTTCCGCGCCAAGCAGCCAGCGGCGCATCTCCGCCGTTTCATGGCCGGACAGAGCGGCAGAGAAGGCACTGTCGGCGGCGTCGAAAACGTGGTGGCCCTCGTCGAACACGTAGCGCGTGGGCACTGTGTTGTCGTCCAGGCCGCCCCAGGCCGCCTGCGTCATCACCAGAGCATGGTTCGCAACGACCAATTGCGCGGTGCGGGCGCGGCGGATGGTGTGTTCGACGAAGCAGCGCCGCCAGTGGGAACAGGCGGCGTGAATGCACTCGCCGCGCCGGTCGGCCAGGCTGTAGAGCGTGGTGCTGCCGAACAGTTCAGCCAGCCAGCCGGGCAGGTCGCCGCCGAGGATGTCGCCATCATCGGTCACCAGCGCCCAGCGCGCGACAAGTCCAAGTGCGACGACCGAGGCCGGAGTGGCGCCGCTTACAGCGTCTTCCAGGTTCAGCAGGCAGAGGTAATTCTCGCGACCTTTGCGGACGACGACACGCTTGTGGCGTTGGCTTGGCTCGGGGAACAGGTGGGCCAGCTCGGCATCGATCTGGCGCTGGAGATGGCGGGTGAAGGTGCTGATCCAGACGCTGCCATGGTTCTTCTCTGCCCATAGGCTGGCGGGCGCCAGATAGCCGAGCGTCTTGCCCGTTCCGGTCCCTGCTTCAGCCAAGACGAGATGCGGATCGCCTCGCGTCTCGCGAGGGGCGAAGGCGGCCGCCGCGGCGCCGGCATAGTCGGCCTGTCCGGGGCGTTGTTCCGCGTGCGGTCCGAGCATCGCGGCAAGGCGCGTTCGTGCTTCAGCTTCCGCGATTGGATGGGACGAGGGCGGAGGCAGTGGAGCAGTGTCCTCCCATTCGGGCAGACGCTTCCAGACCCGCAACGCTTCGGTTGAGGGCGCGGCATCAGGTTTGCCGAGTGCCGCGGTGACGAATGGTGCCCAGCCCCAGCCAACCTGGCCCATGCGCGCCGCAAGTCCGGCGGCATCGCGGTTCAGCGCGATGTCGCGTCCTTGAGCCAGACGGTGCAGTAGCGCGGCGGCGAGTTCGGGCAGGAGTGCGGCTTCTGCTTCCAGGCCGCCGTGCGGTGGTTCGAAGTCGAGCACCAGGGCGAGGCCGCGCGGGGTTGGCGCCGCCGGTCGGGCCGGAAGCACGAACGCGAACAGCTCCAGCAGATCGAATGCAGGCATGCCGTGCAGGCCGAGGCGGCGAAATGTTGCAGGCGCGTGAATTAGTAAAGGCGGAGGCATGGAACGCAGACGCGCCGCTGCCTCCTGGGCGGGCAGCAGCAACAGTTCGCCATCGATCGTGAAGATGGCAGCGCGGCCGTGGCCGGCCACGACAGACGGCGCATCGGGAACGGAAATCACCGTGCATCCCTAGACGCAATCGGTGGGTGGCGCCATGGGTAGTAGCAAGTCCCCCCACCTCTCCGCCCCTGAGGGGGCGGAGAGGGGTTTAATCCGGAATTTACGCAGGGCAATCGCTCGATTGGTCCATGGCAGCGTGCGTTCCGGGCAAGCAAGCAATAACACAGATTACACGGATAGAAGGCTAAGCCACGGATTACGCGGAGACATATTATTGCGCTACGCGCCGCAGGATAGAACGTTTGCGCGAAGCGCCATAATCTTCTTCCCGTGTAGATCCATGGCTTACCCTTCTATCCGTGCAGTCGGTGGTTATACGTACCTTGCCGCGCCGCGAAGCCACCGCTCGGTCCATTCAAGCGATTACGCTGGGAATCTACGTTGCAGCGATTGACCCGGCGTTCAGCGGTTTCTAGCTTCGGCTGATGGGCGAAACACTTCGCAACAACCTGGAAAATGTCCCGCGCGTTTGGCCGTTCGAGGAAGCGGCTAAGGTGGCGCACCGGATGGCTGCGTCGGGCAAGGGGCACGCGCTGTTCGAGATCGCTCTACACCCAACCCGCCACGTTCCTCGCCGACAACCTCGGCTCGCTGCTCAAGGACCCCAACGCCCCGAACCTGCTGCTCTACAACACCGCCTCACTCGACGGGAGCCTCAACCCGGTGCTCGTCGACGCCGACGGAAACGCCGAGCCCGACCCGGCGCTGGCGGTTAGCACGGCGATCGCGTGGAAGTTCGCCTATCTGCTCGGAAAGCTGCTGCCCTACCTCCAGAACACGCTCAGCCACACCCTGGTCAGGCAGACGATCGCCGACGAGTTCGGGCTCGACCCGACCCTGACGAGCCTGCTGCTCGAGCAGGTCCTGACCGCGCCCGGGGCCACCCCGGCATCCCCGGGAGCTCCCGTTCCGGCGGTGATCGATGACCTGCTCGCGCTCGGCACCCCTGGTGCGACCGCGACGTACCACGCCTCGTCCGACCTCTCCGGCGAGCCCTCGGCGGCGCCGACCACCATCCCCGCGCCGCCCGCGGCCACCTTCGAGGTCTCGGTCCCGACCGGGAACCAGAGCGCGAGCTTCACCGCCTGGCTCGAGGTCCCGTCGAGTACCACCTACACGTTCTCGGTCAACACGAACGGCACCCCCCAGCTATACGTCGGTGATCCGAGCACCCCAGTCGCGCTCGAGCCCGATCCGACGACGGCCGGCCTCTACACCTACAGCGTCGCGCTGAGCGCCGGCGGGTTCACCTACATCGGCCTTCAGATCACCGGCCTGCCGCCCTCGCAGACGAGCACGGCGACGCTGTCGTGGCAGAGCCCGGCGACTCAGGAGGTGTCAGGCGGGCAGGCGGCGCAGTCGCCCCAGGGCGGCAGCATCGCCAACGCGCCGCTTCCCAGCTCGGCGCTGCTCCCGGACGCTATCTACCAGACATACAGCTCCGCCTACGTGCGCATCCAGAAGGCGGCACTGGTGTGCAACGGATTCGCGCTCACGGCGCCCGAGATCCAATACCTCACGACCGCCGGGTCGCTCACAACCGCTCCGGACACAAGCCCGCCGGTCGCGTTCCCGCTGTTCGCAGGATTCAATCTCAACGCGCTGCCATACGACGCGGGGAACACCAGCGCGGCCGAGGCGACGGCGCTGTTCGCCGTCTGGCAGCGTCTGTACGCCTACAGCGCTCTGCGCAACAGCCTGCCCAACGGGTCAGTCAGCCTCATCGACCTGTTCAACTCGCCGTCGTTCAACGCCGCCACGACGCTTCTCCCACAGGTCACCGGATGGCCAGACGAAGTCTGCGCGACCCTGCTGACGCAGTTCTGCCCCGGGTCGACGCCGACGAGCGCCAATCCGCTCCTGGACGAGATCCTCCTGGCCGCGATGCAGGCGTGCGCCAACCTGATCCAGCAGGTGGGGGCTTCCGCCGAGCAGCTCTTCTCGTGGGCAGAGTACGCGTGGACGAACACGCCGCCCAGCACGCCCGAAGAGGCCACCTACGCGGGCCTGCTGGCGATCGCCACCGACATCCAGAACGCCACCGCCGCGAACTACGACGCGGAGTCGTGGCCCGCCGTCGCCGAGCAGCTCAACAACACGTTGCGCGCCAGCCAGCGGAACGCGCTCGTCAGCTACCTGATGGGCCAGCTCGGCTACACCGACCCCGACAGCCTATTCGACCTGCTCCTGATCGATCCGGAGATGGGGACCTGCATGCAGACCTCCCGAATCCGCCAGGCGCTCAACTCGGTCCAGCTGTTCGTCCAACGCTGCCTGCTCAGCCTCGAGACGGCCGCCAACAGTCCCGGAGCGGTCCTGAAGCCCTCGACCGTGAGCGCCGAGGACTGGGGAAAGGCGATCAACGTCGCTCCGAGCCAAATCGATGCGACCACGTGGGAGCAGTGGATGGGCGCGTACGCCACGTGGGCGGGCACCCGCGAGATCTTCCTGTGGCCAGAGAACCTCCTGATCCCATCGCTGCGGGACGACCAGACCGAGATCTTCGAGGCGTTCGCCTCCTCGCTCCAGCAGGGAACAATCACCAACGACTCGGTCGCCGAGAGCTTCCTCGCCTACCTCCAGAGCCTCGATCAGATCGACCGGCTCGACATCCGAGCCGTCTACTGGCAGAAGCCGGACAACAGCGTCCAGGGCTCGGTGGGCGTGCTGCACGTGTTCGCGCGGACCTGGCACGACCCCCGGGTGTACTTCTACCGGCAACTCGTCGGAAACCCCGGCGCCGCTCAGACCTGGACGCCCTGGCAGCAGGTATCGCTCGACATCGAAGGTGACATCGTCGTCCCGGCGATCTGGGAGGGGCAGCTGCGCCTGATCTGGCCGGTGTTCACGTCGCAGAGCTACACGCCTCCGCAGCCCAGCACGCTGACCGCGACCGCGGACGCCGGCGGTAACCTCACCTCACCGACCGGTCCTACACCCCAGAACTACTGGCAGGTCGGGCTTGCGTGGAGCGAGTACTACCAGGGGGCGTGGCAGCCGAAGAACGTCAGCGACGACTTCCTGATCTCCTACTTCTCGGCAACGGGCTCCGGCCTGACCCTGACCCACGTGGCGGGCGACAAGCCGCGCGTCGGCGACACAATCATCGGGCCCGGGGTGGCGCAGCCCTGCCAGGTTACGTCGGTCTCCGGAAATGGCCCGTACACGATCGGGACATCGCAGATCCTGCCGGCTGGTAGCAAGGTTCCCTTCGGCGGCGGCTCGGCCGGCGTGTGGGCCGGCTGGTTCGACCCGAATGGCTCGGACACCGAGTTCGAAGCACTGCCGGGGTCGGGCCTTCCGAATGCCGGTGACAACGCTGTCGCAGAGAATCTCACTTTTGATGCTCACGGCAACATGAAGACCACCAGCGTCGTATCGCCGTGTACGGTAGCCAGCGTCGACACCAAGATCGGGAGCACCCCTCTCGGACCGGGCTGGTGCGTGCTCAAGGTGGAGCCACCGTACGACCCGAAGGACAACATCCTCTTGGCAGGGGGACCCGGGAGGGCCTGGGTTGGATGGGCCTCCCCACCCGGTCCGCCATATAGCCCCGATCCGCAGCAGCCACCCACCAGCAGCCATGTGATCAAGGCCCGGACCGACGACTCGGCCGGCTCGAGCGACCTCGTGGTCGACGTGTACGTCGAGCTCACGAGCAAGCCGGACTCGCCGCCCGGCAAGCCGCAGCTCCTCGGCGAGTTTCGCTTCAGCGCCTGCGGCGACAGCGTGACCGTCGGCTATGACGCCGTCGTCCAGCAGGGCTACCCGACCGCCGAGGGCATCGCCGAATCGCCGAACCAGACCGACGACGACGTCGGCTCCTCGGAGCTGGTGATGCCGCCCGCGACCAATGTGTACAACGACGGCTTCCGGCAGAACAGTGGTGGAAACGATCTCGCGCTGCTGCTGGGGAGCTTCGAGAACAGCGAGTTCTCGGCTGGCGATCACCACCTTCCGTCGAGCTCGCGGACGTTCCTGAAGGCGTCGCCCAGCCGGTTCGATCTGCGTTGCACGCAGCAGAACTGGCAGTTCGCGCTGGACAAGCCATTCTTCTACCAGGACAGCAACCGCACGTTCTGCGTCACGCCGACCCTGGGTTGGCCGATCACCGATCAGCTCGCGAACGTAGCCCACCTCGACGTCGGTGGCGTGGTCATCAATGACCTGATCGCCGGCTCGCCGTCGGCCATGCCCAAGGGCGTTGTGACCGCAACCGGCCCCATCGGGCCGTCGCCGGTCGAAGCGGCCGGTCCGGCTGCACGGCTTGGTGCCGGCTCGCTCACGTCGCTCAGCCCGACGGCGGCCATGACCGCCGTTCGAGCCAACGCACTCGAGGGGGACGCTTCAGTCGAGGCGATCGACGCCGCCGCGCCGTTCGACGGAACTGGCGTGGCCCTCGCGACAGCACCGGCCGATAGCTGGATCGGGTACGAGCAGTCGAGCTCGCACAACTGGCCGGTCCCGTCTCAGGTCGTTCAATCTCCGGTCCCCACGCCGACAACGACCCTGCTCTCGTTCCAGACGCACCGACACCCGTACGTGTGCGACCTGATCGAGGATCTGGTGCGCGCGCAGGGACAGTCGCAGTCGGGCGGCATCGGTGGGCTGCTCAACCTCTCGAATCAGAACCCGGCCTCAACCTTCAAGTTCAATTCCGAATACAAGCCGAACTCCGAGTACGTCACGCAGCCTTACCCAACCGAGACGGTCGACTTTTCGGCGACCGGCGCGTACTCGACCTACAACTGGGAGTTGTTCTTCCACGCTCCGCTGCTCGTCGCCCTGACGCTGTCCCAGAACGGTCAGTACGAAGACGCCGACACGTGGTTCCGTTACATATTCGATCCGACCAACCCGACGACGAGCAAGAACTCGCCGCTGCCGTACTGGCAGGTCCAACCGTTCACACAGTCGGTGCCGGAAACGCTGTTGCAATTGATGACCGACATCGACGTGGGCAACTCGGACGCCATTACGCAGCTCGTCGACTGGTATTGGAACCCGTTCCAGCCGTTCGCGATCGCGCGCGCGCGGCCGGGCCCGTTTCAGAAGTACGTGTTCATGGCCTATCTCGACAACCTGATCGCCTGGGGCGACCAGCTGTTCGGCCAGATCGACAGCATCGAGTCGATCAACCAGGCAACGCAGCTTTACGTCTTCGCGTCGCAGCTGCTGGGACCGCTCCCCGAGCAGATCACCCCGCCGGAATCGCCGATCGAGTACGACTACAACACGATCCAGGGCAAGCTCGACGCGTTCTCGAACTTCTCCGAGACGATCGAGAATGACTTCCCGTTCGCCGGACCGGTCGCCTCCGACCCGAAGGGCCAGGTCAGCGGCCTGCTTGGGTTGAGCAAGACGCTGTTCTTCTGTATCCCGCAGAACCAGCAGCTCCTGCAGTACTGGTCGACCGTGGCCAGCCGGCTCTACAACATCCGCAACTGCCTGAACATTCAGGGTGTCTTCCAGCAGCTGCCGCTGTTCCAGCCGCCGGTGAATCCGCTGTTACTGGTCGAGGCGGCGGCCGAGGGGATCGATCCCGGCAGCGTCCTCGCCGATGTGAGCGCGCCGTTGCCGAACTACCGCTTCAGCTACCTGATCCCGAAGGCCACCGAGCTGGCCGGCACCTGTCAGGCGTTTGGCCGGGAGCTCCTCGACGCGCTCGAGAAGAGCGATGCCGAGGGGTTGGCGCTCCTGCGGGCCACGCAGGAAGCGAACATCCTGCAGCAGATGACCGACATGAAGCAGCAGCAGGTCAACGAGGCGCAGGCCCAGGTCGAGGCGCTCGCCGCCTCGCGCGCCGTAGCGCTCACTCGCTACAACTTCTACCAGCTACTGCTGGGCGCCGGGGGGCAGGTAACTCCCGCGGTCGGCGCCACGATCAACCTCGCTACCGTCCCGACCCAGCCGTCGCAGTCGACGGGCGGGGTCCAGCTAATCTCCGAGGAGGTCTCGGAGCTGTCGCTGTCCAACCAGGCGGCGCTGCTGCACGCGGGTGCCGGCCTGCTGCAGACCCTCGCAAGCATGCAGGCCGTGATCCCGAACTTCTCGGTCGAGATCGCGGCCGAGCCGGTCGGCGTTGGCGGTACTACGTCCTTGAGCTTCGGCGGCTCCAACCTAGCTGCCTCCACCGAAGCCGCTGTGCACGGCCTCGAGACGGCGGCCAACTACCTGACCTATAAGGCGTGGTCGGCGGGCAAGATGGGCGGCTACTTCCGTCGCCAGCAGGAATGGGCGCTGCAGAGCAATCTCGCCGCCGGGGAGATCATGCAGATCGACAGTCAGACCGCCGCCGCCCAGATCCGCGTGAAGATCGCGACCGACGATCTGAACGTCCACCAGCAGCAGATCGCCAACGCCCAGCAGATCGAGAGTTACCTCACCAACAAGTTCACCAACCAGCAGCTCTACAGCTGGATGATCAGCCAGGTATCGAGCCTGTACTCCCAGCTCTACCAGCTCGCTTACAGCACCGCGAAGCTCGCCGAGGTCGCCTACCAGCGCGAGCTGAGCATCCCGCAATCCGGCTACATCACGTTCGGTTACTGGGACAGCCTGCGCAAGGGACTGCTCGCCGGGGACCGTCTCCAGCTCGCCGTCAAGCAGCTGGAGCGCGCCTACATCGACCAGAACCAGCGCGAGTTCGAGATCACGCGATATGTCTCCCTGCTCCTCCACGACCCTGGGGCGCTGATCGCGCTCAAGACGACCGGGGAGTGCCTCGTGGACCTGCCGGAGGCGTTGTTCGACACCGACTATCCGGGGCAGTACCTGCGCCGGCTGCGAGACGTCAGCCTCACGATCCCCTGCGTGGCCGGGCCCTACACGAGCATCAACTGCACCCTCACACTCGTGTCGAGCAAGATCCGCATCGACCCGTCGACGGGCAACGGCAGCGGCGGCGCCAGCTATGTGGAGAAGCCGGTGAACCAGGATCCCCGGTTCATCTACAACTTCGGCTCCACCGCGGCGATCGCGACCAGCCACGCCCAAGACGACAGCGGGGTTTTCTCGGTCAACTTCCGCGACGAGCGCTACCTGCCGTTCGAGACGGCTGGAGCCGTGTCCACCTGGATGATCAGCATGCCGCCGGCGTGTAACGCGCTCGACCTCGACACCGTCACCGATGTCGTTTTCAAGCTCAGTTACAGCTCGCGACCGGGCGGGGAACTCCTGCGCAACCAGGCCTATGCCGCCGCGGCGCTACCGGTGCCCTCTCAGCAGACCGCCGCTCCGGCCTTTGGCAACGCTCCGAAGCAGACTGGCCAGGAGCGCCTGTTCAGCCTCAAGCATGAGTTCCCAACCGAGTGGTATGGGCTGCTCAACCCGGCAAGCGCCTCCGCTCCGTGGGGCCAGATGCCGATTTGGATGACCAGCGACCGGTTCCCGTTCCAGTACCGCGGCCGAAGGATCCAGGTCACCGGTATCCAGGCCTTCGCCCTGCCGCAACCGGGAACGCCGCCGCCGCCTTCCCTAACGATCTACCTGCTCAATGCCAATCCGCCGGCACCCGGCGGCACGCCGCCAGCGCCGCCCACAAGCGATGTCGGTAGCCCGTTGAGCATGAAGTCCGACACTCTGTACGGGACGAGCACGCTGTACGGTCCCCTGACCCTTTCCTCGCCGGTACCGGTTCCACAAATATGGTGGCTGTCGATTGCGCAGTCCGATCTCGCCGCGATCCTCAATTCGATCGAGGACTTCTTCCTGCTCGTCCAGTACAACGTCACCTGAGCCGCGCACCGGTACGCGGTGCAGCACTGATCACCGCAGCGATCACTGCAAATCCGCCTCATCGTGGACGTGCGCCACGCCTTCGTCCAAAAGCCGACCGAGCCGACGCTGGCGCCGCTTGCCACCTCGACGATCTTGAACCCGCGATCGCCGCCGGCGAGGCGCTCGTACCGGCCCTGACGCTCGCGCAGCCCGTCCGGACTTTCGGGGCCGCCGAGGCGCTCGGTCATGCGCGGGTCGCCCATCAGCCGCTCGAGCAGCGGGAGGTCGCCGCTGCCCCAGGGCTCGAGAGTCACCGTCGCGCTCAAGCCGCGCAGCCTACTCGCGACGGAGAGCACTCTGTCGCCCAGGAGGCGGAGATCGCTTGGCTGCCGCATCGGACGCTCGCGGACTCAAAGCGGAAGCCAGGTCACCACTTGTGGGTCTTCGTCGCGCCTGCTGCTTCGGATCCAGAAGCGCGGCGGACTTCGTCTGGACTTCTGGATCGGCCCGGGCGCTAGCACCGAGCGTTCAAGCACCGACGCGCGGGTTTGGCGACGAGTAGGTTGGTCGCGACGCGGGGGTCCTTGCCTGCATTCGTGCTGGGCGTGGGCACGGAAGGCGAGCACGTCTTCGTGGCCGTCGTGTCCTATGGTGGCGGCGCCCCGCGGCCGGCGACGTCGAAATCGTGACGGGTTCGCGCCGGCTCGGGCGGAGCCGCTGCCGGGCTGCCGACGCCCACGAAGTCCCGCGAACGTACCAACGCATATCCCGCCAGGGCGCCTAACGCTGCCACGAACACGCTTACCAGCGCGATCGTGTTAAAGCCGGTCACGAATGCGTGGTGCGCGGCATTCGCCACCTTGTCTTGGGCAGCGGGCGGCACAGCCTGCAGGACGCGGCCCGTCCCGCCCGAGGCCACGGCCCGCGCAAGTTCGTGGGTGTGCGAGGACGCGAGCGTGCCCGCGAGGAGTGGGCTGAGCGTCGACTGGATCTTGGACTGGAAGATCGAGCCGAGGGCGGCGATCCCGGTGGCGAGCCCGAGCTGGCGAGCGGTGTTGCTCGCGCCCGACGCCATGCCGCTCAGCTGCGGCCGGACCACGCCGACGGCGGTCGAGGCCAGCGCGGGCGTGGCGAGGCCTATCCCGATCCCGGCCAGGATCTGGCCGGGCAGAAGCGCGGTCCATCCGGACGAGTCGGACAGGTTGCCCATCAGCAGCAGCCCAACCGTCACGAACGCGAGTCCAGTCCCGAGCAGCAGTCGCACCGGCACGCGCGCCGTCAGCCGGCCGCTGAGCGGCGAGACGAACAGAATCGGCATGGTGACCGGCAGCGACCGCAGTCCCGCTTCGAACGGTGAGAAGCCCAGCACGTTCTGGAAGAAGAGCGTGATGTAGAGAAACATCGAGAAGATCGACGCCGACAGCGCGAAGCCGGCGATCGTGACGCCCGTGAAGGCCGGCTTGCGAAACAGTGAGAGGTCGAGGAGCGGGTCGGCGGCGCGGCGCTCCACCACCACGAACAGCACGAGGAGTAGTGCCGAGGCCACCAAGCAGCTGACGATGAGGGTGCTTCCCCAGCCCTCGTCGTTGCCGCGGATCAGCGCGTATACGAGCAGGAACAGCGCGGGGGACAGCAGCGCCACGCCGCGGAGGTCGACGCCGGAAGCGGCCGAGTCGCGCGACTCACGCAACCGCAGTCGCGCGACCACGAGCGCGGCCACGCCGATCGGTACGTTCACGAGGAAAATCCAGCGCCACGACAGCGCGTCGACGAGCGCGCCGCCCACGAGCGGTCCGGTTGAGACCGCCAAGGCGGTGGTCGCGCCCCAGATGCCGAGAGCGGTCCCGCGCTCGCGACCCTGGAACTCCTGCGCGATCAGCGCGAGCGAGGTGCCGAACATCATCGCCCCGCCGATCCCCTGGACCGCTCGCGAGATGTGGAGGAAGAGCGGGTCGGGAGCTAGCCCGCAGGCCAGCGACGAAGCGGTGAAGATCGCCAGCCCGAGCATGAACACGAGCCTGCGGCCGACCTTGTCGGCCAACGACCCGGCCGCGAGCAGCACGCCCGCGAGGGTCAGCGCGTAGGCGTCGATCACCCACTGCAGGTCGGTGAAGTTGGCACCGAGGCTGCGCTCGATCGACGGCAGCGCAACATTCACGATCGTCACGTCGAGCAGCAGCATGTAAATCGCGATGCAGCCCGCGAGCAGGGTCCACCACTTGCGTTCCATCAGAGCGTAAAGCGGTTGCCGGCAACCGTCACCGCGGTGACAGGCGTCGGCGGAATCACCGAGTACACCCGGTCCTGAACACCACCCGAAATACGCGCGCCTTCATGGGGTGGCGGGTAGTCGACGAACACGTTGTAGGCTACGTTCTCGGTTGAATTGTTCGAGACCCGCGGTGTGAGGTCATTGGTTGCCTCGGGAGCGTCCATATCAACCTCCGGGTCTTGTCGCTATCTAGCGGAGTGATCGGAATGCGGCGCGGATCTCGGTTGCGAACAGCTCGGGCTCTTCCCAGGCGGCGAAGTGACCACCCTTGTCGACCTTATTGAAATAGGTGAGGGTGGGGTAGGCCTGCTCGACCCAGCTTCGCGGTGTCGCGACGATCTCGCCGGGGAACGTGGTGAATCCAACCGGGACGGAGACCGGCGGAGGGGCCTGACCGGCCGCGCGAGCTCCGGCTTGTCCGCTCTCCCAGTACGAGCGGGCTGCCGAGGCTCCGGTTCCGGTCAGCCAGTAGGTGGTGATGTTGTCAAGGATATGGTCTCGGGTCAGACCGCCCACAGGCTGCCGGTCGACGAACGCGCGGGAGATCTTGTAGTAGCTGTCAGTGTCATGGTCGAGCATCCACGCCGCCAGCGCGACCGGTGAATCCAGCAGGGCGTAGCCGATCGTCTGCGGCCGCGTAGTCTGCTCGAGGAAGTAGCCAAAACCGGTCGCCCTAAACGTGGCCCCCGCCTCGGCAGCCGCGCGCTCCTCATCGGTTTCCTTCGGAAAGGAGCCGCCCGCCAGCCCCGGGACGAACAGGTTCGTATGGATGCCGATCAGCCCCTCCGGCGCCTGACGGCCCATCGCGTCGGTGACGGCGGCGCCCACGTCGCCGCCCTGCGCGACGTACCGGGTGTAGCCGAGGCGAGCCATCAGCTTCCCCCACGCCTCCGCGACACGGCCGGCGTACCAGCCGAGCTCGGTCGGCTCGGCCGAGAAGCCGTACCCGGGGACGGAAGGCAGCACCAGGTCAAACGCGTCCTCGGCGCGTCCGCCGTGCGCGGTCGGGTCAGTCAACGGGTCGACAGTCTCGAGCAGCTCGATCACCGAGCCGGGCCACCCGTGGGTCATGATCAGCGGCAACGAGTCCTCATGACGCGACTCCACGTGGATGAAGTGGACGTCCACTCCGTCAATCTCGGTCTTGAACTGCGCCAGCGCGTTCAGCCTCGCCTCACACCGGCGCCGGTCGTACTCCGTCGCCCAGTACCGCAAGAGCTCCCGGATCGTCGCCAGCTGCACCCCCTGCGAGCGATCGTCGACCAGCTCCCGGGAGGGCAACCGCACGGCCGCGATGCGGCGACGCAGGTCCTCCAACGCCTCCTCCGGAATGTCAACCTGGAACGGACGAATCGCTGCGGCGCCCGACTGCTCCATCGTGCCAGACATGTGAGCCTCCTCGGTTCGGCGACAGCACGAAGACTGATCCTCCCGCCTGCGCGTCGCGCCTGTCAAGACCCTGGCCCGCGCCCCTGCGCCCTCGCTCGCGCCGCACGTCCGCTTCGCCGTCGGGCTGCTTTCAACGCGGTCGTGACGGACCATCGGCAATGAGCGGACCTCCTTCCGCCTGCCCTCGCCAACGCGCCCGCATACCCTGGAGTTCCGCAAAGCACGAACCGGGTTGGCTCAGCTCTTCCAGGACCGGCGTCCGGCAGACCCAGCACGCACCGGCGCGATCCTTAGCTTCGACGGGTGCGGTCGTCGTGGGCGGGGATGGGGGAGGTGACGAACGCGTCGCGGCCGGGAGGGAGCTCGTAACCAGCTCTGGTGGGTGTCTCCCGGAGGCTGGATGCTTTATTGTCCCGGGTCGGGTTATCGGGGGGATTTATGGCCGTTGGTGGAGGCTTGGATTTCGCGTCCGAGCCGGGGGGCATCAGCAAGGGCGTTGCCGTCGGGAGTTGCCGGTTGGATGTAGGACCGCCGGTCGGGATAGCGGTTGCCATTCCGTCCCAGGCGCCGGCAGGTGCGGCGAAGGAGAAAGCGAGACTCGCCCGGGCGGTTCGTCAGGTTGACAGAGATGAGAAGCACAGCCGCTCGGTCGACGATCTCGAGGACGTAAGCCAGCGCGCGGACGACGCCACAACACAGGTCGAGCGCGCCAACGCGCTGTGGATAGATGTTGCCACCGGCCGTTTGGATGTCAGCGCGGTCAACAACGAGATCGACTCGCTCTTTGCGGTGCTGCAGAAGCTGGACCGCTCGGGGCGCTTTGACGAGCAGCTGCGTCTGGCCCGAGCGTTGTCTCGCCTGCTGGCGGTCGCGTTGCGCTGGCTGGACTTGCTGCGATCGCTGCGCAGGCTGCTCGCGAAGGCCGAGCGGCGCGGCGATAAAGAAGCGAGAGCTTGGGCTTTGCATGAACTTGGGACGTTGTATCTCGCCGCGGGCCAGCTGGTCCGGGCCGATCGTGCACTGAGTGAGTCGATCAATCTCAGAAGGGACCTGGGCGACGGTCGCGGGCTTGCGGCGACGGAACGCAACCTCCTGGTCCTGTGTCGGACGCTGCGGCGAATGATGGACGCTGGGCAGCTTGTCGAGCGGAAACGCCCGGGAAGGTGGTTCCACATGTCCAACGCCGCACTTCTCGTCCTCGTGCTCCTCATGCTAGGAGGTGCCACTGCGGCCGCTGACGCCAGTGGCCTGTTGAGCGGAAGCAGTCTGCCAGTCGTTTTGGCGACGGTGACCCGCGTCTCTCCGAGCCACGGGCCGGCCTCCGGTCACACGCCCGTGACTATTAGCGGCACCAACTTGGCGAAGGCGACAGCGGTCATGTTCGGAAACCGACCCGCGACTGACGTCCGGAAAGTCGGGGACCCCAAGCTCGTCGTAAAATCCCCTCCCGGCACAGGGACGGTTGACGTTCGTCGTCATCACACGCGCCGGGAGCTCGTGCACGCTCCTCGGCTGATCGGTTCAGTTACGCGAAGGCCTCGACGGTGATGTCGGTCTCGTGCTCGCCGAGCTCGGTGTCCGTAGGGACCGCGACGAGCTGTAAGGCGGTGGTGACCAACGCCAGCGGGAGCACCGCTGCCACGCCGGCGGGGTCGGTGAGCTTCACGAGCGACGGGTCGGGCTTGTTCGCGAGCTCGGGGTCGTGCACGCTGGCCGACGGGCAGTGCACGCTGTCCTACACGCCGTCTGCGGTTGGGTCCCAGACGATCGCCGCTACCTATGCCGGCGACAGCACCCACGCGGGGAGCAACAACCACACCAACGAGACGATCAAGAGGTCCAAGACGAGGGCCTCGACGGTGATGTCGGTCTCGTGCTCGCCGAGCTCGGTGTCCGTAGGGACCGCGACGAGCTGTAAGGCGGTGGTGACCAACGCCAGCGGGAGCACCGCTGCCACGCCGGCGGGGTCGGTGAGCTTCACGAGCGACGGGTCGGGCTTGTTCGCGAGCTCGGGGTCGTGCACGCTGGCCGACGGGCAGTGCACGCTGTCCTACACGCCGTCTGCGGTTGGGTCCCAGACGATCGCCGCTACCTATGCCGGCGACAGCACCCACGCGGGGAGCAACAACCACACCAACGAGACGATCAAGAGGTCCAAGACGAGGGCCTCGACGGTGATGTCGGTCTCGTGCTCGCCGAGCTCGGTGTCCGTAGGGACCGCGACGAGCTGTAAGGCGGTGGTGACCAACGCCAGCGGGAGCACCGCTGCCACGCCGGCGGGGTCGGTGAGCTTCACGAGCGACGGGTCGGGCTTGTTCGCGAGCTCGGGGTCGTGCACGCTGGCCGACGGGCAGTGCACGCTGTCCTACACGCCGTCTGCGGTTGGGTCCCAGACGATCGCCGCTACCTATGCCGGCGACAGCACCCACGCGGGGAGCAACAACCACACCAGCGAGACGATCACTACGGTTACAACGGACACAACGGTGACCTGCTCCCCGAGCTCGGTGTCCGTAGGGACCGCGACGAGCTGTAAGGCGGTGGTGACCAACGCCAGCGGGAGCACCGCTGCCACGCCGGCGGGGTCGGTGAGCTTCACGAGCGACGGGTCGGGCTTGTTCGCGAGCTCGGGGTCGTGCACGCTGGCCGACGGGCAGTGCACGCTGTCCTACACGCCGTCTGCGGTTGGGTCCCAGACGATCGCCGCTACCTATGCTGGCGACAGCACCCACGCGGGGAGCAACAGCCACACCAGCGAGACGATCACTACTGTCACAACGGACACAACGGTGACCTGCTCCCCGAGCTCGGTGTCCGTAGGGACCGCGACGAGCTGTAAGGCGGTGGTGACCAACGCCAGCGGGAGCACCGCTGCCACGCCGGCGGGGTCGGTGAGCTTCACGAGCGACGGGTCGGGCTTGTTCGCGAGCTCGGGGTCGTGCACGCTGGCCGACGGGCAGTGCACGCTGTCCTACACGCCGTCTGCGGTTGGGTCCCAGACGATCGCCGCTACCTATGCCGGCGACAGCACCCACGCGGGGAGCAACAACCACACCAGCGAGACGATCACACCTCCGGCTTTCCGTTAGCAACTGTGCCCCCGGGCCATAGCGCCGGTCGGTAGCGACCCGCACGCTGCACGAGCGGCTAGCGATTCGCGCGCGATAGCGTAGCTGCTGGTGACGGCTAGCAGCGTTGGGTCGCGGGACGGGCCGGGTACGAAGGCTTCATTTTCCCACGAGGGTGGGGTGTAAGCGCGAGCGCCTTGCTGCCTTAGCGCTCGTCCGTCCTGGGGTCAAGCCCGCTAGCGATCAGCGCTAACCCGGTTCCGGGGTGCAGGCGTAAATCAATCCGGCCCCGGAGGCGAGAGATGAGGCCGTCGACCCTGATCCCTCCGGGTGAGAGGCAGCTAGCCAACGCATCCTCAGCGGTGTAAGGTCGCCCTGCTGGATCATTCGTAGTGGGGGGCATTGCCGTGGGCAGGCAAATTGTCGTGTGTTGTGACGGCACGTTGAACGTCTCGACGCAAGCCGCAGCTCGGTCACCCAGCGACGTTACGTGACCATTTGGAGAAGGACGTCGCCGGTCGCTCGCTTGCTGCAGACCGCTGGCGAGCGATTGTCGAGCCACGCGGTTTCCAGGAGCGGCCGCGGGTCGCGGCGAAGCTTTCACCATCTCACCATCCCGTGCGTCCCCGCCGGGCCGCTCGCGCTATCCGATCCTCGAGGAGCTCCTCGAAGAACGCCAACTGACGCCTCATGACCTCTTCCGCCCGTGGCTCGAAGAAGTCTCGCATCGATGCGCCGGCCGGGTGACCGCGATGGGTTCCGTTCAGTGCGCTGCTCGACCTCTATCCACCTCAGCATCCGCCCCCGCACATCGCCGATGCGCTTCTCAAAGTCGCTCACCATGTGCCGTATCGCCTCCTCGGCGCTTCCACCGCCAGCCTCGGCATGGAGTTCGGCGAAGTATGTCCTCGCCCATGTTTTGATATGAGCGATGACCGCTAGGTCGCCCTCGGGTCGGCCGCCCCCGCCACCGGATGTCTTCCATTCGGCGGCACGCTCGTAGATGAGGAGCGTATACATCTGGCCGTATTCAGTCGGGGTGGTCGGCGGCAGTCTCATACCGTCGAGCAGGCCGTCGAAATAACCTCTCGGGATGACGTGCTCAGCTTCGAGACGCCAGAGCGGGGTGCCTGCAAATCGCCGATGTTGTGAGCCATAAGGCAGCGTCAGCCCGAGGCCGGGAGCGTCGGTCGGCGGCACGCCGTTTTGCTTTATCCACTCCTCTATCTCCTTCACGGCTCGATCGACCGCGGCTTTGCCCAGCCGTGCCCGCGCCGGGGCCTGCCCGGTCGTACCGCCTCGCTCGAGTGACTGCTGCGGATCGTCGAATACCGCGAGGCTGGATCGGTAGTTAGTGACCGCCGTCTCATAGTTGCTGTAGAGGTTCGGCAGGTTGCCACCCGTGACAGTCCTAAGCAGGACAGGACTGGAGCGCAAAACAAGGTCAGCTGCGTTGCCTTCGGTCATCAGCTCGTGCGGCCCGTCGGCCAAAGCCAAGCGATCATCAACTCGCAGCGGCGGCGCGGGACTGCCACGCTGCGACATCACGGGAGCAATGGCTCTCGCGGCTGCAGCTGGCGGCCTCGCGGCTTCTGGAGAAACGTTGATGGTCATCGGCTTCGGCATGGTCAGCTTGCCGCGACTCGCGCTCACTTCCCACCGCGCCACGCCGGCCGGCCTGGTGCTCAGCGCCGTAAAGCGGTAGCGACGTCGGATCGCGTCAAATTCAGCGAGCACCTCGCCCGAGAAGAGCGGCCTTGCGGCGGCACGCGCGCGGAGTGCGTCCAGCGCCTTGACACCGGCGGCAAACTCTCTCCCCTCGTTCATAACAGGTGTCAGGTTCTTCGGCGAACGCTTGCCTTTGCTGTCTACGAGTTTCGGCGGTTGGGGCGGCGGTGCGGGAGGGGCTTCCAGCTTTTCCTTCCAGGAGCCCTTCTTGTCCTTTGGTCCGGGGGTGCCCTTTGGCACCTTGTCGTCCATCAGATCACCGGCGAACCGGTCGGGGTTGAAGTCGACGTTCTTCAGCGAAATCGCGGGAGGCTTGCCCGAGCCGAAGACGTAGTCGACCTCGGTGCCGAACCCGAACTCGCCGGGCAGCACATACTCGAGCGAACCGATCGGCCAATCCCAGGTGTGATCGGAGATCGGCGACCACCAGGGCGTTTCCAGCGCAACGAATAGCTTCCCCGCCAGCCCGAGGAACGGCTGAGCAGCGATCATCTCGATGTCTTCTGGATTGACCCCAACGGGAACGTTCAGACGACTTGGTGGGACGCGCGCCCCCCGCAGCTCGGCCCCGGGGAATGGAGCGCCGACCCGTTCTCCATCTCCGCGCAGAACCCCGCTGCGCCTGGCTCACCGATCGCTGCAGTCGCCCGCGAAGCGAATCATCTCGATGTCTTCTGGATCGACCCCAACGGCAACGTCCAGACTGTGTGGTGGGACGCCGGCAACCCCCAGCCAGGCCCGGCCGGCTGGCTGGAGAACCCCAACGCCATCTCCGCGCAGAACCCCGCTGCGCCTGGCTCACCGATCGCTGCAGTCGCCCGCGAAGCGAATCATCTCGATGTCTTCTGGATCGACCCCAACGGCAACGTCCAGACTGTGTGGTGGGACACGGCAACCCCCAGCCAGGCCCGGCCGGCTGGCTGGAGAACCCCAACGCCATCAGCCCGTAGACGCCCGATATCGCAACGCGAACGTCACTGCCGGCAGCTTCGTGCCTTTGGGGGTCGTCGCAGCGCCGAAGTGCAGTGCCAGCCTGCTCACGTCGTTAGATGCGACCTCGAAGCACATGTGGTTGCTTTGATTCCGCACGAGAACAGCTTGACGCTCCCGGCGTTGTACTTCCTCGCGGAAGTCGTGGCCGCTTGCGCGGGAAGGCGACTGATAGGGGAGTGGTGCGCGCCCCGACGTAGGTTCTGCCGATCGCCACTGGATCGAGAGACTCGCCGCTGCCTCCGTAGGCTAGGACCACGGTTAGGTCGACCACTTCGGCTTCAGGCGAGACGTTCGCCATGGCCGAGCTGACCCTGGTGATCTTGGCCGTCCAGTCTTGTCGATGTTCCCGGGTTTCATCGAGCGGCACCGCAAGACCCCTCGGGGCGATCAGCCCTGAGGCCCGCTGGACGCGACGTCGCAGCGGACGAGGACGGGCAACGTGCCGTGACCGCTCCTTTCTCGATGTGCTGCGAGCGCGGCCTCGACATCGTTACCGGCGTGGTGCTGATCGTGCCGGATAGGGGCATCTTGGGGCCATTTGCAGCCGGTTGCTCCAAGGGAATCGGATCTCGCTGACGAGCGCTTTCACGACAACGCAGCCCTGAGTCGGACCACTGCTTTAGACACTATGGAGGACCG
>CAVTEC010000020.1:0-147970 GCA_963733475.1 uncultured Alphaproteobacteria bacterium | reverse complement strand
GACTTTGGCCGTTTACGCGGCATAGCAGGCGAGGTTAATCAAGCGATCGATCGTGGGCAGGGAAATTTTCGTATCATCTTGTGTGTGACTCGATGTTTCGAAATTGCCCTGTGTCCATAGCTCGCGACGCACTGTGGCCAGAGCATCACTGAATGTGAGCAATGGCTTTGGGTACCAGCTGGCGGTGCGTGGCGCAGGTGCACCAGTGGCATAGAGGTCGTTGGCCCACAAGGTGATCAGAGAGAACAGGCCAAGGAGGGCGGGCGTGGTACGCGCGATGGCAGGGTCGGACCATTGCCGTTGGGTCTCGACGCCGAGGTGACGGCGGACTTCGGCGAAGGTGACTTCGATGGACCAGCGGCGGACGAACCAGCGAAGGATATCGAGCGGGTTGGCATCGAGATCAGTGCACAGAAAAGCCTGTGGTTTGAATTCACCGGCGACGTCGCGAACCAGCACATAGCGGATCGGCACGAGACGGCCGGGATGGTGCCAGATGGCGGTACCGGAAACGATCTGTAGCAGCCGTTCACTGCGGCCATACCATCCATTCACCTTGAAGCGTCGCCAGCGCGTCCGCGAATTGGCGAGACGCTGAGCCAGCGTTGGCTGACGCCTGCCGACGACGCGTGGGCGACCGATTGTGCCGGCTCGGCGGTGCGCCGGCGGGTCGAACAGCCGGGCATCGAGACGCAGGCGGGTGATCATGCTGATCCGATGTCTCACGGCGTTGAGCAGTTCGATGGCAGCGAAGCCGCTATCGGTCACGGCGACGATCTTCCGCTCCGGAAGCCAGCGTGCGACCTGCAGCATGACCTGCCGGCCCCAGTCGGTGAGCTTCTTATGCCGCTGCTTGTGTTTGCGCGCATATCGCTCAGACGGTGCCAGGACGGTCAAGAACGGCAGTGCCCAGATGCGCCCGGCCCAGGGGATCTCGGGCAGCAGCATGACCGAGAGCCACCGCAAGCCACTGGCTTTAACGAAGTGGCTATCTGACGAGCGAACTGGATCGCGGTAGATACCGCGAGCCTTGATCTTGGCGCCCCAGCGCCGTTCGAGTGTGTCATCGAGACCGATGACGACTGGGCCGGCCGGGACAAGGGTGTCGATCAGCAGCCGCAGCAGACAACGCGCAATCCCACGACTGGACCAGCGGTTGCGGTTCAGCACCCGGTGGTAATTGGTGAAATGTGGGTCCTGTGCGAGTCCGGTGACGCGCAAGGCGGCGGCGACGGTGCGTCGTCCCGGGGTCAGGATGGCGCCGACAATCAGCACCAGCATGTGCTGCCAGGTCGGTGCGGTGAAGCCTTTCTGGAATGGCTGCATCCACGCAGCCAGTCTTATTGGCACGAGCCGGCTTAAACCTGCACCCGCCATATATTCCCCCGAATTGGTGCCCGGGGAGAGACTTGCCGGGGCCGAGGCGGCTGCGAATCCACCGATCGATCACGTTCGATTTAACGTCGCCGAAGCCCGCGTGACGGACTCGAGGCCATCACGGCAGGTTCTTCGCGGTCGATGGAGAACAAGGCGAAGCAAAGGAGGCAGAACGATGCAACGGGAGGACGTACTGCGCCGGTATCGCCATCTGCGTGCGATTGGCACAGACCACCACAGTGCAGCCCTGAAATTCCTTGCTCGGCCTGCCTTCGAGGAACATGCGAGACGCCTTGGATTGATGATGGGCCGGACGCTGATTGCCAACAGTGAGGAAGAGATGGCGCTGGTCTTCGACCTGGCTATCTACACGGCAAAAGACGACCGGAGCCGAGCCATCGATCGCTACGCGAAAGTAGCGCAACTGCCGCCCGACTCCGATGAGAGATCAATTCTCGACGCGATGTGCCATGCCCAGTTCTCGATCTGGCGGATCGCACGCCTACATGACACATGTGGTCTCGTGGTCAATGACGTGCTCCGTCAAGCGGAAGCCTGGCTAGGGCCTGTCATCAATTGAGCCGATGTCGTTCGGTGTGCGCCATCGGCGCATAGTGTTGGCCCTGTGAGTCCTGATTGCCACACTCAGCCTTCAATCGGCGCCGCGCGATGCGTAGCCGATTCCGGCGCGGCGGTTTCTTCGATTTCATAGGCGGTCAGCTTGTGGGGAGCTGACCAATGCGGCGGTTCGGACTGCGCGACGACCAGTGGGAGCGGATCAAGGACCTGCTGCCCGGGCGCGAAGGCTCGGTCGGAGTGACCGCGGCAGACAATCGTTTGTTCGTGGATGCCGTGCTCTATCGGGACCGTACCGGGATGCCGTGGCGCGATCTGCCGGAGTGGTTCGGCGACGGGACAAAGGTCCACCTTCGGTTCAGCCGCTGGGCCAAAAGCGGTGTCTGGGAGCGGGTATTTCAACATCTCGCCGCAGACGCCGACAACGAATATGCGATGATCGACAGCACCATCGTGCGCGCTCATCAGCACAGCGCCGGCGCCCAAAAAAAGCCGGTGACGACCAGGCCATCGGGCGCTCGCGCGGCGGACTGAGCACCAAGATCCACGCTCTGGTCGACGCGCTGGGCAACCCGATCGGCCTCTTCCTGACCGGTGGCCAGGCACACGACTTGGTCGGGGCCGATCACCTGCTGCCCACGATGGCAGCCGATACGCTGATCGCCGACAAGGCGTTCGACGCCGACGAACGGGTCCTCGATCCACTGGCCGCTGCCGGCAAGACCGCAGTGATCCCGCCGCGAACCAACCGGTCCTTGCCGCGCGACTATGACCGAGAGCTTTATGTGGCGCGCCATCTGGTCGAGAACTTCTTCGCCAAGATCAAGCAGTTTCGCGCGATCGCCACCCGCTACGAGAAGACCGCGCGGAACTTCCTGGCTGCCGTCCAGCTCGTCGCCAGCATCGTTTGGCTCAATTGATGACAGGCCCTAGTCGATGAGGGCCTGGAGCTGAGCGGCACGAGCGGCATGTGCTTCGCCGGTCGGCTGTGCGACGCCGATTTATTTGCTATCACCAGCGGCGTTGTCGTACCCGTCGATCTCCCAATGCTCGAGGATGTTCTGACCGACGTCCTCGCCTGCCGACATGCCGATCCAGAGCGTGTTGGCGACGATCCACGCTTTGCAACCGCCATCTATCGTGCCGCCCTCGACGCCGGTGTCATGGACGACGTCGTATTCAACTGACCAAATCTCCGCCTTCCCGGAAATGGCCAAAGTCAAGCTAAGGCTGACCCGGAACTGTATCGGAATGAAGATTGGAGTCATTTCAACGGGTTATTCCGACGGAGCCTGTCGTCCCCGATGACCGTGATCGGCCGAACAAAAAAGCAGTTGCGTGATCCCAGCGGCTACGATTCTCTCGTGGTTGCGAAGACACGAAGGACACACCGATGGCCTGGACTGAAATCACGCGACGCAAGTATCAGCGCGACGGGCTGCGCTACGCAAGCGATACCACCGACCAGGAGTGGCTTCTGATCGAGCCGCATTTGCCGCCGCCCGCAAGCCGCGGTCGAACCCGCAAGGCCTGCTTGCGGGACATCGTCAATGCCATCTTCTTCATTGCCCAGTCTGGCTGCCAATGGCGCATGTTGCCCAAGGACTTCCCGCCGTTCACCACGGTGCAACGCTACTTCTACGCCTGGCGCGATGACGGAAGATGGCAGATCATCAATCAGGCGCTGCTGATGGATGTGCGCGAAGCCGCCGGCCGCGAGGCAAGTCCGACCGCCGGGGTCATCGACAGCCAATCCGTCAAGACAACCGAGGCCGGCGGTCCGCGCGGTTACGCGGCGGAGAAAATGGTCAAAGGCCGCAAGCGGCATATCCTCACCGACACGATCGGCCTGCTGGTCGGCGCGATCGTGCACCCGGGGGACGTGCAGGATCGTGATGGTGCGCCACCGTTGTTGGACAGCGTGCGCAGCGCGTTTCCCTGGCTGCGCCACGTGTTCGCTGATGCCGCCTACGCCGGTGACAAGCTGAAGGGTGCGCTTGAAGCGCTCGGTACATGGACGATCGAGATCGTCAAGCGATCCGACACCGCCAAGGGCTTTATCCTGCTGCCCCGGCGTTGGGTGGTCGAACGCACGCTGGCCTGGCTCAACCGCAATCGTCGTCTGGCCAAGGATTTCGAGGCCACCATCGAGAGCGCGGTGACCTGGCTCTACATCGCCAGCGTCAAGCTGATGTCGCGCCGTCTGGCGGCCGCCTGATACTCCCCCGTCAGCCAATATCATCAATCAATTCAGGCCAGCACGTGTTGCGACCACGATCCAAGTCAAACTCTAAGAGGCTGACCCGGAACTGTATCGGAATGAAGATTGAAGTCATTTCAACGGGTTATTCCGACGGAGCCTGTCGTCCCCGATGACCGTGATCGGCCGAACAAAAAAGCAGTTGCGTGATCCCAGCGGCTACAATTCTCTCGTGGTTGCGAAGACACGAAGGACACACCGATGGCCTGGACTGAAATCACGCGACGCAAGTATCAGCGCGACGGGCTGCGCTACGCAAGCGATACCACCGACCAGGAGTGGCTTCTGATCGAGCCGCATTTGCCGCCGCCCGCAAGCCGCGGTCGAACCCGCAAGGCCTGCTTGCGGGACATCGTCAATGCCATCTTCTTCATTGCCCAGTCTGGCTGCCAATGGCGCATGTTGCCCAAGGACTTCCCGCCGTTCACCACGGTGCAACGCTACTTCTACGCCTGGCGCGATGACGGAAGATGGCAGATCATCAATCAGGCGCTGCTGATGGATGTGCGCGAAGCCGCCGGCCGCGAGGCAAGTCCGACCGCCGGGGTCATCGACAGCCAATCCGTCAAGACAACCGAGGCCGGCGGTCCGCGCGGTTACGCGGCGGAGAAAATGGTCAAAGGCCGCAAGCGGCATATCCTCACCGACACGATCGGCCTGCTGGTCGGCGCGATCGTGCACCCGGGGGACGTGCAGGATCGTGATGGTGCGCCACCGTTGTTGGACAGCGTGCGCAGCGCGTTTCCCTGGCTGCGCCACGTGTTCGCTGATGCCGCCTACGCCGGTGACAAGCTGAAGGGTGCGCTTGAAGCGCTCGGTACATGGACGATCGAGATCGTCAAGCGATCCGACACCGCCAAGGGCTTTATCCTGCTGCCCCGGCGTTGGGTGGTCGAACGCACGCTGGCCTGGCTCAACCGCAATCGTCGTCTGGCCAAGGATTTCGAGGCCACCATCGAGAGCGCGGTGACCTGGCTCTACATCGCCAGCGTCAAGCTGATGTCGCGCCGTCTGGCGGCCGCCTGATACTCCCCCGTCAGCCAATATCATCAATCAATTCAGGCCAGCACGTGTTGCGACCACGATCCGAGTCAGACTTTAAGGGATTCTTGTCTCCAGGCCATGTGACAAAGCCTCTGCCAGCCTGACCATGCCCTCCGAATATGTAGATAACGTCGCCGTCGCCGGGATCACCCGGAAATGTCCCATCAACGTATCGTAAATAGAACTCATACTTTGCCGCCTCGGTCGTTTCTCCTTCCTCCCCTTTTACCTGGACGCGCTTACGCTCGACGTGATTGCGCCAGCCCGACGCCTTTGTTGTTAAGGAAGGGAAGCCACCATCTGGCAAGGACGCGATGTTTTCGGGCCTGGGAATCCACATGATCCATTTGGCGGGCATCATAGTTCTCCCTTCTTGGTGGAAGGCATTATTAACAATGAACGCAGTTGCCTCAACGATCATTTGGAGCGTATGAAACATAAGGCGCACCTTGCTATTTTCTCGATTTATATTCTTTTCTCGGTTCTTGGCTCTGCTTGAGCGCATGAAAGCCGCATCTTGTTCCTGATCCGTAATAGAGTCTATTTTTCCTCTTGAACCTGCCGCGATCCATCGGATAGGGCGCGCTCTGCCAATTGGCAGCCAGGTTCGGCCATTGGGGGCCGGAGGCGTCCCATTACCTCACCGGACTGGCCATGCTCAGTGTATATGCGACCATTGGCGGGCGCCAAGGCCCTGAGGTTTTGCGTGCCAGCGCAGCTAAGCCTCGCTGGAGGCAACTGATATGGTGCGCCAAGTGGAGGCACCCTTCCAGACTGGGATTAATACCACTACTCGCTGACCGCGACCCGTTCGCTCTGGCTAGAGCATTTTCCCACCTGATTGGATCGGATGGGATTCACAAATCGGTCGCTGTCTGATTCAAGCTTCATGCTGGCGGAGGAGGCCAGCATGAATGGCCAAAGCGATATCGATCGATCTGCGTGAGCGGGCCTGCGACGCCGTGTCTGAGGGGCTCTCCTGTCACCAGGCTGCGGCGCGGTTCAAGGTCAGTCCGTCCAGCGTCATCCGATGGATGGCACGGCTGAAGACAGCGGGTGTCATTGCGCCGCAGCCGCAAGGTGGAGATCGCAAATCCGCGCGAATTGAAGCTGAAGCGGCATTCATCCTCGGCTTGGTTGAAGCGACGCCCGACATCACGCTGGAAGAGCTGCAGGCGCAACTGGCGGGCCGAGGCGTCAGCGTTGCCATCAGCACCATATGGCGGTTCTTTGATCGCCGGCGGATCACGTTAAAAAAAGACCGCGCACGCGGCGGAGCAGGAACGGCCCGATGTGAAGGCCGCACGAGACGCCTGGTTCGACAGTCAGCACGACCTCGATCCGGCCAGGCTCATCTTCATCGACGAGACCGCGGCAAGCACGAAGATGGCGCGGCTGCGCGGTCGAGCGGCACGCGGTGTGCGATGCAGGGCCGCGATCCCACACGGCCACTGGATGACAACGACCTTCACTGCCGGCCTGCGGCTCGGCGGTATCTCCGCGCCAATGCTGCTCGAAGGGCCGATGGATGGCGACGCCTTCCTTGCCTACATCGAGCAGGTGCTCGTACCCAGCCTGACGATCGGCGACACGGTGATCATGGACAATCTGCCGGCTCACAAGGTGACTGGTGTTCGTGAGGCGATCGAGGCAGCAGGCGCCAGCCTCGTCTATCTCCCGCCGTACCCCTGACTTGAACCCAATCGAGATGGCGTTCTCAAAGTTCAAAGCGCATTTGCGTGCCGCCGCCGCAAGAACGCTCGACAGCCTCTGCACCGCGGTCGCACAGGCGATTAACCGCTACACACCAACAAACTGTGCAAACTACTTCGTAGCAGCAGGATATCGTGCAATCTGATCGGAAAATGCTCTAGCAGCAGGATATCGTGCATTCTGATCGGAAAATGCTCTAACCGTCATGGCCGGCCCCCGAGCCGGCCATCAGTCTCAGCGGCACAATGGTGCCAATGTACACTGATGGCCGGGTCCGATCCCCGGGACAAGCCCGGGGACTTCGGCCCGGCCATGATGAACACGGCGACCGATGAATCAGTGTCAGTGAGTTTTGGGCAAGCGTTTGGTGACGGCCGTGGGATCATGATGGTGTTGGCGGCTGCCAGGGCGTCAGTTCATTCAGATGAACTCGATCCGGACAGCACAATCGTTCGAACATCCACGCCGGAACTTCGAGCGCGCGATCTGACCTCGAACCGCTCAATGTGCAGCGGTAAACAGCGCCATCCGCTTTGTCGACCACCTCGTGGATCGCAACCTGCATCCCGAACCATGGATGCCAGGGTTAAACAAGCACTCGGAAAACGATCCTGTGGGCGTTCTCAAGCTTCGTTCTACAACCGCAAGAGGCCTCACTCGAGCCTGAACGGTCGGACGCCCGACCAGGCCTATTTCTGTGGCCTGGCGCTGGCGGAGCCCGCATGATGTCCGCCGCTGTGGTGGGGCATTGCTTCGGTCGGGCTGTGCCCTCCCTACGCAATGCCCCACCACGGCAATCGATGGAGATAGTTCGCAGAGAAACCATCTATCGGAACCGAAACGCTGTTCAGACCAACCCGGCCACTTCAGACACCACTGGCGGTACGAGATGGTTGAGGCAGTCGCCATCTACGACGAGCAGACTCAGTCCGATACAAAAAAGACTGAATAGTTTACTCATCGGCCTATGGTCTAGGCGGCTTATAACCCCTCATCCATCCATTCAGCAGTTTGGGATAGTCTTGGACTGCTTGCGCGGACACAATGTGGATGCTTCCCCACGGTCTCGGGACAAAGTTTTCGGGAATGACGATGAATCCCCACAAGTCATTAAAAACGATCGTATGCTCTCCGGTTCGCTGAGCTACTCCTGCATCGATCCAGTCTTGCTGTGTTGGTGGTATACTACCTAACAGCAACATCTGATGTCTCTGTCTGGCTTGTTCCATAGTTCGCCAGACGGCCGGATTTTTATCTCCCCGGAGATACCCTACGATGTCCGACGACGACGCGGGCGGGTAATACGCCGGAATCGCCTGTTTGAGCTGGTCGAACCACATCGTGTCACCTCTTCGACGGCCAAGCGGCAGGCGGCTCGTTACTATCAGACAAGATCACCTCGCCGGTCAAGTAAAACGCCACACCAAGGCGGAGGTCTGCCACGACCGGCATCCGAACCAATGTCTGCTCGCCTGCGCGGTCGCGGCGTTCCTCGTCTCGCAGATCACGATGGGGGTTATTGTCGCGCCTCTGCTGGCACATTTCTGGCTGAATGTGTGGCGGGGCAAGTTTTGGTATTACCGCTCGAATTGCATGATGCATGCTTGTCTGCCGTCCAACAATGCAGTGTACAGGTCTGATACAAAAAATCAGTTGGTAGGCGAGTACTTCCCCGGCCTGCTCGTTGAGAACGTGCTTTTAGTTGAGCTCAAGACCGTAAAGGCATCGGATGACGCACATCGGATGCAATGCTCCAATTACCTGAAAGCAACTGGCCTCCGCTTTGCCTGCAACTCGACTTCGGCAGGCCGCGCCTTGAATTCAAATGTATATCCAACGGCCTGTAAGCCGCACAGCGCGATCGTAATTGCTCACCTGGGTGATAGCCTGACATGTCGATGTGTCGTGGGTGCTTCTGCGGCTGTGCGATGAAGGTTGACGCGGTCACGGGCGGTTCGATTCAAGCTCTGTGTGACGCAAGGCATCGACCTTAGCACGCTGAGCCACGCGGAGAAGGATGCACTCATCCTGTCGCTGTTCGCTCGGTTGGAAGCAGCGCTGGCGCGCATCGATGAACTTGAGAAGCGGCTGGCCAGATTTGAACGTCCCACCAAGACGCCGGACAACTCCTCGCTGCCGCCATCGAAGGGGCAGAAGCCCGATCGTCCGATGGGCGACAAGCCGCCGCGCAAGAGCCGCCCCGGGTTCGGGCGGACGCTGCACCCGAACCCGGATCGTGTGTTCGAGGCCAGGCTGACCACCTGTCCGAGGTGCCAGGCGGCATTCCCGGAGGCCTGCCAAACCCCGCAGCAGGTCTACGAACGCATTGAACTACCGCCGATCCGGCCGGACGTGACGCAGGTGCGCCTGTTCGGCGGTCGCTGCGCCTGTTGTGGTGAGCGCGTGGTCGCGACTGCCCCAGCCGGGCTGGAACCCGGTTCGCCATTCGGTCAGTCGATCGCTGCCTTGGTGGTCTACTTGCACTACGCGCACGCGATCGGCATGGAACGGTTGGCCACGCTGATGGACGAGATCTTTTCGCTCACCCTCAGCGAGGGGGCGATCAGCAACATGCTGGCCCGCGCGCGCGAACCACTGCTGGTGGCAGCGGCAACCATCCGCGCCACGGTGCTCGCCAGTCCGGTGGTGTGTTCTGATGAGACTTCCGCGCGGGTGAGCGGCAAGAACTGGTGGGAATGGGTGTTCATCGGCAGCCTGGCCGTGCTGCACGTGATCCGTCCCAGCCGTGGCAAGGCCGTGGTTCAGGCCCTGTTCGGCGAGATCAGGCCGATGGTCTGGGTGTCCGACATGCTTGGCAGCCAACGCGGCCACGCTGCCGAATGGCAGGTGTGTCTGGCGCATCTGCTGCGCGATGCAACCTACGCCATCGAATGTGGCGACACCGCCTTCAGTGCCGCGTTCAAGCGACTGCTGCTGCGCGCGATCGCCATCGGGCGACGCCGCGACGAACTGAAGGACAGCACGCTGAGGCACTATCTTGCCGACCTGGATCGCCGGCTCAACCGCATCATGGCAGCTGTTCCGATCGGCGAGCCAGGACGCAAGCTGCGCAAGCGCATCGCCGCCAACAGGGCGCACCTGTTCGTCTTCATCACCAATCGAGATGTGCCGTATACCAACAACATCTCCGAGCGGCATCTTCGTCCCAGTGTGATCTTCCGCAAGGTGACCAACGGCTTCCGCTGCGAGTGGGGTGCCGAAACCTATGCCGCCTTCCGATCCCTCGTCAGCACCGCAAAGGCCAACAGCGCTTCAGTGCTTGATGTGCTGCGCTTCGTGCTGACCACAAAAATCCCCGAGACGCTACCCGCCAGACCGGGGTGAGCAATTACGCGCGATCTGCGTGCATCCGCCCTGATCTGCGTAACAATCCCTTTCTGATCCTACTGCCGTCCGTCCTGCCCTGGTCCTTTCGGCAGGATAAGGTCATCGGACATCCATTCTGGGCCCTCTCTGGTGCGGAGCATGCCGCCGCCGAGATCAACTTCTTCAAGAACCTCAGCATCATGGCAGGCCTGCTCGTCCTGTTCATAACGGGCGCGGGGCGCTTCTCAGTCGACAGAATGCTTGATCTGGATTGGTCTCATGCACCTTCGCCAAAATGGTCGGGCAGAAGATCGAGGAATGACGCCGCATCAGAGTGAGCGCCGCGTCCATTCGCCGGTTCAGCAATTCTCAACCAAAGGCTTCCAATATCGGTGATCTGCCCGCGAACAGGTCTCCTTGTGGCATCGGTATTCGCCGTCACTTCGACACGCTATTGCAGCCAGTGCATTGTCTGCATCCGTGTTCTGCTGAGCCGCATCGGTCGCCACCACGACATCGGGCACTTGGCCTCGCTCGGCCTGATCGCGGTGCTGGTGGCCCTGCCGGGCGCCGCCATAATGGGCGCCGTCGCCACGTACGAATATGGTGCAGCGGCGGAAAATGCGACCCGGCTGGGCGATGCCTACGAGGCAGCCCGTTACGACGTGGCGGCGGAAGAATTGCTGGAGCGCAAATATCGTCTCGAGCCTAGCCCCGAGGTCCGGGCCCGGCACCACCAGGCGGCCGAGGACATGGTGGCGGGGCTGGCACGTGCGAGAATGCTCGGCAGCCAGAGGGACGCCACGCTGGTCGATGCCGTGCTGGTCAGCCACAAGGCTTATCTTGCCGCGGTCGACCGCATGTTCGCGGCCGTCGATGCCGGGGACTTCGCGCGCTACGGGGAGATAGACGAAAACGAGGCCGACCCGGCCTTCGACGCGATCGAGATGCGGGTCTTCGGCGCCGCTGCCACCAGCAACGTCAGCGCGGGGCGCTACATGAAGCGACTGGCCCGTTTGCAGACGAATGTGCTGGTGGCGACGCCGCTCGTGTTCGCCGTTGGTCTTGGGCTGGTGATGTTCTTCTGGCACGTGCTGCGCTCGTATCAGACGCAGGTGAGGGAGGCGTCGGCGCGCGAGGCGGCCGCCGCCCGCCGCAATGAGCAGCACTTTCGTTCGCTTATCCAGCACGCCTCCGATCTGATCCTGACGTGCACGCCCGATGGCGTGATCACCTATCAGAGCCCGGCCGCCGAAACGACCTGGGACTATCCGCCGTCCGGTCTGCTGGATCGCCACTTCGTGGACTTTGTCCATTGCGATGAGCACGTCGTGCTGCAGGCACTGTGGACGCAAGTGATCGGCGCTCCCAGGGCCACAAGAGACATCGAGTTGCGGTTCCAGGACCGGATGGGAAATTGGCGTTACGTCGAACTGAACCTCACGAGCCTGTTGGACGAGCCTACCGTCGGCGCCATCCTGGCAACGGTCCATGACATTCATCGGCGCAAGCTGCTCGAGCGGGAACTCAAGTACCAGGCCTTCTATGATTCGCTGACTGGCTTGCCAAATCGCGCGCTGTTCCATGATCGCCTCAAGCAGGCGCTGATCCGCGGCGCGCGAAGGAATGAACGGGTCGGACTGCTGTTCCTGGATCTCGACGACTTCAAGCGGGTCAATGACAGCCTGGGCCATCCGGCCGGCGACAAGCTCCTGGTCGAAGCAGCGCAGCGGTTACTCACGTGTCTCCGGGCGGAGGATACCGTCGCCCGCCTCGGCGGCGATGAGTTCGTGGTCATCCTCGAGCACCTGAGCGACGAGTTTGACGCACTGCCCGTCGCGGACATCATCCTTGACCAGTTCGCGCAGCCCTTCATTTTCGAGGATCGCGAGGTCGTCGTCACCGCAAGCATTGGTATCGCGCTCAGCGGAGTTGGCCGTGACCAGGCGGAAAACCTGCTGCGGGACGCTGATGTTGCGATGTACCGCGCCAAGGCCAGCGGCAAGAGCCGGCATATCGTGTTCGCTCCGAGCATGTACACCGAAGCCCTGGCGCGTCTGATCCTGGAAGTCGACCTGCGCCATGCGATCGAGAATGGCGAACTACAAGTGCACTACCAGCCCATCGTTTCACTGCCATCGGGCGAGGTGATCGAGCTGGAGGCGCTGATCCGCTGGCAACATCCGACCCGCGGGCTGACCCTGCCGCAGGACTTCATACCGCTCGCCGAGGATGCGGGCCTGATCGTACAGATTGGTCAATGGGTGCTTCAGCAGGCCTGCCGTCAGGCCGCCGAATGGCACATGCAATATCCGATGGACCCGCCGCTCGTGATCGGTGTGAACGTCTCGCCAAGGCAGTTCCGTCATCCCGGCCTGGCCGAAACGGTTGCGCAGATCCTGCACGAGACCGGACTTCCCGCAGCTTTGCTCAAGCTGGAGATCACTGAAGGCGTGATCATGCACGATGCGGAGAGATCCATCGACCTGTTGTGGCAGTTCCGGGCGATGGGGATCAAATTGGCTGTCGATGACTTCGGCACCGGGTACTCGTCGCTCGCCTACCTCAAAAACCTGCCAATCGACACGCTCAAGATCGACCGCTCGTTCGTCAATGGCATTGTCAACGATCCAGGGGACCGATCGATCGTGCGCGCGATCCTGTCGCTTGCCGCCTCCCTGAAGCTGTCCGTCACCGCCGAGGGCATCGAGACTGTCGAGCAGGCAGCCGCGCTGTCGGCTTGGCATTGTGAGCGCGGGCAGGGATACCACTTCTCCAAGCCGCTGGATGCGACTGCGACCGCGTCATTGTTGGCGGCCGCCAGCGGACACGAAGGCGCCGAGCAGGCTGCTTAGCTCGCTACCGTGGCTGCATCCGCAGAGCGCCATCCAGCCGGATTGTCTCGCCGTTGAGGAACCGGTTGGTGGCGATGTGCTCGGCCAGGGCGGCGTATTCCTCCGGCAAGCCGAGCCGTTGCGGGAAAGGAACCGCTTCGCCCAGACCGCGCTGCGTCTCCTCGGGCAGAGCCTCGACCATCGGCGTGTGGAACAGCCCCGGCGCGCTATCGTCACCACGCGCACACCGAAGCGCGCCAACTCGCGTGCCGCGGGCAACGTCATACCGACCACGCCGGCTTTCGACGCGGCATACGCGGGTTGGCCAATCTGCCCCTCGAATGCCGCGATCGAAGCAGTGTTCACGATAACGCCTCGTTCGCCGTCCTCCAGCGGATCGAGTGCGACCATGTCAGCCGCCGCCAGCCGTAGCAGGTTGAAGCTGCCGATCAGATTGATGCGGATCACCCGCTCGAATGCAGCCAGCGGCATCGGGCCGTCACGTCCGACAATCCGTCCCGCCGTCCCCACGCCCGCGCAGTTCACCAGTATCCGTGCCGGCCCATGCATCTCGCGCGCCTTGGCAACCGCGGCTTCGGCTGACGCTGCATCCGCGACATCACAGATGATACCGTTGGCACCCGGATTGATGTCCAGCACTGCTACGCGGCAACCCGCCTCGGTGAGACGCCGAACCGTGGCCGCCCCCAGGCCAGACGCACCGCCAGTGACAATTGCGGCCACTCCGTCAAGACGCATTGCAGGATTCCTCGCAAGATGGCAGGTCATAGTTTGGCGCATGGTCGTATCGATGCGCCAGACCAGGGAGAGAAACGCAGTGTTCCATCGCATTCTCGCGCTGCTCTGCGCCGTTGTGCTGTCCATTGCCGCAGCGCAGGCGCAGGACAAGACGGTGCAATTGAAACTATCGAGCTGGGTGCCACCCGCGCATCCGCTGAATCCCTCATTGCAGGCCTGGGCCGCCGATATCGAGAAAGCATCCGGCGGCACCATCAAGTCCACGCTGTTCCCATCGGAACAGTTGGGCAAGGCGATGGACCACTACGACATGGCGCGGGATGGCATCGCCGATTTCGCGTACGTCAACCCAGGTTATCAGCCGGGCCGCTTCCCGATCATCGCCGCGGGCGAGCTGCCGTTCCTGGTGGCGAACGCAACGGGCGGTTCGGCGGCGCTGGATGCATGGTCCCGCAAATACGCACCCACCGAGATGAAGGATGTGCATTTCTGCTTCGCCTTCATGCTCGATCCGGGGACGTTCCATTCACGCAGCAAGAAGATCGTGGTGCCCGAGGACATTCGCGGCGAGAAGGTGCGTCCGGCCGATGCCACGATGGGCGCCTTCGTCACGCTGCTCGGCGGCACCAATGTGCAGGCCTCGGCACCGGAAGCGCGCGAGGTGCTGGAGCGCGGTGTGGCCGATGCGATCACCTTCCCGTGGCACTCCATCATCCTGTTCGGCATCGACAAGGTCGTGAAGTACGACATGGACATGCCCTTCTTCAGCACGACCTTCGTGTGGGTGATGAACAAGGCAAAGTATGACTCGCTGTCGCCGGCCCAGAAGACCGTGATCGACAACCATTGCACGACGGAATGGGCCGAGAAGGTTGTGACGCCGTGGGCAAACTGGGAGCACGCGGGCAAGGAGCTGCTCGCCGCGGAGCCAGGCCATGACATCTACAAGCTGACGCCGGAACAGGAGGCTGCGTGGCGCAAGGCAGCCGAACCGCTGAAGGCGAAGTGGGCTTCGCAGGTGAAGGACGCGGATACGGTCTATGGCGACCTGGTCGCGGAGCTGAAGAAGCGCGGCGCGTTGGCGGAGTGATGACGACAGTAGATGAAGCCGATCCTTCCCCCTCCCCTTGCGGGAGGGGGCTAGGGGGAGGGGCCCCAGCCATGTTCCCGCCGCCCCCTCCCCCCAACCCCCTCCCGCAAGGGGAGGGGGAGTATTATTGCGGTTCCAGCCTTTCCGATGAGTGACCTGGAACACGAGTTCGCGCGCAAGGCTGGTGCGCTGGCCGCCAGCCGCAACCGCATGGACCGCTTCATCGACGGCATCGAGTGGATTGCGGCGATCTTCGTGGGCATCGTTGCCGCCGACGTCTTCATCTCGGTGCTGCTGCGCTACTTCTTTTCCATCTCGATCCCCGACAGCTACGACTTTGGCAAGATGCTGCTGGGCATCCTGATCTTCTGGGGCATCGCCGCGACCAGCTATCGCGGCACCCACATCACCGTCGATCTGATCTGGGCCGCCGTTGGTCCCCGCGGCAAGCGCCTGATCGACATATTCGCCACGCTTGTCCTGCTGTTCGTGGTCAGCGTGCAGACCGCGATGCTGTTCGACAAGGTGCGTCAGACCTACAACGAGAACGTCCTCACCTACGATCTGCATCTGCCGACCTGGCCATTCGCGCTGCTTGCCTGGCTCGGCGACGTGTCCGCGGTGCTGCTGATCGCAGTGCGCACCTACCGCCTGATCTTCCATCCCGAGGAAGTCGCCGACGCCGGTGTTGTCAGGACGGTCGAGTGATCGAACTCAGCAGCGACGCCGTCGCTATCATCGGCTTCATCGTATTGTTCACGCTGATGCTGCTGCGGGTGCCTGTCGGCATGGCGATGGGTCTCGTCGGCGTCACCGGCTTTGGCTACCTCGTCGGTGGCATGCCGGCGCTGAAGATGGTCGGCCAGACCTCGATGCGCACCGTGACGGACTATACGTTCGGCGTGATCCCGATGTTCCTGCTGATGGGCGCATTCGTCTCGCGCTCCGGCATGAGCCGCGAGCTGTTCCAGGCCGCCAACAAGTTCGTCGGCCATCTGCGTGGCGGGCTTGGCATCGCGACGATTGCGGCGTGCGCGGGTTTCGCGGCGATCAGCGGTTCGTCGGTTGCCACCGCCGCTACGTTCTCGACCGTCGCTTATCCGGAGATGCGGCAGCACCACTATCCGCAGTCATTCTCCACCGGCGTGATCGCTGCCGGGGGCACGTTGGGCGCGATGTTTCCGCCCTCGATCGTGCTTGCGGTATATGGGCTGATCACGCAGCAGGATATCGGCAAGCTGTTCATGGCCGGTATCGTGCCGGGCCTGCTCGCCGTCTCAATGTACATGGCGACGATCGGTATCATCGGCGCGGTGCGTCCCAACTATCTGCCGGCAACACCGCGCAGTTCCTGGCGCGAGCGCCTGCAAGGACTGCGCGAGGTCTGGGCACCGATGCTGCTGTTCGCCTTCGTCATTGGCGGCCTCTACGGCGGCCTGTTCACGCCGACCGAAGCAGGCGGTGTCGGCGCGGGCGGCGCTTTCCTGATCGGTGTCGCTCGTAGGCGGCTGTCGCGTGCCGATATTCTGGAATCACTGCTGCAAGCAACGCGCACCGCGGCGGCGGTGTTCACAATCCTGATCGGCGCCATCCTGTTCGGCTACTTTCTCACCGTGACGCAGACGCCGCAGAAGGTGACGGAGTTCGTCACCAATCTGGGCTTCGGCCGCTACGGCGTGCTCGTGCTGATCATGCTGATGTATCTGGCGCTCGGCTGCCTGATGGATGCGATGGCGATGATCATCCTGACTGTCCCCATCATCTTTCCGGTGATCACCACACTGGGCTTCGACCCCGTGTGGTTCGGCGTGATCATCGTGATGACGGTCGAGCTCGGCCTGATCCACCCGCCCGTCGGGATGAACGTGTTCGTCATCAAGACCGTGGTGAAGGACGTAAGTTTCTCGACGATCTTCATCGGCGTGATTCCGTTCGTCATCACCGACATCATTCGGCTGGCGATCCTGATCGCATTCCCAGCGCTGGCGATCTGGCTGCCGAGCCACATGTAGCGAGCGACACGATTGTCCCGACCACAGTGCATGCCAGCACTGCCAGCGAGGCCAGCATCGCCCAATGATCGCCGTGCAACGCCTGCACCGCGAAATACACGGCACCGATGATGACAACGCCCGTACCGTTGGCGATCTGCTGCGTGGTGGTCAGGATGCCAGCGCCCGATCCGGCATGCGCGTGCCGCACATTGGTCAGCACGACGCTGAACAATGGTGCCAGCACCATGCCCTGACCGTAGCCGAACACCACCAACGGCAGCATCAGCAGCCGCATCGAGGGTGCGCGACGATAGCGATCAGCAGTGCCGTGCTGGCGAGCCCGGCTGCCTGAACGATGCAGCCTTCGATCAGCCTGCCGCCGCTCAGCCGTGTGCCGACGACGAACGCGAAGGCCAATGGCAGTGCCGTCGTTGCCGCGTCGATGGCAGAGAAACCGAGGCCATTCTGCATGAACAGCGTCAGCACGAAGTAGAACGACAGGTTGCCCAGGAAGAAGCAGAAGGTCGCGCCCATTCCGGCTAGAAAGACGCGGTCCTCCAGCAGTGCGAGGTCGATCAGCGGCATCGCAGTGGCGCGCTCCAGGCGCAGGAAACCGGCAAGCGTCAGAACGCCGGCTGTCATCATCGCCCAGGTCCACCAAGGCCAGCCAAACTCCCGCCCCAACATAAGCGGCACGATGATGCCCAGCAGTCCCATCAACAGCACGGCCGCACCAGGTACATCGAGCCGGGTGTTCGCGACGCGAGGCATCGTCGGCATCAGGAAGCAGGCAGCCACCACGATCGCCGCGCCGATTGGCACATTCACGCCGAAGATGCTGCGCCAACCCAAGCCGGCAACGTTCAACGTGACAAGCCAGCCGCCGGCCATGAAGCCGACCGCCGCTCCGAGGCCAATTGCCAGGCCGAACAAAGCGAAGGCGCGCGCGCGTGCTTCATCGGGGAACAGAATATGGATGCTGGCGAGCACCTGCGGCACCATCAGCGCTGCCGCAGCACCTTGCACGCCACGCGCAAAGATCAGTACCGCCACGTTTGGTGCCAGGCCACAACACAGCGAGGCCAATGTGAAGCCGATGACGCCGGCCAGAAAGATGCGCTTTCGCCCATAGATATCGCCCAGCCGGCCGCCGGTGATCACCAGTGCGGCATAGGTGATCTGATAGACCGCGATGACCGCCTCGATTGCCGCGCCGCTCGCGTGCAGATCGGCGCGGATCGAAGGAATGGCGACATTGACGATGAATGCGTCGGCGACGGCTACGAACTGCGCCGCCGCGACAGTGGCCAGCGCGTACCAGCGCCGCATGCTGGTTGATTGCATGGTGGGAACTCCACGTTGGTGTTGTTCCCATGCTGGCGATCTAAGCGCTGGCTTGCGATTACGTCAGGGGTAATCTTGGCGGCACCCTCACCCCAACCCTCTCCCGCTTCGCGGGCGAGGGAGATTGCTATTTGGCGAGCATATCCCGCAAGCCGCGCAGCGCCAGATAATATCCGGCGATACCGAAGCCAGTGACCATGCCCTGACTCACGGTTGCGGTCTCTGACACGGGGCCACGACGGACCGGATTGGAGATGTGCAGCTCGATCGTGGGGAACTTCACCTGGCTGATCGCCGCCACGAGTGCCGGATATCCACGCGAGAAACCCGCCGGATTGAACAGCGCCGCATCGAAGCCGCGGTCGTTCGCTTCATACAGCTTGTTGATGACTTCGCCCTCGATGTTCGAATGGAATATCTCGATATCGACGCCGAGCTCGGCAGCGTAGCCCCGGATCCGCTCGTCGTATTCAGGCAATTTCATCGGGCCGAAGATTTCTGTCTGCACCTTGCCGCGCATGTTCATGCCGGCACCGTGGATAACCAGTATATTGGGCATCGTATGTTCCTTCGTTCACGCCACGCGATACTCAGCCAGTGACTCGTAGTTTGGATCGGCGCCGATCCCCGGCACGTCTGGTGGGCTGACGGTGCCATCGTCGTTCAGTCGCAGCGTGTGTCGATACACGCGTCCCCACATCGGATCGACCGTGTCGCGATAGAACTCCAGGATCAGCCCATTCGAGATCGCCGCGACCAGGTGCACGTGGATGTCCTGCGAACCATGCGGCGCGATATCCAGATCATGCGCCTGCGCCAGTGCCGCCACCTTCATGAACTCGGTCACGCCGCCCAGCACCTTCGCATCCGCATTCAGGATCGCCGCGCATTCCTGCCGGATCAGGTCGCGGAAGCCATATCGTGTATATTCATTTTCGCCAGTCGCGATCGGAATGCTGGTCGCCTGCGCCAGCTTGCGATGGCCTTCATAGTCGTCCGGCATCACGGGTTCCTCGAACCAGAAGATGTCGTATTGCTCGATGCGTTTCGCGAGTTGGATCGCTTCGTAATAGCGATAGGCGCAGTTGGCATCGACCATAAGCTTCACGTCCGGCCCCACTGCCTCGCGCGCAACGCGTATCCGCGCCACGTCCTCGGCGATCGGCACGGCGCCGACCTTCATCTTTACGGCCTTCGCCCCCATGCGGACATTGTCTTCCATCTCGCGCGCCAGTTCGCGCAGACCCTTATCTTCCTCGTAATATCCGCCGGCGATATAGGTTGGCACCCGATCGCGGAAGCCGCCGAGCAGTTTGTACAGCGGCAGATTGGCGAGCTTCGCGCGAATGTCCCACAGCCCTATATCGATCGCCGAGATCGCGCGCGTGGTCAGCCCGCGCCGGCCGATCAGCTTCGGCTCCCACATGCGGTGCCACAGCCGCTCGACGTTGACTGGATCCTGCCCGACCAGCATCGGCGTCAGCCGCGCAATGGTGGCACGTTCAATTTCCCCGCCGCCGCCAAGGCCGATACCGGTGATGCCCTCGTCCGTTTCGATTTCCACGACGGCGAACGTCACATGCGTGTAGGTGTGCTTGCCATTGGTGATCGGCTTGTGCCGCGGCCAGCGGAATTCCTTGGTCGTGATGCCGGTGATCTTCATGCCGCATGCTCCTCCCGGGACACGCGCATTCAACGCGCTCACCCTGGCAGGCGCAAGCGCACCGACACCGGACAATGATCCGACAGGCGCTCCTTCCATTCGGCGCCGGTCTCGCGATAGGTCATCACGCGCAACGAATCCAGCTCCAGCCAGTCGCGTGCTGCGCCACCGAGAATAATGTGGTCGATGAACGCCTCGCCGCCCCAACACGGGCTGCCGTGGCCTTCGGTGGCACGCGTCAGCGGTGCGGCGCGTTGCAGCGCGGACCAGAGCTGATCACGTCCATCCATGTGCCGGTTGAAATCGCCCATCACCACGAACGCCGCCCTCTCGGCCTGGCGCGCCTTGATCCAATCGAGCAGCGCGGTTTCCTGCTCCCGCAACTCGATGCACGAACCGTAAGGATGACCGGTGAGGGGGCGGTCGAAACAGCCAGTCTTCAGGTGCACGGCGAGAATGCGCAGCGGGGTCGGATCGAGCTGCAACGTTATGTCCACGCCACTCCGCAGGTGGTGATCGACGTCGAGTGCCGTGATGTCGGGATTGACGCTGTAGTGGATGCCTCGGCGCACAACAAGGCCGACACGCTGCACCACATGATCGTGGCTCATGTGGATCGAATATTGATCCGGCGGGAACACGCGCCCGGCGACGGCCGCACCGTCGACTTCCTGGATGGCGATCACATCGGCATTCAGCTCGGCCGCGTAGTGATTCAGAATGTCGATGTCCTGCGCCTGCTTTGGATGGGCGTCGGATGGAAGGTCAGCGTCCTCGGCGGTGCGAACGGTCAGCCATTCGAGGTTCCATGTCGCGACCTTCAGATCGCTGGCCGTGGCGAAGCGCGGCAGGACGAACAGTGCCAGCAGGATGGCCAAGCGCAGCATGGCACCGCTCTGGCAGATACGGGTTAAGCTGCGGTTACCGCTCATCGTCATGGCCGGGCGTGGGTACAGACCGGCTACATAGGTAACACTTCAGACCGGGCACGTAGGTAACAGTGCAAGATCGGGTTTGGAGGATTGCCCGATGCCGTGGACCGAGATGAGCAAGATGGACGACCGGCTGATTTTCATCGCTGCGTGTCTTCGCGGGGAAGTGTCGATGAGTGAGACCTGCCTGCGGCACGGGATCAGCCGGAAGACGGGCTACAAATGGCTGGAGCGGTACCGGCAGGCGGGAGCGGCGGGGCTGGTAGCCTTGAGCTCGGCCCGCCACACGGTGGGGCAAGCGATTGACCCGACGATCGCGGCGGCGGTTCTGGCGCTGCGCGACGCACGCCCGACCTGGGGTCCGAGGAAGCTGCTGGCACGGTTGCGGATGGACCGTCCGGAGATGATCTGGCCGGCATCGAGCACGGTGGGCGATCTGCTGCGCCGGTCTGAGCGGTCGAAACCGCGGCCGCGGCGGCGGCTGGGCGATCCGCGGCGCACGCCGTTACCGAACGAGCCATTGGCGGCGAACGACATCTGGTCGGCCGACTTCAAGGGCTGGTTCCGCACTGGCGACGGGGTGCGGTGCGAACCGTTCACGGTGAGTGACGGCTACAGCCGCTATCTGTTGGCGTGCGAAGCGGTGCCGCAGGTGACGTGGGTGCAGGTGCAGCCGCGGCTGATCCGGCTGTTCGAGGCGAACGGGCTGCCGCGGGCGCTGCGCACCGACAACGGCAACCCGTTTGCGCGGCTCGACGGTCTGGGAGGGCTGTCGCGGATGTCGGTGTGGCTGCTGAAGCTGACCGTGTGGCCCGATCATATCCAGCCTGGCCGGCCGGACCAGAACGGGCGGCATGAGCGCATGCACCGCGTCTTGCAGGAGGATACGGCGACCCCGCCGGCGGTAACGGTGCCTGCGCAACAGGCGCGGATGGATAGCTGGCGGGCGGATTACAACAGCTATCGCCCGCACGAGGCGCTGGGCCAGCGCTGCCCTGCGACGCTCTACATGCCCTCGGTGCGGGCTTACCCGGGGACGATCGCCGAATGGGATTATCCTGCGGACCATCACACCCGGCGCGTGATCGGCGACGGCCACATCAGATGGCGCGATGGTACGGTGTATTTGTCGGGCGCCCTGCGCGGCGAGACGGTTGCCCTGGCGCGACGATGGCGATTGGGCGGTGCGTTTCCGTGGTTTCGATCTGGCTGTCTTGCTCGATGAGAGCAATCGCCTGCGCTGCTGCGGACTGGACCGGACAGCGGTCCGGCGAGCTGCCTGACGAAGGCGGCCGGGTGGCCTCGCCAGGACAGCTCGCGCCATTGTCTCTCGCTGTCCCGCCGGCCTCAAGTCCGGCGCCTGCGGCGCCCCGCTGCGCGGCTGCGGGACTTGACCCCGGCGGGACAGCGAGAAGAGAGCCGCAAATGCCGTCTATGGATCGCTGTGTCTGGAGGGGCAAAGCATGTAAACAAACCGGGGAAACTGTTACCTACGTGCCCGGTCTAACGTGTTACAATGATGCCGGTTGAACCCACGCCCGGCCATGACGATCGGTGGGTTGGTACTACACTCGTTCGCTGATGCGGATCGCCAGTTTGCAGCCGGCCTTGATTGCGGCCGAGAGCAGCCGGTAGCCGGGCGCCTGTTCCGCGCCGTGCTCACAGCGCCGTATCGCGATGCTGCAATTCATCGTCACGGAAACGGCCGATTGTATCGCGCAGCTCAGCCTCGCTGTCGTCCAGTGCTTCGATCTGGCTCGGCGTAGTGCTGCGTCGATCGCCTCTTCCACCGCGACCGTGCAGGCCATGGCTGCGCGCTCGCCCAACGCCGCGGTCGCCGCACCCAGCGCGAACCCCGCGAGATGCCAAAGCGGCAGCAGCGCCGTCGGCCGTACACGCCGGCGCAGATCAGCTCGGAAAACCGCTCCAGATGCTGCTGCTCCTGCGCCTGCATTTCGCGCAGCACTGGTGCCGACTGCGCGCCGCCCCAGCACCGCTAAGCTGCCCGCATAGATCCGCGCCGCGCCATACTCGCCGGCGTGATCGACGCGAATGATTCCGCGCGATCTGCGTTTGCCGTGACGGATCGCCGGGCAGGTTCATGCCGACTCTCCTCTCACGCCACAAGGCGATGGCCAGTACCACGGCGAAGGCCAGGGCGTAGATCAGGTTCATCGCCGCCATCGACACTGGCAGCCCAGGGACCAGGAATGTCGGCTCGTCGCAGGCTTTGGCAGGCCGCGCCGGCATCTGTGCCAGCCGCTCGGCGATCGAACCGGTGCCCAAATGCGGCGCGGCGCATTCCGGCAGCGGGCTCGGCCAGTAGTGCCGCTCCACGCCGACATGGACGAATGCGACGCCCGCACCGGCCAGGATCGTCAGTACCACCAGCACCAGCACCCACCGCGCGACCGGCCGTGGCACGACGCAGGCGATCAGGCTGAGCACGATCGCCACCCGGTAGGGCCAGCGCTCCACCAGGCACAGCGCGCATGGCACCAGGCCGCCCCAGTGCTCCGACGGCCTCCGCCAGCCCCAGCGCGAAACCAGCGGCAATCGCGCTCAGCAGGGCGAGGCTGCGCATGGACGGGTATCCGCATGGCGGCGGTGTGCCCTGCTTCCACCCTCGGTGCAAGCGGCCTAGGGTTACAGTCTGCGCAGCGGGGAGGGGGTCACAGATGCGCCGTATTCTGTGGGGTCGTGCCACATCCAGCAATGTCATGAAGGTCGATCTGGACGCTCGAGGAGCTGCAACTCCCGTATGAGCGCATCGATGTCGGTGGCTCGTTCGGCAAGACCGACACGCCGGACTATCGCGGCATGAACCCCACCGGGCTGGTGCCGACACTTGCAGGAAGATGACTTCACCCTGTGGGAGAGCAACGCGATCTGCCGCTATCTGTGCCACGCCCATGCGCCGAACTCGAAGCTGTGGCCGCAGGATCCGCACGCGAGGGGCAATATCGACCGCTGGATGGACGCGCAGCAGACGCTGCTGAACCGGCCGATGGGCGTGGTGTTCTGGGGCCTGGTGCGCACGCCGGCCGACCAGCGCGACATGAAGGCGATCACGCAGGGTGTGCAGGACGCCGCCCGCGTCTGGGGCATGGTGTCGGCCGAGCTGGCGAAGCACGCCTACCTGGCGGGCGACGAACTGACCCTTGCCGACATCCCGTGGGGCCCGCATCTGCACCGCTGGTTCAACATGGATTTCGATCGCCCCGAGGTGCCGCATCTGCGCGCGCTGGTACGATCGGATGCTACAGCGCCCGGCCTACAAGGAGCACCTGGCCGGGAAGGTGGTGTAGCGGCCCAGTGGGCCGCTCGTGCTCAGACGCAATCGGATATTCGTTGACACGATCTCCTCCCGTCATTCCTGCGGAAGCAGGAACCGAGGGCGAGGCAGGGATCAGTAACCCTGGGTTCCCGCGTTCGCGGGAATGACGATGGAGCTGGTGCATCACACGCGTGCGTCGCACGCACTAGAATAACGTGCTGCCTGCCATCAGCCCGGCCACGAGCAGCACCAGGAAGACCACGATCGCGATGAAGAACAGGATACGCGCGATATCCGCCGACGCGGCGGAGATGCCGCCAAAACCGAACAGTGCCGCGACCAGCGACACCACCAGGAAGAACAATGCCAATCTCAACATGACCGTGAACGCCCCTGACGAACTGATTGATCGGGCGAGAAGATAGGCTGCGGCGGCGGATTCCCCCGCTCACAGGTGGTTGCATCGCGAATGCCTGATCCACGCGCGCCCCGGTGACGGGGCTCCCGCGATGCACCATATTACAGCCATGCAAGAGTTCCGCTCGATCTATCGTCATGGTTTCGCGCGCGTCGCTGCCTGCACGACGCGATGCACGCTGGCCGATCCGCGGCGAATGCTGGCGGAGATCCTGTCCGTGGCGCGCGACTGCGATGAACGTGGCGTCGCGCTCGCGGTGTTTCCCGAGCTTGGGGTCTCTGGCTACGCGATCAGCGACCTGCTGCAGCAGTTCACTTTGCTCGATGCGGTCGAAGAGGCCATCGCAAATCGTCGAGGCCTCGCAGAACTTGTTGCCGTTGCTGCTGGTCGGCGCGCCACTGCGCCATCTGGCGCGCTATACAACTGCGCGGTGGCGATACACCGCGGCCGGCTGCTCGGCGTCGTGCCGAAGATGCATCTGCCCAACTACCGCGAATTCTATGAACCGCGGCACTTCGTCGCAGGCGACGTCGCGCCGAACGGCGAGATCGCTGTCGGCGGGCTTACGGCGCCATTCGGCACGGACCTGCTGTTCATCGCGGATGATGTCCGCGGCCTCGTGATCCATGCGGAAATCTGCGAGGACATCTGGATCCCGATCCCGCCCAGTTCGGAGGCGGCACTGGCCGGCGCGACGCTGCTCGCCAATCTGTCAGCCAGCAACATCACGATCGGCAAAGCAGAGACGCGGCGGCTGCTGTGCTCGTCGCAGTCCGCGCGCTGTGTCTCTGCCTATCTATACGCAGCGGCAGGTGCTGGTAAATCGACGACCGATCTGGCCTGGGACGGCCAGGCGTCGATCTTCGAGAATGGCGTCACTCTGGCAGAGACCGAACGCTTCCCATCAACCAGCCAGTTTGCTGTCGCCGACATCGACCTTGACCTGCTGCGCCACGAGCGCATGCAGATGGGCAGCTTCGACACCAATCGCCGCCGCTATCCAACAGCATTTCGACGCATTGGTTTCCACCTGGATCCGCCCCGCGGCGATATCGGGCTGGAGCGCCATCTCGAGCGCTATCCATTCGTGCCGGCCGATCCGGCGAGGCTCGAACAGGATTGCTATGAAGCGTACAATATCCAGGTTTCGGGCCTGACGCAGCGGCTGCGCGCTATCGGCGTGAAGCATGTGGTCATCGGCGTCTCCGGCGGCCTCAATTCCACGCATGCTCTGATCGTCTGTGCGCAGGCATTGGACCTGCTCGGCCTGCCGCGCGCCAATATTCTTGCCTATACAATGCCTGGTTTCGCAACTTCGACGCACACCAGGAATAACGCGATCCGACTGATGAAAGCACTTGGCGCGACATGGCAGGAGCTGGATATTCGTCCTGCCGCTGAACGCATGCTGGCCGATATCGGCCATCCGTTTTCGCGCGGCGAACTGATCTACGATCTGACGTTCGAGAACGTTCAGGCGGGCCTGCGCACCGATTACCTGTTCCGGATTGCCAACTATCACAATGGTATCGTCATTGGCACCGGCGACCTGTCGGAGCTGGCATTGGGTTGGTGCACCTATGGCGTTGGCGATCAGATGGCGCACTACAATGTCAACGCCGGCGTGCCCAAGACACTCATACAGCATCTGATCCGCTGGGTGATCAGCTCAAAGCAGTTTGAACCCGATGTACTGAAGACTCTGGACGCGATCCTGGCGACCGAGATCACGCCGGAGCTGATCCCGACCAAGGAAGGCGAGACCCCGCAAAGCACCGAAGCTTTCATCGGCCCATACGCGCTACAGGACTTCAACCTGTATCACATGGTGCGACACGGGTTTGTGCCGTCCAAGGTGGCTTTCCTGGCGCAGCACGCGTGGAGCGGCACCTACGATCTGGCGACGATACGGAAGTGGCTTGAGGTGTTCGTCCGCCGCTTCTTCGCGTTCAGCCAGTTCAAGCGCTCGGCGATGCCGAACGGTCCGAAGGTCAGCGCCGGCGGCTCGCTGTCGCCACGGGGCGACTGGCGCGCCCCGTCCGATGGGAACGCCAATGTCTGGCTCGCGGAATTGGAGCGGAATGTGCCTGAAGGGTGAACCCGCCCCTCAGGCCGTTCCAGCAATCGGGAGGCGTAGCGCGTTACAGAGCCGCCAGGATGGACTCCGCCTTGCTCACCTCGAACCCACCGGGCGCTTCAACGCCGAGATGTGTCACCTTGCCGTCCTGCGCGATCAGCGCATACCGCTGACTACGCGTGCCCATGCCGCGCCCCATTAGATCCAACTCCAGTCCCAACGCCTTGGTGAACGCCGCGGACCCATCGGCGAGCATCAACAGCTTGCCATCAGTCCCCTGGTCCTTGCCCCACGCAGCCATCACGAACGCGTCGTTCACCGCAATGCAAGCCACGGTATCAACGCCCTTCGCCTTGATGGCATCCACATTCTGAACGAACCCTGGCAGGTGCTTGGCACTGCATGTCGGCGTGAATGCCCCCGGCACCGCGAACAACACCACCTTCTTGCCCTTGAAGATCTCGTCCGTGGAGGTCTCCTTTGGGCCCTCTGGCGTACCCATCATCAACTTCATCGACGGAATCTGATCGCCGACCTTGATCGTCATTGGATCCTAGCTCCCCTCTGGCTTGCGAGCGCGGACTCCTAACCTCCCCAGCGCCGGAGTCACGTCCGCGCCAGAAGGCCAGGGCTTCGCTCCGGACCCCGACCAGAGGGCTTCGCCCCCTGGACCCCCACCAAAGGCGCAGCCTTTGGAATCCAAATCTGTTTGACTTGGGGAGGGGGCCTTTGCAGACCTTGCAACGGCTCGAATGGCCCCCTCCCCAAGTCAAACAAAACGGGTTCTAAGGGCTATGCCCTTAGCGGGGTTCCAAGGGGCGGAGCCCCTTGGCGGGTTCAGGGCAGAGCCCTGACGTTCTGGTGCGGACGGGACGCTTGCGCTCAGGCGTGGGGAGGACCAAATTCAACGATATGGAGCAGAGTCCCACATCGGCGGAGCAACCGCCTGACGCCGACTTTCTGACCGGCCATCTGCTGATCGCAATGCCGGCGATGGAGGACCCGCGTTTCGCCCACAGTGTCATCTATTTGTGCGCGCATACACCGGAAGGTGCGATGGGGCTCGTGCTGAACCGCCCGTTGCAAAAGCCGAAGTTCGACGATCTGCTACGTCAGCTCGAAGTCGCGCCTGTGCCGCCTGCACGGCGCATACGATTGTGTCAGGGCGGCCCGATGGACAACGCGCGCGGCTTTGTCCTGCACACTACTGACTGGACTGGCGAGGGCAGTCTGCAGGTAAACGAAGCCATGGCATTGACCGCGAGCCTCGACGTGCTGAAGGCGATCGCAGAGGGGCGTGGTCCACGCGAAGGTATTCTGGCCCTGGGCTATGCTGGCTGGGGACCGGGCCAGCTCGATGCGGAAATCCAGCAGAACGCCTGGCTCTCGGTTCCGGCCGATGAGACCATCGTGTTCGACGACGACTACGACACGAAGTGGCGCCGTGCGCTTGGCAAGCTGAACATCGATCCGCTGCTGCTATCGGGCGCCGCCGGGCACGCGTGAGCACGCGTTAACGCGGAAGGCAGGAAGTCTGGCGTGTAATCAGCCTCTGACAACAGGAGGTTGGGGCCATGCCGCCGCGCCCTGGAAGCGATCCTTGCCGAAATCACCGACATCGCCCGTCTGGTATTTGAGGATGCCTCGCTCGAGCTAACGCTTGAGACCACCAGTGATGACATCCCGAAATGGGATTCGCTGAGCCACATCGCGCTGGTTGTCGAAGCGGAGTGCCAATTCGACGTTCGGTTCCGCAGCAATGAAATCGAGGAACTGAAGAACATCGGTGAGCTCGTGCGATTGATCCAGGCCAAGCTGGAGTTGGTTGCCGCCTAGGCAGCGCGGCCATGCTGTTCAATTCCTATGTGTTTATCCTGGCGTTCCTGCCGATGGCGCTGGTTGGCTTTTTCGCTGCCTCGCGGCTCGGACGGCGAGCGGCGGGTTGTTGGCTGATCGCAGCCTCGCTGTTCTTCTATGGGTGGTGGAGCATCGGCTTCGTACCGCTGCTGATCGGCTCAATTATTGGCAACTACGCCGCGGCGCTGCTGTTGCACCGGCTGGCACCATGGCCGCGCCGGCAGACTGCGGTGCTGGTGGTTGCTGTCGCGGCAAACCTCGCTGCGCTGGTCTATTACAAGTATCTCGGCACGATCTTCGGCGTGCTGCACGTCGCATTCACCAATCCGGTGCTGCCGCTGGGCATCAGCTTCTTCACTTTCACCCAGATCGGCTATCTGCTGGATTGCCGCAACGGCGCCACGACCGACCGATCTCCGTTGAACTACGCTCTCTTCGTCACGTTCTTTCCGCACTTGATCGCCGGACCGATCGTGCACAATCGAGAGATCATGCCGCAGTTCGGCGATGCCGCGACCTATCGCATGTCCTCGCAGAACGTCGTCGTCGGGATGACCATCTTTCTGCTTGGCCTGTTGAAGAAATGTCTGCTGGCAGATCCGACCTCTGTGGTCGTCGGACCTGGCTTTGCGCATCCCGAAGCCTTGACACTGTTCCCGGCATGGCATGTCGCACTGTCGTATTCGCTGCAGCTCTACTTCGATTTCTCCGGCTATTCCGATATGGCCATCGGCTTGGCACGCATGTTCAACGTGCGCTTTCCGCTGAATTTCAATTCACCATACAAGGCGCAGTCGGTGATCGAATACTGGCAGCGCTGGCACATGACGCTGACGCGCTACCTCAACCTGTGCCTGTATGATCCGATCGCGCTCGCCATGCGGCGCCGCCACCGTGCGCACGGCTTCGCAGACGACACCACGCGGTTTCACCACGCTGGTGCTGTTTCCGACATTCGTCACGATGATCCTGGCCGGCATCTGGCATGGCAGCGGACTGACATTCCTGATCTTCGGCCTGCTGCACGCCATCTACATCTCGGTCAATCACGCGTGGCGGATGCTGCGTCCCGGCCAGCTAGGTCACGCGTGGCCGAAAGCCGGTGGCCGCCTCCTGCTGACCTATCTGTGTGTCCTGGTCGGCGCGATCATGTTCCGTGCGCCGAGTGTAACTACGGCGATTTCGTTGCTGGGCGGCATGGTCGGGTTGCACGGTATCAATGCGACAATCCCAGACATTCGAGTGGTGCGCGATATTGCCTGGCTGATCGCACTCTACGCAATTGTCTGGGGAGCGCCGAACACGCAGCAGATCATGGCTGACTATGCGCCGGCGCTGGGCCGGGTTCAGTCAGGCGCGGTGCGCTGGCGACCGAACATGCGCTGGGCCACCGCCTTTGGTTGTGCCGCGACGGTCGGGCTGTTGTCCGTCGGCGGCACCGGCGAATTCCTGTACTTCCAATTCTGAGATGACGCGATGGCCAGATATATCAGTTGGTTCCTGGTCAGTTTCCTTCTCTCTTTCGCGCTGATTTGGGCGTGGGTCGCGTTCGCGCCGATCGCCTATCTTGACCCCGAATATCCCGCCTGGCTTGCCAAACAGCAGATGCTGGCGAGCTGCAATCTTGGCGACCTTATCGTGGTCGGAGATTCCCGCGCCGCAGTCGATGTTATCCCTGGCGCATTGCCGATGTTCGCGACCAACCTTGCCATCGGCGGGGGCTCACCGATCGAGGCATCCGTGGCGATCTCGCGAGCGCTCAATTGTCCATTGCCAGCGCGCCGCGTCATTGTCTCATTCGATGCGGCACACTTCACCGAGCCTGATCTCTTCTGGGAACGCTCGGTCCGCTTCGGCTTTATGGCGCCGGATGATCTACGGGAGCTACGACGCGTGTCGCGCCAACTCGGCGATCCAAGCATTTACGAGCTTCGACGGAATGGATTGCCTGCACGGCTACGCAGCATGCTCTACACAGTCAGGTTCCCTATGTTCTACTTCAACAGCGTCGCGAAAGGCGGCGTGTTCCTGCGGTGGTGGAACAACAGGGCGTCCCTGGCCGCCGTCATTGCGACCCGAGGCCAATACTTCTTCGGCACAGACCCCGGCTCAAGCATCGTCGCAGTTGAGGGTCACTTGCGGACGTTTAAGCCATTGCCGGTACTCGACCACTATTTCGACGGCATGTTGGCGCTACTCGCCGAGCGCCGGATCGAGGTCGACTTTGTAGCGATGCCGATGAACCAGGCAACCAGACAGGTCGTGCCATCAGAAGTCAGCGAAGGTTTTGCTGCCTACCTGTCTTCCTATGCCGCACGTTACCCGAACTTTCATGTGATCGGTGATGCGATGCCTGACTGGCCGGACCGCTGGTTCGGCGATGCCTTCGCTCACCTCAATCCAGCCGGCGCACAGCGCTTCAGCGCGCAACTCGCCGCGTGGTTGTCAGCGACTGCAGGCAGCGCCACCGAGCACGCAGAACGAAGCGCAGAAGGCGTGGTTCAGTGACACTGGCCGCGCTGCTTCGGCCAATGTGCGGCCGAGTTCAAACTGTGGATCATAGGCAAGCAGCGTACAGGCCAGAACAGACGGGGCTGCCGCATCCTTGCGCTTCACCACCATCCGCGCGGAGGCGCACATCACGTCGTCCGGTGACTTGTTCAGGATGCCCCAGCAGGCGGTGGTGATCTCGGGGACATCGCGGTGCTGGTCCATCTCTGGGAACAGCATCAGCCGTACCGGGTCCTGTGCATCGATTGGCAGACCAAGCTCGGCGAACAGGCGCGCATAGCCAGCGCGCAGCTCGCTTTCCGGTTCGCCGGAGAAACGGCGCCCGGCCAGATCGATCGCAAAACCGTTGCGTGCCAGCCAGACCAATCCATCAACTGTGGGAGCCCAGCTTCGCCGACCACGTTCCGCCTCGTGCACGGTCTGATCATAATGGTCGAGTGACACGCGGATGCGCAGCCGATCGCCGTAACTATCGCGCAGCGACAGCAATTGGGATCGCAGTTTGCGCATAGGCTTCATGGCGTTCGTCAACACAAGCGCGTCGAGGCCCCGCGACAGCACGTCCTGAAGCATGCCGATGATGTCTGGGTTCATGAACGGCTCGCCACCGGTGAAGCCGATCAGACTGGTGGGCAAGCCGTCACGGGCAATTTCGTCGAGGTAGTCACGCACCTCGTCACGGGTCAGATAGACCAGGTGGTCGTTGCGCGGCGAAGACTCGATGTAGCAGTTACGGCAGGTGAGATTGCAGAGCGTTCCGGTATTGAACCATAGCGTTTCCAGAACCCGCAGTGCGACTTGTGCGCGGGCCTCGCCTTTCGCGGTGACAACTGGATCGCGAAACTTGGCGGGATCGAGAGGCTGGAACGGCGCGTCCATGACGGTGAAGGCTCCACGATTCTATTGAACCACAGATGGTTGAAATTTTAACGTCCCTTGAACACCGGGGTGCGCTTTTCGAGGAAGGCTTGGCGGGCCTCGCGATAGTCCTCGCTGTTGACTGCCGCTTCCTGCACAGCCGCGATCTCGGCGGCACGTTTGTCCACCTCGCCGCGATCCAGTGCTTCGAGCACCACCTTGGCCCCGCGCTGCGACAGGGGTGCACGTCCCGCGAGTTCCGTTGCCAGCGTGTGAGCGCCCGGCAATGCGCCATGCTCCGACACGATGTCGATGAGGCCCATGGCGCGGCAATCTGCTAACGGGAAATAGCGTCCCGAGTAGAGCACCAGCTTGGCGTTCGCCAATCCGACGGCGCGCAGCAACAGGCTGCAATCCAGGATGCCGTAAACGATGGACAGCCGCGCCGCTGGGATACCCATTTGCGTCGTCGCGTCCCCGACGCGCAGATCGCAAGCCAGCGCCAAGCCGCATCCTCCACCCACGCCATAGCCGTGCACCGCGGCGATGGTCGGCTGCGGCAGGTCAATGATCGCCTGGGTCGCTTCATGGCCGGCCTCGCCGTAGATACGCGCGTCCTCGACGCTGTTGCGCACCTTGGAGAACTCCGAGATGTCCGCGCCGCCGCAGAAGTGCCCTCCCGCACCTGTCAGGATCACCACGCGCACGTCGCTGCGGCGGGCGAAGGCGCGATAGATCTCGCCCAGGCCGCGCCACATCTTCAGGGACACGACGTTGCGCTTTTCCGGACGGTTCAGTGTCACCACCGCGATACCCTCCGCGTCTATGGCCACCTGGATTTCATCCATCAGGCTTCTCCGATGCCCGATCCGGCATGGCATTCACTCCTTCGGTCCAGGCTCAGTCTGCCGTAGCGCGAGCCATTCCGCCATGAGCCTGCCGTTATCCGAAGGATAGCGATCCTCTAGTACCGTCAGTGCGTTGATCCGGTCGGCGCGGAAATGCCGATAGTCCTGTCGTAGCTCGCACCAGGAGCAGATCAGCGTCGCCTGGACGTAATACGCCACGGCGATCGGCCAGATGACGCGCTGCGTGCAGTCGCCTTTTTCATCCATATACTCGATGTGCAGCTTGCGCTCGTCCCGGATGGCCTGGCGCACCACCGACAGATCGACACGCTCCGGCACTGGAGCGCCGGATTCGGAAACGAAAATCGACGCCGAGGACAACTGCTCGCGCAGCACCTCCGGCAGCACGACCGTGACCTTCGACAACACGCTTTCCGCTGCGTCCTGCAGTCCAGCATCTCCGGTGCGGGCGACCAGACGGGCGCCGACGGCGATCGCCTCGATCTCCTCGATCGTGAACATCAGCGGCGGCAGGTCGAAACCGCGGCGCAGCACGTAGCCGATGCCTGCCTCTCCCTCGATCGGCACCCGGCGGGCCTGGAGCACGGCCACATCGCGGTAGACCGTTCGGGGCGTTACCTCCAGTTCTTCGGCCAGGGTGGCGGCCGTCATCGGCCCGCGCGCAGTGCGCAGGCGCTGGATAATGTCGAACAGACGATCGGCCCGGCGCATCCCGGCAGACTACTGACAGGACGCTGTCAGTGGCTACCCACTACGCTACGCGCGAGACGATGGGAGCAGGCGAGATGATGACGCTTACGGACGATCCGGATCCGCGGCTGGAAGTCGGTGCTAGTGGCGGGCCTCGCCGAACATAACGCCGAGATGATGCGTATCCGCGACTGGCGCGCACTTGCGGTCTCGGTGCACGATCCTGACACTGGCGAACCGGTGGGCGGCATCCTGGGCCGGACCTCGATGGGCCTGTTCTTCCTCGACCTGTTCTATCTGCCGAAGAGGTTGCGAGGTGACGGCGTCGGCAGCCGCGCCCTGCGCATGGCGGAGGAGGAAGCAATGCGCCGAGGCTGCACGGCCGCCACGCTGGTTACCGTCAATTTCCAGGCACCTGACTTCTATGCGCGTCACGGGTGGGAGGAGTTCGGCCGCATCGCCACGGTGCCCGGCGTGGAACGGATCTTCATGCGCAAGACACTGAGTGCGGAATAGATGCGACGGAAATAACCGGGAGGCGGTGCCACGCGGCGGGTGGCATCGTTGGCTCCGATCGCATCGGGACGCCGCACATGCAGCCACATCGAAGGATGGGTATCACGAAGTCGGCCTATCTGATCGCGCTCGCCGTGCTGTGGAGCCATGTGTTCCTGCTGACCCGCATCGCGCTTGGGGATATGCGGCCATTCGCGGTGGTGGCGCTGCGGCTTGGACTGGGCGCCTTGATGCTTCACGGTACGGTGTTGTTCAGCGGTGCGCGCATGACTTTGGCGCCGCGCACCTGGGCCGCGTTCATCGCGATGGGCGTTCTGAATAATTTTCTTCCCTTTTGTCTGATTGCCTGGGGGCAGACACAGAGCGCCAGCGGCCTTGCCGCTATCCTGAATGCGACGACGCCGCTGTTAACCGTGCCGCTCGCACATGTCGCCACGCACGATGAACGGATGACGGCGAACCGGTTGGGCGGCGTGCTGTTGGGCGTTGCGGGTGTTGCGGTGATGATCGGCCCGCGTGCGCTGCACGGACTGACCGAGAACGTGGTGGGTCAGCTTGCTATCCTCGGGGCCGCAGTATGTTACGCGTGTGCCGGCATCTTCGGGAGGCGGCTGCGCCACCTGACGCCGATGGTGGCCGCGACTGGTCAGGTGACGACCAGCGCGCTGATGGCGCTGCCGCTGGCGCTGTTCGTCGATCGGCCGTGGCTGCTGCCGATGCCTGGTGACGCTGCTGATGCCGATCGGCGCGGTGCTGTTGGGGATGGTGGTGCTGGGCGAACACTTGGAGCCGCGAGAGATTGCCGGCATGGCGCTGACCGGGCTTGGGTTGGTGGTGGTGGATGGGAGGCTAGTGGCTTCGCTTAAACCTCGGTTGGCCTACTGACCATCAGCGAGTTTTCGCGTCACGGCGGTTACTGGCGCTGGCCAGGCCGATGCCGGTATTATGTAGCAATTACACCAAGCAGAACCTTGCGTTAGCGCTCACGCACGCCGCATAATACGCTCATGCGTAAGCCAACCAATGATCCCGCCGCTCCGCCGGAGAAGAACCGTGCCGCTGCCGAGTTAGGCAGACGTGGGGGTCTGAAGGGAGGCGCCGTCCGCGCGTCTCGCATGACGCCAGAAGAACGAGCTGAGTCCGCACGGCTAGCCGCCGCGGCAAGATGGGCACGCGTGTCTGCGACAGGACAGGATCAGCCGCGCGGCCGTAATCCAGATGGCGATTCCGTTCATGTTTGAACTGAATGCCACAGAGATTAGCACATCGTTGGCACCGCCGTTGAGGGCAGGGGCGGCCTTCAGTCGTTGCAAAAACGGCTACAGGAGCAGCTTGCCCAAGGGAATGTGGTCAGTCTCGACAACGCCAGCTTGGGGCAACTAATCCGCTACATGACCCGTTACGGCGAGGGCAGCTTCGAGACTCGGCTGCGCCGCGCGTTTGCGCGGTCGATCTTGGACCTGTTCACTCCCATCTTCGAGGCTGAGCGCCGGCCCTAACCGTCGGAAGATGGTGGTGACGCGGAACCGATGATTGGTCGACTTGACCATGCCTATTACGGCTTCGATCGACCACTCTGTCTTGCGGTACATTGGCAAGACCTGATCCAGCCACACAACCCGCGCTCCCTCCGCCGTGCCAGCGGCAAGCGAGCGCATGACCACGTTCCGCTGAACCATCGTGGTCTGGTATCGCTCCGCGTCCTCGACACTGTACGGCGGATCGGCAAGCACAAGGTCGTAACGCTCCAGCGGGACGGCCCCCAGATTGTGAGCATCAGCAAGCCAAGTGGGCTTCATGGCTGGATTGCAGTCCACTGTATCACCCGGCATTGCGGAAAGATCGACCTGTCCGCTGAACACATGCAGCACACGCTTCCGATCGGGAAACAGCGCCGCGATACGTCGCAAATACCCCGCTGGATACCCGCCGTAGTAGCCAGACTTCACCCGGTAGTCGTTGCCCATGATCCATGTGCCATGTGCCAACGACACGGCCATCCTCCGCGATAAACAGGCTCCCAGGGAAGCCGGTGAGACGTGCGTAGCTCTCAATCCGTTCTTGCCAGTTCATCTGTTCTCCCCTTTCTGGTAGTCTTAAACAACCAACCTAAATGGTCAACAATTTTGTACAAGTGACTGACGTACATACCAGATGTGTGTGGATGACATGACTCGGCTTACGCATGAAGAAAATCTTCCATGCGTGAGCGCTTACGTATTGACAGTGCGAGAGCGCTTACGCATATTGTGCGTATGGCTCAACACTTCCTCTTGTCGGCAAAGGCGCGGACGCTTTCCCTGAAAGCGATCATGCGCATGACCGACGATGAGGCTCATGAGCGGTTCACCCAAATCCGGTTCGCAGACAATGGCGGGGCAGCATTCTGCCCGCGCTGCGAATGCACGGCGGTGTATGCATACGCGGCACGCCGCATCTGGAAATGCAAGGCGTGTGACCACCAGTTCAGTGTGACCAGCGGCACCATCTTCGCCAGCCGCAAGCTACCGATCCGCGATTACTTGGCGGCAATCGCCATCTTCGTGAACGCAGCAAAGGGTATCTCAGCTCTGCAACTCGGCCGTGATCTGGACGTGCAGTACAAAACCGCTTTCGTCATGGCGCACAAAATCCGAGAAGCCATCGGTGATGGGCAGATGCACAACATCCTATCAGGCGAGGTTGAGGTTGATGGTGCCTACTTCCGCAGCCACCAACGGCCCGCAAACGATAAGAATGCCGAGAAGCCAAACCCATCTTCGACACTTGGTCGCTGGGGAATTGATGCAAGTATTTGATTTCATTGGGTGCCGTGGGTATATCTGCCAAACATGTAGTGCCACGTCTGTGTAATGTTTGTTGTTGACGACGCAGTATTATGCGTCAATCTGTGCGCACCCTATCGAGTCGCACATGTACCTCCGCCGCAAACAGTCGCAGGGGCGCATCTACCTGCAGATCGTGGAGAGCCACCGTACCGGCGATCAGGTTCGCCAGCGGGTGATCGCGACACTGGGTCGACTGGATGAGCTCGAAGCCAGCGGACAGCTCGATCGATTGCTTCGCTCCGGTGCGCGCTTCGTCCAGCAGGCGATGGTGTTGGATGCCGCGCGGACCAGCGATGCCCCAGAGATTGCTGTGCGGCGCATCGGCCCCGCTCTGCTGTTCGAGCGACTGTGGCAGGAGACCGGCTGCCAGAGCGTCATCACCGCCTTGGCACGCGGCCGCGGCCATCGCTTCGCGCTGGAGCGCGCGGTGTTCCTTACCGTGCTGCACCGGCTGATGCGTGGTGGCTCGGATCTGGCCGCCGATCGCTGGCGCGAGGACTATCGCATCACCGGCACCGACGATCTCGATCTGCACCACCTCTATCGCGCGATGGCCTGGCTGGGCGAGGAACTGCGCAGCGATCAACAGGAGGGCGCAACACCCTTCTCACCTCGCTGCACCAAGGACCTGATCGAGGAGCAGCTGTTCGCGCATCGGCGCGATCTGTTCAGCCGGCTCGACCTGGTGTTCATGGACACCACCAGCCTCTACTTCGAGGGCCTGGGCGGCCAGTCGATCGGACAGCATGGTTACAGCAAGGACCATCGGCCCGATCTGCGGCAGATGATCCTCGCCGTGCTGATCGATGGCGATGGACGCCCGGTGTGCTCGGAGATGTGGCCGGGCAACACCGCCGATGTGACCTCCCTGGTGCCGGTGATCGATCGGTTGCGCCAACGCTTCGCCATTGGCCGCGTCTGCATTGTCGCCGACCGCGGCATGATCAGTGCCGAGACCATCGCCACACTGGAAGCGCGTGGTCTGCTCTACATCCTCGGCGTGCGCGAACGCACCGACAAGCTGGTACGCGAGGTCGTGCTCAGCGATGCCGCGCCGTTCGTGCCGCTGGTGATCGAGAAGCGCGGCAGAGACACCGAGTACGGTGCCAAGGCGGTCACGCTGGGCGGCGCGCGCTATATCGTCTGCATCAACCACCAGGAGGCGGCGAAGGATGCCGCCGAGCGTGCCGCTATCCTGGCCGCACTGGAGCGCCAACTGCGCCGCGGCGACAAGGCGCTGGTCGGCAATACCGGCTATCGCCGCTTCCTCAAGACCGCCGGCAAGGATCACTTCACCATCGATCGCATCAAGGCCACGGAGGACGCGCGGTTCGATGGCATCTTCGTGCTGCGCACCAACACCGATCTCAGCCCGCTGGCTGCCATGCTGCGCTACAAGCAGCTCTGGACCGTCGAGCAGACCTTCCGCACCGCCAAGCATCTGCTCGCCACACGGCCGATCTTCCACAAGCTCGACGAGACCATTCGCGGCCACGTGTTCTGCAGCTTCCTCGCCCTCGTGCTCAAGGCCGAACTGGACGCCCGCATCGCAGCCCTTGGACACACCGGATCGTGGCCGGCCATCGTCGCCGATCTCGATGCGCTGACCGAGACCGAGGTCGAACAGGACGGCAAGCACTTCCTGTTGCGCGCCGCTCCCAGACACGCTGCCGGCCTCGCGTTGCGCGCCGCCGGCGTCGCACTGCCGCCAACCGTGCAGGCTGTCACCGCGGGCTAATTACGACCGCCAAACATGTAGTGCCAAGCCCTCACGGCGGCGCAAATTGCCGAGCGTATTCAATCGATTGGCCGACCACACTGTCGAAGATGGGCCAAAGCGCACAGTTCGTCAGCAATCTGTCGTGATCGCTCGGCAGCGTGGCGGCAACAGTGTGCCTTTCGTGGTTCCCAGCGAAGGCGCCGCCCTTCCTGCGATCCGCCAGCATGTGCAGCCGGGTTCAATCATGCATGCCGACGAAGCACCGGGCTGGGATCGGTTGCACGCCTTCTACGAAATGAAGCGCATCAACCATTCGATTGCGTACAGCCTAGATGGCGCCTGCACCAATCAGGCGGAGAGCTATTTCAGCCGTCTGCGTCGTGCCGAGATGGGCCAGCACCATCATATTAGCGGCAAGTACCTGTTCGCCTATGCCCGCGAGATATCATGGCGTGAGGACACGCGGCGCCAGCCAAATGGCACGTTGCATCAAATGGCAGCCGGCGCAGCGCTGGCACATCCGGTTAGCCGGATGTGGGCCGGATATTGGCAACGACAGCGCCTAAAACTATAAAGCGCCATCGTCCTCTGATGGCTCATGTTCGAACACAAAAAATAGGTTTCTTCCAACCCTCACAAACGCCAACAAGGCATAAACCGAGAGGCCGCACCATAGACCGAGGCCAAAGCGCTCGAGAAACGTCGTGATTCCAGTTGGCGATAGGATTATTAGCGGAATAGAGAGTATGGACAATAGAAACCCAGCAATTGTGGCTTCTTTTATATATCCAATGAACCTCGTAAACGTCGTCGTTTTTGCTATTCTCTTAAGTCTACTATCCGCGAGAGCCTGGACGCTTCCATAAAATGCGGCCAAGAAACCTGCGATGATCGCGAAGACCCCAGCCACGGGTGTGTAGGAATTTTCAAGGTGTATTCCATGCACCTCGCTATAACTGAACACATTCGGCCCAAAACCAATCATGATGACGCCGATAAGCAACCCAAAACCGTATGGATAAAATCGTTCCCATTGGTAACCGAGATACTTCCTGAATCTCCAGTGCAGCATGATAGCTGTCATCCAAATTGGTTGTGAATCGTGTTGCGATTCTTTTCGAAGACATGCCCCAAATGAGCCGCTCTAATGGCGTAGCTCCCGTCAGGATCATCGTCGGGAAGCGTAAGATCAGACCGGTCGCCAAGATGCACATCGTCCAACAGGTCGAGGGGAACCGAATCGCCGTCTGCATCGATGATCCGCGCTCGGATCATATCTATGCCTCCTCTATCTTCTTGCTTTTCTCGCCGTAGCCATCTCGCCATCCTTTCAAAGCCTCCCGGTCGAAGATCAGGAGCGTGCGTCCGCGATGTGTAAGTTACCTCAACGAGAGTGGCGAGGTTAGACCCCATCAGGTCAGTCATGCCACCCCGGATTGCGACTTGTTGCTGGTTGGAAGTCTCCAGGTTCTTTGGAGTAGCCAACCGTATAGAAAATTCGCGAAGGCGACCGTAACGCAAATTTTCAAGATTAACTTCCGTCGTAACCGGCACATATCCGTACCCGGCACAATCGCACATCACCCTTATATAGCTTATTAAATGCTCAACAGGTGAAGTAACTATGCTCTGCGCAAGCCAATCACTCCATGCGACCGTCGGCAAGGCTTCTGTTTCGCAGCTAAGATCGATGTAGTTTCCTGCGAGATTTCTATTGAACACGACGCCATTTGCATTAATCATGCGCGTACCTATGGCGCCACTGAGATGATTATCGCCGTCAGCCCATACGGTATACTGAAGCCAATAAGCGGCATTACTGGTCGCCCCAAAAACCTCTTGTGGACCGGTCCACGTCACCATTTTGCCTACTTGTGTCACCGGAGAGAGGACGGGATAGCCCCTCTCATAAAACTTGACCCATGGCGTGCCATCCGGCTTGCGAAAGAAGATTGCCTGGGCCCAAGAAGGCATTCCGTAAACAGGGTGATTTGGTACCCCGCCCAGCACCTGCGTTCCGGTGCAGTTCTTTTGCAGCATTGTCTCAAGGACAGGCGACTTGACCGGATCGTTCATTATGGTGAAGGGGCGCTTGGACGCCACTTGCATGTAACCGGCAGCCACCGGCTGATCATGCCGGTGCGCCAGGACATAGTGCAGCGAAAGGTCTATCTCAGCCTTCGGCTCGCCCTCTGGAAACGGCCGTACGGTCCCTCCTCGGAACACCGAGTCACCCGCCACGTCCAGCGAGGGCGATCCTGAGCTTTCCACCATATTGACCGTCCAGATCCTGCCGTTAGGGAGGATCAGCAGGTCGACTTTGACAGTGCCACCCTCATCGTTGTTCGACGCGTGTCTGGGATAATAGGCGTGCGCGTCCCACCATGCCTGCAATTGCCTCATCAGGTCGCGGCGCGCCGCGTTCCCCGTCTCTTGGTTCGTTATGCTGAAGTCCTGGCACAACGCGGGTGCCTGGCCGGCGGCCACGGGCGTCAGAACAAAAGCCGCGGCAAGGGCAGATGAAGCGACCGACAAGCGCATCGGTGTTCTCCCCTTTTTAGATCAACACCAGCCTTCCGTTGAAGCGAGGCGAGAGTCGGGAGTATTGGCCCGTGCCGGACACATGTCCAGGATGGCCGCCCGCCCCGCCGAACATCCAGGTGTTGCCGTCAGGGTGGATCGCTGGATGAAAGATCAACAGGGGAAGTAACCTTGCTCTGCGCAAACCAATCATTCCATGTAACCGTAGGCAATACTTCTGTTGCGCAGGTAAGATCGACTGTGTTTCCTGCCATATTGTTATTATACGCGACGCCAATATTATTAAACATACGGCTACCTATGGCGCCGCTGAGATGGCTATCGCTGTCGGGCCATACGGTATACTGTAGCCAATAAATAGCCATATCCTTGCCGAGATTGAAATACTCTTGTCGACCGGTCCACGTCACCATCTTGCCTACTTGTGTCACCGGAGCGAGGCTTTGATAGCCCCTCTCAAAAAACTTGACCCATGGGGTGCCATCAGGTTTGCGAAAGAAGATCGCCTCGGCCGCAAAATGCATTCCGCGAACGGGGTTATTTGGTGAGCCCCCCAGCACGATCGTCCCGGTGCAGACCCTTTGCAGCATTGTCTCCAGGACAGGCGACTTGACCGGATCGTTCGTTATGGTGAAGGGGTTCTTGGACGCCACGGGTGTGTAACCGGCAGGCACCGGCTGATCGTGCCGGTGCGCCAGGACGTAGTGCAGCGAAATCTCGATGTCGGCCTGCGGCTCGCCCTCTGTCCCAAACGGCCGCACGGACCCTCCGCGGAACACCGCGTCGCCCGCTGTGTCGAGCGAGCGCGATCCCGAGCTTTGCACCACATTGATTGTCCAGATCTTGCCGTCAGGGTGGATCACCAGGTGGACTTTGACATTGCCACCCTCATCGTTGTTCGACGCGTGTCTGGGATAGTAGGCGTGTGCGTCCCACCATGCCTGCAATTGCCGCATCAGGTCGCGATGCGCCGGGTTCACCGGCTCCATTTGGTTCGTTATGCTGAAGTCCTGGCACAAAGCGGGTGCGTAGCCGGCGGCCACAGGCGCCAGAACAAAGGCCACGGCAAGGGCAGATGAAGCGACGGACAACCGCATCGAGTTTTTTCCCTTTTTTAGATCAATACCAGCTTTCCGCGACCATCCAGATGGTAATTGCTCACCTGGGTGATAGCCTGACATGTCGATGCGTCGTGGGTGCTTCTGCGGCTGTGCGATGAAGGTTGACGCGGTCACGGGCGGTTCGATTCAAGCTCTGTGTGACGCAAGGCATCGACCTTAGCACGCTGAGCCACGCGGAGAAGGATGCACTCATCCTGTCGCTGTTCGCTCGGTTGGAAGCAGCGCTGGCGCGCATCGATGAACTTGAGAAGCGGCTGGCCAGATTTGAACGTCCCACCAAGACGCCGGACAACTCCTCGCTGCCGCCATCGAAGGGGCAGAAGCCCGATCGTCCGATGGGCGACAAGCCGCCGCGCAAGAGCCGCCCCGGGTTCGGGCGGACGCTGCACCCGAACCCGGATCGTGTGTTCGAGGCCAGGCTGACCACCTGTCCGAGGTGCCAGGCGGCATTCCCGGAGGCCTGCCAAACCCCGCAGCAGGTCTACGAACGCATTGAACTACCGCCGATCCGGCCGGACGTGACGCAGGTGCGCCTGTTCGGCGGTCGCTGCGCCTGTTGTGGTGAGCGCGTGGTCGCGACTGCCCCAGCCGGGCTGGAACCCGGTTCGCCATTCGGTCAGTCGATCGCTGCCTTGGTGGTCTACTTGCACTACGCGCACGCGATCGGCATGGAACGGTTGGCCACGCTGATGGACGAGATCTTTTCGCTCACCCTCAGCGAGGGGGCGATCAGCAACATGCTGGCCCGCGCGCGCGAACCACTGCTGGTGGCAGCGGCAACCATCCGCGCCACGGTGCTCGCCAGTCCGGTGGTGTGTTCTGATGAGACTTCCGCGCGGGTGAGCGGCAAGAACTGGTGGGAATGGGTGTTCATCGGCAGCCTGGCCGTGCTGCACGTGATCCGTCCCAGCCGTGGCAAGGCCGTGGTTCAGGCCCTGTTCGGCGAGATCAGGCCGATGGTCTGGGTGTCCGACATGCTTGGCAGCCAACGCGGCCACGCTGCCGAATGGCAGGTGTGTCTGGCGCATCTGCTGCGCGATGCAACCTACGCCATCGAATGTGGCGACACCGCCTTCAGTGCCGCGTTCAAGCGACTGCTGCTGCGCGCGATCGCCATCGGGCGACGCCGCGACGAACTGAAGGACAGCACGCTGAGGCACTATCTTGCCGACCTGGATCGCCGGCTCAACCGCATCATGGCAGCTGTTCCGATCGGCGAGCCAGGACGCAAGCTGCGCAAGCGCATCGCCGCCAACAGGGCGCACCTGTTCGTCTTCATCACCAATCGAGATGTGCCGTATACCAACAACATCTCCGAGCGGCATCTTCGTCCCAGTGTGATCTTCCGCAAGGTGACCAACGGCTTCCGCTGCGAGTGGGGTGCCGAAACCTATGCCGCCTTCCGATCCCTCGTCAGCACCGCAAAGGCCAACAGCGCTTCAGTGCTTGATGTGCTGCGCTTCGTGCTGACCACAAAAATCCCCGAGACGCTATCCGCCAGACCGGGGTGAGCAATTACTCCAGATGTTGCCGTCAGGGTGGATCAACAGTTGAAAGAGCAACAGGATCAGTAACCAAGGCTTGTGCGAGCCAGTCATTCCATGTAACCGTAGGCAAGACTTCTGTCGCGCAGGTAAAATCGACGTAGTTTCCGCCCAAATTCTGGTTAAACGGGACGCCAGATCGGCTCAGTCTACGGCTACCTACGGTGCCACGGAGATGGTTATCGCCGTCAGCCCATACGGTGTACTGAAGATATCGATGGTAAGCCCCAACATGCTCTAGTGGACCGGTCCACGACACCATCTTGCCTACTTCCGTCACCGGGGCGAGGACGGGATAGCCCCTCCCATAATACTTGACCCATGGCGTGCCATCAGGCTTGCGAAAGAAGATTGCCTGGACCCAGGAAGGCTCCCCGTAAATAGGGTGATTTGCCACTCCCCCCAGTACCATCGTTCCTGTGCAGGTCCTTTGCAGCATTGTATCAAGGACGGGTGACTTGACCGGATCGTTCGTTATGGTGAAGGGGTTCTTGGACGCCACGGGTGTGTAACCGGCAGGCACCGGCTGATCGTGCCGGTGCGCCAGGACGTAGTGCAGCGAAAGATCTATATCGGCCTGCGGTTCGCCCTGCGGAAACGGCCGCGCGAACCCTCCGCGGAACACCGAGGGGCCCGCTGCGTCGAGCGACTGAGATCCCGAGCTTTCCACCACATCGACCATCCAGAACCTGCCGTCAGGGATGACCACCAGGTGAACCTTGACGGTGCCACCTTCATCGTTGTTCGACGCGTGTCTGGGATAGTAGGCGTGCGCGTCCCACCATGCCTGCAATTGCCTCATCAGGTCCTGGTGCGCCGCGTTCCCCTGCTCTTGGTTCGTTATGCTGAAGTCCTGGCACAACGCGGGCGTGTAGCCGATCGCTACAGGTGTCAGGACAAAAGCTGCGGCAAGGGCAAGTGAAGCGACGGACGACCGCATCGGGTATCCCCCCCTTGTTTGGATCAACACCGGCTTTTCGCTGAAGCGAGACGACCGGCAGGAGCATTGGCCGGCGCCGGGCGCATGTCCAGGATATTTGGCACGATCGGCAATCATTTCTGCCTACGGAATGTAACTGGCGTGTATCTTGTGTCGGCGCGAGCGGTGTTGTCTTCACCGCGCCCTGCTGTTGCATCGGATCACCCACCGCCCTCCGCCTGGTGGTAGTGCAGCGTCACCACAACGTCGGCTGGCGGCGAGGGCATGCCCGGCGGGAACGGTGGCAGATGGGCGTTGCGAAACACCGCTACCGCCGCGGCGTCGAGCACGCTCAATCCCGAGCTTTGCACCACTTCGATCGAAGTGACCTGCCCGTCCGGGGCAATAACGATGTGGACTTTTACGTTGCCGCCCTCATTGGTCTGCGACGCCTCCGGAGGGTAGAAGGAGTGCTGGTCCCACCACTGCTTCAGCCTCCCCATCCAGGCGGCGCCATTGGTCGCATCGCCCCCGCGGTCCGGGGCATTCTGTCCGGCCGACGCGTGTGCAGGCGCCCCCGCCGTTTTGACCGGAGTGCGGGCGGCGGCGGCACGTTGAACGGGCGCCGGCGGCGGGTGCGTTTGCGCCACAGGCGGGGGTGGCGGCGGAACAGGCAATGGCGAGGGTGGCGGCGTTGGTAGCGGTACGTCGGCTTCCTGAACCGGCGGAGGCGGCGGCATGTCCGGTGGGGGTGGCGGTGTCTCAGCTTGCTGAACTGGTGGGGGCGGCGGCACGTCCGCCGGGGCGGGTGCCTCCGTCGGCGCCGGCGGCGCCGGCGTCGCCGCTGCCGGCCCGTCCTCCATAACAAGATCCACCGAGGGCGGCCCCGATGCACTTGTTGATAGCTGCGGCGGTGGAATTATCAGCAAGGTCAGCAATAACGTCAGGTGCAGCGCGAGTGAAAGCCAGATCGGCCAGCCCAGCGTTTTGCGGCGGTGCACGCGCACCGCCATTCGTTGGCTGCTGCTTAGCATCGATCGAACCGGACTGAGCGGTGTTTCACCCCTGGATGCAGCAGTGTTCGAGATCGACGATCTGAGCGGAGAGACGGAGCCGATCGCTATCGGGCATGGTGGCGCTTTCCAATCGCCGCAATGGCAGGCTGTCTTTCCTACAGGTCGACTGGGGAGCCCTGCAACTGGCTGGAAACTGGCCCGCCCTGCAAGTGCGTCACGTTTTGTAACAAACAAAATCCGCCGGTTCGGTCATTCTCTGAACGGTAGTGATCGACAGGCAGACGGCCCCACAGAATCAGGAAACCTGCTCATGTTGAAACAGGCAATCCCGAACGTCTTCGTCAAAGATTTCCAAGCGGCGCTCGCCTACTATACTGGGCCGCTCGGCTTTCGTCCGTTATTTGTCTATGGTGATACTCCTTTTTATGCCCATGTGGCTCGTGACGAGGCAATTCTAGCCGTCCGCCGCGTAAGCAAGCCTGTTATCGATCATACCGCAGGCGAGGATTTGTTAAGCGCGTTCATAGAGGTCTCGGACGTCACCGCCCTGCATCAGGAATTGCAAACAGCAGGCGCGTATATCCGGCAAGCGCCTCGCGACGAACCCTGGGCAATGCGTAGCCTGATCGTCAGCGATCTCGATGACAACCTGATCTGCTTTGCGTCCAATCTTTCCGTATAGACGCATCCCAGTACCCGGAATCATTGAAGGACGATACGTCGAAGCCATGGCGTGAGGATGACTTACGCTCTTCCGATCGTGGGTACTAGCGGCTTGACGCACAGCTATACAGAGATCGGCGTTGGTACAAAAATCTTGATGTTTGCGTCGGAAAGCCCGCCGCTGACACGGTCAGAATGACACCGCAGCGTCCGACGGGGCAGTACACGTTGCTTATGCGCGCCGGCCGACCTTGTGCGAACACATCTGTCGCAGCATGAATATTGCGGTCCGGGCCGCGAGTATCGCTCGTATCAGCCATTCGGGATAGCCGACATAGCGCAGGTATTCCGCATCCCCCGTCGAGATGACGCGCGCGAATGTCCGCATCGGTCCAGAGATTCAGATTTCCGTACGTTGCCAGCCGCTGCTCCGCCAGCGCTCGCACAGCTTTGCCCCGCGGCAGTTTGTTGGCGAAGGCGATCTCTCGGCGGACGCAAATTGCCTCGATCCTTGGGCGTTGTTGCTCCGCATAGGCGACGCCTAGCCGATCCAGTCGCGCATGCGTTGCCTCATGGACGATCACCGCCGCGATCAGCTCCGGATCGACGGCATCTGCCAGGACGAAGCGTTTGTCCAGCCGGCATGTCCTGATCGCGCCCGTATAATCGCCCACCGCAGCGGGAAGCAGTGTTACCAAGATGCGATCGAGGTCACGTAGCAAATGGCGATAGCGGAGGGAGTTGTAACGCGCGATCAATGCCAACGCTTGCTCGACACGTGCGAGGATCGGGCCGGTCTCGCGATCCATGAACGCCAGGATCAACAACCCGTCGACGCGGCGTCCTCTCGACCAGCGCAGAGCCGCGCGGTCCAGCAGCGGCAACAAGCGCAGAACCACGCGGCTCAGCAGGGAAGCACGTCGCTTCGGGTCCGGCGGACGCTGGCACATGGCAGGCAGAGTAAACGATGCGGGTTACCCCAGCGTTTCGGCGCACGGGCGACGGTTCAGCGACCCGTCACCCGCTGCTCAGCGGCGCCGCGACCAGTAGTGCCAGCGCGATACAGGGCACGCCGTAGCCGCGCCCGGCGGTAACCGCGGCGCCGAACGCGGACGGAGGTGCAGGCTTGGCGCGCGTAGAGCCGAGCCGCAAGCGTGGCGCAGTGAAGCTTCGCGTTTATATGCGCCGACTTACGCGTCGGCTCCGGCAATCGATGCCCGAAAGACCCTGATTTCCGATGCGACAAAGTTGGCGAACGCCCGGACCCTCGGTCGATGCCGCATGGTATGGTGCATAAGGAGATAATATGGGGTCACGAGATCAGCGATATCGATGACCGCAATCAGATCACCGTCCCCCTGGTGGTTAAGCAGCGGAGCAATGCCGGTTCCAGATTTGACGGCCCGCAACACTTCGGACCCGGTTTCACAGCGCGCGGCGACAGTCGCGTTCGGCGCTACCGATCGCAACCACAGCGCGACGGGGTCGCCCTCATCGGAGCAACTGCAGATGACGATGGGATGCCGCTCTATGTCGGCCACGCTTCGCGGGGCGCCGTGATGTTGGATGTATGACCTGCTCGCAAAAACCGCCCAGGGAACGTCAGCGATCTTGCGTCCGATGAGGTTCTCGTCCCGGGGCTCGCCGGAGCGAATTGCGAGATCAGCTTCGCCCGCGGCCAGATCGAGGATACGATCGGTGATCACCAGTTCCAGCGAAAATTTGGAATGGCGCGCGTGGAATGCATCGATCAGCGATGTTTTCTTCAAACGATCGGCGACGCCTCCGGTCGTTGTCACGCGGATCGTGCCTGACAGTCCATTGTCGCTGGCGGCGACCTCAAGTTCGAATACGTGGACTGCATCCTCGACCTGTTCCGCGGAGCGACGCAGTTCTTCACCTGTCGGAGTGAGTTTGTAGCTGGCCAGGTGACGCATCACCAGTTGTTGGCCAAGACGAATTTCCAGGCGGATAATCTGGGCGCGATGATCATGCTGCCGTCGTCGCGGCATTTCGCGGCCCGGTTCGAGGCCGATGACGGAGGTATAGATGCCGACGGAAATCCCGCGTGCGCTCAAAGTCGGATTGTTTCTGTCCACTGCGGAGGGATCATCAGGTGGGCGCTGGAACAATCTCAAGGCGATGGCGCGGCATGCCGAAGCAGCGGGTTTCGATTCCCTCTGGGTCGCAGATCACTTGCTGTTCCCTCTCAGTAACCCGGACGAGCGCGCGCCCGGCAGGTGGGAGTCCTGGTCCGTCCTTGCAGCGTTGGCCGCCGTCACTTCGCGCGTGGAACTCGGCACGCTGGTCATCTGCACAAGCTTTCGCAATCCGGCGCTGTTGGCGAAAATGGCAGACACAGTCGAAGAGATCAGCGACGGAAGATTAACGCTCGGCCTGGGCTCTGGTTGGTTCGAAGCTGAGTATCAAGCCTTCGGTTATCCATTCGACCATCGTTTGGGCCGGTTCGAGGAGGCATTGCAAATCATACACGGACTTCTCCGCGGGCGCGCGATCGACTTCCGGGGGCAGTATCATCAGGTGCGTGACCTTGAATTGCGTCCGCGCGGCCCACGTCCAGGTGGTCCGCCGATTTTGATCGGCGCGCGAGCGGACAGGCCCCGCTCGCTCCGACTGACCGCACAATACGCCGATCAATGGAACACTACACAGGCGCATACCGCCGCGGATGTCGCGCCGATACGAGACGCTGTGGACAACGCCTGTGTGAAGGCGGGCCGCGATCCGGCAACACTGCTCAGAACGGCCCATCTGCTGATTGATCTGCCAGGGTTGGAGGGCGGCGATGTGCCGGCGTGGGTGCGCACACACCGGTCCGCGCGCCCGGTGCTGAGCGGCACGACGGAAGAACTGGCCAAGCATCTTCGGGCATTCGCGTGTGCCGGGATCAGTCATGTCCAGGTGTGGCTGGAACCAAATACGATCGCTGGCATCGATGCATTTCAGCCAGTGCTCGAAATGCTCGATCGCGGGTAGTGAATGCAAAGCGCTGGGTGCGAACAGAAGGAACCTTTTCATGAAGTTCGGCATCCACAACGCATCCTGGGTGTTTGGCCCTAATCCAAACGACGCGTTCGCGGTCCGTCATGTTCCAGGTGATCCGAACGTCTGGACCGTGCAAACTAGCTACGGAGAGACGCCGGGGGCTATGACCCAGGCCATCGTTGCCGAATGGATTGATGGAGGCCGCCGCGATCCCGGTTTGGGGGATCTCTGGCTGGCCACGCCACAGATCGCCAATCATCCGTTCAAGCAGCAGTGTCACGATAGGTCCGCCTGACCAAACAGCGGGACCGTGAACAAGTCACGAGTTTTACAGAGGGATACACGAGTTTTCATGTGTGCGGAATTCTTGACTTCATGATGAACCCCCTGCAATGCGGGAGGTGTATGATGGCAGTATGATACTCGACACGCCACGCTTGCGGCTTCGCTGTTGGGAACAAGCTGACCGGGATACGTTTGCCTCCATGCACGCTGATTCCGAGGTGATGCATGACTACGGCGGACCGATCAGCCGGAGCGAGAGCGACGCAAAGCTTGACCGCTACGTAGCGACATATCGTCAACATGGGTTTTGTCGATGGGCGATTGAAAGCCGGGAAGGTGGCTTTCTCGGTTACGCTGGCATCATGCCCTCGCGCCCCGATCATCCGCTCGGATCGCATGTCGAGATCGGCTGGCGCCTGGTGCGGCACGCGTGGGGTCACGGATACGCCACGGAGGCCGCACAGGCGGCATTGGACGACGCGTTCACTCGGGTGGGACTGACCGAAGTGATCGCCTATACCGCGCCTGATAATTTCAGGTCACAGGCGGTGATGACCAGATTGCAAATGCAGCGCGACCCATCGCGCGATTTCACGGCAGACTACGACGGCAACAAGGCTTGGCGGGGATTGGTTTGGGTAGCTCATCGTGGCGTGCGAAGGCATGGCGCCCACGACGTTGCTGGTGGCAGCAAGGAAAGACGTGGATGTCAGGACCAAGTGCCGCCATGACGGTGGCGGCGTGGAGGCGGCCGTTTCATCATGACGCTCGTAGAGGCGTGACGCCGCGCTACTCCACAACGATCCGCGGCCCGCTGCCGCGCACAACACTCGCGCCGGACACTTTCGCCCAAACCCGGTCCGCCAGGGCGGCAAACGCTTTCGCGCCATCGCTCTCCGGCGCTGCTGCCGCGATGGGCGTGCCGGCGTCTGACGACGTGCGGATATCCAGCAGCAACGGCACCTCGCCCAGGAACTCGGTGCCGAGCCGCTGTGCCTCCAACCGAGCGCCGCCATGGCCGAAGATGTCCGACCGGTGCCCGCAGTTGGGGCAGCAGAAGAAGCTCATGTTCTCCACCAGCCCCAACACCGGCACGCGGACCCGCTCGAACATGCGCACGCCGCGGCGGGCATCGATCAGTGCGATGTCTTGTGGCGTGGAGACGATCACCGCGCCGGTCAGCGCCACCCGCTGGGCCATGGTGAGCTGCGCGTCGCCGGTGCCTGGCGGCATGTCCACCACCATGATGTCGAGCGCGCCCCACTCGACCTGACCCATCATCTGCTCCAGCGCGCCCATCACCATCGGGCCGCGCCAGATCATTGGCGTGTCCTCCTCGACCAGGAATCCGATGGACATGCACGACAGCCCCCAGGCCTGGTGCGGGATCATTCTATCGCCGCGCACCTCGGGCTTGCGCGACAGGCCCAGCATCCGCGGCAGGCTCGGGCCGTAGATATCGGCATCCAGCAGCCCGGTCCGGTGCCCGGCGCGGGCCAGTGAGACCGCCAGGTTCACTGCCACGGTCGATTTGCCCACGCCGCCCTTGCCGGACGCCACGGCGACGATCGCCTGCACGTCCGGAAGTAACAGCGCCGGTTTCTGTCCGTGACCATGCCCATGTGCGGCCGGGGGCGGGGGAGCCTGCGGCGCGGCCTTGTGCGCCGTCAGCACCGCGGAGGCGTTGGTGATGCCGGGCTGGCGCGCCAGCAAAGCCTCCACCTCCCGCCGCACCGGCTCCATCGCTGCCGCGTGGGCCCGGTCGGTCAGCAAGGCCACCTGCACCAGGCTGTCGCGCAATTCGATCCCCTCGATCAGGCCGGCGGTGACGATGTCCTTGCCGGACGCTGGATCGGTGATCGCGCGCAGTGCCTCGCGCAGCTCGTTGGCTGTCGTCATCTGCTTGCAAACCTCCTCGTGCGGGACGATAAGCAGGCCGCCGTGAGGGCCGCCCATTGGGGGGATATGGCGCATGGCGACCGATCCGCCAACGCCAGTGGTGGCAAGAGATCGCACAGGAACATCGTCGGCATGTCGTCCAATAGTGGTGGCCCAGGCAGCCCATGGGGTTCGCCGGGTGGCAGTTCTGGTGGCAACGGCGGTGGTCAGCGCCCGCCGCCTGGTGGCGGAGGGCCTTGGGGCGGCGGTCCCGGTGGCCCGTTTGGTGGCCGCCCGGGCGGCGGTCCGGGGCCAATTCCCGACCTCGACCAACTCATCCGCCGGTTCCAGGCGTTCATACGCTCTATCCTCGGGGGCGGTGGTCCGCGGGGGCGTTTCACTGGCGGGCGCGGACTCGTCCTGCTCGGCATCGCGGTGGTCGCGCTGTGGCTCGCCAGCGGCATCTATCGCGTGGAGCCGGACGAACAGGGCGTGGTGCTGCGCTTCGGTGCGTTCAATCGCACCACCCTGCCTGGCCTGAACTACCATCTGCCCTGGCCGATCGAAGCGGCCGAGACGCCGGCCGTCACCCGCATCAACCGCATCGAGATTGGCTACCGCTCCAGCGCGCCGCAGAACGCCAACGATGTGCCGGAAGAAAGCCTGATGCTCACCGGCGACGAGAACATCATCGACATCAACTTCGCCGTGTTCTGGAAGATCAGCAACGCGGTCGACTACCTGTTCAACACCCGCAACCCCGATGTCATCGTCAAGGCGGTGGCGGAGAGCTCGATGCGCGAGGTGATCGGACGCACGCCGATCCAGCCTGCGTTGACCGAGCTGCGTGGCCAGATCGCCACCGACGTGCAACGTCAGACGCAGCAGGTGCTCGACAACTACAAGGCTGGCGTCGAGATCACTGGCGTGCAGTTGCAGGGTGTCAACCCGCCGGCCGAGGTGGTCGAGAGCTTCGTCGATGTGCAGCGCGCCAACACGGACGCTGAACGTGTGCGAAATGAGGCTCAGGCCTACGCCAACGACATCGTGCCCCGCGCGCGAGGCCAGGCAGCGGCCGTCGTGGCGGAGGCGCAGGGCGCCAAGCTCGCCTCGATCGCTCAGGCAAACGGCCAGACCCAGCGCTTCCTCTCGGTGCTGGCGGCCTACCAGCAGGCCAAGGACGTGACGCTCCGTCGCATGTACATCGAGACCATGCAGGAAATCCTGACGCGTTCGCCGGCGCTGATAGTGGATGACAAGCTGAAAGGCCTGGTGCCCTTCCTGCCGCTCAATCCGCCCAACGCGCCGCCGCCGCCGCCCGCCGCACCCGCTCCAGCGCAAGGAGCCCCGCGATGAGCCGCACGCTGATTGCCCTTATCGCCCTGATCGTGGTTCTGCTCGTATTGGTCGACTCCTCGCTGTTCACCGTCGACCAGAATGAGCAGGTGCTGATCACCCAATTCGGCCAGCCGGTCCGCGTGATCCGCGATCCGGGCCTGCATACCAAGACGCCGTTCGTGCAGACCGTCCTGTCACTTCGACAAGCGGCTGCTCAACATCGAGTTGCCCGGCGATCAGATCACCCTCGGTGACCAACGCCGGCTCGTCGTGGACAGCTTCACCGTCTACCGGATCAAAGATCCGCTGCTTTACTACCAGTCGGTTGGTCCGGTGGAGGATGGCATCCGCGGTCGCCTCAATTCCGTCGTGTCCGCGGCACTGCGCGACGTGCTCGCCGATAATAAGCTGCTCGACGTGCTGTCGGCCAAACGCGACCAGATCATGGCCGCGATCCGCGACCGGGTGAATTTGCAGATGAAGGGCTTCGGCGTGGCGATCGAGGATGTTCGCATCCGCCGCGCCGATCTGCCCGAGGAAAACACCAAGGCAGTCCTGTCGCGAATGCAGTCGGAACGCCAGCGGGTCGCCGCGCAGGCGCGTGCCGAAGGCGCCGAAGCCGCCGCTAAAATCCGCGCCGATGCCGAACGTGACCGCACCGTGCTGCTGGCTGATGCGCGCGCCACCGCCGACAACCTACGTGGCGAAGGCGAGGCCGAGGCGATCCATATCTCCGCCCAGGCCTATTCGCAGGACGCCCACTTCTACAGCGCGTGGCGGACCCTCCAGGCCTACCGGGATACATTTGAAGCCGGAAAATCTCGCTTGGTGCTTACCCCCGACAATGATTTTCTGCGCTATCTTGCAACTCCTCCGACGCCAACGGGGCCAGTAACACTGTTGCCCTCCGCCACGCGCCGGACCATATGCGACCAATTCTCCAGGGATATTCGAAACATGCGCCTGACCCGTTGCCAATCCGCCCGTGCCGCCGCGGTGGCCCTCGCCGTGGCGTTTGCCGCGCCGCCGCCTCGGCAGTCCTGCCGGCCCTGCGCGCGTCCGGCGCCTGACAGTTTCGCGGACCTGGCGGAAAAATTGCTGCCGGCCGTCGTCAATATCTCCTCCACCCAGGAAGTCGCAGGCGCGCGCTGGTATGCCTGGCGCGGGACCCGGACATGCCATTGTTCCCGCCTGGCTCGCCGTTCGAGCAGTTCTTCAAGGACTTCCTTAATCGCAATCGGCAGGGCCAGGCGGGCCAGCAGGGCCAGCAATGGCGATAACGAGCCCTCGCCGGAGCGCCGAATGCAGAGCCTGGGTTCCGGCTTCATCATCGATCCGTCTGGCCTGGTCGTGACCAACAATCACGTCATCGAGGGCGCCGACGAGATCACCGTGACGCTGCAGGACAACACGTCGCTGAAGGCCAAGGTGCTTGGCCGTGACGAGACCGGCGACATCGCCTTGTTGCAGGTGAAACCGGACAAGCCGCTGCCAGCGGTGCAGTTCGGCGATTCCGAACGCTGAGCGGGTTGGCGACTGGGTGCTGGCGATCGGCAATCCGTTCGGGCTCGGCGGTACTGTGACAGCCGGTATCGTCTCGGCACGCGGCCGCGACATCCACCAGGGTCCTTACGACGATTTCATCCAGACCGATGCCGCGATCAACCGCGGCAATTCCGGTGGCCCGCTGTTCAACATGGATGGCCAGGTCATCGGCATGAACACCGCGATCTACTCGCCGTCCGGCGGGTCCATCGGCATCGGCTTCTCGATCCCGGCCAACCTGGTCAAGGCGGTCGTCGATCAGTTGAAGCACTATCGGCCATCCGCGGCGCGGCTGGCTGGGCGTGCGCATCCAGCAGGTGACGCCGGACATCGCCGAGAGCCTGGGGCTGCAAGGAGGCGAGCGGCGCCATGGTCGCCGGGGTGAATGACGGTGGTCCGGCCGACAAGGCGAAGATCCGCAACGGCGACATCATCCTGAAATTCAACGGCCAGGACGTGAAGGATATGCGCTCGCTGCCGCGTATCGTGGCCGATTCCGACGTCGGCAAGTCGGTCCCTGTCGTGCTGTGGCGCGACGGCAAGCAGGTCACCGTTGCAGGCGACGCTGGACGAGAAGCCGGACGACGTTCAAGTCGCCTCGGCGACCCCACCGGATAAGCCCCAGCCGAGAAACCGACGGAGATTTCTGGCCTGGGCCTGAAGCTCGCGCCGATGAGCCAGGATGCCAAGGACAAGTTCTCCCTGGGCGCCGACCAGAAGGGCGTGGTGATCACCGACGTCTCGCCGAACAGCTCGGCGGCCGAGCGCGGCCTGAAGGCTGGCGACGTCATCGTCGAGGTCCAGCAGGGCGAAGTGGCCTCACCGGCCGATGTTCAGCAGAAGGTCGACAGCGTGAAAAAGGAAAACCGCAAGTCCGTGCTGATGCTGATCCAGCGGCGGACGGGTTGCAATGGGTGCCGCTGTCGCTGGGCGACAAGGATAAGCAGCCGGGCTGAAAGGGTGGGTCGGTCAAACCGGTCACCCGACCGGTTGGATCGGCCGCCGGTTCCACCTATTTATCTGACTCACTCAGGCTTGAAGGTTACCGGCATGTCGGACCGCTCCCCCGTCGAGATCTACAACAACAACCTGGTGCCGATGGTGGTTGAGCAGACCGCCCGCGGCGAACGTGCCTACGACATTTACTCCCTGCTGCTGAAGCAGCGGATCATCTTCCTGACGGGACCGGTGTTCGACCAGGTCAGCTCACTGATCTGCGCCCAGCTCCTTTATCTGGAGTCGGAAAATCCGTCGAAGGACGTGTCGTTCTATATCAACAGTCCTGGCGGGGTGGTCTCGGCCGGCCTCGCGATCTACGACACGATGCAGTACATCCGGAGCCCGGTTTCCACCGTATGTATTGGTCAGGCGGCGTCGATGGGCAGCCTGCTGCTGGCGGCGGGTGCCAAGGGCAAACGCTATGCCCTGCCAAACTCCAGGATCATGGTGCACCAGCCCTCGGGTGGGGCGCAGGGCCAGGCGACGGACATCGAGATCCAGGCGCGTGAAATTCTGACGCTGCGCAAGCGGCTCAACGAGATTTATGTCCGCCATACCGGTCAACCGATCGAGGCAATTGAGCGTAAACTAGAACGTGATACCTATATGTCGGCCGAGGAGAGCCGGGATTTCGGCTTGGTCGATGAGGTGGTTGAAAATCGCCCCGTACCGGACGAGACCAGCAGTCGAGGCTAATTCGTAGGAGTTTCTCCTTTCCGCCAGGCGGGTGAAAAAACCTGTCCTGTCAGGGAGGGGAGCTCCAAAAAAGCGGTTCTTGTCCCACCCCGCCCCAGGGGGGTAATGTCGTCCCTTGGCTCCCCGCGAGTTCGGGGCAGGAGTAGGCATGAGTAAGTCGCCAGATTCGAAGAACACCCTGTATTGCTCGTTCTGCGGCAAGTCGCAGCACGAGGTCCGCAAGCTCATCGCTGGCCCCACCGTCTTCATCTGCGACGAGTGCGTCGAGCTCTGCATGGATATCATCCGTGAAGAGCACAAGACGCATCTGGTGAAGTCACGCGACGGCGTCCCGACCCCGCGGGAGATCTGCAAGGTTCTGGACGACTACGTGATCGGCCAGGACCACGCCAAGCGGGTTCTCTCTGTGGCCGTGCACAACCATTACAAGCGGCTGGCGCACGGTCAGAAGAACAACGACATCGAGATTGCCAAGTCGAATATCCTGCTGGTGGGACCGACCGGCTCCGGCAAGACGCTGCTGGCGCAGACCCTTGCTCGCATCCTGGACGTGCCGTTCACCATGGCTGATGCAACGACGCTGACCGAAGCGGGCTATGTCGGCGAGGATGTCGAGAACATCATTCTGAAGCTGCTGCAATCGGCCGACTACAACGTCGAGCGGGCACAGCGCGGCATCGTTTATATCGACGAAGTGGACAAGATTTCACGCAAGTCGGACAACCCGTCGATCACCCGCGATGTGTCAGGTGAAGGCGTGCAGCAGGCGCTGCTGAAGATCATGGAGGGCACGATCGCCTCGGTGCCACCGCAGGGTGGGCGCAAGCATCCGCAACAGGAGTTCCTCCAGGTCGATACAACGAACATCCTGTTCATCTGCGGCGGGGCCTTCTCCGGGCTGGAGAGGATCATCGCGGCGCGCGGCAAGGGGTCGGGGATCGGTTACGGAGCCGAGGTCCGTTCGCCAGACGAACGCCGCACCGGCGCTATCCTGAAAGAGGTGGAACCGGAGGATTTGCTGAAATTCGGGCTGATCCCCGAGTTCATCGGGCGTCTGCCGGTGGTCGCCACGCTTGAGGATCTGGACGAAGACGCGCTGGTGGAAATTCTGACCAAGCCGAAGAATGCGCTGATCAAGCAATATGGCAGGCTGTTCGAGATGGAGGGGGTGAAACTCTCCTTCACTGACGACGCTCTGAGGTCTGTGGCGACGCGGGCGATTGCCCGTCGCACCGGAGCGCGCGGCTTGCGTTCGATCATGGAGTCCATTCTGCTGGGCACCATGTTCGATCTTCCCGGTCTCGATGGTGTAGAGGAGGTGGTGATCAACCGCGAAGTCGCCGAAGCGCGATCCAACCCGCTGTTCCTCTACGGCAAGGAGAGGGCGGAAAGCTCCGCCTGAGCCGCAAGAACTGCACTCGCGGATTTGCGACGTAGAATTTCAAGTCCTTGCGCTGCATTGCCCGGCAGCCGATATGCGATCGTGAGAGGCGGGTTAACCGCCTTGGCGCTCTCCGTGCCGCAATCGTCGCTATCAAGTCGGGCGGATTTGGCGTCGACTGTCCATAAGGAGGTCAACCATGACTGATGCCGATCGGCCAGCCCCGGAACCTGAAGGGCGCCCCGAGGAACCATTGCCGGCTGCCGCGACTGCCGCGCCGGGCGATCTGCTCGCCGTCCTGCCGCTCCGCGATATTGTTGTATTCCCCCATATGATCGTCCCGCTGTTCGTGGGCCGCGAGAAGTCGGTCCGCGCGCTGGAAGCGGTGATGAAGGAGGACAAGCAGATCCTCCTGGTGGCGCAGAAGAATGCCTCGCAGGATGATCCGTCCGCCGATGACATTTATCGCGTCGGGACGGTATCGACGATCCTGCAGCTTCTGAAGCTGCCTGACGGCACCGTGAAGGTGCTGGTCGAGGGTGGCCGGCGTGCGAAGATCACCGGCTTCAAGGAGACCGACTCCTACTTCGAAGCGTTCACCGAGGCGATGCCCGACCAGGGTACCGACGCCAAGGAACTGGAAGCGCTCGGCAGGACGGTCGTCTCGCAGTTCGAGCAGTACATCAAGCTGAACAAGAAGATCGCGCCTGAGGTCCTGGTTTCGCTGAACCAGATCGAGGAGCCGTCGAAGCTGGCTGACACCGTTGCCAGCCATCTCAATCTGAAGATCCCCGAGAAGCAGGAGCTGCTGGAGATCGCCAAGGTGGGCGATCGCCTGGAGCGCGTATTCGGCCACATGGAATCCGAAATCGGCGTGCTTCAGGTGGAAAAGCGCATCCGCAACCGCGTGAAGCGGCAGATGGAGAAGACGCAGCGCGAGTACCTACCTGAACGAGCAGCTCAAGGCGATCCAGAAGGAGCTTGGCGAGGGCGAGGACGGCAAGGACGAGAACGCCGAACTCGAAGCCAAGATCAAGAAGACGAAGCTGTCGAAGGAAGCGCGCGAAAAGGCCATGCAGGAGCTGAAGAAGCTCAAGACCATGAGCCCGATGAGCGCCGAGGCGACGGTGGTGCGCAACTACCTCGACTGGATGCTGTCGATCCCCTGGAAGAAGCGCAGCAAGATCCGCAACGACGTGGTCGCGGCGGAGAAGGTGCTGGAATCCGATCACTATGGCCTGGAGAAGGTGAAGGAGCGCATCATCGAGTACCTCGCCGTGCAGGCGCGGTCGCCGAAGGTGCGTGGCCCGATCCTGTGCCTGGTGGGACCTCCTGGCGTCGGCAAGACCTCGCTTGGCAAGTCGGTCGCCAAGGCCACAGGACGTAACTTCGTGCGCATGTCGCTGGGCGGCGTGCGGGACGAGGCGGAAATCCGTGGACACAGGCGCACATACATCGGCTCCATGCCTGGCAAGGTCATCCAGGGCATGAAGAAAGCGAAGACCTCGAATCCGCTGTTCCTGCTGGACGAAGTGGACAAGCTGGGTGCCGATTGGCGCGGCGATCCGTCTTCGGCGCTGCTGGAAGTGCTGGATCCGGAGCAGAACTCCACCTTCAACGACCACTATCTTGAGGTGGATTACGACCTGTCCGATGTTATGTTCGTCACCACGGCCAACAGTCTGCGTATGCCGCAGCCGCTGATGGATCGCATGGAGATCATCCGCATCCCCGGTTATACCGAGGACGAGAAAGTGGAGATCGCCAAGCGGCACCTGATCAGCAAGCAGTCGGAAGCGCATGGGCTGAAGGCGGACGAATGGCACATCTCGGACGACGCGCTGCGTGACCTGATCCGCTACTACACGCGCGAAGCGGGCGTGCGGAACCTGGAGCGCGAGATCGCCAACCTGGCCCGCAAGTCGGTGAAGGAGCTGGTCACCAGCAAGGCGAAGAAGATCACGATCACGCGGAAGAACGTTGAGAAATACTCTGGCGTTCGGAAGTTCCGCTTCGGCGAGACCGAGGCCGAGGACATGGTTGGTGTCGTCACCGGCCTGGCCTGGACCGAAGTCGGCGGCGAGATTCTGACGATCGAGAGCGTGCTGCTGCCGGGCAAGGGCAATGTGAAGCACACCGGCAAGCTGGGCGACGTGATGCAGGAAAGCGTCTCGGCCGCACTGAGCTACGTGCGCAGTCGCTCGACGCGGTTCGGCATCAAGCCAACGCTGTTCGAGAAGCGCGATATCCACGTGCACGTGCCGGAAGGTGCGACGCCGAAGGATGGTCCGTCGGCTGGTGTGGCGATGGCGACGTCGATCGTTTCGATCCTCACCGGCATCCCGGTGCGGCGCGACGTGGCGATGACCGGCGAGATCACGTTGCGTGGCCGTGTGCTACCGATTGGCGGACTGAAGGAGAAGCTGCTGGCTGCCTTGCGGGCAGGGATCACCACCGTATTCATTCCTAAAGAGAATGAAAAGGATCTGGCGGAAATCCCGGACAACGTGAAGAAGCACTTGAAGCTTGTTCCGGTGGCGGACGTGGATGAGGTGATTGCGCACGCGCTGGTAACCCCACCTGTGCCGATCGAGTGGGAAGATCCATCCGAGGACGCACCGGTTGCGCCGCCGCCAGCGGAGCAGCCGACTGCATCACTGCCTCACTAAAGGCCAGTCAAACAGTGGTCAGTGGCCGGATTTTCCGGCCACTGAGTGCTGTCTGCCACATTGACGGAGCGGAAAATGCGCGCTTAGTGTCGCGCCCCCGGCCGACCACCTCGGGTCGGCATCACGCATCTGCACCATCACGTGACCGAGAGGACTGAGCCTGTGAACAAAATGGATCTCATCGCGGCTGTCGCCGATAACACCGACTTGTCTCGCACGAAAGCGACCGAGGTGGTCGATGCGGTGTTTGGCGCGATCGAAGGGGCCCTGAAAAAGAAGGACGAAGTGCGTCTGGTCGGTTTCGGCACGTTCCAGACGGCCGAGCGCAAGGCGGCAACGGGCCGCAATCCGCGGACTGGCGAAGAGATGCAAATACCGGCTTCGACGACGGTTCGGTTCAAGGCTGGCAAGGGGCTGAAGGACGCGGTGCAGTAATCGCCTTGGGCGGTTAGCTCAGCGGTAGAGCGTCTCGTTTACACCGAGAGGGTCGGCGGTTCGAATCCGTCACCGCCCACCACGCTGGCGCTTGACCCGATCATGCTGGCGCCCTAAGTCGTGCCCCTCGCTGCGCGGGTGTAGCTCAGTTGGTTAGAGCGTCGGCCTGTCACGCCGAAGGTCGCGGGTTCGAGCCCCGTCACTCGCGCCAGTCATTCCGGCGATATTACTTGCCCTGTACCTGGGTAGGCGCGACGGCGTAGCGCCGGGGCATCCACACAACCATTGCGTGTGGACCGGGAAGCGCGAAACGTCGCGACGCAGCGTTTTCAGGCTATAGCGGTGTCGCACGGTTGGGGCTAAGGTGAGCGGCGTCTTGCATCGGGGTGGCTGCTATGGCACGGCCTTGTAGGTCGCGGCCCGCCTTTTGATGCGTGGCGCCGGCCTGTGCGATCGGACGAAACATGCAGCCTGTGCTCTATGGATACTTCCCCATCCTGGTGTTCATGGTGATCGCCGGGGGAATTGCGCTCGCCATGGTGGGCGGTTCGCTGCTCGCGGCACGCCAGAAGCCCTATCCGGAAAAAGTGTCCCCCTATGAGTGCGGCTTCGAGCCGTTCGACGACGCCCGTCGCCGTTTCGACGTGCGGTTCTATCTCGTGGCTATTCTTTTCATCATCTTCGATCTGGAGGTCGCGTTCCTATTTCCTTGGGCAGTATCCCTGAAGGACATCGGCTGGTTCGGTTTCCTGTCGATGATCGGCTTCCTTGCCGTGCTGACCGTTGGCTTTGTCTACGAGTGGTGCAAGGGAGCGTTGGATTGGGAATGACGAATGGGCGGAGCGGATCAGGAGGTGCTGCATGAGCGGAAGTACATCGATCGCGTGGAATCGCTCCGCTTTGCCGCCTGGTCCGGAGCAGGACGCGGTGGTGAAGGGGATCACCGGCGAGATTGCCGACAAGGGCTTCCTGGTCGCCAATATCGACAAGCTGGTGAACTGGGCCCGCACGGGTTCGCTGTGGCCGATGACCTTCGGCCTGGCCTGCTGTGCGGTGGAGATGATCCACGCCTACATGCCGCGCTACGACCTTGACCGGTTCGGCACCATTCCGCGCGCCTCGCCGCGGCAGAGTGACGTGATGATCGTTGCTGGCACGCTGACCAACAAGATGGCGCCGGCCTTGCGCAAGGTGTACGACCAGATGCCGGAGCCGCGCTGGGTGATCAGCATGGGAAGCTGCGCCAACGGCGGCGGCTATTACCACTATTCCTATTCCGTGGTGCGCGGCTGCGATCGCGTTGTGCCGGTTGACGTGTATGTGCCTGGCTGCCCACCGACGGCCGAAGCATTGGTCTACGGCATCATGCAATTGCAAAAGAAGATCCGTCGCACGGGGACGATCCTCCGTGGCTGATCTCGCCGAAGCCGTTGCCACACTGGCCGGTGTGCGTTCGACCTTTGTGGAGAAGGGCGAGGTTGTCGCGCATGCGGAGCGCGACGCGCTGTTACCGCTGATGATGGCGCTGCGCGACGATGAGCGCTTCACGTTTGAACAGGTGATGGACATCTGCGGCGTCGATTGGCCGCAACGGGCCGAGCGTTTCGACGTGGTCTATAATCTGCTTTCCGTTTCGTTGAACCAGCGGCTGCGCGTGGTTGTCACGACCGATGAGGCGACACCGGTGCCGTCGGTTCATACTGTTTGGCCGGTTGCCACGTGGTGGGAACGCGAGGCGTGGGACCTTTTCGGCATCGTGTTCTCTGGCCAGCCAGACTTGCGGCGCATCCTGACCGACTACGGGTTTGAAGGGCATCCGTTGCGCAAGGACTTCCCGCTTACCGGTTATGTGGAAGTCCGCTACGACGACGAACGCAAGGCCGTTGTCTACGAGCCGGTGAAGTTGACGCAGGATTTCCGCAGCTTCGACTTCCTGTCGCCTTGGGAGGCGATCACCACGCTGCCTGGTGACGAGAAGGTGCATACGGCGCGCGCCGATGAAGGGAAGGCGCCATGAGCGATCTCTATGACGAGGACATCCTGCTGTGGAGCGAACGCCAGAGTGAGTTGCTGCGGCGTCGGGCCGCCGGCGAGTTGGTGAACGAGCATGATCTGGATTGGCCCAACATCGCCGAGGAGATTGAAAGCGTGGGGAGCGAGCAACTGCACGCAGTGGAATCGCTCCTGGTGCAAGCTCTGGCGCATATGCTGAAAGCGGAGGCTTGGCCCACATCGCGCGAGGTGCCTGGCTGGCGCGCTGAAGCCCGGCGTTTCCGCGGTGACGCGACCAGCCGCTTCGCGCCTTCCATGCGCCAGAAACTTGATTTGGCGAAGTTGTACCGCCGTGCATTGCGTGCGCTGCCCGAGATGATCGACGGTCAGCCACCATTGCCCGTACCCGAGAGTTGCCCGGTTACTCTCGACGAACTGCTGAGCGACGAATCATGAGCGATCTCGAGGCCCGTCCGACCGCGACCAAGGTTGTCGAGATCGATAGTCATGCGATCAACTTCGGTCCGCAGCACCCGGCCGCGCATGGCGTGTTGCGCCTGATCCTGGAAATGGACGGCGAGGTGGTGGAGCGCGCCGATCCGCATATCGGTCTGCTGCATCGCGGCACCGAGAAGCTGATCGAATACAAGACGTATATGCAGGCGGTGCCGTATTTCGACCGCCTCGATTACGTCTCGCCGATGTGCGAGGAACATGCTTTCGCGCTGGCGGTGGAGAAACTGCTGGACGTTCAGGCGCCTGAGCGCGCGCAGTGGATTCGCGTGCTGTTCGCCGAAATAACGCGCGTGCTGAACCATCTGCTCAATGTCACGACGTATGCGCTGGACGTCGGTGCGATAACGCCCAGCCTGTGGGGCTTCGAGGAACGCGAGAAGCTGATGGAGTTCCATGAGGCCGCATCCGGGGCGCGGCTGCATGCGAACTATTTCCGTCCGGGTGGTGTTTCGAAAGACCTGCCGGCGGGACTGGACCAGCGCATTGCTGAATGGGCCGAGACTTTTCCGAAGTTCGTCGATGATCTGGAAGAGTTGCTGACCGGCAATCGCATCTGGAAGCAGCGTACGGTCGATATCGGCGTGATGGATGCGAAGCAGGCACTGGCTTGGGGTTTCGCCGGGCCGTGTCTGCGTGCGAGTGGTGTGCCCTGGGATCTGCGGCGGTCACAGCCCTACGACAAGTATGCCGAGGTAGAGTTCAAGGTCCCTGTCGGGCGCAATGGCGACTGCTACGATCGTTATCTCGTGCGGCTCGCCGAAATGCGTGAGAGCGTCGGGATCATCAAGCAGTGCCTGGCGAAGATGACGCCTGGTCCGATCAAGGTGCAGGATCACAAAATCACTCCGCCTCACCGTGCTGAAATGAAGCGCTCGATGGAAGCACTGATCCATCACTTCAAGCTCTACACCGAGGGCTATCACGTGCCGGCCGGGGCGACTTATACGGTCGTCGAAAGCCCGAAAGGTGAGTTCGGCGTGTATCTGGTGGCAGATGGAACCAACCGGCCATATCGCTGCAAGATACGCCCAACCGGCTTCGCGTTCCTGCAGGCTGTGGACGTGATGGCGAAGCGGCACATGCTGGCGGACGCGGTGGCGATCATCGGGTCGCTCGACATCGTATTCGGCGAGATCGACAGGTAGCCATGGCCGAAAGTGTTCAGACCAGTGCGGCAGAACCGGAAGACTTCCAGCCGGCCACCTTCGCCTTCGATGCGGAGAGCGAGGCGGCGATTCCAGGGCTCCTGGCAAAGTATCCGCAGGGGAAACAAGCCAGCGCGGTGATCCCTATGCTGTATCTGGTGCAATACCAGATGGGGCGGCAGACTGGCAGTGCATGGGTTCCGACTGCCGGCATGAACGAAGTGGCGCGGCGGCTCGACATGGCGCCGATACGCGTCTACGAGGTCGCGACGTTCTACTTCATGTTCAACCTCAAGCCGGTCGGCAAATGGCACTTGCAGGTGTGCACGACGACGCCGTGCTGGCTGCGCGGCTCGGATGAGGTCACTGCGGCGTGTCGTGCGGCCACTGGTATCAAGGGTTGGCGCGAGACCAGTGCTGATGGTCTGTTCACCATGACGGAAGTCGAATGCGTCGGTGCGTGCGTGAACGCGCCGGTGGTCCAGGTGAACGACGATCTGTATGAAGACCTGGATGCCGAAAGCACGAAGCAACTGATTGAGGCGTTGCGACGTGGTGAGCCGCCGAAGGTCGGTTCAGTGACGGGGCGGCAGACATCGGCGCCCGAGGGCGGCCCTAATACGCTGACAACGCTGCAGTTCCGTTCGGAGAGCTGATCCATGTTGGACGACAAGGACCGCATCTTCACCAACCTCTATGGCCTGTACGACCCGATGCTGAAAGGCGCGCGGGCGCGGGGCGATTGGGATGGCACCAAGGCGATCCTGGAGAAGGGTCGCGATGCCATCGTCGAGGAAGTGAAGGCATCCGGGTTGCGTGGTCGCGGCGGCGCGGGTTTTCCGACCGGCCTGAAATGGTCGTTCATGCCGAAGCAGTCGGATCGGCCGTGCTATCTGATCGTGAACGCGGACGAAGTCGGAGCCGGGTACCTGCAAGGATCGCGACATCATGCGTCACGATCCGCACAAGCTGGTTGAAGGCTGCCTGGTTGCCGGCTTCGCGATGGGCGCGTGCGCTGCCTACATCTACATCCGCGGCGAGTTCGCCAACGAGGCGAAAGTGCTGCAAGCCGCGATCGACGAAGCATACGAAGCGGGTCTGATCGGCAAGGATGCTTGCGGTTCGGGCTACGCGTTCGATGTCTATCTGCATCGCGGGGCCGGCGCCTACATTTGCGGTGAAGAGACCGGGCTGCTGGAAAGCCTGGAGGGCAAGAAGGGCATGCCGCGGCTGAAGCCGCCGTTTCCTGCTGCCGTGGGTCTATACGGTTGTCCATCCACGGTGAACAACGTCGAGAGCATCGCGGTGGCGCCGACAATCATGCGGCGGGGCGCGGCGTGGTTCAATTCGCTGGGGCGGCCGAAGAACTCGGGACCGAAGGTTTTTTGCATCTCCGGCCATGTGAACAAGCCGTGCAATGTCGAGGAAGAGCTCGGCATTCCGCTGCGCGAACTGATCGACAAATACGCCGGCGGCGTGCGTGGTGGCTGGGACAATCTGTTGGCAGTGATCCCGGGTGGCGCCTCGGTTCCGGTGCTGCCGAAAAGCATCTGCGATGACGTGCTGATGGATTTCGACTCGCTGCGCGACGCGAAGAGTGGCCTCGGCACTGCGGCTGTCATCGTGATGGACAAGTCCACCGACATCATCAAGGCGATCGCGCGGCTGTCGAAGTTCTACATGCATGAAAGCTGCGGTCAGTGCACGCCGTGCCGCGAAGGCACCGGCTGGATGTGGCGTGTCATGACGCGCATGGTGGAGGGCAGGGCGGAGGTCCCTGAGATCGATACGCTCGAGCAGGTCACGCGCCAGGTCGAAGGCCACACGATTTGCGCACTCGGCGATGCGGCGGCTTGGCCGATCCAGGGATTGATCCGACATTTCCGGCCGGTGATGGAAGAGCGGATCGCGGCCTATAAGTCACGCGCGCCGATGCGGATGGCAGCGGAATGAACGGCAGCACCGCCTCATCCGTCATGGCCGGCCTTGTGCCGGCCTCCACCCCCAACCTTGGTGCGTGGATGGCCGGGTCAGGCCCGGCCATGACGGGCGGCCGAAGGGGTTCGCATAATGGCCAAAGTCACCGTCGACGGCATCGAAGTAGAAGTCCCCAACGGCTCCTCCGTGCTGCAGGCATGCGAGGCGGCCGGCAAGGAAATCCCACGCTTCTGCTACCACGAGCGTCTATCGATCGCGGGCAACTGCCGCATGTGCCTTGTGGAAATCGAGAAGGCGCCGCCGAAGCCAATCAGCTCCTGCACCTATCCGGTGGCCGACGGCATGGTGGTGCACACCAACTCGCCGATGGTGCGCAATGGCCGTCGCGGCGTGATGGAATTCCTGCTGATCAACCATCCGCTCGATTGCCCGATCTGCGATCAGGGCGGTGAGTGCGATTTGCAGGACCAGGCCATGGGCTATGGCATGGACCACTCGCGCTATGCCGAGAACAAGCGCGCGGTGAAGGACAAGAATCTTGGTCCGCTGGTGAAGACGGTGATGACGCGGTGCATCCATTGCACGCGCTGCATCCGCTTCATCACCGAGGTGGCCGGCGTGCCCGACCTCGGCGCGACCGCGCGCGGCGAGCACATGGAAGTCGGCACCTACGTCGAGAAGGCGCTGTCGTCGGAGCTGTCGGCCAACATCATCGATCTCTGCCCGGTTGGTGCCCTGACCTCGAAGCCGTACGCCTTCGTTGCCCGCTCCTGGGAACTTTCGAAGGTCGATAGCGTCGATGTGCTTGACGCCGTTGGCTGCAACATCCGGATCGATGCGCGCGGTCCCGAAGTGCTGCGCATTCTGCCGCGGCTGAATGAGGACGTGAACGAGGAGTGGCTCGGCGACAAGTCGCGCTTCGCACTTGATGGTCTCCGTCGCCGGCGTCTTGATCGGCCGTGGGTGAGGCGTGATGGCAAGCTGGTGGAGGCCACCTGGCCCGAAGCCTTCGCGGCCATCGCCGAAAATCTGCATGGCGTGAGCGGCGATCGCATCGGCGCCGTGGCGGGCGATCTGTGCGACGCCGAGAGCATGCTGGCGCTGAAGGACCTGATGGTGGCGCTTGGCTCCGCCAATCTGGATTGCCGCCAGGACGGTGCACGGCTCGATGCGTCGCGCCGCGATTTCTACAGTTTCAACACGTCGATCACTGGCATCGACGACGCGGGCGCCATTCTGCTGATCGGCACCAATCCGCGTCGTGAAGCACCGGTGCTGAATGCGCGCATCCGCAAGCGTTGGCTGAACGCCAGCATTCCCATCGGACTGATCGGCGGCGAAACCGACCTGACTTATCGCGTGCAGCAACTTGGTGCCGGTCCCAGCGCGCTGAATGCGGATTTCCTGCGCGATACAAAGCAGCCAATGGTCATAGTTGGCCAGTCGGCGCTGGCGCGTCCCGATGGTGCGGCGGTGCTTGCCGCATCGTGGCGGCTTGCCGCGAATGTTGGCGCGCTGACGCCGGACTGGCACGGCTTCAACGTACTTCACACGGCCGCTGCGCGCGTCGGTGGACTGGATCTTGGCTTCGTCCCCGGCACCCAAGGCAAGTCGTTGGCACAGATGTTGAACGGCGGTGTCGATGTTCTGTGGCTACTCGGTGCCGACGAATTCGACACCTCGCAGATCGGTGCCAATACATTCGTCATCTACCAGGGCCACCACGGCGATGCGGGTGCGGCGCGGGCTGACGTGATCCTACCCGGCGCGGCCTACACGGAAAAGTACGGCACCTATGTCAACACTGAGGGCCGCGTGCAGCGAGGTTTCCTTGCCGTGTATCCGCCTGGCGAGGCGCGCGAGGACTGGAAGATCCTGCGCGCCTTCAGCGAAGTCACTGGTCACCGGCTGCCGTACGATACGCTCGAAGCCTTGCGTGCACGTCTTGAACAGGTGAACCCGGCGTTCAGCCGCGTCGGTTTTCTCCCCGCTTCGGCTGCACGGATCAGAGTGGTCCCGCCGGCGATCCCACCGCCGTGTCCGACGCGCCGTTCGAGCCTGTAATCTTCAACTACTACCAGACTGATCCGATCAGTCGCGCCAGCCCGACGATGGACTTGTGCACGGCGACCAATGCGACCACGCCACTGGTCGCAGCAGCGGAATAGCGCGATGGAGTCGTTCTTCTTCGACACCGATATCGGCCGCGTCATCCTGACCGTCATTGAGGCGCTGGCCTTGCTCGTGCCGCTGCTCCTTGCCGTCGCCTACCTGACCTACGCGGAACGCAAGGTGCTGGCGGCGATGCAGTTGCGCAAAGGCCCGAACGTTGTGGGGCCGTTTGGGCTGTGGCAACCATTTGCCGACGCGATCAAGATGATCATGAAGGAGACGGTGATCCCGGCTGGGGCTAATCGTCTGCTGTTCCTGCTGGCACCGATGCTGACCATGGGATTGGCGTTGATTGCCTGGGCGGTGATCCCAGTCGCCGATGGCTGGGTGAATGCCGATATCAACGTCGGCATCCTCTACCTGTTCGCGATCAGTTCGCTGGGTGTCTACGGGATCATCATCGCTGGCTGGGCGAGCAATTCGAAATACGCCTTCCTCGGCGCGATGCGCAGCGCGGCGCAGATGGTGAGCTACGAAGTCTCGATGGGCTTCGTCATGGTCTCCGTGCTGCTGTGTGTCGGCTCTCTGAACCTGACAGACATCGTGCAGGGACAGAACCACTACTGGTTCGGCTTCATCCCGGCTTGGTACGCGATCCCGCTGTTCCCGATGTTCATCGTGTTCTTCATCTCGTGCCTGGCGGAAACCAACCGGTCGCCATTCGATCTGCCGGAAGGTGAAAGCGAGATCGTCGCGGGCTTCTTCGTCGAATACAGCGCCATGGCGTTCGCGCTGTTCTTCCTCGGCGAATACGCCAACATGATCCTGATGAGCGGGATGACGACGATCCTGTTCCTGGGCGGATGGCTGCCGCTGTTTCCGGTGCCACCGTTCACCTGGATCCCCGGCGTGATCTGGTTCGTGCTGAAAGTCTGCTTCTGCCTGTTCGTGTTCCTGTGGGTGCGCGCCACCTTCCCGCGGTATCGCTACGATCAGCTCATGCGGCTCGGCTGGAAGGTTTTTTTGCCATTGTCGCTGCTGTGGCTGGTGATCACCGGAGGCGCGCTGATGCTGTTCGGCTGGCTGCCCCATGCGTGAGGGAATCTGCTGATGGCCTTCCTTGACCGCACCGCACGCAGCATGCTGCTCGGCGAGCTTGTCGCCGGGCTCGGGTTGACGTTGCGCTACTTCTTCAAGCCCAAGGTGACGATCAACTATCCGTACGAAAAGGGTCCGATCTCGCCACGCTTCAAGGGCGAGCATGCGCTGCGCCGCTATCCGAATGGCGAGGAGCGCTGCATCGCCTGCAAGCTGTGCGAAGCGATCTGCCCGGCGCAGGCCATCACTATCGAGGCCGAACCGCGTGCCGACGGGTCCCGCCGCGCGACGCGCTACGACATCGACATGACGAAGTGCATATATTGCGGACTGTGCGAGGAAGCCTGCCCGGTCGATGCCATCGTCGAAGGCCCGAACTTCGAGTTCGCCGCCGAAACGCGCGAGGAGCTGCTTTACAACAAGGAGAAGCTGCTGGATAACGGCGACCGCTGGGAGCCCGAGTTAGCACGTCGCCTGGAACTGGACGCGCCGTACCGATGATCGCCACCGTCTTCTTCTACATCTTCTCGGTGGTTCTACTGATCTCCGCCGCGATGGTGGTGAGCTCGCGCAATCCGGTGCACTCGGTGCTGTTCCTGATCCTGTCGTTCTTCAACGCGGCGGCGCTGTTTCTGATCGCAGGCGCCGAGTTCCTCGCGATGATCCTGATGATTGTCTATGTCGGCGCGGTCGCGGTGCTGTTCCTGTTCGTGGTGATGATGCTCGACATCGACTTCGCCGAACTGCGCGGCGGGTTCCAGCGCTATCTGCCGATCGGCGCGGCGGTTGGGGCGGTTCTGCTGATCGAGCTTGTGTTGGTGATCTCGGGCTGGAAATTCGCACCGGACGCCGCAACGCTACGTCTGTCACCTACGCCAGCGCAGGTCAGCAATACGGCTGCGCTCGGTCGGCTGCTGTACACGGACTACGTGTTCCTGTTCCAGGCGGCTGGCCTGCTGCTGCTGGTCGCGATGATCGGCGCGATCGTGCTGACCCTGCGCGATCGCAAGACCTCGCGTCATCAGAGCATTCGCGTGCAGACGGAACGCACGGTGGCGGAAACGCTGGAATTGGTCACCGTGTCGATTGGCGTCGGCGTGAAGGACATCGGCATCTTTGAGCCTAAAGTCAGTGAACCCGAGCCCGCTGAGGAGGCGCCGCATCATGGGCACTGAGGTCGGCCTCAGTCATTACCTGGTTGTGTCAGCGATCCTCCTTGTGCTGGGCATCTTCGGCATCTTTCTGAACAGGAAGAACGTCATCATCATGCTGATGTCGATCGAGCTGATCCTGCTCGCGGTGAACCTGAACCTGGTCGCGTTCTCTGCTGCGCTGGGGGACATGGTCGGCCAGGTGTTCGCGATGTTCGTGCTGACCGTCGCCGCTGCCGAGGCAGCGATCGGGTTGGCCATTGTGGTGATCTACTTCCGTAATCGCGGCTCGATCCAGGTCGAGGACGTGAACCTGATGAAGGGGTGAGATGCCAGCACCATCCGTCATGGCCGGGCTCGAACTGGCCATCCACCCTCACCTGTTGTGCGCGGATGGCTGGGTCAAGCCCAGCCATGACGAACCATGATCTACGCCGTCGCCGTCTTCGCACCTCTGTTCGGTTCACTGGTCGCGGGCCTGCTCGGCCGCTCCATTGGCGACCGCGCCGCCATGGCGGTCTCCGTGCTGTGCATGCTGGTTGCTGCCGCACTAGGGCCGATCGCGTGCTTCCAACTTGTCAGCGGTGATACGGACGCAGGAACCGTCACCCTCGGCACCTGGGTCGATGTGGGCCATTTCCACGTCGCGTGGGCGCTTCGTTACGACACCCTCTCCGCCGTGATGGTCGCGATGGTGACGTTCGTCGGCATGCTGATCCATGTCTATTCCATCGGCTACATGGCGCACGACGCATACCCGCGCTATCGCTTCTTCGCCTATCTGTCGCTGTTCACCTTCTCCATGCTGATGCTGGTGACGGGCGACAACCTGCTGCAGCTTTTCTTCGGCTGGGAAGGCGTCGGCCTTTGTTCCTATCTGCTCATCGGCTACTGGTATGATCGGCCAGCAGCCAACGCCGCTGCAATCAAGGCCTTCATCACCAATCGCATCGGTGACCTGTTCTTCGCCATCGGCATCGCGCTGATCTTCTTCAAGTTCGGCTCGATCGAGTTCTCAACGATCTTCCCCGCTGTTGCGCAGCACCAGTCCGATACCTATTCGGTACTCGGCGGCACCTTCCCGGCCTTCGAGGTCATCGGGGTCCTGTTGTTCATCGGTGCGATGGGCAAGTCGGCGCAGATCGGTCTGCACGTGTGGCTGCCCGACGCGATGGAAGGCCCGACGCCCGTCTCCGCCCTGATCCATGCCGCGACCATGGTCACCGCCGGCGTGTTCCTGGTCGCGCGTATGTCACCGATCTATGAGTTCGCGCCGTTCGCGCTTGGACTGGTCACGTTCATCGGTGCCACGACCGCGCTGTTCGCCGCCACGGTCGGCTGCGCTCAGAACGACATCAAGCGGGTGATCGCCTACTCGACCTGCTCGCAGCTTGGCTACATGTTCGTCGCTGCGGGTGTCGGGGCGTATCAGGTTTCAATCTTCCACCTGATCACTCATGCCTTCTTCAAGGCGCTATTGTTCCTCAGTGCGGGCTCGGTGATCCACGCGATGTCCGACGAGCAGGACATGCGCAAGATGGGGGGCTTGTGGCGGTTGATTCCCTGGACCTGCGCGATGATGTGGATCGGCAACCTGGCGTTGGCAGGAATACCTCCGTTCGCCGGTTACTACTCCAAGGACGCGATCATCTCCGCGGCGTATGCATCCGGCACCGGGGTCGGCCTGTACGGCTTCATCTGCACCGTGCTTGCTGCGTTCCTGACCGCATTCTATTCGTGGCGCCTGTTGTTCATGACGTTCAACGGCAAGTCGCGTGCGGATCATCACGTGTTGGAGCACGTGCATGAAAGCCCGTGGGTCATGATCGGGCCGCTGCTGGTGCTTGGCACCGGCGCGATCGTCGCCGGCAAGCTGCTGGACAACACCTTTATCGGCGAGGGCTGGCGCGAGTTCTGGAACGGTGCGATCTTCAACGCGCCCGGCAACCACACGCTGGCGGGCATCGAGCGGGTGCCGGGCTGGGTCGAACTGTCGCCGCTGGTCGTTGGGCTTGCCGGGATCGCCACAGCCTATGCGATGTACATCGCCAATCCGCTGTTGCCGATGCGGCTCGCCAGCATGTTCCGCCCGATCTACCTGTTCCTGCTGAACAAATGGTACTTCGACGAGCTGTATGACGCCATCATTGTCCAACCGATGATCCGCTTGGCCCATATGCTCTGGCAGACCGGCGATGCCACGCTGATCGATGGCGTACCCAACGGGCTGGCTGAACTCACAGTGGACGGCTCTCGCCAGGCGGTAAAAATCCAGACCGGCTCGCTCGCCGTCTACGCCTTCGTCATGCTGATCGGCGTCGTGTTCCTCATTGGCATCTTCCTGGTGTCACGATGATAACTATCCCGTCATGGCCGGGTTCGACCCGGCCATCCACGCTCCGTCGTCGATGCGCAGATGGCCGGGTCAAGCCCGGCCATGACGGAAGGGTCGCGGGGGCCTCGCTATGCCGGCCATCCACGCTCCGTCGTCGATGCGCAGATGGCCGGGTCAAGCCCGGCCATGACGGAAGGGTCGCGGGGGCCTCGCTATGCCGGCCATCCACGCTCCGTCGTCGATGCGCAGATGGCCGGGTCAAGCCCGGCCATGACGGAAGGGTCGCGGGGGCCTCGCTATGCCGGCCATCCACGCTCCGTTGTCGATGCGCAGATAGCCGGGTCAAGCCCGGCCATGACGGAAGGGTCGCGGTGGCCTCGCTATGCCGGCCATCCACGCTCCGTCGTCGATGCGCAGATGGCCGGGTCAGGCCCGGCCATGACGGAAGGGTCGCGGGGGCCTCGCTATGCCGGCCATCCACGCTCCGTCGTCGATGCGCAGATGGCCGGGTCAAGCCCGGCCATGACGGAAGGGTCGCGGGGGCCTCGCTATGAATGCTGCCGGCTTTCCCATCCTGTCGCTGATCACGTGGCTGCCGCTCGTCGGCGGCGTGATCATCATGTCGGTGCGTGGCGACGAAGCGACGGTCGCCTCCAACGCGCGCTGGACCGCGCTGTGGACCAGCCTGATCGTGCTGGTGCTGTCGCTGGTGCTGTGGGTCAAGTTCGACACTGGCGAACCGGGTTTTCAGTTCGTTGAGGAGGTCCCGTGGCTCCCTGAATACGGCGTTGGCTACAAGATGGGCGTGGACGGTATTTCCGTCCTGTTTGTGCTGCTTTCCACGCTGCTGACGCCAATATGCATCCTGGCGAGCTGGGAGGTGATCACGCGCTCGGTGCGCGAATACATGCTGACCTTCCTCGTCCTGGAAACGATGCTGGTCGGCTTGTTCTGCGCCCTCGACTTCGTCGTGTTCTACGTGTTCTTCGAGGGCGTGCTGATCCCGATGTTCCTCATCATCGGCATCTGGGGCGGCGAACGGCGCGTCTATTCCGCGTTCAAGTTCTTCCTGTTTACGCTGACGGGCTCGGTGCTGATGCTGCTGGCACTGCTGGCGATGTGGTTCCAGGCGGGCACCACCGACATCACCGTGCTGCTGAAGACACCGATGCCGGTGGGCATGCAGACGTGGCTGTTCCTGGCATTCATGGCCTCCTTCGCGGTGAAGGTGCCGATGTGGCCAGTGCACACCTGGTTGCCCGATGCGCACGTCGAAGCGCCCACCGCTGGCTCTGTCATCTTGGCTGGCGTGCTGCTGAAGATGGGAGCGTACGGGTTCCTGCGATTCTCGGTGCCGATGCTACCGCAGGCGTCGGTCTATTTCGCGCCGCTGATGTTCACGCTGTCCGTGGTGGCGGTCATCTACACTTCGCTGGTCGCACTGGCGCAGGAGGACATGAAGAAGCTGATCGCCTACTCGTCCGTGGCGCATATGGGCGTGGTGACCATTGGCATCTTCACCTTCAACGTGCAGGGTATCCAGGGCGCGCTGTTCCAGATGCTGTCGCACGGTATTGTCTCCGCCGCGCTGTTCCTTGTGGTCGGCGTTATCTATGACCGTCTCCATACACACGAGATTGCCCGCTTTGGCGGCCTGGCGGACCGGATGCCGTTGTACGCGCTGACCTTCATGATCTTCACCATGGCAGCCATGGGCCTGCCTGGCACGTCCGGGTTTGTTGGCGAGTTCCTGGTCATCATCGGCTCCTTCCAGGTGAACTTCTGGTTGGCGCTGTTGGGTGCTACGGGCATGATCCTTGGTGCCGCGTACATGCTTTATCTGTATCGGCGGATCATCTTCGGTCGCCTGACCAAGGAAGACCTTCGCGCGATCCTCGATCTGTCGCCGCGCGAGATCGCGATCTTCGTGCCGCTGATCCTGATCACGTTCTGGATGGGCATTTACCCGTCCAGCTTCACGAGCTTCTGGGATGCCAGTGTTGCTTCGATGGTGCAACGGCACACGGCCGCGCTGGAATCACCGGTGAAGGCCGCCTCGGCCGCACCTTCACTATCGGTGGTCGCACGCGACACGAATGGCGCGCACCTATGAACTGGGCCATCGCTCTTCCTGAGATCGTGCTCGCTGTCGTCGCCATGGCGATCCTCATCTTCGGCGTGTTGCGCAAGGAAGACAGCTTCTTCTTGTCCTCGATGTTCGCGCTCGGCGGCTTCCTGCTGGCGGCATTGCTGGTCATGACTGGCGATCGAGGCATCGGCTATAACGGCCAATTCGTCAGCGACGCCTTCTCCACCTTCGTGAAGATACTGGTGCTTGCAGGGGCCGCGCTCGCGCTGATTCTGTCGCTCGACTACAACCGCAAGCACCACATCGCGCGCTTCGAGTTCCCGGTGCTGATGCTGCTGGCCGTTACTGGCATGATGGTGATGGCGTCGGCGTCGAACATGATGACGTTGTATCTTGGGCTCGAACTCCAAAATCTTGCGCTCTACGTCCTCGCCGCGTTCGCGCGCGACGAATTGCGTTCGTCCGAGGCCGGTCTGAAATACTTCGTGCTTAGCTCGCTTGCATCTGGACTACTGCTCTACGGCATCTCCCTGGTCTATGGCTTCTCCGGCACGATGGATTTTTCCGCGCTGGCCAAGACTTCTGGCGCAGCCAGACGCCGCCTCACCTGGCCTGATCGTCGGCGTCGTGTTCGTGCTGGTCGGCCTTGCGTTCAAGATCGCCGCGGTGCCGTTCCACATGTGGACGCCCGACGTCTACGAAGGCTCGCCCACGCCAGTCACCGTGTTCTTCTCCACCGCGCCGAAGGTCGCCGCATTCGCGTTGCTGCTGCGCGTGATGGCGACGCCGTTCGGCCATCTGCTGATCGCCTGGCAGCAGCTTATCGTGCTGGTGTCGATCGCCTCGATGCTTCTTGGCTCCTTCGCCGCCATCGGCCAGACGAGCATCAAGCGGCTGATGGCGTACTCCTCGATCGGGCACATGGGATACGCGCTGATTGGCCTCGCGGTTGGCACGCCGGAGGGGATCCGCGGCGTGCTTGTCTATCTGGTTGTCTATGTGTTCATGAGTGCTGGCACCTTTGCCTGCATCATAGCCATGCAGCGCCGCGGCCGTTCTCTGGAACAGATCTCCGACCTCAGTGGCTTGGCACGCACGGATCCGGCACTCGCGCTCGCGATGGCCGTGTTCATGTTCTCGATGGCCGGCATCCCGCCGATGTCGGGGTTCTTCGGCAAGCTCTACGTGTTCCTCGCCGCCGTGCAGGGCGGCATGTGGACGCTCGCGATCATCGGCGTGCTCACGAGCGTGGTAGGCGCCTACTACTATCTGCGGGTCGTCAAGGTGATGTATTTCGACGCGCCCGAGAAAGCGTTCGATCCACGGCCGGGCTCGCTGTCCTTTGTCGCCGCGGCGAGCGGGCTGTTCACTTTGTTCTTTTTCGTCTTCCCGGCACCTTTCGTCGGCGCCGCACAAGCTGCGGCCAAGGTGCTGTTCGGGTGACCACTGTCATTGCGAGCGCAGAGAAGCAATCTCGGGGTGAGTGCGCAATGACATCGGGATTGCCGCGTCGCTTCGCTCCTCGCAATGACAGGGGAGTCTGAGCCCAGTGCTCCTCGTCATAGACTGCGGCAATACCAACGTGGTTTTCGCCGTGCGCAACGGGACTGCATGGCGCGGTACCTGGCGCATACGCACCGACGCGCAGCGCACGTCGGACGAATACAGCGTCTGGCTGCTGACGCTGCTGGAACACTCCGGCTTGAAGCGTGACGACATCTCGGCTGCCGTCATCGGCACAGTCGTTCCCGCCGCGCTGTATCACCTGCGCAGGCTTTGCCGGGACTGGTTCAACGTCGAGCCACTTGTTGCCCGTTCCACCCTCGATTGGGGCTTCGACATCCGTGTGGTGAACCCCGCCGAGGTGGGTGCCGACCGCCTGCTGAACACTCTCGCGGCCCACCAACGCTTCGGCGGGCCGTTGATCATCGTGGATTTTGGTACCGCCACGACATTCGATGTAGTGGACAAGGATGGTGCCTATCTCGGGGGCGTCATCTGCCCCGGCATCAACCTGTCGCTGGAGGCGCTGCATCAGGCCGCGGCTCAGCTTCCGCGCATCGGCATCGCCCGTCCTCAGGCGGTTATCGGGAGGCAGACAGTTCCGGCCATGCAGTCCGGCGTGTATTGGGGCTATGTGGCAATGGTCGAGGGCCTTGTCGCGCGCATCAGGGCCGAGTATGGCGGCCCCATGAAGGTGGTGGCCACTGGTGGGCTCGCCTCGCTGCTCGCCGAAGGGACGATGGTGATCGAGCAGATCGAGCCCGATCTTACCCTCGACGGGCTGCGGCTGTTGGCGGAGCGTAACCCCGTGCCCACATTACGCGCAGACAGAACCCGTCTGATCGAACAGGACTGACGAAAGCAACGAATGGACTTTGACAATAGCGACCTTGCCTTCCTGCCGCTCGGCGGGACGGGCGAGATCGGCATGAACCTGAATCTTTACCGCTGCGACGGCAAGTGGCTCGCGGTGGATTGCGGCATCGGCTTCGGTGGCGCGGCGCATCCCGAAGTAGACGTGATGATGCCCGACCCGGCCTATATCGCCGATCGGGCTGACAGCCTCGTTGGGCTCGTGATTACGCATGCCCACGAGGACCATCTCGGAGCCGTTGCCTGGCTTTGGCCGCAGCTTCGCTGCCCGGTTTACGCAACGCCGTTCGCTGCCGCTGTGCTGCGTCGCAAGCTGAACGAAGTGCAGTTGCTGAACAAGGTGAAGCTGCATGTCGTGGCGCCCGGTGCGGCGATCGATCTGCCGCCGTTCAAGCTGAGGTTCGTCCCGGTCACGCATTCGATCCCGGAGGCGCAGGCGCTGGTGATCGACACGCCGCATGGCGTGCTGCTGCACACGGGCGATTGGAAACTGGATCCCGATCCGCTTATTGGCGCACCGACCGACGAGGCCGAATTCGAGGCACTCGGCGCCAAGGGCGTTCTGGCGATGATCTGCGATTCCACCAACGCGATGGTGGAAGGTCATTCTGGCAGCGAAGCCGACGTACGCCAGAGCCTGTCTGTCCTGTTGCGCGATCTGCGTGGTCGCGTTGCGGTGACTTGTTTCGCCTCGAATGTCGCGCGCCTTGAGTCCGTCACACATGCGGCACACCACGCCGGACGCAGCGTCGCACTGGTTGGCCGCTCGCTTCGCAACATCGATGCTGCCGCGCGCGAGTGCGGCTATCTGCGCGATCTGCCGCCGTTCCTGACCGAAGACGACGTGGACGATGTGCCCGACGACAACATCCTGATGTTGGTCACCGGCAGTCAGGGTGAACCGCGCAGCGCACTCGCGCGCATCGCGCTCGATACGCATCCGCGCATTGCGCTAGGTGAAGGCGACACGGTCATTTTTTCCTCGCGTATGATCCCCGGCAATGAGCGCGCCATCATGATCGTGCAGGACAACCTGGTACGCCGTGGCGTGAGTCTGATGACCGATGTGGACCATCTGGTGCATGTCTCCGGCCATCCCGCGCGTGACGAGCTTCGCCGGCTCTATCGACTGGTGAAGCCGCGATATGCCGTGCCGACGCATGGCGAATGGCGGCATCTGTCCGCGCATGCGGCCCTCGCACGCGAAGCTGGTGCGCAGCCGATCATGATGGAGGACGGCGACGTTCTCAGCCTGTCGGGTGATCGCGCCGAGGTGACCGACAGCGCACCGGTGGACAAGCTGGTTCTCGATGGCAATCGCCTGACGCCGATCGGTGGCGGCGTGATGACCGCGCGGCGACGCATGCTGTTCAACGGAGTGGTGCTGGCGAGCCTCGCTGTTGATTCGAATGGCCGGCTGCGCGGTGAGCCGCGGATCAGTGCGCCGGGTCTGTTCGATACCGACGATGCGGAGCTGGAGCGCATTGCCACTGAGTTCTCTGATGCGCTCGAGGATCTGCCGCAATCGCTGCGTCGCGACGATGCTTCACTCAGCGATGCTGCGCGGGCGGCGCTTCGGCGTGCGCTCGGGCGACGCCTGCAAAAGCGCCCACTGGTCGATGTGCATCTATTGCGCGTATGAACTGGTTTACCGGCGTCGTTCTATACGTGCTGATCTGGTGGACGGTGCTGTTCGCGGTGCTGCCGCTCGGTACCCGTCCGGTCGAGGACCCTGACGAAGCGACGGGTTGGCGTGGCGCACCCGAACGCCCGCAATTGCTGCGAAAGGTGGTCATCACCACGCTGGTTGCTGCCGTCGTCTGGTTCTGCGCCTGGCTGCTGATCACCAGCCCCTATGTCAGCTTCCGCCACGGCTGGTTCGCCGCACCGCAGGACTGACTGAAAACGCCGTCGGGGCGGAGCAGAAACGCGCCGTCATGGCCGGGCACGCCATTCGTAGAAGACCAGCATCGAGAGTTGGTAGTGTTTGGTGAATCCGTCACAGGCACCAGTTCTATGTTCCCAGGCGCGGCGAACGATGTCGTTGGTGACGCCCACGTACAGGGACCCGAACGGACGGTTCGCCATGAAGTAGACCCAGCCGTGCATGGGTGCAGCATCCCGCTGGCGGGTTAAGATATTGCCAAATCGGGGCCAATCTTGCCGCTACGGGTGGCTGGGACACGCCCGGCCATGATGGGGTGGGTTGGGGTGCAGTCACCACGGTCAGGGGGAGGCCCTATGTGCCCTCCAACCTGCCGTGTGACGGCGTTTCCTCCCCAAACTTGGCTGGGCGCCAAGGGCGTCTCCAGCCACGGGCTTGCTAGCGCGGGATAGCGTAGAGTCACGTAGTATTTCTCATTTCTGCCATCATTGGACGTTTTATTTCGCTTTCTTCGTTGTGCAGTGCACAATCGTGCTTGCTCCCTGAGCCGGGGTAGCGGACCCGCCCCCCGCCCGCTAGGGTCGCCCGCCGCAAAAACCACCATTCGGATGTCACGCCCATGCGCCTGTCTCGCAGCTTCATTCCAACGATGAAGGAAACGCCTGCCGAGGCGCAGATTGCCTCGCACCGGCTGATGCTGCGCGCCGGCCTGGTCCGGCAGACCTCGGCTGGTATCTATGCCTGGCTGCCGCTTGGTTTTCGCGTGCTGAAGAACATCGAACGCATCGTGCGCGAGGAGCAGAACGCCGCCGGTGCGCAGGAAGTGCTGATGCCGACCATCCAGTCGGCGGAGCTCTGGCGCGAAAGCGGCCGCTACGAGGACTACGGCAAGGAGATGCTGCGCATCCGCGATCGGCATGAGCGCGACATGCTCGTACGGTCCGACCAACGAGGAGATGATCACCGACCTGTTCCGCCAGTCCGTGCATTCGTATCGCGAGCTGCCGCAGATACTTTACCATATACAGTGGAAGTTCCGCGACGAGGTGCGTCCTCGGTTCGGTGTCATGCGCGGCCGCGAATTCCTGATGAAGGACGGGTATTCCTTCGACGTTGACTATGCCGGTGCCGTGGTCAGCTATCGCACGATGATGCTGGCGTATATGCGCACGTTCCAGCGCATGGGTCTGAAGGCGATCCCGATGGTGGCGGAAAGCGGTCCCATCGGCGGCGAACTCAGCCACGAGTTCATCATCCTGGCGCCGACGGGCGAAAGCCAAGTGTATTACGACGCCGGATTCGAGGACATCGACTGGGTGAATGCCAAGTTCGACTACAACGCCCAGGACCTTGAGGCATTTTTCAGGCAGATGACGTCGATGTACGCCGCGACCGACGAGAAGCACGACACTGCAGGGTGGGAACAGGTGCCGCAAGCACGCAGGCGTGAAGGCCGCGGCATCGAGGTCGGCCACATTTTCCACTTCGGCACCAAGTACACCAAAGCGATGAACACCACGGTCGCAAAGGCAGACGGAACGCACGTGTATCCGGAAATGGGCAGCTATGGCGTCGGCGTATCGCGTCTGGTCGGCGCGGTGATCGAGGCAAGCCATGACGATGCCGGCATCATCTGGCCTGACAGCGTTGCGCCGTTCAAGGCGGCGATCCTCAACCTGCGAAGCGGCGATTCGGTGTGCGATGCCATGTGCGAGACGCTGTACAGGAAGCTTGGATCCGCCGCGCTCTACGACGATCGCGAAGAGCGGGCGGGGGCCAAGTTCGCTGATGCGGACCTGATGGGCCATCCCTGGCAGATCATCGTTGGCCCGCGCGGGGCCGCGGCCGGCAAAGTCGAGCTGAAGCGCCGTGCCACTGGCGAACGTAGCGAAGCGACGCCGGACGAGGCTCTGGCGCGTATCGCATAGGCTGATGTTTGGTCCTTTCGAACGCGCGGTTGCTGGCCGCTATTTGCGCGCGCGCAAGGGCGAACGCTTCGTCTCGATCATCGCGATCTTCTCGCTCATCGGCATTGCGCTCGGTGTTGCCACGCTGATCGTGGTGACGAGCGTGATGAGTGGTTTCCAGACCGAACTCGAAACTCGCATTCTCGGCGTCAATGGCCATATCACGATCGAGGCATTTGCCGGCGGGCAGATCGACAACTACCCGCCGCTGCTGACTGACGTCCGCGCCATCCCAGGGATTGTCTCCGCGCTTCCGGTTCTGGATGGCCAGGCGCTGCTGACTACCAACCGGGGCGGCGCCAAAGGCGGCTTGGTGCGCGGCATGACGCTGGATGATCTGCGCGCGTTGCACCCGGTCAGCGACCATATTGTTGCCGGCAAACTGGACGACTTTGCCGGCGACGATGCGATCATCATCGGCATTGGTCTGGCACAATCCTACCAACTGCGCGTCGGTGACTCGCTGACCGTTCTGTCACCACAAGGCGCCGCCACCCCGTTCGGCACAGTGCCTCGCATCAAGGCCTACAAGGTTGTCGCGATCTTCGATGCTGGACTGTACGACTACAACAACAGCGTCGTGTTTATGCCGCTGGCGGCGGCACAGGTGTTCTTCCAAAAGCCCGACGGGATCACCGGCATCGAAATCCGCGTCAAAGACCCCGACAATGTCGGTGCGCTGGTGCCACCGCTACAGAAAGCCGTCGGCGACCGTCATGTCTGGCTGCGCGACTGGCGCCACGCCAACGATACCATCATCGGCGTGCTCCAGGTGCAGAAGGACACGATGTTCATCGTCCTCGGCATGATCGTGCTGGTCGCCGCGTTCAACGTGATCTCGTCGCTCATCATGATGGTGAAGGATAAGACGCGCGATATCGCGGTGCTGCGCACCCTCGGCGCCGACGCATTCGCGGTGCTGCGTATATTCCTGATGTGCGGCGCATTTGTCGGTGTCACCGGCACGATCATCGGCACCATCATTGGCATCGTATTCTGTCGCAACATCGTGGCGATCCAGCACTTCGTGGAAACGATCACTGGCGGCCAGGTATTCGACTCTTCCGTGTTCATGCTGACCGCACTGCCGAACACGATCGACTGGGGTGACGTGGCGCGGGTCGTGGTGCTTGGCCTGGTGCTGTCGCTGCTGGCGACGCTGTATCCAAGCTGGCGCGCCGCCCGCACCGATCCGGTGGAAGCGCTGCGGCATGAGTGATCCGCTGGAACTGCGTGACGTCCGCCGCACCTATCAGCAGCGAGGCCGGCGAGCTTCCGGTGCTGCGCGGCGTCGACATGACGCTGCATGCCGGCGAGATCGTCGCGCTGGTCGCGCCATCGGGTGCGGGGAAATCGACACTGCTGCATCTGGCTGGGCTGCTGGAAAAGCCAGATGGTGGCTCAGTATTTGTCGAGGGCCGCGATGCTGGTGCGCTTGCTGATTCCGAGCGCACCGCGATCCGTCGAGATACGATCGGCTTCGTCTATCAGTTCCATCATCTGCTGGGCGAATTCACCGCGCTGGAAAATGTGGTGCTGCCGCAAATGATTGCCGGCACGCCGCGGCGGCGCGCAGCCCAACGAGCGATGGGCTTGCTCGCTTCCTTCGGCCTGGAGGCTCGTGCCGATCACCTGCCGGGCAAACTATCCGGCGGCGAACAGCAGCGCGTGGCGATAGCGCGGGCGCTCGCCAATGCACCGAAGATTTCTGCTGGCGGACGAACCGACCGGCAACCTCGATGTTGCGACGGCGGCGGTGGTGTTTGATGAGTTGCTGACCATGGTCCGGCGCGAGAACCTTGCCGCACTGATCGCCACGCATAATCCGGAACTGGCGGCCCGCATGGATCGCACAGTGACGCTGCGGGACGGCAGGGTGGTGGCGGTTGCGGAATAGCCACCTGTCATTGCGAGGAGCGGAGCGTCGCTCCGCTCCTCGCAATGACAGAATAATCAGCGCTTTGGCGAATCCAGCGGGCCGCGTGAATTGGGCCTGTGCCGACTGTCCGGAGGGAGGAAACAAATGGCGGAATATCCGACGTCCGAACTTGATCCATTCTCCACCGCATATCTGGAAGATCCGATACCTGCACAGGCGGCGCTACGTGAAGCGGGGCCTGTGGTGCGACTGACCCGCTACAACGTCTGGGCGATCTCGCGCTATCAGGAAGTCTACGATGTGCTGAACGACTGGCGCACTTATTCCTCCGCCCGTGGCGCTGGCCTGACCGACTTCAAGAAGGAAAAGCCCTGGCGCTTGCCCAGCCTTGTGCTGGAAACCGATCCGCCGCTGCACGATCGTACGCGCAAGGTCCTCGATGGCGTGCTCTCGCCCGCCGCAATGCGTGGCCTGCGTGCAAGCTTCGCCGAGGCCGCCGATCGGCTCATCGACGAACTACTGGAACGCGGCAGTTTCGATGCTGTTCCCGATCTGGCCGAGGCGTATCCTCTGGAGGTGTTCCCGGACGCCGTCGGCATGCCACGCGAGAACCGTCGCTATCTGCTGCCCTACGGCAACATGGTGTTCAACTCGTTTGGGCCGTGCAATGCATTCTTTGAGGAGGCCGTGCGCGACGCCGCACCGGTGCTCGAATGGGTGCAGGCGCAATCGCGGCGGGAAGCACTCTCACCGGATGGGTTTGGCGCCGCGGTGCATGCCGCCGCCGACGCCGGAATGCTGACCCCAGAGGAGGCGCCAGCCGTGGTGCGTTCCATCCTGACGGCCGGTGTAGATACAACCGTCAGCGGCATCGGCGCCGCAGTGTATTGTCTGGCACGCTTTCCCGACCAGTTCCAAAAGCTGCGCGCCAATCCCAGCCTTGCGCGGGCCGCCTTCGAGGAAGCCGTGCGCCATGAAAGTCCCGTGCAGACCTTTTTCCGCACCACCACGATCGAAACAGTGCTGGGCGGTCAGCCGATCGACGAAGGCGAGAAGATCCTGATGTTCCTCGGCGCGGCCAATCGAGATCCGCGGCGATGGGAACGCCCTGACGACTACGATATCGAGCGCCGCAATGCTGGCCATGTCGGGTTTGGCTACGGTATCCACCAATGCGTTGGACAGGTCCTCGCGCGGCTGGAGGGCGACTGCATGCTGACTTCGCTTGCCCGCAAGGTTGCGTCGATCGACATCAGCGGCCCGATCTGCCGCCGCTATAACAACACTCTACGCGGACTTTCCAGCCTCCCAGTCACGCTGCGGGCGGCGTAGCTCCAGAGCCTGGCGACGGCTGTCGCCCCGGGATGGACCTGTGCGGTTGATCGCTGCCGTATTCATCACAAAGAAGCAGGAAGAATGCACGAAGTTCACGAAGGAGAACGAATAGAAGGGAGCCCGATCGATCACAGACGCCGCGCAGCGCCAAGCGTGCTTTCTGCTTCGTGGACTCCGTGCAGCCTTAATTCTTCTTCGTGATAAGAATCAATTTTCGCGACAGTCACTGACGATCGTGCGCTGCTCCGGTCAGACTCGCTGTCGCCGCGACTAGCTGGGCCCATATTGCCCGCTTCCATCAGGCGTTCAAGTCCGTTGGCCGGACTCGGCGGCCGGCTTACATAGTCTTCCCATGCCCCACGCTGATTTCGTCCACCTGCGCGTCCATTCCGCCTATTCGCTCAGCGAAGGCGCCATTAAGGCGGAGAAGATCCCCGCGTTGGCCCGTGAAGCGGGCATGCCGGCCGTGGCAATCACCGATACCGGCAATCTGTTCGGCGCGCTCGAATTCAGTCAGGCCTGCACGGCGAAGGGCATCCAGCCAATCATCGGCTGTCAGATTGCGCTGACGCGGACCGATAATCCGCGCCTGCCGCCTGATACGATCGTCCTGCTGGCCCAGGACGCGACGGGTTTGGCCAATCTCCAACGCCTGTCGTCACGCGGTTTCCTCGAGACCGATCCAGGACTGAAGCCGCAGCTCGTGTTCGACACAATCGCCGAACACGCGTTGGGTTTGCTGCTGCTGACCGGCGGTGCGACCGGACCGCTCGGACGGCTGCTCGGCGACGGGCAGAAGCAGGAAGCAGAACGCCTGCTGGCCCGTTTCGCCGAAGCGTTCCCCGATCGCGTCGCGATGGAACTGCATCGCCATAACCTGGAAATCGAGCGCGCCGTCGAACCTGGTCTGATCGCGCTTGCCGATGCAGCCGCCATTCCGCTCGTCGCCACCAATGATTGTTACTTTGCCGCGCCCGACATGTATGAGGCGCATGATGCGCTGCTGGCGATCGCGGAAGGACGCCTGCTGTCGGAACCTGATCGCCGGCGCGTCTCACCGGAGCATTGGTTCAAGCCGGCGCCGGATATGCGCATGCTGTTCGCCGATCTGCCGGAAGCCTGCGACAATACGATCGCCATCGCGCGCCGTTGTGCGGTGATGATGGAGACGCGCAAGCCTTTGCTGCCGGTCTCGCCAAAAGTGCGCCCTGGCAGCACGGAAGAGGAGACCGTGCGCGCCATGGCGATCGAGGGTCTCGATCTGCGCATGGACGCCATTGGCGCCGACGCCACAACACGGGAGCGGTATCGGCAGCGTCTGGATTATGAGCTCGACGTCATCGTCAAGATGGGCTTCGCCGGCTACTTCCTTATCGTCGCCGACTTCATCCAGTGGGCGAAGGCGCACGACATTCCTGTCGGTCCTGGCCGCGGCTCCGGCGCTGGCTCTGTCGCCGCCTGGGCGCTGACCATCACCGACCTGGATCCGATCCGCTTCAACCTGCTGTTCGAGCGCTTCCTCAACCCGGAACGCGTGTCGATGCCGGACTTCGATATCGACTTCTGCCAGGAAGGCCGCGACCGCGTCATCGATTATGTGCGCCATGAATATGGCGGGGATCGCGTCGCGCAGATCATCACCTTCGGTAAGCTGCAAGCACGTGCGGCCGTACGCGACGTGGGCCGCGTGCTTGGTCTGCCGTTTGGCCAGGTCAACAAGGTCGCCGAGCTTATCCCGAACAATCCGGCCCACCCGGTCACGCTGCAGCAAGCGATCGCCGGCGAGCCGCGTCTGCGAATTATGCGCGATGAAGATGAGGGCATCGCGCGCCTGCTGGAAATCGCCTTGCAGATCGAGGGTCTGTATCGGCACGCCAGCACTCACGCCGCCGGCGTCGTCATCGGGGATCGGCCGCTCATTGAACTGGTGCCGCTGTATCGCGATCCGCGTTCCGATCTTCTCGTCACGCAATACTCGATGAAGCATGTCGAGCAGGCGGGACTGGTGAAGTTCGACTTCCTCGGGCTCACCACGCTGACCATTCTGGAACGCGCGAAGAGTTCTTGCGTGACTCTGGGCATTCCGGTTGATCTCGAACGGCTGCCGCTGGATGACGCGAAGACGTTCGAGATGCTGCAACGAGGCGATGCCGGTGGGGTGTTCCAGATGGAAGGTCAGGGCATGCGCGACACGCTGCGCCTGATGCGCCCCGACCGGTTCGAGGACCTGATCGCCGCCAATGCGCTGTATCGACCCGGTCCGATGGACAGCATTCCGGATTATTGCCGGCGCAAGCATGGCGAGGCATGGACCGCGCCGCATCCGATGATCCACGACATCCTGGAACCGACCTACGGCGTCATCGTCTACCAGGAGCAGGTCATGCAGATCGCTCAGACGATGGCCGGATATTCGCTGGGAGGCGCGGATTTGCTTCGCCGAGCGATGGGCAAGAAGATTCCGGCGGAGATGGAGGCGCAGCGCGACATATTCACCAAGGGAGCAATCGAACGCGGGATCGATCCGGCGATCGCCAAGAGTGTCTTCGATGCGATGGCCAAATTCGCTGGCTATGGCTTCAACAAAAGCCACTCGGCGCCGTATGCCATGCTCGCCTACCAGACGGCGTGGCTGAAGGCGAACCATCCGGAAGTTTTCTTTGCTGCTTGCATGAGCCTGGCGTTGGGCAACACCGATCGCCTGGCCGCGTTGCGTGAGGAAGCGGTGCGGTGCGGGATTCGCATTCTGCCGCCTGATATCAATCGCTCTGGCGCCGACTTCACGGTGGAACGCACCGAAGAGGGCAAGCTGGCGATCCGCTATGCCCTGGCCGCGGTGAAGAAGGTTGGCTTTGCGGCGATGCAGGCCTTGGCCGAGGCGCGGGGCGAAGAGCCATTCGCCGACCTCGCCGATTTTGCCATGCGAGTGGATCCGCGCCAGATCAATCGCATGCAAGTGGAGAACCTGGTGCGCGCCGGGGTATTCGATGCGCTGGAACCGAACCGTGCGCGACTGTTCGCGGCGGCCGAGGCCATCCTGCGCCGCGCCCAGGCGACAGCGGAGGAAAAGGAGAGCGGCCAGATCGCGCTATTCGGCGCTGTGCCTGGGGTGTCGCGCGAGACCTTGCACCTTCCGGACATGCCCGACTGGCCGCCGATGGAACGCCTCAACTTCGAGGCCGAGGCTGTTGGCTTCCACCTCACCGCGCATCCTTTGGACGTATATGCAAAAGCATTGCGCAGGCTTGGCACAACGCCATGCGCGCATGTGGAGACCGCGGCGCAGACAGGTATCACGCGGGTGCGTCTGGCCGGGGTCGTCGGCGCACAGAAGGAGCGCGTGACGCGCACCGGCAACCGCATGGCCTGGGTGCGCATCACCGACGCCTCCGGCTCCTGCGAGGTTACTTTGTTCGCCGAGGTGCTGGCGCGCTCGCGCGACCTGCTGGCCAACGGCGCGACGGTGCTGGTCACGGCCGACCTGCGGCAGGACGGCGAGGCGCTGCGTGTTACCGCCCAGGATGTGACCTCGCTCGATCGCGCTGCCGCCGATGCCGGAACGGCGATGCGGATCTGGCTGCGCGACACCGCTTCGGTGCCGCACATCCGGGATCTGCTCGGGCGCGAAGGCCGCGGCAAGGGGCGGGTCATTCTGGTGCCACGCCTCGGCACAACCCAGAGCGTCGAGATCGCGCTGCCGGGTGGATTCAATGTGACTCCCCGGCTGGCACAGGCTCTGAAGGTGATCCCCGGTGTAGAACAGGTGGAGGAGCTGTAATACCAAAGCTCACTGGCCCTGACTCATCGGTCGCCCTGCCGGCCATCAGCGTACATTGGCACCCTTGTGCTGCTGAGACCGATGGCCGGCTCGGGGGCCGGCCATGACGGATAGAGCGAATGGGTCGCGGTCAGCGAGTAGCGGTATTAAGTCCTGCTACGACAAGTCGCTCTCTCCCAGCATGCAATGGCCTGCCAGCACACCGATCGGCACCGACACGGAGATCCAAATCACGACGAATTCGACGAGAAGCATGACCGCGTGATGCGGCAGCAGGCTCGCCCCACAGCCAGCGATGACGATGCTGGCAGGTATAAGTGCAAACGTTAATCGGTCGAAGCGGTTTCCCACGGCTGGCATCCCGGTGCACTCCCCAAGTGCAAGTGTTACCGTTGCAGAAATTGTGCCAAGTACCAAAAGACATAAACTTGAAAGGGTTACGGCATCGAAATTGCAACAGTTTGTCGCGGCTTGTCAAATTTTCCGACAACATGACCAAGATTTCATCGACTCGTGATTGCCGGCGCGGCGCGGTAGGTTTGCCAGAAGCATTTGCGGGAAGAAGCCATGTCCGATGACATCGTCGTCTCGTGCATCCAGTTTACAGCAATCGACGGCGAGAAGGAAGCAACCGTCGAAAAGGCGCTGCATCTGGTTCGGCAAGCCGGTGGCCGCGGATCGCAGCTTGTCGTGCTGCCGGAGGTTTGGACCGGTCTTTGTTACAGTGCCAAGTCTCTCTACCGGGAGGTCGCCGAACCTATTCCCGGTCCGACGACCGATTTGCTGGCACGCGAGGCAAAGCGCTTCGGCATGCATATCGCGGGCTCGATCTACGAGGACGCCGGCGGTGGCGTCTATCACAACACCTGCCCGCTGATCGGTCCGGATGGCGCCATCATTGGCCTGTATCGCAAGACGCATCTGTTCGACGCTCCCAACCGGCACGACATCCAAAGCGGCATTCGGGAGTCGGACAAGGTGCGCGCCGGCGATGCGTTGCCGGTGTTCCAGACTTCACTGGGTCCGATTGGACTGTCCGTTTGTTCCGACTTGAGGTTCCCCGAAGTGTATCGCGAGATGACGCTGAATGGGGCCCGGCTGCTGGTCTGCGCATCTGCGTTCCTGAGCCCGCGGTTCGATCATTGGGAGTTTTTCCTGCGTGCTCGAGCCGCGGAAAATCAGGTCTGGGTTGTGGCATCCGGACAATACGGCACGGAACCGAAGTCGGGCATCAGTTTCGTCGGGCGCAGCATGGTGGTCGATCCGTGGGGCACGATCACCGCGACCGCATCCGATGCGGAGACGTGTCTGACCGCGATCATCGATGCGTCGTTCGTCGATGAGGTGAGGCAGCGCTATCCGTTGCTTGAACAGCGTCGGCCGGAATTGTACTCGTCGATCGGTGCGGTAAGGACGCTGCGAGCGGCGGCCGAGTGATGGAGGCGCCGATCGCAGACACCGCGCTTGGCGATTTGAGCGGTGTGTGGCGCGATGGCGTTGCCGCGTTCCGCGGCGTGCCATACGCTGAACCGCCGATCGGCGAACTGCGCTTCGCCCCGGCCGAACCGGTCCGTGCCTGGACCGGCCTTCGCGACGCAACGGAACACGGTCCGATCGCGCCGCAACTGCCGTCGCGTTTGGGCGTGGCGATGGGGAACTACCAGCGCCCCCAATCCGAGGACTGTCTCACACTGACCATCGCCACGCCGGGAGCCGACACCAAGCGGCGGCCCGTCCTGGTGTGGCTGCACGGCGGCGCCTGGGTTACCGGGGCGGGCTCGCTGGATTGGTACGACGGATCGGATCTCGCCCGCCAAGGCGATTTCGTGTTTGTCGGTGTCAACTATCGGCTGGGAGCACTTGGCTGGCTGAATCGGCCAGGTATTGCAGATGGCGATGCCGGGCTTTCCGACATGATCGCCGCGCTCGGCTGGGTGCGTGACCACATTGCATCATTCGGCGGCGATCCGGATCGTGTCACGGTGATGGGCCAGTCGGCAGGGGCAACGTCGATCGGACGGATGCTGATGTTGCCACATGCCCGTGGGCTGTTCCACCGCGCTATCATGCAAAGCGGTGGGTTTGGCCGCGGCGCCTATACATCGGTTATGGCAACGGATCGCGCCGACCAGTTCCTGCGGCTGCTGGATGTCGATCCTGACGCGGGGAACGCCGCAGCGCGCCTGCGCGCTGTCGAGGTGCCTCGGCTGCTGGACGCGCAGACCGAACTGGCGAAGCGCAATGCACGCTTTGCTTACCCTGGCATCATGTTCATGCCGGTATTTCCACAGGCTATGACGCTCGACGAAATGCTCGATGCGATAGCGGATGGCATCGATGGGAAGCCGCTGATGATTGGTGCGACGGCCGATGAGGTGCATGCTTTTTTCGCGGCTGATCCGGCGATGCAGGATCCGCCGCATGATGCAGTGGTGCGGCGGTTCGGCGATGAGGCAAGGCTCGCGCGATACCGGGCTCGGCGGCCGGGTGCCAATACAGTGGATCTGCTGTCCGATCTGGCGACGGACGAGACGTTCCTGCGCCCGGCAATGCGTCTGGCTGACGTGGTCTCGCGTCGGGGCGGCACGGCGTACGCGTATGCATTTGATTGGAGTGCGCCAGGATCGCGCTTCCATGCTTGCCATTGCATCGACTTGCCGTTCGTATTCGGCACATTCGACGCATGGACGGATGCGCCGATGTTGGCTGGCGGCAATCCGACGCAAATGGCGGAATTGTCCGCGGCGATGCGCGCGGCGTGGATTGGTTTCGTCCATGGCGGTGAGCCGTGGCCACGTCATGATGTTCAGCAAAGGCCGGTCATGCGGTTCGGTGAAAAGGTCGGCATGGCCGGACATCTCGAATAGAACGCACGGCGCTTTCGCAGTGACTGGAACCGGCAGCCGCCCCTGGGATAGGCCTGTGCGGTTGATCGCTGTCGTATTTATCACGAAGAAGCAGGAAGGCCGCACGAAGTTCACGAAGTAGAACGAATAGCGCTGCGCGCGGTCTACAGTTGGACAGCGTGCAGCGCCGAGAATCCTTTCGTCTTCGTGAACTTCGTGCGGCCTTCCTGCTTCTTCGTGATAAGAATCAGCTCTGGCAACACTCACTGACGACCGTGCGTTGTTCCGGTCAAACTGAACATCCCATTGGAGTGCCTTATACCACTACTCAATGACCGCGACCCATTCGCTTTAGCCGTCATGGCCGGCCGCCGCCGGGTCCGATCCCCGGGACATGCCCGGGGACTTCGGCCGGGCCATGACGACGGGGCGACAGATGAGTCAGGATCAGTGAGCTTTGGTATCAGGTACCCCCACTGTTTCGTTCCGGGTTTGTCCCGGAGACCGGCATCGTTGGGCTGGGCCGCCATCGCGTGACAGTTGATCCATGTAAGGGTTTCGGCTTGCCGGCGCCGTTGAGAGCCGCGGTTCGACGATAATTCGCCACCCGATTGACGACCCCCTGACCGCGCCCCTATAAGCCGCCCCCTGCGCCGGGCGGAGAGCCTGACGGCGCGCCCGCGTTGTTGCGGGCCACTGGGCACCATCGGAGTATTGGCCGTGAAGCGCACCTATCAACCGTCCAAGCTGGTCCGTAAGCGGCGGCATGGCTTCCGCTCCCGGATGGCCACCGTCGGCGGCCGCAAGGTGCTGGCCAACCGTCGTGCCAAGGGCCGCAAGCGCCTGTCGGCCTGATCCAGGGCCTGGCCTTGGCCGCGCCCGAGCGCCTTACTCGCCGCGCGGAGTTCCAGCGAGCCGCGGCCCACGGTCGTAAGGCGCCGATGCCGGGACTGGTATTGCAGGCACTGCCGCGGGACGACCATGGACCAGCCCGGTTGGGGTTCACTGTGACGAAGAAGATCGGGAACGCTGTGATGCGTAATCGTACTCGCCGGCGTCTGAAGGAGGCTGCACGGCTGGTGCTCGCAGATCGGGCCGTCGCCGGTTTCGATCTTGTGCTGATCGGACGGGCTGGAACGGCCGAGCGGGATTTTGCCGCCTTGCAGGATGATGTACGTCGGGCTTTGGCAAAGGTGGGTGTGACATGACACCGGCGGCGCAAGTCGCGATTGGCGCGGTGCGCGCCTATCAGTGGACGATCCGGCCAGTGATCGGCGCTAATTGCCGGTTCCTGCCAAGCTGCAGCGACTACGCGATCGAGGCGTTCCGGACGCACGGCGCGCTGCGTGGCAGTGGGCTGGCGGTGCGGCGCATCCTGCGCTGTAACCCATGGTGCGAGGGCGGCTATGATCCGGTCCCTTCGTGCGACTGCCAGGCGGGGCGATAATGGACCAGCAACGGCTTCTCATCGCTATCGCGGTCTCGATCGCGATCCTGCTCGGCTTTCAGTTGCTGATCGCGCCCCATCTGCCGCAACCGCCGAAGCCGCAGCCTCAGGTTGCGAGCACGAATGCGCCGCCTCCCTCGCCGCTGACGCCGCCGCAGGGATCGCCGGTGACCAATGTTCCGGCCGTGCCGAAGAACGTGCCTCGCGTGAAGATTGCGGCGCAGCGGGTGAGCGGCTCGATCAGCCTGCTGGGCGCGCGGCTGGATGATCTGGTTCTGACGGATTACCGGGAGACACTTGCCCCTGATTCGCCGAAGGTGCGGCTGCTGGAACCGCTGTCGGACAGCGAGCCGTACTATGTACAGTATGGATGGAGTGCCGCACCCGGCGAGCAGGTCAAGCTGCCGGGCAATGACACTTTGTGGACGGGTTCGAGCGATACGCTGACCACCGGCCACCCGGTGACGCTGACCTGGGACAACGGCGCAGGCCTGACATTCCTGATCACGTTGTCGGTGGACGACGATTACATGTTCACCGTGCAGCAGTCGGTACGGAATGCGAGCGGCGCACCGGTAACGCTGTTTCCTTGGTCGCGCGTTCGGCGCGACTACACGCCGCAGACTTCGGGCTACTACATTTTGTTCGAGGGCCTGCTCGGCGTGGTGGACAACACGCTGCAGGAGATGACCTACGCGAAGGCCAAGAGCGAGACTGACAAGGCGAAGTCCGATGTTGCCTATACCTCGAGTTCGAACGGCGGGTGGGCGGGCATTACCGACAAGTACTGGCTGACCGCGCTGATCCCCGCGCAGTCCGTTCCGACCACCGTGAACTTCACGCACATCAAGGACGACGGCGACCACTACCAGGTGGATTATCTGGCGCAGCAGCCGGAGACGATCTCGCCGGATGGCGACACGATGCTGGAGACCCATCTGTTCGCCGGCGCGAAGATCGTCTCGCTGTTGCACAGCTACGAAGCGCGACTGCAGATTCCGCGGTTCGATTACGCGGTGGACTGGGGCTATTTCTGGTTTCTGACACGGCCGATCTTCGCGGCGATCGACTGGCTCAACGGGATGCTCGGAAATTTCGGGCTTGCGATCATGGCGTTCACGCTCGGCGTGAAGCTGCTGTTCTTCCCGCTGGCGAACTACTCGTATCGCTCGATGAGCAAGATGCGGCTGCTGGGGCCGCGGATGACCGCGATGCGCGAGCGCTACAAGGAAGAGCCGCAGCGCATGCAGCAGGAAATGATGGCGATGTACCGGGCCGAGAAGGTGAACCCGGCGTCAGGCTGCCTGCCGATGGTGGTGCAGATCCCAGTGTTCTTCTCGCTCTACAAGGTGATCTTCGTCACGATCGAGATGCGGCAGGCACCGTTCTTCGGCTGGATTCATGACCTGTCGCAGGTGGATCCGACCAATGTCTTCAACCTGTTCGGGCTGATCCCGTTCGATCCCGCGGCGATTTCGCCTTTCCTGCACATGGGCGCATGGCCCTTGATCATGGGCCTGACGATGTTCCTGCAGCAGAGGCTGAACCCGCCACCGCCTGATCCCGTGCAGGCGCGCATGTTCCAGTTCATGCCGATCATCTTCACGTTCATGATGGCGCGGTTCCCGGCGGGTCTGATCATCTACTGGAGCTGGAACAACCTGCTGTCGATCGCGCAGCAATGGGTGATCATGAAGCGGACGCATCTGTCGCGGCCGGGGCTCGCGCGCACCTGACCGAAGAGCGAGCGGAGCAGATTGAGGCGGGGCGGCTTCTGTTCGCCTCGGAGTGCCGCTTCGTTTACGCCGCACAGCGGCTGGACCAGTTGCCGCCGGCTGTGGGGCCGGAGGTGGCATTTGCTGGGCGCTCCAACGTGGGCAAGTCGTCGCTGCTGAATGCGCTGACGGGGCGGCATGCGTTGGCGCGTGTCTCGCAGGAGCCAGGGCGAACGCGGCAGCTCAACTTCTTCGATCTTGGCGGGCGGCTGACGCTGGTGGACATGCCTGGCTACGGCTATGCGCGCGCCGGCAAGGCGGTGAAGGCGGACTGGCAGGGGCTGATGTTCGATTACCTGCGTGGCCGGGCGACCCTGCGGCGGGTGATGCTGCTGCTGGACGCACGGATCGAGGTCAAGGAGGCGGACACGGCCGTCATGGAACTGCTGGATCGCGCGGCGGTGACGTTCCAGTTGGTGCTGACCAAGGCCGATGGCACGAAGCCTGGCGCGCCGGGCAAGAAGCTGGAAGAGGCGAGGGCGCTGGCGCGTAAGCACTCAGCCGCGCACCCTGAAGTCATGGTCACCAGCAGCGAAACAGGGGAGGGGATCGAGGCGTTACGCGCGGAGATCGCAATATTGGCCGGTCAATAGGTGTGTAGTGCTGGGTGTTCAGGGGGTATTTTTCTGGTGTTTCCGCTACAGAAGAAATTTAAACCGCAAAAAACGCAAAGAACATAAATAAGACCTGTGATTTTTGGCAAAATAGCGTGGATAGAATAAATATAGCTACTTGCTAGCGCGTTGATTAATAACATTGAATTTGCGTTATTGGCGGTTCAATTATTTTACCGAAGGCGGGTCAGACCAAAGCTCATTGACCCTGACTCATCGGTCGCCCTGTCGTCATCGCCGGGCCGAAGTCCCCAGGCTTGTCCCGGGGATCGGGCCCAGCCATCAGTGTACATCGGCACCATTGTGCCGCTGAGACTGATGGCCGGCTCGGGGGCCGGCCATGACGTTTAGAGCGAATGGGTCGTGGCCGGCAGGATTTGGGGCTGGCGCGTGACCTCGGCTGCTTGGAGTTGCGGTTCGGCGCCTGGCATTTGCCCAGGCGCAGACCTGTCGAACGATGGAACCAGCATCGCTGGCGGACGGCTACCACGACTATGAGCCGGCCGATGATATCCGCTGGACCACTGGCGATGCCGAAGTACCGATATCGCTGTTCGCTGGCATGACGGCGCTGGGGATACTGACGGTGGACCTCGGCCCCAGGACCCAATACCCGGACACCGACCAACCCATCGTCAGGGCCGCTTGAAGAATGCGTCGGCGGCGCTGCGGTGCCCGTGCTTGCGTTCGATATCGGCCTCCACGCGCGCGATCTCGGCCTTCAATTCATCGATATAGTCGCGCAGTTCCGCGATCCCCCAGGTGTCGAGCACCAGCTTTTCCAGCCGAACCCGCTTGCGAACCGGGCCTTCGTCCTCGTCCATCATTCGTCACCTCCCTCGTGAGTGACCCCAGCATAAACCGTACCGTAACCCTTGACCCACCCCGGACCGGTTGTCATATCCGGCCCCCGGCCCGCCCGCGACGCGCGAGCCGTGGCCCAAGGATGACCATGCCATGACCCTGCCGCTGATGCCCAAGGCCACCGCAGTGTGGCTGATTGAAAAGACCGCGCTTACTTTTACCCAGATCGCCGAGTTCTGCGGCATGCACCCGCTTGAGGTGCAGGCGATCGCGGACGGCGAGGTGGCGCAGGGCATCGTCGGCTACGACCCGGTGGCGAACAGCCAGATCACTGCTCAAGAAATCCGCAAGGGCGAGGCGGAGCCCGAATACCGCCTGCATCTGGCGCCAACCGCGCTACCGATACCGAAACGGCTCCGCGGCTCGCGCTACACGCCGGTGGCCAAGCGCAACGACCGGCCCGATGGGATCGCATTCCTACTGCGAAACTATCCGCAGCTCAGCGAGGCGCAGGTTTCCAAGCTGCTCGGCACGACCAAGGACACGATCCAGAAGGTGCGCGACAAAGGCCACTGGAACAGCGCCAATATCAAGCCGCGCGATCCGGTGATTCTCGGGCTGTGCAGCCAGACCGATCTGAACGCTGCGATCTCGCAGGCGAATGAACGGCTGGAACGCGAGGGACGCGCGGTCCCGCCCCCGCCCATGCCCGAAGTGGACGAGGTCCTCTGATCGGCCGTTACGGCGCAATCAGACGTTTTGGGTGCGGAGGCGCTCCATCTCCTCCTTGACCCGCAGCTTCTCGATTTTCAGACGTGTCAGCGCCTCACTGTCGGGCCTAGGTCGCTGGTCCTCGTCGATAATGCGCGTCTCGAGCGCGGCATGGCGCTCCTTCAGTGCATCGAGACGGGCCTGCAGGTTCATCAACCTTCCTCCGCTCAAAGACAGCCACAGCGGAAGATGGTAACTCAACTGCCATGGATCAGCCATGACAAAACTGCTGACCAGGGACTCGGTTGCGACCGCGGAATCGTGCTAGTGAACCTGCCATGATGACGGACCGGGACTCGCTGCTGCGCAAGCTGCACGAACTCCGCAGCGAGCATCGTGACCTTGATACGGTGATCACGCGCTTGGCGGAGCAGGGCGCGTCCGACCAGTTGCACCTGCAGCGGCTGAAAAAGCGGAAGCTGATGCTGAAGGACGAAATTGCCTGGCTGGAGAGCCGGCTGATCCCGGATAACATCGCCTGATGCAACCACTCGTTGGCATCATCATGGGCAGCCAGTCGGACTGGGAGACGCTGCGGCACGCAGCGGAGCTGCTGGAGCGGGTGGGCGTGCCGCATGAGACACGGATTGTGTCCGCCCATCGGACGCCGGATCGGTTGCGGGAATATGCAACGGGCGCGCGCGGGCGGGGGCTGAAGGTGATCATCGCGGGTGCCGGTGGCGCGGCGCATCTGCCCGGCATGTGCGCGGCGTGGACGCCGCTGCCGGTCTTGGGGGTGCCGGTGGAGTCACATAGTCTCAAGGGGATGGACAGCCTGCTTTCGATTGCGCAAATGCCGGCGGGGGTGCCGGTCGGCACGCTGGCGATTGGCCGTGCCGGGGCGGTGAACGCGGCGCTCCTCGCGGTCGCCATCCTGGCGATCGGCGACGCCGCGATAGCGGCGAAGCTCGACGCGCTCCGGGACGAGCAGACGAGGGCAGTGGCGGAAGTTCCCGAGAATGGGTGACGACCCAAATTTCCCCCTCCCCCTGCGGGAGGGGGTTAGGGGGAGGGGGCTGTGCAAAGTCCGCGACCCCCTCCCCCTAACCCCCTCCCGCAGGGGGAGGGGGGATAATTTCAATTACAACTACAACTACAACTACAACTACGACTACAAATGCAACTACAGTTGCAATTACGTGCAGTCGCTGCCTTGATTTTCCCTCTGCCACCCAACTCGACCATCGGCCTGGTAGGTGGCGGCCAACTGGGCCGCATGTCGGCTCTCGCCGCCGCCCGGCTGGGCTACCGCAGCCATATCCTGACCCGCGAACCGGATAGCCCGGCCAGCCAGGTCTCCGCGGCGGCAACGATCAGCGACTATCAGGAACCCGACGGGCTGCGGGCGTTCGCCGCCGCGGTGGATGTGATCAGCTTCGAATTTGAGAACGTCAGCGCGGAAGGACTTGATCTTCTTGCTTCATTGAAGCCAGTCCGCCCATCGCCCGCGATCCTGCGGACCAGCCAGGATCGCGTGCTGGAGAAGTCGTTCCTGAACGGGGCCGGTGTTCCTACGGCACCTTGGGCCTCGGTCGGGGATCTGGATGGGTTGCGGCAGGCAGTGGAGCGTATCGGTTTGCCCGCGGGTCCTGAAAACGACGCGGCTTGGCTATGACGGCAAAGGCCAGGCAATGCTGCGTCGGCCGGCGGACCTGGTCCCAGCCTTCGCCGCGCTGGAGCCCAAGCCGCTGATCCTGGAAGGCTTCATCGACTTCGCCCTGGAGATCAGCGTCGTCGTGGCGCGCGGCGAGGACGGCGGTTACTCCTCGTTCGACACTGTCGAGAACCGGCATCGCGACCACATCCTGGACCTGACGCTGGCGCCGGCGCGGATATCGGATGACGTGGACCGCCAAGCCCAGGGGATCGCACGCCGGGTAGCGGACGCGCTGGATTGTGTGGGGCTGCTTGCGGTGGAGATGTTTGTAGATCGGAACGGTCGCGTGCTGGTCAACGAGATCGCGCCCCGCCCGCATAACTCCGGCCACTGGACGATCGACGCCTGCCCGGCGAGCCAGTTTGAGATGCACATCCGGGCCATCGCCGGCCTGCCACTGCCGCCGGCAGTACGGCACTCTGATGCGGTGATGAAGAACCTGGTCGGGCCGGAGGAGACGGCGCTGTGGCCGTCAATCCTGGCCACACCAGGGCTGATCCCACACCTCTACGGCAAGTTGGAGGCGCGGCCTGGCCGCAAGATGGGTCACGTAACGCGCTTGTTCCCGCGTGGCTCGCTGCCCGGCGAGTTCGGCATTGCCGCCGCGCTCGGGCCGGCTCTAGACTCCCGCAGTTCAGGGAGTGAGCCGCCATGATCAATCTGCAGGACATCCGCTACGCGCGGCTGGGGACGCCGGACCTCGAAATGGCGACCAAGTTCGCTACCGAGATCGTCGGTCTTCAGCTTACTGCGCGCGAAGGCAAGACGGCGTATTTCCGCAGCGACAAGGTGGAGGTGCGCGGCGATACGCGCGACCATACACTTGTATATTTTGAGGGAGATCCAGCCGATCAGACGATCGGACTGGATCTGGTCGATCCGGACGATCTGGATGCGGTTGCGGCGGAACTGGAGCGGGTGGAGCGTCCCGTGCATTGGGGCACGCGTGACGAATGCGATGCGCGCCGGACGAAGGCATTCATCGCTTCATCAGACCCGAGCGGCAATCGCATCGAGGTTCTCGCGCGTCCGCATAACAGCGGCGTGCGGTTCTTTCCGGGGCGCGATGTGGGCATCACCAACTTCAGCCATGTCGCGCTGTTCAGCACCGATACCAAACGCGATACCGAGTTCTGGACGCGTCTGGCGAATGCACGAGTGTCAGACTGGCTTGGCGATGCGACATTCCTGCGGATCGGGACGGTGCATCATTCGGTGGTGCTGATGCCGTCCACGCGGCCCGGCATTCAGCATATCAATCATCAGGTTGAGGACATCGACGATGTGATGCGTTCGTACTACTGGCTGAAACAGCAGGGCGTGAAGATCGTCTATGGTCCTGGGCGCCATCCGATCTCGACGGCGATCATGGTGTATTTCGAGGGACCGGATGGGATGGTTTACGAGTACTCCACCGGTGTGAAGCATATCATGCCTGGGCAGGAAGCAACGTATCGGCCACGGCAGTTTTCGGTGGAGGGATATAACGGCGACATGTGGGGATCGTTCGCCGATACGCAGGGCTTGCCGCGCGAACCAGTAACCGGGCGGCGGATGCGGTTGGTGGTGTAAAAAAGCAAGAATAACACGGATTGCACAGATTTTGGCACGGATTGCACAGAGAAGATAATAATAGGCTTCGCGTAATCCGTGCCAAATTCTGTGTAATCCGTGTTATGTTTACTTTTCTTGCACAGCACTATTCCAGCGCAGCCACCCCGGGCAGCGTCTTGCCCTCCAGCCATTCCAGGAACGCACCACCAGCGGTGGAAACGTAGCTCATCTTATCCAGTACTCCGGCATGGCGCAGTGCCGAGACAGTATCTCCACCTCCAGCCACGCTTCGTAACGCGCCCTTTTGCGTTGCCTCGGCCACCGCCTTCGCAAACGCGCTGGTCGCCACGTCGAACGGCGGTGTCTCAAACGCGCCGAGAGGTCCGTTCCACACCAGCGTCTTGAGGGATGCGAGATGCAGGATCAGCGCGGCGATTGTGGCGGGACCAACATCCAGGATCATCGTATCTGCCGGGACTGCGTCCACGGACACGGTTTGCGTCGCGACGCCAGGTTTCAGTTCGTTGGCTACCACCGCATCGATCGGCAGCACCACTTCGCAATTGGCGGTCTTGGCTTGCGCCAGGATGTCCTTCGCGGTGCTGTGCATCTCGGCTTCCTGGAGCGACTTGCCGACAACCTTGCCCTGCGCGGCCAGAAACGTGTTGGCCATGGCGCCGCCAATCACCAGTACGTTTACCTTGGTGACCAAATTGCCGAGTAGATCGAGCTTGGTGGAAACCTTCGCCCCACCCACAACTGCTGCGACCGGGCGCTGCGGATTGCCGAGTGCCGCATCGAGTGCCTCAAGCTCAGCCTGCATCAAGCGGCCGGCATAGGCGGGCATTTTGTGCGCTACCCCTTCGGTGCTGGCGTGCGCGCGATGCGCGGCGGAGAATGCGTCGTTCACATAGATGTCGGCGAGCTTCGCCAGTGCGGCGGCGAACGTCGGATCGTTCTTTTCCTCCTCCGCGTAGTAGCGGGTGTTCTCCAGCACCAGCACGTCGCCTTTCTGCATCCGATCAATAGCTTGCTCGGCAGCCAAACCAATGCAGTCCTCCGCGCAGCGCACACGCTGTCTGAGCACTTCGCCCAGCGCGATGGCCATAGGAGCGAGCGACATTTCCGGGACGCGCCTGCCCTTCGGTCGATCGAAGTGGCTGCACACGATGACCTTCGCGCCTTTGCTTACGAGCTCGCGGATGGTGGGTGTGAGGCGCTCGATGCGGGTCAGGTCGGTGATCTTGCCGCCACGCACAGGGACGTTGAGGTCGGCGCGCAGCAGTACACGTTTGCCGGCGACGTCGAGATTGTCGAGCGTACGGAAGGACATGAGAGCCTCGCATTCCATTCTTGCCTCTCCCGCATGCGGGAGAGGCCGGCGCGCAGCGCCGGGTGAGGGTGTGTGTTCAGATCATGCACCCTCACCCGCCGCGCTTGGGCGCGGCGACCTCTCCCGCAGGCGGGCGAGGTGATGATGGGGGGACTACAGGCTGCCGAGCAGGGCGGCGGTATCGGACATGCGGTTGGAGAAGCCCCACTCGTTGTCGTACCAGCCCATTACACGGGTCAGCGCGCCATCGACCACAGCAGTCTGCGTCGCATCAAATGTGCAGGACGCCGGCGAGTGGTTGAAGTCGATGCTGACCAATGGCGCGGTGTTGTAGTCCAGGACGCCGCGCAGGAAGCCCTTGGAGGCGTCGAGCATCGCCGCGTTGATCTCGTCCTTGGTCGCCTGCTTCTTCAGGTTCACATCCAATGAGACCAGCGAGACATTCGGCGTCGGGATGCGGATCGCCGTGCCATCCAGCTTGCCCTTCAGCTCCGGCATCACCAAGCCAACCGCACGCGCGGCACCGGTTGATGTCGGAATGGCGGAGACCGCCGCGGCACGCGCGCGATGCAGGTCCTTGTGGAGGGTATCGACGGTGTTCTGGTCACCCGTATAGGCATGGATCGTGACCATGTAGCCGCGCTCGATGCCGAAATTGTCGTGCAGCACCTTCGCCATCGGCGCCAGGCAGTTCGTCGTGCACGACGCGTTCGAGACGACCGTCATGTCCTTGGTCAGAATCTTGTGGTTCACGCCGTAGACGACAGTAGCGTCCACATGGTCGCCAGGCGCCGAGATCAATACCTTGCGCGCACCGGCAGTGATCAGCGCCGACGCCTTGTCCTTCGAGGTGAAGATGCCCGTGCACTCCATCGCGACATCGATGCCCTGATACGGCACCTTGGTCGGATCGCGTTCCGCCGACACCTTGATCGGACCCCAAACGCGACCGCCATAGCGAACTGTGATCGTGTCGCCAGAGACCTCGATCTGACCGGGGAAGCGGCCATGCACACTATCGTAGTGGAAGAGGTGGGCGTTGGCCTCGGTGCTGCCGAGATCGTTGATCGCGACCGGCACGATATCATCGCGGCCGCTTTCGATCATCGCGCGCAACACGAGGCGGCCGATGCGGCCGAACCCGTTGATGGCGACCTTTACGGGCATGCTCTGGATCCTTTCCTTGCTCTCGTGGCCGTTCCTCGCACCGCGTCACATTCTGGGCATTGACCTGGGTCAACCCAGCTTCTTGCGCACCGCGGCAGTGATGGCCTCGGGTGTGATACCAAAGTGTTTGTAAAGAACTTCATAAGGCGCGGAGGCTCCGAAGTCCGTCATCCCGATGAAAACCCCGTCAGTGCCGAGCCAGCGCTCCCAACCGAAGCCACAGGCAGCCTCGATGCCGAACCTGGGGGCGTTGCCTAGCACGTTGGCACGATACGCTTCGTCCTGCACCTCAAACAACTCCCAACATGGAAGGGAGACGACGGCGGCTTGGATGCCCTCGGCGGCGAGAGCGGCACGCGCATCCATGGCGATCGAGACTTCCGAACCGGTCGCAATCAGGGTGGCGGCGCGTGGACCATTGGCCTCGGCCAGCACGTAACCGCCGCGAGCACAGCAGTTTTCCACGATCTCAGACCGCATCGTTGGCAGTCCCTGGCGCGTGAGCACGAGCAGGCTGGGACCGTCGGTCCGGCGGATCGCCAGTTCCCAGCACTCCGCCACCTCGATCGCGTCGGCCGGCCGATAGACATGCAGATGCGGCATCGCCCGCAGGCTAGCGAGGTGTTCGATTGGCTGATGTGTGGGTCCGTCCTCGCCGAGGCCGATGGAATCGTGGGTCAGCACGTGGATCACATGTGCCCGGGTGATCGCGCCGATGCGGATGGCTGGCCGCATATAGTCGGTGAAGACAAAGAACGTGCCGGTGTAGGGGATCAGGCCGCCGTGCAGCGCCATGCCGTTGGCCGCGGCCGCCATGCCGTGCTCGCGCACACCATAGTGGATATAGCGGCCGTTGAAATTGCCGGGCGTGACGGTCCCCATCGACTTCACGAAGGTGAGGTTGGATCCAGTGAGATCGGCCGAACCGCCGATCAACTCCGGTGTGGCAGGAATGAGTGCCTCGAGAGCTTTCTGGCTGGACTGCCGGCTGGCGATCTTCGGCCTGGTATCCAGAATTTCCTGTTTCAGCGCGGCGACCGCCTCGTGCCAGGTATCGGGCAACCGGCCGGCCATCACACGCTCGAACTCGGCCTGCATGCTGCTGTGTGCGAGGCGCTTCAGCCAGGCACGGCGCGCGCCAGCGCCACGGCTTCCGACGGCACGCCAGCGCTCCAGCAAGTCATCTGGCACGGTGAACGGCGGCTCATGCCAGCCGAGCGCCTGCTTTGCCGCGGCAGCTTCCTGGCCGCCGAGTGGCGAGCCATGGGTCGCCGCGGTACCGGCCTTGGTTGGTGCGCCCAGGCCGATGATTGTGCGGCAGGCGATCAGCGTTGGTTTCTTGCAGCGCACCGCGAACGACAGCGCCGCATTGATTTGGGCCGGGTCATGCCCGTCGATCCGGCGCGCCACCCAGCCATAGGACGAAAAACGCTTCAGAACGTCGTCGGAGTAGGAGGCGGACGTGTCGCCGTCGATCGAGATATGGTTGTCATCATACAGGACGGTCAACTTCGACAGGCAAAGATGGCCGGCGAGGGCGGCTGCCTCGTGGCTGATTCCCTCCATCAAATCTCCGTCGGACGCGATGACCCAGGTCCGATGGTCCACCAACGAGCGGCCGAAGCGGGCGGCGAGCAGCCGCTCGGCCAGCGCCATGCCGACAGCGGTGCCGAACCCCTGGCCGAGTGGCCCCGTGGTGGTTTCGATGCCTGGGTGCAGGCCGAATTCCGGATGGCCAGCGGCCGGCGAATGGAGCTGGCGGAACTGCTTGAGCGGCTCGATGCCCATGCCGTCGTGGCCGGTCAGGTACAGCAGCGCATAGAGCAGCATGGAGCCGTGGCCGGCTGACAGCACGAAGCGGTCCCGATCGGGCCAGCGCGGGTCGGCGGCGTCGAACTTGTGGAAGCGGGTCCACAGCGCGGTAGCCACGTCGGCCATGCCCATCGGCATGCCGGGGTGGCCGGATTTGGCCGCCTCGACCGCATCGATCGCGAGCGCGCGTATGGCGTTCGCCATCTGCCAGGCCTGCGTCGGTGGCCTGGCCAGGATTTCCGCTTGATGGGCGAGCACTGAGTTCTCGATAACGGGGGCGTCGAATGCAGCCATGTCGTCTCCCTGGGGCTGCTGGCGCCTATAGGAGGCTGGGCGGGCGGCGGCAACCCTAGGGGAGGGGCTCGGTCCGCGCGACCAGAGCAGGGTCGTGACGGAGACGCCCCGAAATGATGGCGCCTGACTGACGATCGTTCACAGGGGGATGGCGGTGAGCAGTGGCTCCACCTGATTGGCGCGCAGTGTCACACCTTCTGGGCCACCGGAAAGGTCAGTAATTTCGACCGCGTAAGCAGCGCCCCCGCCATAAATCCCAACCACTGTTCCGACCGTATCCTTGGCAATGCTGTACCCCTCCACGCGCACGTCCTTTATGATACGGACAACGTCGTGTTCAGGAATAACGCGCACACTGGGGTCGCGGGACCAATTCAGTGAACGATTGGATACTGAGGCCATGAGGGCAAGTCCTACAGCGCGCGGTTCGCGCGTGCCAGCACGGCCTCGAACAGCACCTGAGCGCCGGCTTCGGCCTCGCCTGGCTGGATGCTCTCCGCCTCGTTGTGGCTCAGGCCGTCCTTGCAGGGAGTGAAGATCATCGCGGTTGGGACATGCCGCGCTACATAGACCGCGTCATGGCCCGCCCCGGACACGATTTCGCGGGCTGTGTAGCCAAGCTTGGCGGCGCCCTGCCGGACCAGATCGACGCAGCCGGGATCGAACGGCTGCGCCGGGATCTTGAACAACTGCGTCAGCTCCAGCCTCACGCCACAGTCGCGGGCGATGAACCCAGCCTCCCGAGGGAACTGCGCATCGAGCCGATCCACTTCCGCGTCGGACGGATGGCGGAATTCGACGGAGAAGCGCACCTCGCCGGGGATCACGTTGCGGCTGTTGGGAAGCACATGCAGTTGGCCGACCGTGCCACGTCCGTCCTCGCCGCGGGCGCGCATCATCCGGTCGACCAGGTCGATGATGCGTGCCGCACAGACCAAGGCGTCCTTGCGGGTGGATGGCGGCGTGGTGCCGGCGTGCGAGTCCTGGCCAATCGCGACCGCATCATACCAGACCTGGGCCTGTGCGCCGGTCACGATGCCGATGTGTTTTGCCTCGCGCTCCAGGATCGGTCCTTGTTCGATATGCAGCTCGAAATACGCGTCTGCTGGGAAGGCCGCCGCGGGCTGATCGCCCCGATAGCCGATGCCGTCGAGGGCGGTGCGGACGGTCGCGCCTTCTGTGTCGGTCAGCGCATAAGCCTTGTCGAGGGCAAACACGCCGGCCCATACCCCGGATCCCATCAGCGAGTGGCCAAAGCGGCTGCCCTCCTCGTCGGTCCAATTGACCAATTCCAGGGGCGCCTCGGTGACGATGCCGAGGTCATTCAGGCTGCGCATCACCTCCAGGCCGGCCAGTACCCCCAGCGCGCCGTCGAATTTGCCGCCGGAGGGTTGGCTGTCGAGATGACTGCCGAACAGTACAGGCAGGCGGTTGGGATCGCGGCCAGCGCGGCGGGCGAACATGTTGCCGATGGCATCAACCCGTACCGTCAAGCCGGCCGCCTCGCATTCTATGCGGAAGCGGTCGCGGCCGCGCTTGTCGACCCCTGTCAGGGTCAGGCGACGCACGCCACCCTTGGGGGTCGCGCCGATCTCGGCCATGCCCATCAGGTTGTCCCACAGCCGCTTGCCGTCGATACGCTGGTTGGTCTGGGCGGGCATGCGATAGGTCCTTTTGTGGAGACGCGGCATCTTGCCCGCGCGGCGGTTCGCTGCAAGACAGGGGCGCATGAGAGCGACCTCGGTTATGCTGGCGGTACTGCTGCTGGCGGGCTGCAAGCTGATCGATCAGACAACGTTCGCCCCCTCGCCAGAGGCGAAAGCGGAAACGGCGCAAGGGTCCGCGCTGCCGAGAGCCGATCACCGCACGCCGCTGCTCGCCATCAACTTCGCCGATCCGGATCCGGACTATCAGGGCTTGCTGCGCTACGCTTTGCATGCGGCCGAGACACGCGATCCGGCAGTGCAATACGACGTGGTCGCCTTGTTGCCGCCGAACGCGGACGCGGCCGCCCAACAGCGCCATGGGTTGGAGGTGATGCGTGCGATGGTCGCGCAAGGCGTATCGGCGAGTCGCATCCATCTTGGCTTGCGCTCGGCTACGGCTGGCGCGGAACCGGAGGTCCGGCTCTACGTTCGCTGAGCGGACGGATTAACCGATCTTCATGTTTGGTAAGGGACTTTACGCATGGGAGGCGGTGTCTCTCACCGCTAGAATACCCGCTGCGCGTTACTGGAGGCTAAGCTGACGATGCATCCGTTCCACGCTCACTGCCGCGACGCCCTGGAAGCCATCGAGGCGCAGGGCCGCTATCGCCGATTCACGCCATTGCGCAAGCAGGCGGAGCGGTTCCCGCTGTACCGGCGTCCCGACGGCAGCGAGGTCCTGGTGTGGTCATCAAATGACTACCTCGGCATGGGTGGGCATGAGGTGGTGGTGACCGCGGCCTGCCTGGCGGCGTGCGACATGGGCGCCGGTGCCGGCGGCACGCGCAACATCAGCGGCACGAGTCCGGCGCATGATGCGCTGGAGGAGGAGCTGGCGGATCTGCATGGCAAGGACGCGGCGCTGCTGTTTACGTCTGGGTTTGTGTCGAACCAGGCGGCGCTGTCCACCATCCTGAACTCGATGCCTGGATGGGTGGTGTTTTCCGACGAGAAGAACCACGCCTCGATGATCGCTGGGATCAAGGGTTCAAAGGCGACCTGCCGGATCTTCCGCCACAATGACCTGGTGCATCTGGAGGAACTGCTGCGCGAGGCGCCTGTGGCGGCGCCGAAGCTGATCGCCTTCGAGTCGGTGTATTCGATGGATGCCGACATCGCGCCGATCGGGGCGATCTGTGATCTGGCCGCGCGCTATGGTGCGATGACCTACCTGGACGAGGTGCATGCTGTCGGGATGTACGGCCCGTCTGGTGGTGGCGTGTCGGAGCGCGATGGCGTCGCGGCGCGGGTCGATGTGATCGAGGGCACGCTGGCGAAGGCGTTTGGCTGCCACGGCGGCTACATTACGGGCGATGCGGCCGTGGTGGATTACATCCGGTCCTGTGCGCCTGGGTTCATCTTCACCACGTCGCTGCCGCCAATGGTCGCCGCTGCCGCACTGGCAAGCGTGCGTCACGTGCGCAGCGATGCAGGACGGCGGGCGAAGCTGTTCGAGCGGGCCGAGACGCTGAAGCGTCGGTTGCGCGCGGCGGGGCTGCCTGTTCTGCCGTCGGAGAGCCACATCGTGCCGGTGCATGTTGGCGATGCGGCGCTGTGCACCGCGGTGAGCCGGCGTCTGCTGGACGAGTTCGGCATGTATGCGACGCCGATCAACTACCCAACGGTGCCGCGCGGTGAGGAGCGGCTGCGGCTGACTCCGACACCGCTGCATACTGACGCGATGATGGATCGGCTGGTTGCGGCGCTGAGCGTGGTGCTTGTGGCGGAGCGGCGGCAGGCCGCTTGATGGCGGCTGGGTGCGGAATGCGCTTGAGATCCGCCACGAAGCGCGGCGGCTACCGATCGAGGGCCTCGTCGCGCTAAGTTCGGCGTTCGTCATATAGGTGGGTCCGCCTCCGATGAACCCGTTTTGGAGCCATCTTGCGCGAGAGCTTGCGCCCTATGTGCCGGGGGAGCAGCCGCGCGTCGCCAATCTGGTGAAGCTCAACACCAACGAAAGCCCGTTTGGTCCGTCGCCGCTCGCGCTGGAAGCGATGCGTGCCGCCGCGGCTGATAGTCTGAGGCTCTATCCCGATCCTGAGGCGACGGAACTGCGCGAGGCGCTTGCCGCGCATCACGGGGTGACGCCGGAACAGGTGTTTGTCGGCAATGGTTCGGACGAAGTGCTTGCGCATGCCTTTGCGGCGCTGCTGAAACAGCGGAGGCCGCTGCTGTTTCCGGACGTTAGCTACAGCTTCTATCCGGTATGGGCGCAGTTGTTCGGCATTCACTGCGAGACCGTGCCGCTGGATGGGGGAATGCGCGTCGGGGTCGAGGATTATCGGCGCGAGGCGGGGTCGATCATGATCGCCAATCCCAATGCGCCGACGGGCGTCTCGCTGCCGCGGGCGGAGATCGCGCAACTGCTCGCGGAGCATACTGACATTCCGGTGGTGATCGACGAGGCCTATGTCGATTTTGGCGGCGAGAGTGCGGTGCCGCTGATCGCCGATCATCCGAACCTGCTGGTCGTGCAGACAATGTCGAAGTCGCGCGCTCTGGCGGGGTTGCGCGTCGGCTACGCGCTCGGCGACGTGGGGCTCATCGAGGCGCTGCGCCGCGTCAAGGACAGCTTCAACTCGTATCCGCTTGGTCGCATTGCGCAGGTGGGGGCGACGGCTTCGGTTCGCGACGACGCGTACTTTCGCGAGAGCTGCGCAAGGATTGTCGCTGGCCGGGAAGCGATGACACGAGAACTGATCGGGCTTGGATTCGTTGTGCTGCCTTCGAGCGCGAATTTCGTGTTTGCCAGACATCCGGCGCGGGGCGGATTGGAGTTCGCGGCAGCCCTGCGCGAGCGCGGGGTGCTGGTTCGGCATTTCAACAAGCCGCGGACAGATGCCTATTTGCGGATCAGCGTCGGGTCGGAAGAGGACACTCGACGGCTGATCGCGGCGGCGGTGGATATCCTGGGCAGTTAGTCGAGTCAGCTCCACGAGATGCCGTCGAAAGCCCAGGAAGGGAAAGAATAACACGGAGTTCACGGAGAAGAAGATTAAGCCACGGAGATACACGGAGTAGAATTATTTGGGCGCTTCGCGCAAGTAGGTTGGGGTGGCACCGCGCGAAGCGTAACTCCGTGGCTTAATCTTCTTCTCGGTGTGATTCGGTGTTATCCTGGTATTCTTGCTTGTTTGGTCGGTACGGAGTCCGGCTTGAATATTCCGACATTGCGGCTGAAGCCGGGGCAGGGGCGGCGGCTGCGTGCCGGCTCGCCTTGGGTCTTCTCCAACGAGATTGCGATGCAGCCCGAGTATCGGCAAATGCCGCCGGGCGGGTTGGTGCGCCTGGAAGGCGACGACGGCACACGCCTCGGCACATGCATGTTCAACCCGCACAGCCTGATCGCCGCGCGGCTGCTGGATCGCGATTCGGCGGCCATTATCGATGCGGATTGGCTGCGCGGCCGCCTGCGCGAGGCGATCGCATTGCGTGAGCGCGTGTGTGACACGCCGTTCCATCGGCTGGTGCATGCCGAGGCCGATCGTCTGCCTGGTCTGATAATCGATCGCTATGACGATGTCGCTGTGATCCAGGCGAACACTGCCGGCATGGATCTTCTGCTGCCGCTTATCGTCGAGGCTCTGACCGATCTGTTGCCGTTGCGCGCGGTGGTGGCGCGCAATGACTCGGCGGCACGAAAGCACGAAGGTCTGGAGGAGAACGTCGAGCTGCTGTTCGGCAGCGATGCCAGCGCCGAGGTGACGGAAGGTGGCGTTCGCTTCCCGATTGATCCTTTGGAGGGGCAGAAGACCGGTTGGTTCTTCGATCAGCGCCCGAACCGTGATCGCGTCACGGCGCTGGCCAAGGATGCGCGGGTGCTGGACGTGTTCTGCCACGTCGGCGTGTTCGGCCTGCGTTGCGCGGTGGCGGGCGCACGCGAGGTGCTGCTTGTGGACAGCAGCGCACCCGCGCTCGCGCAAGCCGAGCAGGCCGCCGCGATGAACGATATCGCCGATCGCATGCGCGTGCGGCGCGGTGACGCGTTCGATGTGATGTCGGAACTGGCCGGCGAGCGCTTCGACATCGTGGTGTGCGATCCGCCGGCATTCGCACGTTCGCGCAAGGATGCCGAGACGGGGCTGCGTGGCTATGGCCGCATGGCGCGCTTGGCCGCATTGTTGGTGGCTCCGGGCGGGTTCCTGTTCGTTGCGTCGTGCAGCTATCATGCGCCGCTGGATGCCTGGAGCGCACAGATCGCCTTCGGGCTGCATCGTGCGCGGCGGGAGGGACGGATCGTGTATACAGGCGGAGCCGGCCCCGACCATCCGGTACACCCGCATTTAGCCGGAGACCGCGTATCTGAAGGCGCAGTTGATACAGGTGCTGTGAGCGCGGTCTAAGCAGAGACAAGAAGGATTTTTAGCTGATCAGCCCGATCTCCGCCGACTTGTTTCATCCACGGCGGGTCAGTATTCCGGTGGCAAATTTATGCCAAAGCTCACTGATCCTGACTTATCTGTCGCCCCGTCGGACCCGGCCATCAGCGTAGATCGGCACCATTGTGCCGCTGAGACTGATGGCCGGCTCGGGGGCCGGCCATGACGGTCAGAGCAAATGGGTCGCGGTTAGCGAGTAGTGGTATTATTAGTGATAAGGTGGGCGCAATATTGAGAGGGATTCATGCCGTCGTCCAGCAGAGCGCTCATCGCGGCTGTTGTTCTCGGCGCGCTGGTCTTGCTGGTCTGGTCGATCTTGATTGCGACACTCAGCACATTGGGCGACAGTGATCCGGCCGGGAACGGATTGGCGGAGGCATTCGCCGGCTTCGAAATCATCTTGCTTTGGTTGTTGTTGGTCGCATTCCTCGCCGTTGCCGGATTGAATGGCGCGATGTCCTGGCCGGCGGTGACAGCGGCAGTGCTTCTGGTCCCGGCCTCAGGAATTGCAGCTCTGGTTGCTCTGGGACTGTTGGCGGATCACGGAACCCCACCGTTCTATTGGCCAATCGTGACACCCGCGTTGGTCCCGCCGATCGTTGTGAGCTTCGGGTTCTGGACGTTGTTGCCGAGACTGCGCGCAGTAGTTTCAACCCTGCCTGCGACAGGAACGGCGTGGGCGGCAGTTCTGCTGCTCTGTGTCGCGATGTGGCCGCTGTGGCAAATCCGCGAGCGAGCCGAAGAGCATGTGGTTGAGGCACAGGCCAAGTGGTCCTCCGATCTTGCGGCGATGCCGGCCGACGCGCCGCTTTGGGAATGGCTTCCGTTCCTGCAATCGCGCAGGGGCGTCTATGTCGATCCCGCGCTCGACCGCATTCGCAAGTTGGAGCGGCGGCAAGGTGATGCGGAGGTCATGCTCGAGCGGGGTGATTTTCCGCTGCAATACCTTGGTCAACTCGATCTTCAACCGACGCAGGCCATCTGCGACAAGGCGCGGGCGTTGCTGCGACGGCAGGTGCAGCCGCTGGTATTGCGGACGCCAAACTCAAAGCCGTATTCGGAGATCGCTGACGCGGTCGCCGGTGCGCTGAGCGCAATCCAATGGCTGGTCGGATATGGTTGTCCGTGCGAAGCAGAATCGCAGGTATGGGAGACGACGGCGAAAGCCTATCGTGATACGAACTTCGATGTCGTCAGCCTGAGCGAATATCGTGATCCGAAGGAACTGGGCTGGACAGTGCGTCAGGATCCCGACCAGTTCGCACTGATGCTCCCAGACTCGCCGTTGATAGCATGGCTGAATGTCGCCGAAGTGCCAGTGCTGCACGACCGGGCACTTGCGAATGCGCACAAGCTTGCGGACCGGACAGACCAGGCGATCGTCTTGCTGCATCAGGAGTCGGATGTGGCGATGTTGCTGGTCAAGGACCTGCCTGTCCTGGATCTGAACGCAACGCCAGCGTTATGCAGCGCGGCTTTGCCCGTGCTCTATGATGAGCTGACGGCGATTGACCGGCCTGCCGCGAATGATCCCCGTGCGTACAGCGTTTTTCTGCAGCAGATGGGGGGTGAGGCGCCGCTGACCGCGCTGCAATGGCTGGCTTCGCACGGCTGCGACGCAAATGCCGCGCTGGATGAGGCGGATCGGCTGGTGCGCGCCTATCAGGACTCGCCTGAGCGTGCGGCGACGGTTGCCAAGCTGGCGCAGTCGCGTCACACGCCATAGGCCATGGATCCCTCGCGCGCCAACAATCCTCTGTTCGGTCCAAACAAGTTCAAGCTCGGCATCTTCAGTGCCAATTGCGATGGCGGCCTGACCATGAGCCTCGCACCGGAACGCTGGCGGGCGGACTGGGACGATATCGTCGCAATGACGCAGATCGCCGATGAAGCAGGGCTGGAATTCATCCTGCCGGTGGCCAAGTGGCGCGGCTATCAGGGCAAGGCGAATATCTACGGCCGCTCGTTCGAGACACTGACACATGGTGCAGCGCTCGGTGCCCTGACCAAGCGGATCGCGATCTTCTCTACAGTACACGTGCCGCTGGTCACGCCGGCGTTTGGCGCGAAGGCGATCGCGACAATCGATCATGTGACGCACGGCCGCGCCGGGCTCAACATCGTGTGTGGCTGGAACCAGGAGGAGTTCGACCTCCACGGTGTCACGATCGACCAGGATCGGCGCTACGAACATGGGCTGGAGTGGTTCCGCGTGTGGTCGCGTCTGCTGGAAGGCGGTCCGGAATTCGACTGGGACGGCGAATTCTTCCACTTCAAGCGATTGCGGACAGACCCGGTGTCGGTGCAGCGGCCTTGGCCCGCAGTGATGTCGGCGGGGTTCTCGCCGAAGGGCCGCGATTTCGCTGCGCAGGCAGCGGACGTGTTGTTCACCACGATGAGCGAACTGGATCAGGCCCCCGCGCTGCTCGCGGACATCAACGCACATGTCGCACGCTACGGCCGCCATGTTGATGTATATACGATGTCGCACGTCGTGTGTCGACAGACGCGGCGCGAGGCGGAGGAGTTCTACCACTACTTCGCCGAAGAGATGGCGGATGCGGACGGCCAAGCCTATTACCGCCGCCAGCGCGGTCCGGTGGTGACGGACGCGGCTGGCAACGGGATTCGGCGGCCGCTGATCAACCGCTTCATGCGTGAAAGCGGCAAGCGCTACGACGGTGCGTATCCGGGTGCCTATCCTCTGGTTGGGACACCCGACGACATCGTTGCCGATATGGTGCAGATGAGCGAACTCGGGCTGGCAGGCACTTCGGTTGCGTTCCTCGACTACCTGAAGGAAATTCCCTTCTTCGTGCAGGAAGTGCTGCCGCGGCTCGCGCGGCTCGGTCTGCGCCGGGAGGAGTGATGTCGGCTTATCTGGTGGTGCGTGCCGTGGTGCCCGAGGCTGCGCGGCGCGACTTTGATGACTGGTACCGCACCGAGCATCTGCCCGACGCGGTCAAGGCATTCGCTGCTCAATGCGGCTGGCGCGGCTGGAGCCGCACCGATCCTTCGGTCCATTACGCATTCTATGAGTTTGCCGACGTCACTGCGGCGGAAGCGATTGGGTCTTCGCCGGCAATCGGGAAGTTGATCGCAGAGTTCGATGCCCGCTGGGGCACCACAGTCACGCGAACACGCGAAGTTATCGAAATAGTCGGAGGAAGCAATGGGTAACAGGATCGCATTCATGGGTGTGGGCGCTGTCGGTGGTTATGCCGGAGCGCATATGGCGCAGGCGGGCGAGGACGTAACGTTCATCGATCCGTGGCCCGCCCACGTCGAGAAGATGCAGCGCGACGGCCTCAAGATCAGCCACATCCGCGACGTGCCGGAATTCACCGCCAAGGTGCGTGCGATGCACGTGACCGATGCACAGCATCTCGCCAAGGAAAAGCCGATCGACATCGCGTTCGTTTGCATGAAGTCATACGACACGGAATGGGCAGCGACGCTGATCAGCCAGTACTTGGCACCTGGTGGCTTCATCGTCTCGTTGCAGAATTGCATGAACGAGGAGACGATTGCCCGCGTGGTCGGATGGGGCAAGACGGTGGGCTGCATCGCCAGCTCGATCACCGTCGATCTGTGTGAGCCAGGGCATGTGCGCCGCGCGGCGGGCAAGAGCGGGACGAAGCACACGGTGTTTCGCACTGGCGAGGTGCATGGGCGGGTCACCGATCGGGTGAAGGAGATCGCGCGGCTGGTCGGGTTGGCGGATAGCGCGATGGTGACCGAGAACATCTGGGGCGAGCGCTGGTCGAAGCTGGTCACCAACGTGATGGGGAATGGGTTGTCGGCGTGCACTGGGATGCTCGGCAAGGAGATGGTTCAGAACGACACGATCCGTCGGTTCTCATCGCGGCTGGGCAGTGAGGCGATCCGCGTTGGCCAGGCGCTGGGGTATGAACTGGAGGAGATCCTGCACCTCGATCCGGAGATCATCGCGAAGGCGGGCGAGGGTGATGCATCGGCAACGCGGGCCTATGACGAGCACCGGCTGGCGGAGGTCAGCAAAGGCGGCGGCGAGCATCGGCCTTCGATGGGTCAGGACATGGTGAAGGGGCGGCGGACTGAGATCGAATTCCTCAATGGATTTGTGGCCAAGAAGGGGGACGAGATCGGCATTGCCACGCCGGCGAACGTGGTGCTGACGGATATCGTCAAGCGGGTGGAGAAGGGGGAGCTGAAGCCCGACCCGCGGCACATCACCGACTTAAGGCTGAACTAGCCCGATGTCATTGCGAGCGCAGCGAAGCAATCTCGTACGGGATTGCTTCGCTTCGCTCGCAATGACCAGGTAGCGCGATGCGCGTATTTACACGCCTGCCCATGCACGACTGGGACGCGACCGCACAGGCAGCACGTGCCGCAGAGGCGGCCGGCTTCGACGCGGTGATGACGGTGGAATTGGGGCACGATGTCTTTGCCCCACTCGCCATCGCCGCGATGACGACACAGCGCGTCGAGCTGACGCCATCGGTCGCGGTGGCATTTCCTCGTAGCCCGACTGTGCTGGCGGGGCAGGCCTGGGACTTGCAAGCCAATTCGCGGGGACGGTTCGTGCTGGGGCTGGGCAGCCAGGTGAAAGGTCATAACGAACGCCGCTTCGGCATCGCCTGGACCGCGCCGGCGCCTCGGCTGCGCGACTATGTGCGGGCGTTGCGCGCCGTGTGGCAGTGCTGGGAAACGCGCGAAAAACTGGATTTCCACAGCGAACACTACACGCTGACGCTGATGACGCCTGATTTTTCGCCGGAGCCGACTGGGCTGCCGATGGTGCCGGTGACGATCGCGGCGGTGGGTGAGGCGATGCTGCGTGTGGCGGGGCAGGTGGCCGATGGGGTGCGGCTGCATCCGCTGTGCTCTCGGAAGTATTTGGAGGAGGTGTGCCTGCCGCAGATCGAGATTGGCCGGCAGCGCGGGGGCGTGGCGCGCGAGCATTTCGATGTGCATGGGGGCGGGTTCGTGGTGACGGGACCGGATGAGGCGACGGTTGCCGCGGGGATGGAGGCAGCGCGGCGGCGGATCGGGTTCTACGGGTCTACACGAACGTATATGCCGATCCTGGCGCTGCATGGGCTGGAGGAGCTGGGGCAGAGACTGCACCGGATGTCGGTGGAAGGGCGCTGGGAGGAGATGGGCGGGCTGGTGTCGGATGACGCGGTGCGGATTTTCGCGGCGTGCGGGACGTACTCGGAGATCGCGGGGGCGATCGAGTTGCGGTATGGCGGGGTGGCGGATTCGGTCGATCTGGAGTTTCCCGAGGGGGCGCCGATAGGGCTGCGGCGGGAAGTGCTGGTGGACGTGCAGAGGATTCCGCGGAGATTTGTCCGGTTTGCCCCCTCCCCCTAGCCCCCTCCCGCAAGGGGAGGGGGAAGATGTAGGGTGTGATCGGCAATAGGGAGATGCGCCATGCCGGCTCGCACGGGACGCCAATACCTGAATGGGCTGCGGGAGCAGGAACGCGAGGTCTGGATCGGAGGTGAGCGCGTCAAGGATGTGACCTCGCATCCTGGGCTGGCGAATGGCGCTCGGGCGATCGCGTCGCTGTACGACATGCAGTGCGATCCGAAGTTGCAGGATCAGATGACGTATGTGTCTCCGACGACGGGCGACCGCGTGGGGCTGTCGTTCATCCAGCCGCGCACGCGCGAGGAACTCGAAGCCCGGCGCGTCATGATGCTGAACTGGGCGCGCACGACCTGCGGGATGATGGGGCGCTCGCCCGACTTCATGAACGTGACGTTTGCCGCTTGGGGCGCCGCGGCGGATTACTGGGGACGCAGCAAGCCGGAATATGGCGCCAACATGCGCCGCTATTACGAGTATATCCGCGAGAACGACCTGGTACTGACTCACTCGCTGATCAATCTCCAGCGCAGCCGCAACATCGCCGCGCAATACAAGCTGGAGGAAGGCACGGCGCTGCGTGCGGTGAAAGAAACCAGCCGTGGACTGGTGGTGAAGGGCGCGCGGGTGCTGGCGACGCTCGGGCCGATCTCGGACGAGATCGCGGTGTATTCGCCGCGGCTTGGGCAGTATTCCGAAGCCCACAGTCCGTTTGCGATGGCATTCTCCATTCCGTGCGGTACGCCTGGCCTGCGCTTCCTCTGCCGCGACAGCTTCGACGTTGGTCGGTCGCATTTCGATCACCCGCTCGGTTCGCGCTTCGAGGAGATGGACTGCATCGTGTTCTTCGACGATGTCGAAGTGCCGTGGGACCGCGTGTTCCTGTATGGCGATGTAAACCTGCTTAATGGTGCAGCGAGCGGCACGCACTACTCGGCGCATTCCTCGCATCAGGGCGCGACGAAGAACCTGGCGAAGTGCGAGTTCGTGCTTGGCATTGCGTTGCTCATGACGCAGGCGCTGGGCAGCACGCATCTGCCGCACACGGAAGAACGCATCGGCGAACTGATGCTGACCACCACGATGACCCGTGCCCTGATGCGCGCGGCGGAGGCGGACGCGAAGATCGACGAATGGGGCGTTATGTGTCCTGACCCGGTGACCATAGAAAGTACGCGCAACCTGTTCATGACCGCGTATCCGCGGATGATCGAGATCCTTCAGTTGCTCGGGTCTTCGAGCTTCATGATCACGCCGAGCGAGATTGATTTCAAAGGCCCGCTGGCGGCGGATATCGAGCAGTACCTCGCGACCGACACCATCGGTGCGCGCGACCGGGTGAGCCTGTTCCGGCTGGCCTGGGACGTGGCCGGCAGCTCATTCGGCAGCCGGCAGGTGCTGTACGAGAGGTTCTTTGCCTCGGACCCGTTGACACGGGCGCGGGCTTTGGCGGCAATCTATCCGAAGAACGAGGCGATGGAGCGCGTTCTGGGGTTCCTGAAACAGGAGGACACGCCATGACCTATCGGCCGAAGCATCTGGGACACGTCAATCTATATGTGCGCAACGCCGAGCGTTCGCGCGAATGGTACGAGGACGTGCTGGGCCTGCACACCTATCACTTCCGCCCGGGCCGCGCGGCGTTCATGTCGGCGGACAAGGAGAAGTCGCACGAGGTTGCGCTGATGGAGATCGGCGACGATGCGCCTCTGCAACTGAAACGCCAGGTCGGGCTGAACCATGCGGCGTTCATGATGGAGTCGTTGGATGATCTGAAGGACGCCTACCACCGGCTGAAGGAGAAGGGCGTGAAGTTCGACCACATCTCCGATCATGGGCTGTCGCTGGGCATCTATTTCCGCGATCCAGATGGCAACGGGCTGGAGGTGTCGTACGAGCTGCCGCGCGAGAAATGGCCTCGCCAGGACAGCGTGTTCGCGCCCGAGGTGGTGAATCTGGGGTTGTTCCCCGGACCATGGGACGAGGAGATCGCGCAGCAAAAGGCGCGCCAAGCCGTACCCGCGCAGTAGCAATACATACACCTCGCACGGAACGCGGGAGAGGTCGCCACGCGTAGCGTGGCGGGTGAGGGTCGAGCCACCGCACATGCACCCTCACCCGCCGCGCAAAGCGCGGCGACCTCTCCCACTTCGTGGGCGAGGTGGATATTTTTGTAGCTACGCCATCTCCAGCACCCAGGTCTCCGCCATCGCCAGTCCACGCACGTCGATGCCATTTTCCAGCTTGGCCGAATACGCCTCGTGGTGATGGCCGTGAACGATCAGGCGCGCGCCGCCGACCTCGGCGAGCCGATCGATCGCAGCGAAGCCGTGGCGATGGCAGGAGGGCGCCTCGTGGCACACCAGCACGTCGAAGCGGTGCTGGGCCAGCGGGCGAAATCCTCGGGGAAGATTGAATCGCGGTGCCACAGCGGCAAGCCGCCACGCCAGTGCTCGCGCTGCGGCAGGCTCAGCAGGAACTCGTGGCGCGTGTTGAAGCTGGGCGGCTCAATCGCGCTCCCCGGCGGATCAGGCCGTGGATACCAGATGCGCGGCTTGAACACGCCGCCGAGGCCGGCAATGCGCAGACCAGCAACCTCGATCACCTTGCCGCCGATATCGCCCTCGGGAAAATCGCCGGCCAGATGATCGAATACGGTCGCGGTTTCGGTGTCCTTGTTGCCGAGGATCCAGTGCACCTGCCATCCCATCGTAAACAGTGGACCCAGCATGTGCCGCAGAGGCACGCGCAATTCGCAATCGCCCAGCAGGATCAGCGTGCCTGGCTCCTCGGCGCCGCAGGCACGCAGGATCGGCGAGAAATTGCCGTGCGGATCACCGGCGATGACGATTGGCGAAGGCACGCGGCACACCTCATGATGTTGCGTGGCGATAACCCAGCAGCCGCGCCACCGGGCGGATCGTCCACCCCTGGATGATCAACGATACTACCACGACCACGAACACGCCGCTGAACAACCTCTCGTCACGTAGAGGATCCGCCAGCGCCGGGATGAAGCTGATGTAGATCGGCACCGCGCCACGCAATCCCACCCAGGATGCAAATGCCGATTCCCGCCAGCTAGAAGCGGAACGGCAGCAGGCACGCGAAACACCGCGACTGGCCGAGCGACCACAATCAACACCATGGCAACGAAGATGCTGCTGCCCATGTAGGGGATCAGATCGTGTGGCGTGACCAATAAGCCCGAGCATCAGGAACAGCACGATATGTGCCAGCCAGGAGAAGCCTTCGTAGAAGTTCGCGACTTCAGGCTTGCCACGATACTCTGTCGCGCCATCACGATGCCGGCGAGATAGACCGCCATGAAGCCGCTGGTGTGGAGTTCCTGCGCCAGGCCGAACAGTGCCAGGCCGAAGGTCAGCACCAGCACCATTGCGGTGGGCGGCTCGAACGACATGCGGCGCAGCAACAGCGACGAGCAGCCAGCCGCCTCCGAGACCCAGTGCGGCACCGCCGATCATTTCCTCGGCGAACAGCAGCAACGCCATTCTGCCAGGTGGCCGTGGCGGGCTCGATGATCGCGCGGATGACGAAGATGGTCGAGGAAGATCGACATCGGGTCGTTCAGCCCGGATTCCACTTCCAGCAGTGCGGTCACGCGCTCGGGCAAGCACGAGGCGGGCCTGGCCGAGCATGGCGCCGACGGCGGCCGCGTCGGTGGGGCGACCGCGGCGCCGATCAGCATGGCGAACGCGAACGGCACGGCGGCGAGCCACATCACGGTCGCACCGACGATGACGGCGGTGATGGCGACGCCGACCACGGCCAGCGTGAAGGCCGGCCAAAGGGCGAGGCGCAGCATGGACAGGGTGCGTTTTCAGTCCGCCCTCGAACAGGATGACCGCAAGTGCGACGCTGCCGATCAGATAGGCGGAGGAGAAGTCGTCGTATGGATGCCGCCAGGACCATCCTCGCCCGCCAGCATGCCGAGGACCAGGAAGACCAGCAGCACAGGGGCGCCCAGGCGGCGGGAGGCGAGGCGCGGCAAAGATGCTGAGCACGCCGAGAGCGCCGCCGACGAGGATGAACTCGTGGGCGAGTGTCATGTGCTCGCGGCCGATCTCCAGCAGGTCGGGTCCATTGGTCATGTCAGATTTTCACTTGCCTATTGTGCGGCGTTGCAGCATGGCGCCAAGCGCGGTGCGCATCGGTGCCACTGGAGATGGCGAAATATCCGGCATACGGGCGGCTCAGATCCAGGATGACGAAGGTCACGCTGCTCAGTGAGATCGCGCACAGCACGATGGTGATCACCGACAGGCTGGTGCGCGGCGCGATCAGGCCGAAGCAGCCGAAGATGATCATCAGCCAGAATGCCAGCACGCCATAGAACGGTTCAACTAGTTCGACGCGTGCGTCCTCGATCACACCTAGGCGGGCATGGACGACGTCCCTGTAGCGATCCAGGCAGAGAGCAAGCAGCCTGCTGTGAACCGCGTCGGACGGGGTCAGCCTGCTGATCTCGATACCGATCTGGTTTACCATCGCGCCAAGCACGGATGATGCGCCGACGCGGGGCATTCCGGCAGTATTGGGATACTGCACTCCCTGGGGCGCCGGCTCGGACGGCCAAGTGCTGGCAATGACGGCGGTGGTGTAGCTGCGAATGTCGGCACGCGCCTGCGCCGTTTCGGGTCCGTAGTCGCGCAGGCTCGATCCAGCAACGTGAGGCTGAGTGCGTACTCCTGGCGGTCCAGTGCGGTGTCGTCGTACCGTTGCTTCACCGAGGCGGTCAGCAGGCCCAGCACCAGCGCAGCGAATGTCACCAGCAGGCCGATGGTGATCTGCATCAATTCGGTGGTCTCGTGAGTGCGGTGACGTTCGGGCAGGCGAGGCCGAACGTACATGCCCAGCGCCGCGCTGCCACAGAGCAGCAGGAAAACCGCCAGTACCGAACCGAGCTCCCGCAACCGACGTTCCCCCCTGGTCAATTCCCGCGCTTGAATGCCCGGCGAGATTGGCGGTCACGGATGGTTACAGCAACCCGGCCACAGTCAAGCGATGCTGGTCATGCCGCCGGCGAGCTCCTCGAGGGCTGGTGGATCGATGATGACCACCTCGCTTTGCGAGGCGAAGTCGATCAGGGCTTCGCGGCGCAGACGGGTCAGCGTGCGGCTGACGGTCTCTATTGTGAGGCCCAGGTAGTCGGCGATGTCGCTGCGCGTCATGGGCAGAGTGAAGCGCTGCCGTGGGCGACCGCAGGGCGACGCCCTGGCGGCTTTGCAGCGACAGGAAGGAGGCCAGCCGCTCGCGCGCGGTCTTGCGGCCGAGCAGCAGCATCTGCTCCTGCGCGGCCACCAGTTCGTTGGAGGCGACCTCCAGCAGGCGCTTTTCCATCAGTGGGAAGTCGTCCAGCAGCGCGCGCAGCTTGGCGCGCTGGAACCGGCAGTAGCGCACCGGCTCGATTGCCTCGGCGCTGAAGGCATAGGTGTCGGAGACGGCGAGGCCGAGGAAATGGCCGGCGCCGACGAAGCCGGTGATCTGGCGCCGGCCGTCGGGCAGCAGCTTGAACAGCTTGGCGGTGCCGGCGGTGATGTTGAAGAAACTGCGCGCCGGTTCGCCTTCATCGATGAAGCATTGGCCTGGCGGCGCCTCGGTGACGACGGCGATGGTGGCGAGGCGTGCCGAGATCGGCATCAGCGATCGCATTGCAGACGCTGAGCGGGCGCGCCTCGCAGTTGGCGCACGGATCGGGCACGACCGAACGTGCGGATCGGGCAGGCATCATCGGACTTCTCCAGGCGGCAGTATCGCCTGAGGGGGTTAAAATTTGCTCTTGCGGCGGGCGCATTGATCCAGGTCAACGATTTCGCTGGGTCGTCTGGGGCAGGCTGTTCGGGTCGAGGCCAGGGTGGCGATCATGGGCGATTTCATCATCGAGGCGCTATCGCGAGAGCAGGTTGCCGCGGTCTATCCGCTGATCCGGGAAGCTGTGCCGACATTGGGTCTGACGGAGTGGCTGCGCTTCGCGCGGCCGCTGACGGGTGCGCGGCGCTCGGGTCAGAGCGGCATTGTAGCGGCCCGGCGGGAGGGCAGGGCGTTTCCCTGCGGGCTGTTCTGCTACCGGGTGGATGTCGATCTGACCTTGGGGAAGGTGCTGGAGGCGGATCATTTCGTGGCGGTCGATCTGCTGGATCCAGGGGCGGTGCTGGCGGCATTGGTGGAGGAGTTGGACGTGCTGGCGCATCGGCTGGGCTGCAAGGCGGTGCGCAGCCTGGTGCATGGGGGGGCACCCGAGGTGGCGGACAGCCTGGATGCGGCGGGGCATCGGCCGGAGGAGGCGTCGCTGCTGCTGAAGCAGGTGCCGCGCGTTCAGGTGCAGGGAAGGCGCGCGGGGAGCGCCCGATAGCATCGTTGCGGCGCGGCGCGCGGGCGGGGTATTCGCCGACACACACCACCGCTCGGAGACAATCCATGTCGGTTACCCAGGCCAGGGCGATTGCCCTTGTGTCGCGCATTGGCCGTGGGCCTCGGATGTGGCTGCGCGAGCTTGGGCCGGGACTGATCACTGGTGCGGCGGACGATGATCCGTCTGGAATTGTAACATATTCGCAGGCGGGCGCGGCGTTCGGGTATGGGCTCGGGTGGTCTGTCTTGCTGACGCTGCCGTTCATGGTGGCGGTACAGGAGATCAGCGCTCGGCTGGGGCGGGTGACCGGAAGCGGACTGGCGGCGGCGCTGAAACGGCATGCTCCGTTGCCGGTGCTGGTTGTGCTGGTGGGACTGCTGGTGGTGGCGAACGTCATCAACCTCGGGGCCGACATCGGCGCGATGGCGGCGGTGAGCAGTTGCTGGTTGGCGGATCGCAGGTGCTGTATGCGATCGGCTTTGCGATCCTGTGTGCGAGCGCGGAGATCTGGCTGGCCTATAAGCGCTACGTGAAGCTGCTGAAGTGGCTGACGGTGTCGCTGCTGGCGTATGTGGCGCTGTTGTTCGTGGTGCATGTGTCGTGGGGTGAGGCACTGATGGGTGCACTGGTGCCGCGGCTGTCGCTGAATCGCGACATGCTGACGACGGTACTGGCGGTGCTGGGGACGACGATCAGCCCGTATCTGTTCTTCTGGCAGGCGGCGGAAGAGGCGGAGGATGAGCTGAACGAAGCTGATCCTCGGCCGTTGCGTGAGCATCCGGGCGATGCGCGGCGCAGATGCAGCGGATCGGGCGTGGATACGTGGACGGGGATGATGTTCTCCAACCTGGTGGCGCTGGCGATCGTGCTTGGCACGGCGGCGACGCTGCATGCGCATGGGGTGACGGATATCGGGACCGCGGCTGATGCGGCCTCGGCGCTGCGGCCGATCGCGGGGCCGTTCGCGGAGGTCGTGTTTGCGTTGGGGATATTCGGGACGGGATTGCTCGCGATCCCGACGCTGGCGGGTTCGGCGGCGTACGCTGTGGGGGAGTCGCTGAACTGGACGGTGGGGCTGAGCCGGCGCGCGATCGAGGCGCGGGCATTCTATGGGTTCATCGCGGGTGCGACGCTGGTGGGGACGGCGATTGTGTTTTCGCCGATCGACCCGATGAAGGCGCTGTTCTGGTCGGCGGTGATCAATGGAGTGGTGGCGGCGCCGCTGATCGCGGCGATGACGGTGCTGGGATCGCTGCGGAGTGTCATGGGAGGGCTGGTGCTGCCGCTGTGGCTGCGGGCGCTGGGGTGGGCGAGCGCGCTGCTGATGGCGGCGGGGACTGTGGGGATGGTGGTGGTGTAATATGATGTGTCTCCCCGGCCCCCTCCCCCTACCCCCTCCCGCAAGGGGAGGGGGAGTAGGTCGTTCAGGGCGCGCCGTGCTGTGGATTTGCTAACCCCGGCGTGCATCGTGCCACCGTGTACACAATCAGGGGATGCCCAGCAGCTCGCGCAGTTCGCCCAGCCACGGCTCGTAGTTCCTCCACCGCTCGACCGATGTCCGGTAGATCGGTTGGCGCGCCTGCCACACGCTTGCCGTGCTGATGCGCTGCCGGTTGCGGTGAGGCGCGAGGCAGGCGTCGTTCCATTGCAGGCCGCAGGCCGCGACCATCCGGCGTGTCAGCGGTTCGGGTTCGGCGACCAGCGCCTCGTAATCGACCTCGATGAACCGCTCCGGCGGCAGCACCTCGCGCCAATGCGCCATCAGCCTCAGGTATTGGCGATAGAAGAACACCAGGCTGCCGCGGTCGCCCGCGAAGTCGATGGCCGCCTCGAAATCCGTCGCGTAGATCGACAAACACGTGTCCACGGGATGGCGCCGGCAATGCACGATCGTGGCGCGCGGGAAGACCTGACGGATTACCCCGAGCATGCTGAAATTGAACGGCATCTTATCGGTCACGCGCGCTGCGTCGGGCGAGATGGCGCGCAGCACCGCAAGGTAGTCGCTCGCGATTTGCTGTGCCTTCTCGGGTGGCGTCCTGGCGTCCAGTATGCCGATACCGGCGCGGTTCTGTTGGCTCCAGAAGGCCAGCTCGCCGCCCGCCGCGACGTCCGGATGGCTCGACAGGATTTGCTCGACCAGCGTGGTGCCGGAGCGCGGCATGCCGACGATGAGGATCGGGGTTTCCTCGCGAACGCCGAGATGCGCGCAGTGCTCGAGGTAGCCGGGCGGCGTTTGGGAGATCAGCCAGCCGGTCTGCCGCGCGAGCGACGCCCGATCCAGGGTGGCGATGGAACGCCGGATGCGGTTGGCTGCATCGAAGTGTTGCATCGCCTGGGCGTGCGCGCCGATGTCGTCATATGCCTTGCCGAGGGCAAAGTGTAACCCCTTGCGTTGCGTGGCGGTCAGATGGGGCAGTTCCAGGCAGCCGCGGATGCGATCGATCGTGGTCTGATCAGCGGCGGTGAACTTCGTGTTGGCGGCGAACGGCTGCCATGCCGCGACCATGTCCGGCCGGAGGGAGATGCCGCGCTCGAGGCAAGCGGCAGCTTCGGCCGACTGGCCGAGCTGGGTCAGGATCTGCCCCAGCACCAGATGGGCCAAGCCGCATGCCGGATCATCGGCCAGCAGCGAACGCAGCATGGCCTGGGCCGCGGTGCTGTCACCTTCGGCGTCGGCCGCGCATGCCGCGCTGATGCGCGACAGAGTGGACGGCCCGGGCGCCGCCGTGGCCGCGTGAAAAGCGGCGGCGGCTTCCGCGCGGTGGCCCCGCCCAAGATATATCTGCCCAAGTCGGAACTGCGCCTCCTGGTGCGCGGGTGCCAGCTTCACGGTGGCTTCGTATGCCATCCGCGCTTCGTCGCCGCGCCCCAGGTGGTCGAGAGCGAAGGCGATGTTGTGATGTGCGCTGACGAGCCTGGGGTCCAGTTGAGTGGCGGTCCGGAAGGCGCTGGCGGCATCCTCCAGCAGTCCCGCCTCGAGGCAGGCGAACCCCAGGTCGTGCTGGGTGCCGGCGACCGTCGGATCGAGCTCGATCGACTGTCGTAGCAGCGCTATCGCCTCGGCATGCCGCCGCTGCCGGGCGAGACGCACGCCGAGCACGGCCTTCTGGTATGCCGCGCGGCTGTGCGCCTTCGAAGGCCTTGCCGCGGCCGGGGTAGGCGGCCGCTCGGCGGGAGCTGGCGCGGCTTGCTCGATACCCGGCACGAATGCGCGCTGTAGCAGCGAGTACTGCGAGGCTATCCGGCCAGCGTCCGACAAGATATCCGGCAACAACGGCTCGGTCTTGCGCTCTGGCGCGGGCACTGGCGTCCTCCTGGTGGCCTCGATGCAGCGACGGCTGTCGTGTATCCGCGGCGACCGTAGCGGCGCAACACAGAGCCGCGGCGACCGCAACAGGCCGCACGCCCTTCGCCGGATTTGCTGGCGCAATTCGCATCGGGTGCTGACCGATGGCAAGCGCGCCGCTGATCGCGGAGGAAACTCTGGGGATGGTGGTGGTGTTGGGGGGCTCCCTGCCCCCTCCCCCTAGCCCCCTCCCGCAAGGGGAGGGGGAAGACGTCAGGACGCGGCCGCTGGCGGCTCTACCTCGTCGTTTTCCGCCATCCAGGCGTTCAGCAGCGTATAGCCAGTCGCCAGCACTACGGGACCAACGAAAATGCCCAAGAGGCCGAATGCGATCAGGCCACCGATGACGCCGGCAAGGATGAGCAACAAAGGCAGATCGGCACCCTTGCGGATCAGCACCGGGCGTAGAAAGTTGTCCATCGACACGGCGACAATCGTGAAGCCAAGCAATACCGTCGCCCACAGTGTGTCACCGGAGTAGTACATCCATACGATTGCCGGGATCAGTCACCGGGGCGGGGCCCACCTGGCACAGGCACAGCATGAACATCAACGCGGTCAACACTGGAGCGAAGGGCATGCCGACAATCGCGAGGCCGATGCCACCCAGCACGCTCTGCGCAATCGCGGTCACCACCACGCCGAGGGCCACGCCGCGGATTGCCTGACCAGCCAGAAGTACAGCCATCTCACCACGTTCGTCGCCCAGCCGACGGCCAAAGCGGATGATGGCGGCAGCGGCCCGCTCACCGCCGGCATACATGACCGCGGCGATGGCAACGGTCAGCAGAAAATGCACGAAAACTGCACCCAGACTGCCGGCGGCAGAGACGAACCAGTGCGTCAGCAATCCGGCGTAAGGCATCAGTTTCGGCGCCAGGTCCCGCACACCTGCCGAGGTGAATTCCCCCCAGGCCTCGGTGGCTCGCGTCCCCACCAATGGCACCTCGGCCAGCCACTCTGGCGGCGGTGGCACCTGCAGCGACAGGACAGTCCGCATCAGATCAGCGATCTGATCCAGGTTGACAACGATCGTGCTGATGGCAAGCCAGAGCGGCACGATCAGCACCAACAGCAAACCCACTGTCATGACGAAAACGGCAACGCCGCGACGGTTCCCGGCATAGTGCTGCACCCGCAGCATCAAGGGCCAAGTCGCGATGACCAGGGTCACGGCCCAGATGATTGCCGGCAGAAACGGCTGCATCACCCAGAAGCTGGCCGCAATGAGACCACCGATGAACAGCACGGCGAGCATCGAGCGCGTGAGATCGTGGCGCGATTGGTGCATGTACCTTGGATCTGTTGTGTCTTAGCTACGCGTTCACCGCACCCCAGGTAATGGTTTCTGCTCGTTTTAGCACGGTATCGTCCCCACCGGCGCGCGGGTATCCTGTCAATGTCTCAGTCGGGTTGAACGAGTGTCCATGAACGGCTTTGTATCGCACGCAACTGTGGTTGAGCCAACAGAGGCTGAAGCTTGAGATTAATCACACGACTACTGCAACGCCTGCTGATCGTCGGGTTGGGTGTCGCCACGGTCTGGCTGATCGTGTTTGTGGTCTTCAGGTTCGTGGACCACAGGTTACCCTGGGTTTTGGCGTTGGGTGTCACCTATGGTCTCGCGGCGTATGTGATCTTGCCGCGGGCCGTGCATATGGGCCTCAAGATCCTGCAGCGTAAGCATGTGCCTAGCTTCACTGTGACCGGCGACGGGTTACCCGGCGACCCCGTCAACCTCGCGCTTATCGGCACACTCGAACAGCTTCGTTCGGCCTTTGCGAAAGCCGGGTGGGTGGAAGCGGATCGATTGGGTTTGGCAAGCTCATGGCGCATGGCCTGCGCATTCGTATTCAATTCGCCATATCCGACTGCTCCCTTCAGCACGCTGCATCTTTTCGGGCGAGGCCAGGACATCGGATTCCAGAAGTCCATCGATAACAGTCCGCGAAAGCGCCATCACATCCGGTTCTGGGCGCAGAGCCTCACCTTTGCCGAGGACCCCTGTTGCTACAGCCGCGTTCTGGCTCAATACCGATCAGCCGCCGGACGATACGAGCGTTCTCTGGGTCGGTGCCGGTACCAGAGATACCGGTTTCTCCTTGACGCGACTCACGTTCCAGTTCACCCACGCGACCGATGCGGATACGAATGCGGAACGGGATTATATCGTTTCGGAGTTAGCGAGAACCCAACTCATTGGAGACGTGACCTCATATCAATCGGGCCAACGTCTGCCCATCGGACGGGTCAATCATTACGTGACCGACGGGGATGTGACCGTGGCGAACCTGATGTCCGGAGCGGTCTGAGCGCCAAGGAGCAGCCCGATCGGGGTGTTTGATGATCGCCGGCGGACGCGAATGTCCATTTTTGGCCGCAATGGTGGGCGCTTCTCCGATCATCCCACCAGACACACAATCAGGGGGGAAACACCGTGGCGGATGCCCAGGAGTTCGACTTCATCATTGTCGGCGCCGGCTCGGCTGGCTGCGTGCTGGCCAATCGCCTGACCGCTGATGCCGAGCAACCGGTGCTGCTGCTGGAAGCGGGCGGCAAGGACACGCGACCCGTGGATCCACATCCCGGCCGGCTTCTACCGCAACATCTACAACCCGAAGGTCGCCTGGTATTTCGAAACCGAGCCGGTGCCGGAATTCAACAACCGCCGCATTCCGCTGGCCGCGCGGCAAAGTGCTGGGCGGTTCGTCCTCGATCAATGGCCTGATCTACATCCGCGGCCAAAGCCAGGATTTCGATCTGTGGCGGCAGCTGGGCAATACCGGCTGGTCCTATGACGACGTGCTGCCGTATTTCCGCAAGGCCGAGGACCAGGAGCACGGCGCCGACGAATTCCACGGCAACGGCGGGCCGCTCGCTGTGTCCGACCTGCGCACCGATCATCCGCTGCACGACGCATTTATCGAGGGCGCGCAGGAGGCGGGCTATCCGCTACAATCCGCGACTTCAATGGCGCCGAGCAGGAAGGCGTCGGGCCGTTGCAACTCACGGTGCGCAGGCCGGCGGCGGTGTTCGGCCGCGGCGGGCTATCTGCAGCCCGGTGATGAACGCGGCCGAATTTGCAGTTGGAGATCCGCGCGCTGACGCATCGCGTGCTGATGGAGGGCAAGCGCGCTGTCGGCGTCGAGTTCAGCCAGGACGGAGCGGTGCGCCAAGCGCGGGCGCGGCGCGAGGTGCTGCTGGCGGCGGCGCGATCAACTCGCCGCAGCTCTTGCAGCTGTCGGGCATCGGGCCGGGCGAGCTGCTGCAGTCAGCTCGGGCATTCGCGGTGGCGCACGAGCTGCCGGGCGTGGGGGAGAACCTGCAGGACCATATCGGCGGACGCATCATCTATCGCTGCAACGCCGGCGTCTGCACGATGAACGAGATCTATCATAACTGGCTGCGGCGCATCTAGCATGGGGTGCAATATATTCTTCGCGCGCAGCGGTGCGCTGATGACCGGCGCGGGGCCGATCGGGCTGTTCGTGCAGACGCGGCCGGAACTGGATGTCGCCCGATGTGCAGTACCAGTTCCTCGCCGGCAGCGCGGAGAAGACCGGCGAACCGATGCATCGGTTTCCCGGCCTGCACGCTGGTGGCGATCCCGTGCCGACCGGAGAGCCGGGGGTGGCTGCGCATCACCTCGCCGATCCGGCGAAGCCGCCGGCGATGCAGCCGAACTACCTGTCGACGCAGGCGCGACAAGGACACCATGGTCGCCGGGCTGCGCGTGTCTCGGCGGCATCTTTGCCACCGGCGGCGATGCGGCGGTTTGTGACTGAGGAGTATATGCCGGGGACCGCAGGCGCAGACTCGGACGAGGACCTGCTGAACCATGTCGCGCGCCACCGGCGGGACGACGTTCCACCAGACCAGCACCTGCATGATGGGGCCCGGGCCGATGGCGGTGGTGGATACGTCGCTGCGGGTGAAGGGAATGGAGGGTTTGCGGGTGATCGATGCGTCGATCATGCCGACGGTGGTGTCGGGCAACACCAACGCGACGGCGATCATGATCGGGGAGAAGGCGGCCGATATGATCTTGCGGGGGACGTAATACCAGCGGGTTTCATGATAGTGATTGTTTGATCCTGCCGTTTTCGACACAGAGTCACACAAGGTGCACACAGAGTTCCACAGAGATTTTTATTACAGCGCTTCGCACCAATGCAGTCATGCAAATAATTCCTTTGTGGAACTCTGTGTGCACTTTGTGTGACTCTGTGTCGAAACCAATCTCAACCGCACGAGCCTTGCCGGGTCTGGCGGCCGCCGGGCGCATATGCACCGACGCTCCTCGACCAGGAACGTTCCGAGGCGGCGGAACAGATGGTTCGCAACATCAGTCGGCGGGGTGCGGAAGGCTTGCTTTCGGGGTTCGCCACGCTGGAGTCCAGGCACCCGACCGATCCTCATTGGTATCTGATCTTCACTGGGATCACGCCGAACGACCAAGGGCAAGGCTTTGGATCGAAACTGCTGGCGACGTGGCTGGATAGAGCGGATCGTACCGGAACGATCTGCTATCTGGAGACGCCCTTCCCAGAGATGCACGCATTCTACCGGCGGCTTGGTTATGAGATCACGTGGCAGGGCAATCCTTTTGCAGGCGCTCCGACCATCTGGACCATGATCAGAGCCCACAAGGGATGACTCTCCAGGTAGGAAAAATCGGAACGGTGGAAAAGCCTTTGGCGCTATCCGGTCAAGAGTATGCGGGGGGAGGAAGTTGACCAAGCATTCCTCGGGTTTTCGGGCACAGGTTGAGAATTGGTGACAAGGCAGTGATCGCAGTCATTGCTCCTGACCCGAGGTGCAAGATGATTGCGCTTGATCCCGACACCTCGGAAGTCCGGCCGGAAGTTTTGCGGGCCGTGGCACACCGGCATGGTGGGAATGCGGGCCTCTATGGAGCGGTACTCGTCGAGGGCACGGTTCGCACGGGTGACGGCATGACGGTGCTGAATTAGCTCTGATGTCGGTCGGCTATGCTGGTTCCGCCTTTCGCAAAGAATAACACGGATTATACCAAAACTCTCTGACCCTGAACTCATCTGTCGCCCTGTCGTCATGTGTGGATGGCCCCCGGCGTGCAAGGGTTTTTTCGCGATCTGGTCGTGTCGGGCACTTGCGGTCATGTGTCCGGCCTGTTTGCGCGGTACGAGACCGCTGGCCCTGATGGGACCCGTTGATCGAGATCTGATCATGGCCGCGGGGTCGCATTGCCCCATGACGACTGGCAGGTCTGCCTCGATCTGTCGGTTGACCGACATTGCCATCACGCGTGTTCACCCTCGCAAGCCTTCCGCCTCTGCCGGGGCTGGCCGCTCAGGCCGCCGCCGGCATGGCGCGGAAGTCCTCCTGACGCATCATCAACGCCCACGCGATGCGCGCCATCTTGTTGGCCAGTGCGACCGCCGCCAGCTTGCGCGCCTTGTTGGCGAGCAGCTTGACCAGCCACGGGTCCTGTCGAGCCTGCTTGCTGTTGAGCACCGACATCGCGCCGTTGACCAGCAATCGGCGCAGATAGCCGTTGCCGCGCTTGCTGATCGGCCCGAGCTTCACCTTCCCACCCGTGCTGTCCTGGCGCGGCACCAGGCCGATCGAGGCGGCGAAATCCCCGCCGCTGCGGAACACAGCCGGGTTCGTTACGAATGCCGCCAGGGCACTCGACACGATCGGCCCGAAGCCGGGTGCCGTGATCAGATGCCGGCAGGTCGCATTGTTGCGGCCCATCACCACGATCTGCTTGTCGATGGCTTCGAGCTTTTGCTCAATGCTGCGCAACAGCTCGGCGACCGCCGCCAGCCCGTCGAGCAACGGCGTCGGGATGCGGTGGTCGTCCGGATCGGCGAGGATTGCCACCAGCTCGGCGATGTGCGCCGGCCCCTCGGCAACCACGATGCCGAACTCCGCCATCAGCCCGCGCATGTGGTTCATCAGCATGGTGCGTTGCTTCATCAGCATCTCGCGCACTTTGTGGATACCCGTGTCAGCCTGCTGCTGCTCGGTCTTGACCTCGACGAAGCGCATCGACGGCCGGCTCACCGCTTCACAAATCGCTGCAGCATCGGCTGCATCGTTCTTGTTCCGCCGCACATAGGCCTTCGCATACGCAGGCGGGATCAGACGCGCGTCATGGCCCAGCTTCCGCAGCTCGCGCGCCCAGTGATGCGCGGTGGCACACGCTTCCATGCCGATCAGGCACGGCGCCAGCTTGGCAAAGAACCCCAACACCCGATCGCGGCGCAGAGGGCGCCGGATGGTCACCGTTCCCGATGCGTCAATCCCACGCACCTGGAACACCTTCTTCGCCAGGTCCAGGCCAATCGTGCTAACTTCCGTCATGGATGGCTGCCGTCTGTTGGTTGCGACAACCCAACCTTGGCACATAGATGCCGTGAGGGGGCCATCCACCCCATCATGGCCGGGCCGAAGTCCCCGGGCTTGTCCTGGGGATCGGACCCGGCCAATAGCGTGCATTGGCACCATTGTGCCGCTGAGACCGATGGCCGGCTCGGGGGCCGGCCATGACGGTTAAAGCGAATGGGTCGCGGTCAGCGAGTAGTGGTATTACGCGGACGGATCGCCGCGCGATCCGTGGCACGGATTACACCGGAGCGTCACGCTCAATGAGTGCAGGCCTTGGGCTCGTCTGGTGTGCCACAGTTGTGTGGGTCAGTTGCCGCGGAATTGGCGCGATACGGTTGCTGGGCAGCGCTGCCGTAATAGCCCTGCGTGTACCCGTAGGGGCGTGGCGGCTGGTAGGGTTGCTGGGCACTGCCGCCATAATAGCCCTGACTGTAGCCGTAGGGGTATGACGGCTGGTACGGTTGCGGGGCGCCGCCGCCATAATAGCCCTGGCTGTAGCCGTACGGGTATGCCGGTGGGGGGTAATAAGCTGGCGGGGGATAGTAGGCCGGTGGCACGGCAAGTCCGAAGGCTATGCCAGGTCCCCAGCCCCAGCCCCAGCCGCAGCAGCCCCAGCCGCCGCCCCATCCGCCGTGCCAGCCACCTCCCCAGCCGCCACCGTGCCAACCACCGCCTCCTCCCCAGCCGCCACCGTGCCAACCACCGCCGCCGCCGCCAAAGCCTCGGGCATGGGCAGACGAGAGCGGAAGTGCGGCGACGAGGACCAGGGCGATAACCGTCAACTTCAGTCGGAGGGACGAGGGGCTTCGTGTCATCGTGTTTGACCTTGGTTTCGAATTCCTTGTGGTAGGCTACACTTGCTGTGCATCGAATGATCTAGGAAATGATGCCCTGGATAATCCCGGACAAGGCACGGTGCGCCGAAGAGGGTCCGATTGGTGATCAACTCAATCAGGTTGACGTCCTGAGGGCAAACAATTGGCACCAGCCGGCTGGGCTGATGTTGCCCTGGACGAATTTGCAGCCACTCGGCTGGAGGAAGTTGAAGCAGAGAGCGCAGCGCTGGTCGCCTCTCAGCGTGCCCTGGCAGCTGGCATCCGCCTGCGTGAGCTTCTGCTGTGCTGCTGCTGGTGAGATTGGCGCGCCGAGCGCAAGTGCGGTGCCGGTGAGCACGTCGCGGCGTGAGAGGCGACGATCGGTCCTGATGTTGTTCATGATCGGCTACCTGCTCAGCGGGGTCCGTACGAGGTGAAGACGTAGTCCGTTGTCTTCACGATTGTATGGCATGCAAAGCCGCAATTGTGGCCGGTTCCCAAGGGGGAGAAGGTGCTGGATGCGGTGTCGTAGTTGAACTGGGCATATCCCCAGTCGCCGGTGTCCGAGAACCTTTTGCTGTCCCTCACCATGAAATCGATGTCGTGCAGGGTGTCGGGTACGGTGGTCGGCGAGGGAGCCTCGGTGCTTTGTTTCACGGTCCAATGGATCTTCGCCATCCTGGAACCGTTGGGGAAATGCTTGCCGACGGCGCGATCGCCGGCACGGAACGCCTTGATCATCTCTGGATTGGCGAGGATGACCTCGATTGTGTCTCCGGTGCGGCTGACGGCGACGGCGGGCCAGTCCTCGAAGCCTCGGAACTCGGAGAATGCCAGGCCATTGGGGACCTTCACGGTGTACTTGTCCTGGGCGGAAATGGCGGTACCAGCCCAGACGACGAACGCTACCGCAATGGCCGCGGTGGCTATGGCAGACGTCATGCGAATGTCGCGGCGCGTGGGCATCGTCGCCCTCCATGAGTGGGGGGCGAATATTCGGCGTTCGCGATGTTCCGCGATCGGACGTTGCTGCGGGTAATCGACTTGCGCTGCGTAGGAAGCGAGGCAAACCCGTCGAGATTGCTTCGCTACGCTCGCAATGACGTGGGGGTGGCGGTCGGGGCGGCGGTGGCGCGGTGGGTCTCGGTTTTGAGCTGGCCGCAGGCGGCGAGAATGTCGCGGCCTCGGGGGGAGCGGACGGGCGAGGCGAAGCCGGCGTCCATGACGATCCTGGCGAAGCGGTCGATGGCGCTGTTGGTGCTGGTTTCGAAGGGGCTGTTGGGCCAGGGATTGAAGGGGATCAGGTTCACCTTGGCGGGGATGCCGGCGATCAGACGGACCAGTTCGCGGGCGTCGGCCTGGGTGTCGTTCACGGCTTTCAGCATGACGTATTCGAAGGTGATGCGGCGGGCGTTGGAGGCGCCGGGATAGCGGCGGCAGGCGGCGATCAGCTCTGCGATGGGGTATTTGCGGTTCAGGGGGACGAGGTCGTCGCGCAGGTCGTCGCGCACGGCGTGCAGGGAGACGGCGAGGTTGACGCCTAGCTCGGCGCCGGCGCGGTCCATCATCGGGACGACGCCTGAGGTGGAGAGGGTGATGCGGCGGCGGGAGAGCGCGATGCCCTCGCCGTCCATCGCGATGATCATCGCCTTGGCGACGTTGGCGTAGTTGTAGAGCGGCTCGCCCATGCCCATCAGGACGATCGTCGAGAGCAGGCGGGGGGTTTCGCCCGTTGGTGACGGCCATTCGCCATAGGTGTCGCGGGCGGCCATGAACTGACCGACGATCTCGGCGGGGCCGAGGTTGCGGGTGAGGCGCTGGGTGCCGGTGTGGCAGAAGCGGCAGGACAGCGTGCAGCCGACCTGGGAGGAGATGCAAACGGCGCCTCGGTCTTCCTGGCGGTCGGGGATGTAGACGGTTTCCGCCTCCTGGCCGTCGCGGAAGCGGAACAGGAATTTGCGCGTGTCGTCTTCGCTGGTCTGGATGGCGACGGGTTGGGGGCGGCCGATGACGAAGCGCTCGGCGAGCTTGTGCTGGAGCGGGCGGGCGATCGAGGACATGCGGGCGAAATCCGTCTCGCCGCGGTGGTAGATCCAGTGCCAGAGCTGCTTGGCTCGGAAGGCTGCTTCGCCGATGTTGGCCATTTCCTGGGTGAGCTCGGCACGCGACAGGCCGACGAGGTCGCGGCGGCCGTCGGGGAGTTGCGGCGGCGGCGGGTTGAACAGCGCGGATTTGGCGAGGATGCGTTCGCGCTCGGTGGCGGTCAGACTGTCCGCATCGCTGGTGGTTTGGAGCATGGTGACAGAGATATGGCCGGGCGGCAGGTGGGGCAAGCAGGATCGCTGATCACTGCGTGGGCGCGGTGCGCGCCGAAGACCCGCTGTGAAAGCCTTGCAGGGTCCACTGATAGGCTGCGGCCGTTGTGCGGCAGTCGCCGAGCCGGGCGGACGCCAGATCGAGGATGTCAGCGATCGCGACGGTCCACACGAGGCTCAATAGCGCCGCGAGGATCCTAAGACGGGGACCTCTGAGAGCCTGTTGATAGCCAAGCGTCCCCATGCCCAACACCGTCAGTCCGATCAGCAACCAGAAGATCTGCGACGGCAGGCGGAACTCGAAGGCGAAGCGCTCTGCCGTGGTCATGTCGAAGACGTCGTTCAGCGATACCATCAGAGAGTTGGTGATAGGATTTCGGCTGCTCCCGCACGATTGCGGATGCATTTGCCCAGATTGCGAATTGCAGGGCATTGGTCTGTGCATTGAGGTCATCGATCGCGGTCGCGCTGTAGTCAGCCGTAACGAAGGCAATTCTGAGCTTCGCGTAATTCTCTAGTTGTTGCGCTATCTCGTCGCCGCGGGGTTGACCGATTGCCTTTGCTCTCAGCCATGCTGTGCCGATGGCGTTTGCCTCGGCGAGCGTGCCGCTACGCCGTTCGCCGTAGCGATCGTTGGCGAAGGACAAGGTGAGGGCCAGCACGAAGGCCAGCAGGGCGAGTACGCCGCCGACCAGGAGGCCGACGCCCTCGCGTTCGCCTGGGTCCTCACGTCGCGCGGCGTGCCGGCGCCCGGCCAGGAAGCCGATCTCGTGGGCTGCGACCTGGGCGAGGAAGAGGATCGCGCCGAAGGCGTACATGCTCCAGGCGGCAACTCTGGCCAGGATCATCATCGTCGGTTCCTCCGCTGCCACGCGGCCCGCATCTACCTCGGCGGGCAGGCCTTGCTGATCGCGGCGTAGGCGGCGGAGAAGCCGCGCAGGCTGTAGGTGTCGGCGATGACCTGGCCCTCGCGCGGGCCGGGGGCGCGGGTGAGGGCCACGTCGCCCTTCTGGAAGGCGGCAACCGCGGCGTGGCCGTCGCGGGCGAAGGCGTCGCTGCCTGAGGTGTAGAAGTCGAGGCCCGTGGTGCCGACCTGCATCGTGGGTGTGGCGCCCTTGGGGTAGATGTAGCCGGCGGTGATGGCGACGGCGTCACGGCCGGTGGGGCGCTGGGTTACGGTCAGGATGACCTGGCCGCGGTTGGGCACTGCGGGGGCGGAGTTCTTCGCTGGCACGAAGGCATAGCAGACGGTGACGCCGGATTCCTCGTGGGTGGCGGCGATCCAGTCGTCGAACTTGCCGAGCTCTTTCGGGGGCGGCGGGCCTTTCTCCTCCGGCTTGTGCGCAGGGTTCTGCGCGAGGGCGGGGGTGATGAGGGTGAGAGCGAGGGCGAATGAGGCAATGGTCTGGCGCATGGGCGCAGAGATACGGTGGCGCGGCTGGGGCGACAAGCGCACGATGCGTCGGACCAGGGCGAGGGCATTGGGCTGGCTCGGCCAAATGCCCACATCCGTCTGGCGCCTGCCATGCGGCAGCGTGGAAGCCAGCAAGTAACGAGAAAGTAATAGGACACAGAGTTTCACCAAGTGCACACGGTGTTTCACAGAGAAGCAATTCAGCGCTTCGCGTGCGTGGCGCCTGGCAGAATATTCTCAGTGAAACTCCGTGTGCACTCAGTGAAACTCTGTGTCCGACTTGCTTGCTTTTCCTGCCAAAATTGTCGCCCAGACAGACGCGTGCCCCGGCGTCCGGCTGAACGGGATCATTGGTAAGGGTTCGGTGGGAACAGCCAGACCCCGGGGGTGACTGCGGTCTGTGTGCCGTAGATGGCGGTGGTGGTGCCGTCCTGGGATCCGGCGGGTGCGCTGACGACGCCGGACGCTGCCGTTCCCCAGGCATCGGGATAAGCGTAACCGATCGACTGGGGGACATCCTGCGAGGAGCAGGCTGTCAATGCTGCCATGATCGCGGCCGCGAGGGTCCTTCTGATGATCACGCGTGAGCTCCGGAGACTGATGTGGGTCAGGTCGTTGAACAGGGGGTGGCCGGCGATGCGCAGGCCTGGTGCGCGTTTCGCAGCAGGAGGTCGTAGAGGTCGTCGATGGTGCGCGCGTCGCCTTTGGTTACGTCCGGGTGTCCGGAGAACTGGCCGGCGCGCGGCTGCACGTCATGGCCGCCGACGATCGGCGCGTATGGCAATTCGTGGGCGCCGGCTGCGGACGTGGCAATCCACACCCATGCCACGGCGAGTGTGATGAGGCCGAGCCACCACAGGGCGGGATGCGGTGTGCGGCGCTGGCAAATGGAACGGGCTTGCATGACACGTGGGCTCCTGGGGACGCGCCTGAGGTGCAAGGTCGGACTGTCAGCTTGATGTCCGAGCCGAACATCCAGGCATTGCGATGATGCTTGAAAGAGAAGGCGCCAGGATTGCCGATAAATCGCAGGTTCGGATGAATCTGCATCCATGGTGATATTTGGACGCCGTAGCCGGGCTCGACGATGTGTTCTCGCGGACCAGCGTACAGGCCGTTGATGACGTCATGGACGTAGCCGATGGCGATTTAGTCGTAGGGGCGGATGGTGAACGGATCCTGCGCGATCAGCGCGAACGCGAAATAGGCTGGCACCGGCGAGGTTCGCTTGTCGGAGAGCGTGGCATCGGCGACACCGTCAGGCCGCGATTGGTGCCCGGCTCGAAGCGTCATGCCATCTGTTCGGTGTGTATATACACTACGTATCTACCAGACTGCATGATCGAGGGGGGTGGATCCCTGCAGTCGGAGCTTGAAGCCGTTGTCGCGCAGGGCGCCGGAGGGGTTCACGTCGTAGACGCCTAATACCAAAGCTCACTGACGATGACTCATCTGTCGCTCTGTCGTCAGGGCCGGGCTTGCCCCCATAGGCGCTAACATAACATCGAATGCATTCGTGAGCCGGCCATGACGGTTGAAGAAAATGGGTCACCGTTAGTGAGTAGTGGTATAACTCGGCGTCGAAGTCGTCGGGCAGGTTGAGGGGATCAGGCTGTTCTCAAGCGAGGTGGTGGCAGCCCGCGCGGGCGGCGAACGACGGGATCGGACCGGAGTAAACTTTGCTGGCGGTGGCGGCGGATCGGGCGTTGTGGTCGGACGGCTTGAGCCGAGTTGGGTTGTGGACTAGAAGGCGCGGTCTGGCTGCGGTCCCCTTCGTCTAGTGGCCCAGGACACCGCCCTCTCACGGCGGCAACACGGGTTCGAATCCCGTAGGGGACGCCATTGCCGAACAGAACTGGGCACTATGCCACCAGCAGGGGCAGTTGCTCCGACGTTCTCCGCCCGAGCCGAATAATAGCTCAGCGGGCGTTCACCCGGCCAGCCAACCCTGGCTCGAAGGGTGACAGAACCCCTGAAATTGCTCGGTTCCCTGTTGTCTGGCACAGTAGAGAAACGTCCATCAATCCGTGGCGTCGGGATTCCACGATGGCTGAAGTCGCCGCCTCTGTGTCCAGGCAACTGGAAATCGATCTCAGCCGCGGTGAACTGCTGGTCGGTGGCAAGTCTGTGCCAATCGGCGGGCGCGCATTCGACATCGTGCAAGTCCTCGTCGAAGCAGCCGGCGACCTGGTCACCAAATCCGATTTGATGGATCGGATTTGGCCAAACATATTCGTCGGCGACAACACACTTCAAGTACATGTGTCCGCGATCCGCCGGGCGCTCGGCGAAGAGCGTGGCTTACTAAAGACCATATCGGGCCGTGGCTACCGTCTGCTTGGGAACTGGGCGGTTCGCAAGCACAGCGTCGAGCCTGGTAGAATGACAGCCGGCCCCGCGGAACTTTCCCCGCGCGCATTGCCGATCGCCGTATCCGGGCTGATCGGTCGCGCCAGCGCCGTGCAGCGGCTGGGCGAATTGTTGTTGGCGTACCGAGTGGTGACCCTGACCGGTCCGGGCGGAATCGGGAAAACCCAACTGGCATTGGAAGTCGCCCATCGCTTCTGCCTGGAGAGTGCCTGTACCGGTGCCGCTGTGGAGTTGGTATCCCTGTCCGATCCTGGCCTCGTTCTGTCAACGGTGGCCAACGCACTCGGCCTTTCCGCCGCCGAGGATGCGGCCACCCCGGCTGCCCTGGCGCGCGCCATCGGGGACGTACGGCTTTTGCTCTTCCTCGACAATTGTGAACATTTGATCGAGGCGGCGGCGAGGCTGGTGGATGCGATCGTGCATCTGTGCCCGCGGACGACAATCCTCACGACGAGCCGCGAGTCATTGCGCGTCGACGGCGAATGCTCCTTTCAGGTTGCCCCGCTCGATGTCCCTCCTGAGGATCTGTTGACGCCCGAGGCGGTGCTTTGCCACAGCGCGGTGCAGCTTTTCATCGCCCGGGTCGATGCATTGAGCGGCGGTGCAATGCCACGGGGCACGGCCGACCTCGATGGCATAGCAACGATCTGCCGGCGCCTCGATGGTATCCCATTGGCCATCGAGCTTGCCGCCGCTCGCGCGGCGACCCTCGGCCTGCCTGAAATCTTGCGCCGGCTGGGCGATCGCTTCGCGCTGCTGACCGCTGGCCGCCGCACAGCTCTGCCCCGGCATCGAACGCTCCGGGGCGCCATTGATTGGAGTTATAATCTGCTTGCTGCCCACGAGCAGAAAATTCTGCGTGCCGCTGCTATCTTCGCCGCCGGGTTTACCTTGGAAGGTGGCGCCGCCGCCGCTGCGGTGGATAGCCAGGACGTCCTGGACACCATCACCAGCCTCGTGGACAAATCGCTCGTCCAACTGGATCCGACCGCCGAACCGGTTCGATGGAGGTTGCTCGAGACAACGCGCGCCTATGCGTTGCAGGCCCTTAGGGAAGCCGGGGAACACGACGACACGGCGCGGCAGCAGGCAGGGTATTATGTTGAATACCTCTCAGCCGCCGGCGACGAATTCCTGCGGCCCACCCCCGAGCATGTCAGTGCCTATCTACCCGATATCGACAATGTGCGTGGTGCGCTGGACTGGGCATTTTCCTCTCCGCGCGACGTCTTACTCGGCGTACGGCTCACCGGCGCCGCCATCCCACTCTGGCTCGGCATGTCACTGCTGACGGAGTGCCGCGAAAGGATCGAGCGCGCGCTCGACAGTCTCCCACACGACTCGCGACTGGATCCGCGCGTGCGGCTGCGGCTCTACGCCGCACTCGGCATATCGCTGTTTGGCACGCTGGCCATGCAGCAGCAAACCGGCTCCGCACTCAATGAAATGCTGGCGATCGCCGAGGATCTGGACGACGTCGATTATCAACTGCAGGCGCTGTGGACGTTGTGGAGCTATTACATCAACAATGGGAAGAACCGCGAGGCCGAGATAATCGCCCGGAAGCTGATGGACGTTGCGCGCCGCGGCGGCGTCGGGCCGGACTTCTTCGTTGGCGAGCGGTTGCTGGGTGCCACGCTGCATTACCGTGGGCAGCAGAGTGAGGCACAACACTATCTCGAGGATGTTCTGACCAATTACGTCAGCTCGCCCGAGCATCTGCGTCGCTTCCTTTTCGACCAGGCCGTCCTTGCCCGTTCGATGATCGCGCGGGTGCAGTGGATGCGCGGTCTGACAGATCAGGCCATGCGGAATGCCCGGGACGCAACCGCGGCCGCGAAAGCCTCCGGCCACGTCCTGTCGCTGTGTTACGCCTTGGCTGAAGCGGGTTGCCCTGTCCCGCTGGCGATGGGCGAACTCAGTAGCGCCGAGGATGCCATTTCGACGTTGGTCGAGGTGGCGACGAAGCATCGGCTCAACTTGTGGCGCCTTTGGGCCCATTGCCTGAGGGGGACACTGCTAATTCGGCGCGGAATGACGGCCGAAGGCGTGGCCGTGCTCCGCGATGAGCTCAACGCATTTCGAATGGCGGGTTGGTCCATGCGCTTTCCCGCGTTTCTGGGAGAATTCGCGGCCGGGCTCGCGAGGGTCGGCCAAGTTTCCGAAGCGCTCGCCTCGATCGAGGAGGCGTTGGCGAGGGCGGAGCGCGATGGCGAAATGTGGTGTACCGCGGAACTGACCCGGATCAAGGGTGAAATTGTGCTACGTGCAGGCGGCGACGCGGCTGTTGGGGCGGCAAGGACGTGCTTCATCGCCGCAATTGCGGTCGCGCAACAGCAGGGCGCGCTGTTCTGGGAGCTAAGGGCCGTATTGAGTCTGGCGGGCCTGCCGGGCAGCGCCACTGAAACCGCAGAGGCGCGGGACGCCCTGTCGTTGGTCGTTGGCCGGTTCACTGAAGGTTTCGATACCGATGATATGATCGCTGCTCGGACGCTGTTGGGCGAACCCGGAATAGAGCAGCGCAGCATTAGGCATAGCGCATAGTCGCAACGGCACAGTGCATACTGACTACTCGTCCCGCTAAGGGAAGAGACGTTAACCTCGATGTATGTCTAGCGGCGAGGAATCCCTGCTCGGCGAGGGCGGCGGCCGCGCGAAGGGGAACCGCCACCGGGTCGGATACCTCGTGCATGCCTATCGCTGTACCCCTTGAGAGTTAACAGGCTGCTGAGATGGGGTATGCTTTCGTGACACGTCAGCATCGACATTGTCGGTCAATCGGCGTCGTCGGTTGCCAGAAGCCGGCACCCACTGGGAGATCATCATTTTGACTGTGGTTACTGACGCTTGACGACGAGTGTGCCCCCAGCGTCCGCGCGATTGTCCGGCTGGGACGGAAAGAGCGATTTGCTTGTAGCGCGCCGCTGCGTAGGCGGTAGATCTCACATGCGATTGCCGTCGAACGCGTAGAGACAGCCTTGCCCATCGATTTTCCCCGTAATGTGGGATCCGGTCACGCGACCCGACATGGTGCCATTGATAACCTGGCCCAAGAATGAGCCGTCCTGCGCGAAAGTGGCCTCGAAAATGGGGGCTGGGGTGCCTGGAAGGTTCGGGTGTGGCACCGTATAGGCGAGCTGCCCACCGGCCACTGTGATTACTGATTGGCCCGGTGTGTCGCACCAGGACTGAGTCTGTGCCGCGACGGTTGCGGGCGAATTGCTCACGCGAATGGTGGTGTGGTACGAGCCATCAAACGCGGTCACCGCGGCTAGGCCTGGAGGTGGTTGATGCAGCTCGCCCATAGGGCCTGCGCAGCCGGAGATCGCGGATATCACAGCCATCGAGCTGAGGGTCAGGCAAAACATCCTGCTCCGGTTACATTTGTGATCGCGCATCGGCGGCACCTTCATTTGCATCCCCTGTATGGGTTGATTGGATCGTAGAACCTGCATGTGATGGGGTTCCGCGTGCGATGTCACTAGTACCCGGAATCATTGAAGGACGATACGTCGAAGACTGTCATTGCGAGGAGCGAAGCGGTGGCCGGGCCTGACCCATAGGCGCTAACATAAGATCGAAATGCATTCCTGAGCCGTCCAAGCCACCGTCATGGCCGGGCGTGTGTACCGGCCACCCGTAGCGGTACGAACGTCCGATCGCGGGCACATCAAGCTGGAGCCTATGCGCGGTTGCCGTATATGCAGACAACGTGCCGCTACGGGTGGCCGGGATATGCCCGGTCATGACGGCGGTTTAGACGCTGTCGCCCCTGTCTTAGCGCGTATGGGGCCTGACCCAGCCAAGCAATCTTGGACGAATTGAGCGATCTCGCCGGGATTGCTTCGTCGCTTCGCTCCTCGCAATGACATGGCGTCAGGATGACTTACGTTCTTCCGATCGCGGGTACTGGCACTCGCTCAATGACGCGTGGCCAAGGGCCGGACACGTTCCAGGTTCAGCAGATACGTGCATCCGCCGAAACTAAATCTACCGGGCAGATCGAGTTGGCCGTGGAATGTCGCGCCCTCGAATTGGCCAATATCCATTGCCCGCCATTGACCATTTGCTGACCATCGTTCATCGGCGTATCGAGCACAACCGATGGTTCACCCGAGCAATCGATGAGCGCCAGACAGGTTATACCACCACTCGCTGACCGCGACCCATTTGCTCTAACCGTCATGGCCGGCCCCGAGCCAGGACATCCTCGCTGCCTCAGCCCGAATTTGGCGTCAGTGCATGTTGAACAGGTGTGGCAGCCAAAGCGTTACCTGCGGGAACAGGATGGCGAGTAGCAGACCTAGAAGGAGGAATATCGTGTAGATCAGGCTTGGGCGCATGGCGCTGGCGGCGGGAGCCTCGCCGATGGCGCAGGCGACATAGAAGCCGATGCCGATCGGCGGCATGAAGACGCCAATGCCGATGGCCATGACGAGAAGAATGCCGTATTGCAACGGGTCGATCGCCATTTGCTGTGCTACGGGCAGCAGGATGGGCGCGGCGATCAGGATGGCGGGGAAGCCTTCCAGCACAAAGCCGATGACAACGAGCGCGGCCATGCTGAGGAACAGGAAGCTCGTCTTATCGTGCAGTCCGGCGAATACGGTTGCCAACGTGCGGCCCAAGCCGTCGAAGACGATGGCTTGCGACAGCAGATTTGAGGTTGCCACCATGAACAGCACCATGCCGGACATGAGCGTTGCGTCGCGCAGTGCGGGCCAGGACGAACGCAAGCGGGTTGAACGGTAAATCAGCGCTGCGGCCAGGACGCCATAGACGACGGCGAAGGACGATGCCTCGGTGGGCGAGGCAACGCCGCCCACGATTCCGCCGATGACGATCAGTGGCACCAGCAATGCGGGGACGGCGGAGGGAATGCTGGCGAGGGCACGGCGTAGTTGGAACGCTGGGCCCTTGGGAAATGCATAGGCGCGACTGCGCAGGATGATGCCGACGGCGAGCGCGAGCGCCAACAGGGCGGCGGGCGTTATGCCGGCGAGGAACAGTGAACCAACCGATAGCGTGGTGATCGAACCGAGGATCAGCAGGGCGACGGAGGGAGGCACGACTTCGCCCATGGCGGCCGAGGCTGCCAGCACCGCGACGGATTCGCCAGGGTGGTAACCGCGCTCGCGCAGTGGGCCTCGCATGATGCCGCCAACGGTGGCCATATCGGCGCCCTTTGAGCCGCTCATGCCGGAGAAGATGTAGACGCCGAGCACCTGGGCGAGGAGGAGGCCGCCGCGCCAATGGCCGACCCATTCCTGCACCATGTCGATCAGGCGCGTGGCCATTCCGGTCACGTCCATCAGCGCGCCGGCGATCATGAAGAACGGGATGGACAGCAGGACGAAGCCACCGATGCCCGCCTGGTAGGCTGCCGGTACGGCGACCAAGGGGGCGTCGCCACCGATCAGGAAATACAGGATGCCGCCGATTGCCAGCACGAAGGCGATGGGGGTCGCGGTGAGGAAGGCGATCACGATGAAGACGCAGATCGGCAACATTGGGTCGAGCTCGATCGTGCCGTTGGCGTACTCGGTGCGTAATAGCAGTGCGCACGCGATGAGGGCAGTGGTGGCTAGACATCCGGTCAATACGCTGCGTAGTGGCAGGCGCGCGAGTTTCTCGGCGGCGTAGAGCAGCATCAGGAACAGGCCGACGCCCAGCCATATGGCGAGGAAGGCGCCGCTGACACCGAGGACCGGCAGCGATTGGTCGACGTGCGAGCTGAAGAAGGGAGGGAAGACGGCAAGCGATACGCCACACACGGCGATGACGAACCAGGTGCCTAGGGAATGCAGTACGTCACGCAGCTTGCCTGGGGCGAGATCGACGACGGCAGTGTAGGCCATGCCGGAGCCGCGACGATAATATGCCGCGGCGCCGGGGAAGGTCATCGCGGCCAGGCAAATGAGAGAGAAGTCACCGGCCCAGGGAATGCCGCCATTGAAGATGTAACGATCCAGCGTATTGCAGAACGTCACTACGAGATCGGCAAGCAGTGCTGCCGCGACGATGAGCTCGGTGGCGACGGCAATGCCGCCGATTGCTCGCCGCAGCATCAATCAGGCCGGGCCGAGCTCGCGGATTGCCTGGTCGATGAGGTCCTTGCCAATCGCGTCCTGGAACTTTTGGTAGACGGGGCGGGTTGCTTGAACGAAAGCCTCGCGCTCTTGCGGGGTCAGGTCGTTGGATTGCATGACGCTTTTCAGCTTCTCGACAGCCGCTTGAGTGGCGATCGGCTGCTGTTGCCATTCCGAGTTCATCGATTTCTTCATGGCCTGGTGCACCATGGCTTGTTCGTCGGAGGAAAGGCTCTGCCATAGCGCCTTGTTCATCGCGACGACGAACAGGTCCATGATGTGGCCGGTCATGGAGTAGGACTTGCTGACTTCGTAGAGCTTGATGTTCACCAGATCGACCGAGGAGTTTTCCACGGCGTCGACCGTGTGCTGTTGCAGGGCGAGGTACATCTCGGCGGAGTCAAGGCCGACTGGGTTGGCGCCGAGCGTGCGGAAGGTCTCGAAGAAGACCGGACTGTTGATCACACGGATCTTCATGCCGGAGAAGTCTTCCGGTTTGTGCACGGGGCGTAGGTTGTTGGCGGTCTGGCGGGGCCCCATTACCCACCAGCCAAGGACTGCGAAACCGGCGCCGTCGGCGAAGCCGGCCATGCGCTTGCCGAAGTCGCCATCCAGCGCGGCGCGGAGGCGATCCTGCGAGCTGACCAGGAATGGCAGGCTGAAGATGTCCATTGGGCGCGTGAAACCGGCGAACCAGGCGGGGACCGCGATCGTCATGGACAATGTGCCGAGCTGCACGGCGTTCAACATGTCCTTGATGCTGCCGAGCTGCGAGTTGGGGAACATGTCCACTTTGATCTTGTTGCCGGACAGCGTGGCGAGCTCGTCGGCGAAGGTGGTCATGGCGTTGTTGTAGGTGGACCCGGGCGGGGTGGGACTGCCGAAACGCAGAGTACGGGCGCGTTGCGCGTGGACTATGGAGGGCATCGATAGGAGGCCGGCGGTCGTTACGGCGAGGGTCAGCAGGCGGCGGCGGGGGGTTGGGTGTTCAGTGTGCGTCGGCACCCTTACCCGGCGCTTCGCGCCGACGTCTCCCGCAAGCGGGCGAGGTGTGGTTGGTGGTGGCGGTGGTGGCATGGGTTTCCTCCATTATGTTTTTGTCTTTGAGGCGGCCCAGATCGTGGCGCGAACCGAGGACCAGACCGGGATGCGTAAGGTTTCGCGCAGTTCGTCGATGATGTGCAGCGTCGGCAGTTGCGAGCATGCGATCAAGAGTGCCTGGCTGTCGGGCGTGACGGTGCGCAGGGCCAGTTCGCGCACTTCTTCTTCGGTGACGGCGCAGAGCTCGTCGGTGGTTTCGCAGTTCAGGCTGATCAGGCGTTCGACGTTGATGCCGGCTTCGGTGAGATAGGCAGACAAGCCCTCGTTCACCGTGGCGAGGTAGGGTGAGGCGACCGCAACCTCATCAACGCCATCGCTGCGCAGCGCATCGATCATCGACTCTGCTGTGCTGATGACAGTGGCGTTGCTTGCGCGCGCCAGAGCGGCGACCATCTCGGCGTTGCCGAACTCGGCCCGCGATGAAGCCGGCGGCGGTGCAGCCGTGGACGACCAGTCCGGGCTTATCGGCGAAGAATGGTTCGGCGGCGGAGAGCGTGCTCTTTGCGTAGTCGGCGAGCGTCTCGCGCGTGACGTGGCCGGACGGCAGCGGGACGCGTGCGACGGCAAACGGTGCCAGCTCCGGACAGAGCGCAGAGAACTCCGGCTCCATCGTCTGGTTGACTTCGGGGACGACGAGGTACTGTCGTCATGAGGCGAACGCGTAGAGTGCGGCGGGATTGTCCACCAGGATTTTTTGTCGCTCGGCGGCGTCCGGTGCCCACTCGCCGAGCAGGTCGAGGAGATCGCCGTCGTCGGGCATGTAGCCTTCCATGGTCGTGTGCGGCCAGTCGGTGCCCCAGACGCAGCGATCGGTGGCATGGCGGATGAAGCGGCGTGCCAGCGGCGTTACGTCGGCATAAGGGTGGCCAGCGACCGAGGCGCGATAGCCACACATTTTGACCCAGCATCGTGCTGATTCCAGCAGCCGCAACATGCCGAGAATGTCGGGGTCGTTTTCGGCTGTGTTCGCCAGCATGCCACCCATGTGGTCGAACACGACGGGTACGGGCAGGTCGGCCACGATTGGCAACAGCTCGGTCCACAGGTGGCGGGGGACGTACATCTCGATGTGCCAATTGAAGTCGGCGATCTTGGCGGCGACATCGCGCAGTTGGTCGAGCGTCGGGCCGCCCTTCACCGTGGTGATGAAGCGTGTGCCGTTTACGCCACGGGCTGAGAGGTCGCGGAGCGTCGCGGTATCTACGTTGCGATCCACCATGACGATGCCACGCGCCCGATGCAGACCGAGCGCCTGTACTGCATCCAAGGTGCGTGTATTGTCGGTGCCATAGACGCTTGCCTGCACGACGACCATGCGCTGGAGGCCGAGCGTGTTGATCATCTTCAGGTAATCCGCTTCGAGCGCGTCGGGCGGAGTGAAGCTGCGCTGCGGTGTGTATGGATACTGCGACTCAGGGCCGAAGATGTGCATGTGGCAGTCGCAGGCATTGGCTGGGACGGTGAGTTGCGGACGTCTCGTCTCCTTGCGCGGCGGCTGACAGTAGTCCATTGCGTTGCTCCGTTCAGGTCGCCGAGGGGATCTGCCGCAGCAGCGTGGATGACAGGGCGCGCCCGTATTCTGGCGCGACGTGCACATCCAGGACGCAGACGGCTCCGGCGCGGGTCTGTTGCACGGCGTCCTCGAGGGCGGTGGAGAGTTCGCTCAGGCTGCGGATCGGGCCGAAACCTACGGCGCCTTGGCCGCGTGCCATCATGGCGAGGTCCATCGGCGGATCGCTCATGCGCAGGCCGATGGAGCGATTTTCCACGGGGCGTCCGCGGACGCGCGCGACGCGTTCCTGGTGCAACTCGTCGTTGAAGAACGATTGATTGTTGGCGATCAGGACCAGCAAGGGGACGCGTTCGTGGACGGCTGTCCATAGTGCTGTGACGCCCATCAGGAAGTCGCCGTCGCCTAGGATCGCGACTGGCAGGCGGTCGGTGCGCTGAAGCGCGAGGGCGGCACCTACGGCCATGCCGGGACCGGAGCCGATGCCTCCGCCGCCGTCGAAGCCGATGTAGTCGAGCGGATCCTCGAAGCGGCTGCATTCACCGGGCCAGCTCAGCGGCAGGCGTATATACGAGGGGT
>CAVTEC010000019.1:0-95600 GCA_963733475.1 uncultured Alphaproteobacteria bacterium | reverse complement strand
GCCGACAATCAGCACCAGCATGTGCTGCCAGGTCGGTGCGGTGAAGCCTTTCTGGAATGGCTGCATCCACGCAGCCAGTCTTATTGGCACGAGCCGGCTTAAACCTGCACCCGCCAGTATCCCCCGAATTGGTGCCCGGGGAGAGACTTGCCGGGGCCGAGGCGGCTGCGATTTCTACTGATCGATCACGTTCGATTTAACGTCGCCGAAGCCCGCGTGACGGAACTTGAGGCCATCACGGGCAGGTTCTTCGCGGTCGATGGAGAACAAGGCGAAGCAAAGGAGGCAGAACGATGCAACGGGAGGACGTGGTACTGCGCCGGTATCGCCATCTGCGTGCGATTGGCACAGACCACCACAGTGCAGCCCTGAAATTCCTTGCTCGTCCTGCCTTCGAGGAACATGCGAGACGCCTTGGATTGATGATGGGCCGGACGCTGATTGCGGACAGTGAGGAAGAGATGGCGCTGGTCTTCGACCTGGCTATCTACACGGCAAAAGACGACCGGATCAGAGCCATCGATCGCTACGCGAAAGTAGCGCAACTGCCGCCCGACTTCGATGAGAGATCAATTCTCGACGCGATGTGCCATGCCCAGTTCTCGATCTGGCGGATCGCACGCCTACATGACACATGTGGTCTCGTGGTCAATGACGTGCTCCGTCAAGCGGAAGCCTGGCTAGGGCCTGTCATCAATTGAGCCGATGTCGTTCGGTGTGCGCCATCGGCGCATAGTGTTGGCCCTGTGAGTTCTGATTGCCACACTCAGCCTTCAATCGGCGCCGCGCGATGCGTAGCCGATTCCGGCGCGGCGGTTTCTTCGATTCATAGGCGGTCAGCTTGTGGGGAGCTGACCAATGCGGCGGTTCGGACTGCGCGACGACCAGTGGGAGCGGATCAAGGACCTGCTGCCCGGGCGCGAAGGCTCGGTCGGAGTGACCGCGGCAGACAATCGTTTGTTCGTGGATGCCGTGCTCTATCGGTACCGTACCGGGATGCCGTGGCGCGATCTGCCGGAGTGGTTCGGCGACGGGACAAAGGTCCACCTTCGGTTCAGCCGCTGGGCCAAAAGCGGTGTCTGGGAGCGGGTATTTCAACATCTCGCCGCAGACGCCGACAACGAATATGCGATGATCGACAGCACCATCGTGCGCGCTCATCAGCACAGCGCCGGCGCCCAAAAAAAGCCGGTGACGACCAGGCCATCGGGCGCTCGCGCGGCGGACTGAGCACCAAGATCCACGCTCTGGTCGACGCGCTGGGCAACCCGATCGGCCTCTTCCTGACCGGTGGCCAGGCACACGACTTGGTCGGGGCCGATCACCTGCTGCCCACGATGGCAGCCGATACGCTGATCGCCGACAAGGCGTTCGACGCCGACGAACGGGTCCTCGATCCACTGGCCGCTGCCGGCAAGACCGCAGTGATCCCGCCGCGAACCAACCGGTCCTTGCCGCGCGACTATGACCGAGAGCTTTATGTGGCGCGCCATCTGGTCGAGAACTTCTTCGCCAAGATCAAGCAGTTTCGCGCGATCGCCACCCGCTACGAGAAGACCGCGCGGAACTTCCTGGCTGCCGTCCAGCTCGTCGCCAGCATCGTTTGGCTCAATTGATGACAGGCCCTAGTCGATGAGGGCCTGGAGCTGAGCGGCACGAGCGGCATGTGCTTCGCCGGTCGGCTGTGCGACGCCGATTTATTTGCTATCACCAGCGGCGTTGTTGTACCCGTCGATCTCCCAATGCTCGAGGATGTTCTGACCGACGTCCTCGCCTGCCGACATGCCGATCCAGAGCGTGTTGGCGACGATCCACGCTTTGCAACCGCCATCTATCGTGCCGCCCTCGACGCCGGTGTCATGGACGACGTCGTATTCAACTGACCAAATCTCCGCCTTCCCGGAAATGGCCAAAGTCAAGCTAAGAGGCTGACCCGGAACTGTATCGGAATGAAGATTGGAGTCATTTCAACGGGTTATTCCGACGGAGCCTGTCGTCCCCGATGACCGTGATCGGCCGAACAAAAAAGCAGTTGCGTGATCCCAGCGGCTACGATTTTCTCGTGGTTGCGAAGACACGAAGGACACACCGATGGCCTGGACTGAAATCACGCGACGCAAGTATCAGCGCGACGGGCTGCGCTACGCAAGCGATACCACCGACCAGGAGTGGCTTCTGATCGAGCCGCATTTGCCGCCGCCCGCAAGCCGCGGTCGAACCCGCAAGGCCTGCTTGCGGGACATCGTCAATGCCATCTTCTTCATTGCCCAGTCTGGCTGCCAATGGCGCATGTTGCCCAAGGACTTCCCGCCGTTCACCACGGTGCAACGCTACTTCTACGCCTGGCGCGATGACGGAAGATGGCAGATCATCAATCAGGCGCTGCTGATGGATGTGCGCGAAGCCGCCGGCCGCGAGGCAAGTCCGACCGCCGGGGTCATCGACAGCCAATCCGTCAAGACAACCGAGGCCGGCGGTCCGCGCGGTTACGCGGCGGAGAAAATGGTCAAAGGCCGCAAGCGGCATATCCTCACCGACACGATCGGCCTGCTGGTCGGCGCGATCGTGCACCCGGGGGACGTGCAGGATCGTGATGGTGCGCCACCGTTGTTGGACAGCGTGCGCAGCGCGTTTCCCTGGCTGCGCCACGTGTTCGCTGATGCCGCCTACGCCGGTGACAAGCTGAAGGGTGCGCTTGAAGCGCTCGGTACATGGACGATCGAGATCGTCAAGCGATCCGACACCGCCAAGGGCTTTATCCTGCTGCCCCGGCGTTGGGTGGTCGAACGCACGCTGGCCTGGCTCAACCGCAATCGTCGTCTGGCCAAGGATTTCGAGGCCACCATCGAGAGCGCGGTGACCTGGCTCTACATCGCCAGCGTCAAGCTGATGTCGCGCCGTCTGGCGGCCGCCTGATACTCCCCCGTCAGCCAATATCATCAATCAATTCAGGCCAGCACGTGTTGCGACCACGATCCGAGTCAGACTCTAAGGGGACTCTATCTTCAATTCGGATTAATATTTGAACGATTTATTCGGGACATTTGTCATGCCGCCTTGTCGAGGAAAGCTGAGAAGCCTCTGGATGAAGATCTCAATAAGGCAAATATATACTACACTGGTATTGCTTTGACAAAGATCTACGATGGGAAGATCAACGGGTTAAAGGTAGATTTCGCTACTTATATTAAAAGGCTACACGCTTGTATGGAGGGCCGAGGCTTTCACCTTCTACTTGGGAAACTGCACATCTGAGAGAGTTGGGAAGCTGTTTAGGGATATTGGTCTGCCGGGACCATTCTGTGATACCTTGGGTGCAGATGCGGGTCTCCGAAAATACCTCCAAACCTCGAAGTCACGGGAGACTCTGAAACTTGCCAGAGACAAGCTTGATCAGTACTTCGACAGCCGGAACGAAATAATCCACGGCTCTGCGGTCTCGAGAACCATTGTGTCAAATGATATCGGCGAGGCAACACATTTTTTCTCGGCCTTGGTTCCGGCAATTGCCACGCTTGCTCGGGAAGCCTGCCAATGAGCGCCGTCTGACCGGACTAAGGAACGTCGCCCCAGGGCAGGCACTATTGCCGAGACCCTCACGCCTGTCCAATTACCCTCCGTCATCCATTTGACACCGCCCCCACTCGCCCCCATTGTCCACGGCTACCGAGGGGAGCCCCGCCGCACAGGGGCTGAGATACCGTAACCTCCCGCTCTCAAGGCGGCGGCGCGGTGACCCTTGAACCTGAACCGGGTCATGCCGGCGTAGGGACGGGTGCTTCAGCAATCGCAACACCCTTCCTCCGCCCGCAAAAACCCACGCGTGCGTTTGAGGAGGCGTCCATGACCGTCCAGTCCAAGACCGCTGCCCGTCCGAGCAGCGTCACCACCGGCCCGATTGCCGGCTCGCGCAAGATCTACACCTCGCCGGCCGACCGGCCCGACATCAATGTGCCGTTCCGCGAGGTCGTGCTGGAGCCAACGGCGCGCGAGGAAGCGTATCGCGCCTACGACACCTCGGGCCCCTACACTGACCCTGCGGTCACCGTGGACCTGGAAGCTGGGCTGCCGCCGGTGCGCGCCGAATGGATTGCCAAGCGCGGTTTCGATCGCATTGCACCGCGGGCGGTGAAGGACTGGGACAATGGTGGCGCCTCAGGCGATCGCCTCGTGCCCACCTGCCCGGCTGAGCACGCGGTGCTTGCGGGCAAGCCAGGTCTGCCCGTCACGCAGTTCGAGTTCGCCCGCGCCGGTATCATCACCGAGGAAATGATCTACGTCGCACATCGCGAGAACCTCGGGCGGCAGAAGGCACTGGAGGGCGCCGCTGAACGCCGCGCCGATGGCGAGGACTTCGGCGCCGACATACCCGAATTCGTCACCCCCGAATTCGTCCGTGACGAGATCGCGCGCGGCCGCGCCATCATCCCCGCCAACATCAATCACCCGGAACTCGAGCCGGTCATCATCGGGCGCAACTTCCTGGTGAAGATCAACGCCAACATCGGCAACTCGGCGGTCACGTCCGGTGCAGCGGAGGAGGTGGAAAAACTGGTGTGGGCCACCCGTTGGGGTGCCGACACGGTGATGGACCTCTCCACCGGCCGCAACATCCACAACATCCGCGGTTGGATCCTGCGCAATGCGTCTGTGCCGATCGGAACGGTGCCAATCTACCAGGCGCTGGAGAAGGTGGATGGCGAGCCGGACAAGCTGGATTGGGAGGTGTTCAAGGACACGCTGATCGAGCAGGCCGAACAGGGCGTTGACTACTTCACCATCCATGCCGGCGTGCGCCTCGGCTACGTGCCGCTGACCGCTCGCCGCGTCACCGGCATCGTCAGCCGCGGCGGCTCGATCATGGCGCGCTGGTGCCTGTCGCACCACAAGGAATTCTTCCTGTACGAGCGCTTCGACGAAATCTGCGACATCATGCGCAAATACGACGTGTCGTTCTCGCTCGGCGACGGGCTGCGTCCCGGCTCTCAGGCAGACGCGAACGATGCGGCGCAATTCGCCGAACTGGAGACGCTGGGCGAACTGACCAAGATCGCCTGGGACAAAGGCTGCCAGGTGATGATCGAAGGCCCTGGCCACGTGCCGATGCACAAGATCAAGGTCAACATGGAGAAGCAGCTTCGCGAATGCGGCGAGGCACCGTTCTACACGCTTGGCCCGCTGACCACCGATGTGGCACCCGGTTACGACCACATCACCAGCGCGATCGGTGCCGCAATGATTGGCTGGTTCGGCACCGCAATGCTCTGCTACGTCACGCCAAAGGAGCATCTCGGCCTGCCGAACCGCGACGACGTGAAGGTCGGTGTGATCACCTATCGCATTGCGGCGCATGCGGCCGATCTGGCGAAGGGACACCCGTCGGCGAAGCTGCGCGATGACGCGATCAGCCGCGCGCGGTTCGAGTTCCGCTGGCAGGATCAGTTCAACCTGTCGCTCGATCCCGACACGGCGCGCAACTTCCACGACGAGACCTTGCCGAAGGAAGCACACAAGGTCGCGCATTTCTGCTCGATGTGCGGGCCAAAGTTCTGCTCGATGAAGATCACGCAGGACCTGCGAGTGGAGGCTGAGCGGATGGCTGGGATGGAGCAGAAGAGCAAGGAATTCGCCGAGCACGGCAAGGAGATCTATCTGCCCGCGGCAGAATAGCGCCTCCTTGCGATCCGTCGTTCCCGCGCCCACACTGCGGGGATGACGGATCCGCGCGACGCACTGGATGCAATCGGCCTGATTCCGGATACCGAGATCGATATCGGTAACGCCGCGTTGCAGCTTGCTCGGATCGATGCACCGGACGCTGATTGGCAAGCGGCGCAAGCGCAACTCTCAGATCTCGCGCGTGACGCGGTAGAGGTCGCGAAGGCTCTCGACACCGGCGATGTCGCCATTCGCGCGGAAGCACTGGCAGGACTGATAGCCGGTGGTCACGCCTACATTGGTGACGCCGAGACCTACGACGATCTGGCCAACGCCAATCTGATCCGCGTCATTGAACGGCGCAAAGGACTGCCGGTGGCACTCGGCATCATCTGGCTGCATGCGGCACGTGCCGCTGGCTGGGGTGCGCATGGCGTGGATTTTCCGGCGCATTTCCTCATCGCGCTCGAAGGCAAGAGTGTGCAGGCCATCATCGACGTGTTTGCCGCCGGCGCCGCGCTGGATGCTCGCGACCTGCGCGGCTTGCTGAAACGTGTGGAAGGCGAAAAGGCGGAGCTTCGGCCAGGCCTGCTGCGCCCAATGAACGCGCGTGGCGTGCTGCTGCGGCTACAGAACAATATTGTCACCCGCCGCCTGGGCGCAGGCGATCTGGCGGGTGCATTGGGGTGTACGGAAGACATGCTGCGCATCGCACCGGATCATGCTGAACTGTGGCGTCAGGCCGCCGTGATGAACCAGCGACTCGATCGTGTCGGCGCTGCCTTGCGCTGTTTCGATCGCTTCCTCTCACTGGTGCCGGAAGGCGACGCAGCCACCCGCGTGCGCGGCGCGATAGACGAATTGCGGACGCGGTTGAACTGATGAAGAAGGTTCCACACGGAGAACACTGACCAGTATGGGGGAGATCTTTCGCCGCGAAACGGCGGAGCATCCGGAGCCATTCACCGGTGAGCGTCTTACCACCGCCGTCGGCGGTCAGGTGCAGGTCGAACATTATCATCGTTATCTCTTCGCCCGCTCGTTCGTAGCGAACCTCGATGTTCTCGACGTGGCCAGCGGCGAAGGGTACGGTTCAGCGCTGCTGGCGCAGGTCGCGCGTTCGGTAATCGGCGCTGAATACTCCGGCCAGACCGTTGAGGCAGCCGCAACGAATTTCCCCCGCCCCAATCTTTGCTTCCTGCGAAGCGACGCTCGTGCCCTGCCTCTGGCCAACAGCAGCATCGACACTGTCGTTTCGTTTGAAACCATTGAACACTTCGATCGGCAAGCCGAGTTCCTCCACGAAGTGCATCGCGTCCTGCGTCCCGATGGCCGCTTCATCGTCAGCACACCTGATCGCGACGTCTATTCTCCTGCGGGTTCGGCCGCCAACCCGTTCCACGTCCATGAGCTCAGCGCCAGCGAATTTGCCGTGCTGCTGCACGCCACCTTTCGCAACGTTGCGATCCTCCGGCAGCGCGCGCTGATTGGTTCCGCACTGCTCGCCGACATCGGATCATCCGCATCGCCATTGGTATTCGATCGCCGTGGCGACACGCACTTTGAAGCCTTCATAGGCATCCCACGTGCGCCCTATCTGATCGCTATTGCATCGGATGGCGAACTGCCGCCGGTGCCGCCAAGCCTCTATATCAGCCGCGGCGACGTGGACACCGACCTGATCAGCGCCATGACACTGGCCAAGCAGGTGAACGAGGCGCAGGCTCAGCTCGCGCAAGCCACCGCGAACCTGCAAGAGGCAACGCAACGTGCGGAACGCGAACGGGCCGAAGCCGAACGGCGTTTCGCAGCGCTGGAAGGCTCGCTAAAAACTTTGAAAGGTTCACTGCGCACCTTTCTCCGCGGCTATCTCCCGCTGCTGCGCGCGCGCTTTTTCGGTCAGCGGCCGTAGCGGCGCTTGCGCTGCTGAAACGCCCGCACGGCACGTAGAAAGTCGATCTTGCGGAACGCCGGCCACAGCACGTCGGAGAAGTAGAACTCGCTGTAGCAGCTCTGCCAGAGCAGGAAGCCAGATAACCGCAATTCACCGCTGGTGCGAATGATCAGGTCAGGCTCCGGCGTGCCAGCGAGATACAGATGCTTCTCGATGCTTTCGGGACCGATATCGCGGATGACGTCGGACAATGATGTCCCGCGCTGCAAGGCCTCGCTCAGCATCTCACGCACGGCGTCGGCGATTTCCTCACGACCGCCATACGCGACTGCGATCGACAGCACCATCGTGTCATACGCCGCCGTCGCTGCTTCCGCTGCCCGGATCGCCTCAATCGTGCTGACTGGCAGAAGATCGAGCTGCCCGATCGCCTGTACCCGCACCCGCCGCCGATGGATTTGCGGGTCGCTGATCAATGCGCGCAGCTTGGTCTCCAGTGCGCCCAGGATGCCGGCGACCTGCTGCGGCTCACGCGCCAGATTGTCGGTAGAGCACACCCACAACGTCACGACAGGTATGGATAGTTCACCGCACCAGTCGAGCAGGTCGTCAAGCTTCTGCGCGCCTCTGGCGTAGACCTGCATTGGATCGAGCATGCCCGACAGACGGCCGAAACGGCGATTGCCATCCAAAATGATGCCAACATGCCGAGGTGGCGGACGCACCATAACCTGGGTCAGCAAGCGGCGGCCGTAGACGGCGTAGATCGGCCGCGTCAGCCAGCCCAGGAATGCGCGGCGCCAGCGATGCAGCCACCAGCCCATTGGCAGCGCGGAATTTGTCCGCGGGGCGACAACCTCACTCATCTGCGCGATCCCGTGGCGATGCCAAGCCGCTGTTCCAGTTCGTCGTAGGCGTGTTCCAGCTCCGCGCAGCGCGTCCGGAACGCCGCGGTCCCGTCGAGGCCACGTTCCGCTTCCCAGGATTTGATCCGGTCCACCATGTCGTAGATCGCGCGCAGCAACGCCACCGCCGCTGGATAGTCGCTACGTTCGCTACGGCGGCTGCGTGCCAGCCAATGGTCGATGCGTTGATGGGCGAAGTCGATCAAGTCCGCCCCCTCGGAGTTCGGAAGCTACGCGCCGAGGTCGTGATGTATAGCGGTTCGTGCGTTCGATCCACTGTTCCGTATCACGATGTGACAGGTGATCGATGAAGATTTGTGTCTCGGCTGCAACACGATCGATATGATGAGTGCTAATTTCCATCCCGCCGTGCACTACCGGAAGAAATGTAACAGCGCCCTTGCGAAAGAACCGTATGTGGTGCTCCGGCCAGTAGTACGCATCCGCGTCGAACTCCCCAAGGATCCAGTGTCGCAGTGGCAAGGCCACGGCCTCAGCGCTGCGCGCGGTATGTAGATACTCAATCGCACCTGAGCTGAACATTTCGTCGTCGTCCAGAAACGCGATCCAGTCATGACTGCACTGCTGGAGCGCGAAAGCGCGCGTCTCTTCCACCACAGGCGACCAGGGAACCGTGATCACGTGGTCGGCATAGCGCTGTGCGATGGCCGGCGTGTCATCCGTGGAGGACTTATCGATGACAATCAGCTCGTCAACGAACCGTATCGAACGCAGACAGGTTCCGACCAGGGCAGCGCGATTATAGGCTATGACGAAACCGCTGATGGGGGCAGGCGTCACAGCCGTCCGCCTCGACGCGGCGCTACTTCGGCCGGCGTGAGAACCCGCGGCAAACCCGCCGCATCGATCAGCCGGGACTGCCCGGACACCTCAGACGGAGAGATAACGCGCGGCAACCCGGGTAGCGGCGTCAGGGAAGGGTCTGCAGCCGTTACCACGCGCACCAGCTTGGCCTGTGGCGACAGCAGAACGACGTAGCCGGGGATCTGCCCCGGACCCGGATCCAGCCCGCCAAGACGAGCCCGAGCCCCTGGCCAGGCCTCCAACACCCGCTGCAAATACCAGGCGCCGCGCAACAACGACGCAGAATGATACGCCGCGATCGCCTGGTTCCAGCCGGTCGCACTGAACCTTCCGAGCAACAGAATACGAGAAGCCGCTCGCGCATTGGCGTCAGGATCGAATGCCTGCTCGAGCGAAGTGAATGCATCTGGGTGGTAGAACAGATCCACCTGGAAGCAGCCGACATCGATGTAGCGCGCGCCGCGTTCCTGAAGCGCTCGGACCGTGCTGATCGCCTCAGTCTTGCTGGCGGCAAAGTAACCCCAGCCGTCCGCATTGATGCTCCATGGCCAGGCCCTGCGATAGGTGCCCGTGGCGTCCGCCCGGCCGCTCTCGACCGTGCCAATGGCAGCGAGCAACCCCGCGGGCAGGCTCGAAATCCGTTCTGCCTGCGCAGCCGCCCGGTCGCAGGCCAGATGCGGATCGTCAGGCATCTGCGCACGCGCTCGCTCCACGCCGAGCAGCAGAAGCAGACAGGCCAACATTGCAGGCAGATGGATTGGCATCGGGACTGGCGTGACCGTTATGGCGGGTTATCGATCGAATGGCAAAGCTAACCGTACTTCTATTCACCGATCGTTAATGCGACTGCCGCTATCTAGTGCGCTGACTTACACGGGTGATGCACCAGCTCCATCGTCATTCCCGCGAAAAGCGGGAACCCGGAGCCACTGACACAAACCTCGCCCTGGGTTCCTGCTGTCGCAGGAATGACGGGAGGGGCGTGTCAGCGAATCATCCGATCCCTATCGCGCGCCGCATCGACGAAGGTACCGATGGCTACCGTGTTTTCCGGCAAATATGCCTCGGGCATTACGCTGACCAGCCAGGGACAAAATCCGGTCTCGGTGACCGGCACCATCACACCGAGCAGTGGCATCGCGCTATTCGGTCCAGGCGGCGGCTCGAATAGCTGGACCGTCGCCAACTCTGGATTGATCGGCGGCAGTGCCAGCACCGGCATCCAGCTTGGCAACAATCTTACCTATGTCGCCAACGGGGTGGTCACCAACGGGACGAGCGATCGGATCATTGGCGTTGATATCGGTGTCAATATCGGCGGATCGGGGACGGTGACCAACCTGCCCGGTGGCACTATCATCGGAAGCCAGGCCGATGGCGTATACTTCGGGACGATCGGCTCCGGCACCGTCATCAACAGCGGCGTCATCATCGGCGGGTTCGCCGGGAAGTGCATGCGAGGCGGCGGCCTCGTCATCAACAACGCCGGTGCGACAATTTCTGGCATTACCTATGGCGTCAAATTTCACAATGGTACCGGCACGATCATCAATAGCGGCGTGATCACCGGGACGCTCGATGCCGCCGTCATCTTCTACACCCATAGCACAACCGACCGGCTGATCGTAGCGCCCGGTGCCGTGTTCAACGGCCACGTCTGCGGCGGAACCGGCACGATGGAATTGACTTCCGCGGCAAGCGCCGGGCGGCTTGCCGGTTTCGGAGGCTCCATCACGAATTTCGGGTCGCTGCAGTTCGATAGCGGCTCCCGCTGGACAGTTATCGGTACCGCCAGCGGCGCTGGCTTCGGCACGATCGCCATCGGCGGTTTCACCAGCGGTGACACGATCGATGTCACGGGCTTCGCGGCGGTGACCGAGTCGTTCAGCAGTAATTCGCTGATCCTTACCGATGCCTCCAACAACACAGCGACACTGCATCTGCAAGGAGCGTTCAGCAGCGGCAGCTTTCGCATCGTGCCGGATGGAACGGGCGGAACCGACATAACGATAATCAACACGTTCAATTGGATCGGCGCGAGTGCCGACTGGAGCATTCCATCAGACTGGGATCGCAACGCGCTCCCCACCAGCATCGACAATGCCGTCATCGCCAATGGCGGCAGCAACACTGTGACGATCGGCGGCGGTGAAAGCATTGCCGTCAATGCCGTGACAATTGGCGGCACTGACACGCTTGCGGTGCTGGGCACACTGACCGCCCACTCCATCGTCGATAGCGCCGTGCTGAGCTTTTCCGGCAATCAGACACTCGCCGCCACACCGCTCGTTCTGAACGGTACGGTGCTGGTGCAAAGCGGCGGCACGCTGACATTGGGAGCCGGCGAGACCGTCTCGGTGCCGTCTGGTTCTGCCAGTTTCGGTGGTAGCGGCGTGCTGATCAGCAACGGTACCATCAGTGATGCTGTACCGGTCAGTGTATTGTCGATCGTGCCGCTCACATTCGCCAACCAGGGAACCATCGCTGCCACGGGCAGCACACTCACGATCGGATATGACGACGGCCGATCCGGCGGGGTGCGCGGCACGTGGACCAACAGCGGCGTCATCAACCTGTCTGCCAATGCGGCGCTCAATCTCGACGGCGTGTTCACCACGGCGGGGCTGGGCACGATCAACGGCGCCACCAATGTCAGCCTGGTGGGTACGCTCAACAATGCCGGTGCGACGCTGAATGTTGTCGGCACCGGCAAGGAACTTGGCACGGTCAACCTGACGCACACCGGCGTGGTGAGCGGCGGCACGATTGCCGATGCGACCGGCAACGGCTTCTCGTTCAATGATGGCGTGTTCAGCGGGGTGACCTATCAGGGACCGCTCAATATCGCGAACAGCGAAGGCCTGCTGATCGTCGAGAATAGCCTAACCGTGGTTGGCGCCGGCGGGACCGGGGCCGGCACGATCAGCCTGACCGAGGGCAACGATGCACAGCTCAACTTCCTGGGCAGCCAGACGATCGACAATGCCACGATCAATCTCAACGGCACCGACAGCTTCAGTCCGCTGACCGAGATCGATATTGGCGGCGGCAACGGCCCGGTGCTCACACTGGGACCACATCTTACGGTCAACAGCAGCGTGGCCAATACGCAGGCTGAGATCAGCAGCACGAGCAACCAGGACTACACGTCGGTGATCAACCAGGGGACGATCATCGCTTCCGCGGCCAAAGGATCGTTCGTGATCAGTCCGGACGAGGGCTTCACCAATCAGGGCACCATCGCGATCAGCAATGGCGAGGACTTCGAGATCGGGCCAGGGTTCGGCAACTTCATCAACGCCGCGACTGCTGCAATATCGGTCAGTGGCACTTCGCAGTTCGAAATCTACTACAGCGGTGTCGCCGCTCAAATGAGCAATCTGGGCACCATAAGGCTTGGCAGTGGCTCGACGCTGGTGCTGGCGTCGGGACCGTTCACGCTTGGCTCGCTCGGCAGCATCGTGAACCAGGGTGCAACCACGGTTTTCGACGGCGAATTCGATGGCGGCAATGGCACTATCGCGTTTGGGCCAGGCAGCGAGTTCAACGTCGGTCTGTTGTTAGGCAACATGCGCAATGCGACTGTCATCCCGAACGGCAACTTCAATATCGAACCAGACAACGCCTCGTTTCAGAACATTCTCTTTGAAGGCCCATTCGCGGTCTCGACCGCCTACACGAACTTGACGATCAACCAGGGTGTCACCTTCACCAATTCAAGCGGAACGCTATCCGGCACGGTCGCTGTCACCGGCCAGAATGACACGGTGGAATTCTACAACCAGTACCCGGTGTTCAATTCGGCTGGCCAGACGCTCAATAACGTCACCGTCAATATTGGTAACGCGAGCGGGGTCGACGTTCTGGAGCCGGCGCTTTCCGGCGGCACGTTCGACATCGGAAGCGAGGCGACGATCGTCAGCTCCGTCACGGGTGCGCTGGCGGAACTGGATGTGCTGGGCGGCGTCACCGATCTACAAGGCACGATCGCGGCGATCGCCAGCGGCGGCACGTTCTTGGTCGCGGGCAGCACATTCCAGAACGATGGGACGATTATCGCGGGAAACGCTGACCATCTGGTGGTGAGCTCGGCGATCAACAATGGCAGCGGCACGATCGAGATCAGCGGCAGCGCGGTTGCGCGGTTGACAGCCGCAATCGGTGCGACCCAGACGCTGGTGTTTAGCGATAACACTGGCACGTTGCAGCTCACCAATCCGAGCAGCTTCGGCGCGACGCTCGTCCATTTCCATGCCGGCAACACGATCGATCTGGCTGGCATCACCGCAACCACAGCGTCGTGGCAGTCGGGCGCGCTATCGATCTTCAACGGCACGACATTGCTGGCGACGCTGGCGATCGCCGGCGACTATTCGGCGGCAACGTTCCATGTGGGTTCCGACGGCGCGAGTGGTTCGGCGATCACCGTCACCGGGACCGCGCCCTGCTTTGCCGCGGGTTCGCGCATCCTGACACCACGTGGATACGTCGCGGTCGAGAGGCTGCGTGAAGGCGATATGGTGGTCACCTTGTCCGGCAAGCGGGAGCGGATCCAATGGATCGGCTACCGGCACGTCGATTGCACCCGGCACATCAATCGCGAGCGCGCACTGCCGATCCGCATCGCGGCCCATGCGTTTGGCCAGGATCGGCCGAAGCGACCGCTGCTGCTGTCGCCGGATCATTCGGTGTTCGTCGAAGGTGTGCTGATCCCGATCAAGTTCCTGGTGAATGACAGCACGATCCGGCAGATCGAAGTGGATGTTGTAAGCTATTTCCACATTGAGTTGGATCGGCACGAGGTGGTGCTGGCGGAAGGCTTGCCGGCAGAGACCTATCTTGAGACGGGTGGTCGCAATGCATTCGCCAATGCGGGCGGGGTGATGCAACTGCATCCGGATTTCGCGCCGGATGAGGCGCGCGTCGCGATGATCTGGCAGTCGTTCGGCTATGCGCCGCTGATCGGGAATGGCGGCGAGTTCGAAAGGACTGTGCGGATGTTGGAGATGCAGGCGGCGATGCTGGGAAGCGAGGCGACGGCGCGGAGGAAAGTTGAGGGTCCCGGCCGTGGTCGGGACAACCGAATGTCCAGGCTCGCGCGGCGTGCTTAGAGCGCCGGACCACCGATGGCCCGTCACCGAAAAGTTAAACCACTACTCGCTGACCGCGACCCATTCGCTCTATCCGTCATGGCCGGCCGCCGAGCCGGCCATCAGTCTCAGCGGCACAATGGTGCCAATGTACGCTGATGGCCTGGTCCGATCCCCGGGACAAGCCCGGGGACTTCGGCGCGGCCATGACGACTGGGCGACCGATGAGTCAGGGTCAGTAAGTTTTGGTATTACTCGCGCCGACCGACCCCGTCCGAACGCATCTGTCGCAGCCTGAATATTGCGGTCCCGACCGCGAGTATCGCTCGTATCAGCCATTCGGGACAGCCGACATGGCGCAGGTTTTCCCTATTGCCTTTGATAAGGCGCGCGCGAATGTCCACGTCGGTCCAGAGATTCGAATTTCCATACATTGCCAGCCGCCGCTCTTCCAGCGCTCGCACATGTTGGCCCCGCGGCAGTTTGTCGGCGAAGGCTATCTCGCGGCGGACGCAAATTGCCTCGATCCTTGGGCGTTGTTGCTCCGTATAGGTCACGCCTAGCCGATCCAGTCGCGCATGCGTTGCCTCATGCACGATCACCGCCGCGATTTGCTCCAGCGTGGATGCATCGGCCAGGACGAATCGTGGGTCCAGCCGACATGTCCTGATCGCCGCCCTATAATCGCCCACCGCACCGGGGAGCAGTACTACCCAGATGCGATCGAGCTCGCGCAGCAATTGGCAATAGCGGAGGGTGTCGTAACATGCGATCAATGCTAACGCTTGCTCGACACGTGCGAGGATCCGGTCGGTCTCGCGTTGCCCGGTCACCCCGATCCACAATCCGTCGACGCGGCGTCCCTTCGACAACCGCAGGCCCACGCGGTCCAGCAGGTAAGCATGTCGCTTCCGGTCCGGTGGGCGCGGGCACATGGCAAACAGAGTAAACGATGCGGGTTACCACAGGGTTTCGGCGCACAGGCAACGTTTCGACGGATACCGAATTTGATCCCGGCTACGCGCTAATTGCCTCGGGCGCGTGCCAGTTTCGGGCGCGCCGGATGCTTCATGACGGCGCCTGCCACGGAGCGTTCGCGGCGATGATCCGGCAGCACCGTGACAGTGGCCATGTCGACGATACCTCATCGACGTCTGAGCCAATAGTCCAGGCGACATAAGGTTGATTGAGGTCAGCCGGTCGGGCAATATTCCCTGTGTTCGTGTGCCGGGCGTCGACGGCGTCAAAGAGTAACCCTGATCGAACGCCAGCTCGCAGCATTCCTCGCAGCCGATGCTTACCGCGTACCTGCGGCAAATAAAGACCAAAAGAAATACCAAAGATAAAGGGAGGAAAAAAATGCGCCGTCGTGATTTACTGAAGGCTGTACCGCTGCTGATGGCCCCCGCACTGGCACGCGCTGAAGCGCGGCCGCTGCGGTTCATACCGAATGCCAATCTTTCAGCGATTGATCCCATCTGGACCACGGCGTTGGTGGCTCAGGAGCATGGATATCTGGTGTTCGACACGCTGTACGGAATTGATGACGCTGGCCAATTGCAGCCGCAGATGTGCGCTGGGCACGAGCTGTCGGACGACAAGCTGACCTGGACCTTCACGCTGCGTGATGGGTTGATGTTCCACGACGGTGAGAAGGTGCTTGCGAAGGATTGCGTGACGTCCCTGCGCCGATGGGGCTCCCGCAATTCGTTCGGGCAGGTATTGATGGCAGCGACGAATGATATCGTGGTCATCGATGATCGGCGACTTCAGATCCGGCTGAAGAAACCGTTCGGCCAGATGCTCTACGGGCTCGGAGCGCGCAATTGCTTCATGATGCCCGAGCGTATGGCGAAAACGCCATCCTCCGAGCAGGTCAAGGAAGCCATCGGATCGGGGCCGTTCCGGTTCCTCCCCGACGAATGGGTTTCCGGTGCCCGTGCGGGCTATGCGCGGTTTGACCGCTATGTACCGCGGCAGGAACCACCAAGCCTCTACGCCGGTGGCAAGGTGGCACATTTCGACCGGGTCGAATGGATCGTGCAGCCGGACGAGGCGACTGCCGCTGCCGCTCTGCAACAGGGCGAAGTGGACTGGATCGAGCAGCCGATGATCGATCTCTGTCCCATGTTGAAAAGGTCACCGAATGTGCTGGTCAAGGTGATTGATCCGTTTGGATGGCAACTGATTCTCGCGCTCAATCATCTGCAACCACCGTTCAACAACCCGAAGCTGCGGCGTGCATTGCTGCCGGCGATCGATCAAAAACTCTTCACCGCGTCGGCGATCGGGGACCAGTCCGACCTTGGTCGCCTGCCTGCCGGGTATTTTTGCGAAGGCCAGCCGATGGCGAGCCACGTAGGGCTCGAGGTCCTGACAAAGCCGCGCAATCTGGCGGCAGCGAAGGAATTGGTTGCGCAGTCGGGTTACGCTGGCGAGAAAGTGGTCATGCTATCGCCCAGCGATCGGCCTGTTTACAGCCAAAATGCGCAGGTGGCCCGGGATGTGTTCCTCAAGCTGGGCTTGAATGTGGACTTCCAGCCGATGGACTGGGGTACGGTCATCTCCCGCAGAACCAGTCGGAATGCGATAGATCAGGGCGGCTGGAACACGTTCAATACCGCGCTGGACGGGATGACAATCAACAATCCCGGCAGCAACTTCGCCCTGCGGGGCAGCGGCGCGAAAGCCTGGTTCGGCTGGCCGAATGACGAGAAGCTGGAGACCTTGCGCGCAGCCTGGTTCGACGCGCCCGACCTGAAGTCGCAAAAGGCGATCGCCGAACAGGTCCAGTTAGAGGCACTGCAGACCGTGCCCTACATTCCACTCGCACAGATCTTCCAGCCAACAGCGTTTCGGTCAAACATCCAGGGCCACGTGAAAGCGCCGTTCGCGCTATTCTGGAGCGTGCATCGAAGCTGACAGCGTTCAGCCAGACAGGATATCGGAGTCGGCTATGAGGGTCGTCACCTCGGCGACTTGCCAAACATGATCCACCCCCCACTGCTAGGCGTGGTGAATGCCCCCAGTGCTGTCTCCGCCCGAACCGTGACCTGCCGCGCGCCGGCCGTGCCGCGGAGCTGCTCGATGCAGTCGGTGTACATGGCCGTCCGCGTCCGCCCGTTCCCCAGATTGCCACCGCTCGAGCAGAACGGCTGCGGTCCCTCCACCCTGATATCGCCAGCGTAGAACGCGAACGCATCGCCGCGTTTGACGCCGTGCCACTGGAACGCCTCCAGGAAGAACTGCGCGATGGGTGCATAGCCGTCGTACGGATTGAAGACATCGACATCCGCAGGCCCAAGCCCGGCACCCTTGTACATCCTCCGCGCGGCGCGGTCGGTCCAGTCCTCGATTTCCTCCAGATCGGCCTGGGTGCTGCGCTGCTTAAAACTGTGCTGCGAGTGATTGAGCACATAGACCGGCGGCTGCCGCATGTCGCGGGCGCGCTCGGCCGTCGTGAAGAGATACGCGGTCGATGCGTTGACCGGCCGATCGCAGTCCCAAAGCCGGAGCGGGTTCAGCACGTAGCGCGAATTGAGGTACTCCTCATTGCTTACGGCGTGACAACCGAAATCTCTCCGATCATCTCGAAGTCGCGCGTGTTGAACGTGTAGATACGCTGCACGTCGTTCGCCTGCATCGACGCGACAATTTGCAAATCGAACACATCAGGGCCGGTGACCGGATGACGACGCACCAAATTCATCCAACCGCCCACGACATGTGCCGGAACCGGCAGCACGTGAAGAAACTTCAGCAGTTCGGAGATCGCGTCCAAAGCCTCCGCCGGCGACCGCGGCTTCGCCACGCGCCGCGCATTGGTCACCACGGCGTAAAACTCGCAGAGTATCTGCGGTGTCACATAGAGCGTTGCAGAGCCGTCGCGCGCCGCTTCCAGCAAGGCTCGTGCTGTCGTGTGATGCGGAGCGTCGGCGTCAAGCGCGTAGATGAGAACGTTTGTGTCGGCGAGACCCGGCTCAACGGACATCGTCGTAGATGTCGCGACGATGCAAGGCCCCGATGCTGCCAAGGTGCCAAACCGGCAAATCAGGGCGAGCAGTTGTCGGGTGCGTCAGCGCGGCACGTTCATCGATGAAGCGCTTGAGCAGCGTGTCCATGGAAACGCCGCGCCGCCGTGCTTCGTCAACAAGCCGGGTTTCGATCTCATGAGATATGTCGATGGTCATGCGCCGCTCGGGTTGGGGTCACCAATCGTCAAGGTTAGCAGTTTCCGCTCGCATCTTCCATAGCCGCGTGTGTGGATCGACGCCGATGGAGGGTCAACCTCTGGCGCCCAGTCACACACATTGCACTGAACATGGCTAGGAGTGACCGCCGCGAGCCGATGATCTCCAATGCCACAGATCCCCTCAGCTCGGCGATTTCCCAAACATGATCCACCCCCCGCTGCTAGGTGTGGTGAATGCCCCCAGCGCAGTCTCCGCCCGAACCGCGACCTGCCGTGCGCCGGCCGAACCGCGGAGCTGCTCCATGCAGTCGGTGTACATCGCCGTACGGGTGCGCCCGTTCCCAAGATTGCCGCCGCTCGAGCAGAACGGGTGCGGTCCCTCCACCCTGATATCGCCGGCGTAGAATGCGAACGCATCGCCGCGTTTGACGCCGTGCCACTGGAACGCCTCCAGGAAGAACTGCGCCATGGGTGCATAGCCGTCGTATGGATTGAATATATCAACGTCCGTGGGCCCAAGTCCGGCACCCTCGTACATTCTCCGTGCGGCGCGGTCGGTCCAATCCTCGATCTCCTCCAGATCGGCCTGGGTGCTGCGCTGCTTAAAATTGTGCTGTGAGTGATTGAGCACATAGACCGGCGACTGCCGCATATCGCGCGCGCGCTCGGCCGTCGTGAAGAGATACGCGGTCGATGCATTGACCGGCCGATCGCAGTCCCAAAGCCGGAGCGGGTTCAGCACGTAGCGCGAATTCAGGTACTCCTCGACGGTGAGCTGCGGCACGTTGTGCGTGGCATTGAACCCCCACGGCGTGAGCAGCCCGTTGCGGTGCTGGTTGATGACGAACGGCGCGAGGTCGTCGTGCTTGCCGCCATATCTCAGACAATACTGACCATGCGGGAACATGTTGATGAAATCGTTGCCGCCGTGATTGCCCCAGGGTGCCATCCATTGGCGAGCGCCGCGAGCGTAGTCGTCGGCGTTCTCGCCACCGCGGCGATAGCGGCCTTCGAGATTGCCGGTCGGGTAGATCACGAGACAGGTGTGGCAACGGCCGTCACCCACGGCCTGCGCAGCCATGCCCACCATTTCGCTGATCGTCGGCAATCCAGTCGGGGCAAATTTGACGTTGGGCAGGCCCATCTGCGCGATGAGCCACTTCGCGTTGACCAGAGTGAGTCCCCACTCCGAATCGTATGGCGGTGCAAAGTACGGCCGAGGCGCCCACTGCGATGCGGAGCCGCCGCTGCCGCCTGCGATATGGCTGTCGCAGCAGATGACGCCGTCGATCTGATCCGCCGTCACGCCTGCCTCGTCCATCGCCTTCTGGCAGGCCAGGATGGAGTAGGCACCGAGCGTCTTGTCCATCGAGACGCCGTCCCAGCGACGATCAACCGGCGAATGTCCGACACCAGCCACGGCGACCTTGCCGCGGTGCTCCCATACGCCGAGCCCGTCCTTGTCTCGCCGCCACTGATACCGGTCTGGCGCGCTCATGGTTCCACCTTCCCTCTCACCGTTCGTGCGACCTACTTCTCAAAGCGAGTCAAGGCGTCACGATCGCGGTTGTATCGTCTCGTAAGCGGAAACGGCGGCAACCAGGACTCGCGACGGACGATCCAGCTTTCGTAGGTTGGCATCAGTTGGTCAGGGGCATCCAGGCATCCCAGGTTCACTCCGATTTCGTCGGCCCAGCGTCCAAAAACCGGCGAACCGCAGCGGGGACAGAAAAACCGCCCGGCGTAGTCGCGTGTTTCGCCATCGATCGTCACAGCATCCTGAGGGAAGACCGCGGAAGCGTGAAACAGGGCCCCATGATGCTTGCGGCAGTCGAGACAGTGACAAAGTCCGACCCTGTATGGGAGTCCCGACGCGACAATTCGGACGTTGCCGCACAGGCAACCACCGGTGAATCGGTCCATGCTGCGTCTCCTCTTGTCGCACTCAGTCGACCGGCGAATGTCCGACACCAGCCACCGCGACCTTGCCGCGGTGCTCCCATACGCCGAGCCCGTCCTTGTCTCGCCGCCACTGATACTGGTCTGGTGCGCTCATGGTTCCACTTCTCCCGGGCGTTCGCGGTTCCTTAAGGTTAAGCTTTTAACACGGAGGCCACGAAGGACCACGAAGCAGCACGGAGGCAAAGCGGTATGCTGCTTGCGCGCCAACTGACCGAGCAGGTCATCGGCCTCGCCATCGAGGTGCATCGGGTCACCGGTCCAGGTATGCTGGAATCCGTATACGAGGGCTGCCTGTGTCATGAGTTGGCACAGGCTGGAATCGCCTTTGAGCGGCAGGTTGGAATTCCGGTCACTTACAAGGGCGTCCAATTCGACGAAGGCTTCCGCGCCGACATCCTCGTAGATCGCCAAGTGGTCGTTGAAATCAAAGCGGTTGCCAAATTGGTGCCGGCACACGACGCGCAGGTGCTGACCTATCTCCGCATAAGCGGCCTCCGCGTCGGGCTGCTTTTCAATTTCCATGCCCCGCTGTTGAAGGACGGCCTTCGCCGATTTGTCATCTAATCCGCTCCGTGCTGCTCCGTGGTCCTTCGTGCTCTCCGTGTTAAATGCTTTCGGCAGAACGACCCGCACAGACAACCCGGGGATGTCGCAAACCACTACCCAACGACCCGCCACTCGTGGATGAGCTGGTCCGGGGCCACCTCCTCGAATGTCACCTCGACGGCAGCGCCGACCGGCACCTTGTAGGGCGCGGTCCCTGGGAGATTGGCATAGAAATTGACCCGCGGGTCCGCATCCAGCGTCACCATCGCCATGTTATACGGCTGATCGGGCATGCGCCGGTTCAGCCGGCCATCCTCGATCACGATGTAGCTCGCGATATGGCCGCGTCCCTCGACCTCCCGCCACGCCAGACCGGCGGCCGACCCACACACCTGGCACGCCTGCTGCGGCGGGTATTGCAGCCGGTCGCACGCACTACAGTGCTGCAACACGAGCCGCCGTTGATTGACAGCATCCCAGAACGGCTTGCTCAAAGCGTCGGCGACGGGGATCAGCTTCGGCATCGTTTCACCCCTCGCCCCGACCAACCCACTGCCCGTACACCGGGTACTGGGAACAGATGAACTCGATATACGCCGGCCGCCCCGACGTATTGACGTCGAGCGCCCGCCGCAGGGCCGGGACGATTTCGGTTGGCTCGCTCACCCGCTCGGTATGGAAGCCGAGGGCGCCGATGACCTTCGACATATCCACCTCGTCGTAACCCATCACCTGGTGGGTGAAGGGATCGTGTCCTGCCCCCCAGAAGCCGGGTCCATAGCCCGCAAAGCCGCCATTGCTGATGTGCACGACCGTGACCCCGAGTTTCTCGCGCAGCAGCACCTCAAGGTTGCCGAGCATGTAGCCAAGGCCCGCCTCGCCGGTCACCGCCACGGATGCCCTGTCCGGAAACGCCTTCTTGGCGGCGATGGCAGCAGCCAGGCTGAAGCCGAGGGTAGAAACATTGCCCCAGCCCAGGAACCCGCGCGGAATGAGCGTGTCGAACACGGTGCTCAACTGGTCGCGCGTGTTGCCGGACTCGTGCGTCACGAACGAATTGCGCAGATCCAGCACGGCCATAAGATCGCCGTACACCCGATACGGATTGATCGGCGTCTCGCCCGAGTTCATCACCTGCCGGTATCGAGCGAGCGCCTCGTCGCGTGCCGCCCTCACCTCCGCCGCCACGTTGCCAGCCGCCCGTCCGGCACCGGACGTGCGCTCGGACACCTCCTGCCGCAACGCCTGCAAGGTCAGGCGCGCATCGCCGATCACCGCATGCGCCATGGGAATCATCTTGTTGATGTGCAACTCGTCGACGTTGCACAGGATGATGGTCTTCTTCGCCGCATCAGGAATGCCGTGGCTGAAGCGTCCCGGCGACAGGCTCGATCCCACCGCGAGGATGACGTCACTCTTGTTCAGGTAGTGTGCGATCTGATCGCCGCGCACGCCGACGAACAGTGGATGGTCCTCCGGGAACGCCCCCTTGGCCTTGAGTGTCGTGATCACCGGCACATTCACGAGTTCGGCAAACGCTTTCAGTTCGTCCGAGGCGCCCGCGTAGATGACGCCCTCGCCGGCGTAGATCAGCGGATCACGGGCTGCCAGGAGTTGTTCAACCGCGGCGCGCACATCCGCCGGGTCCGGCGCCGATTTCCAGCCCTTCACGGGACGGTAGGGGTCTGCCGTTTCGTCGTAGGTGGCCGTGGCATTCGGAATGGCCAGAATCACAGGCCCCGGTCTGCCGCTGCGCAGCATTGTGAAGGCGCGGCGCATGAACTCCGGCGTGCGCTCGGGCTTGTCGAGATAGCCGAACCACTTCGACACGGTCTTCATGGCCGATGCGACATCGTACTGGCTGTTGCCCGAGCTGCCGGCCGGCACGCCATCGGTGATGCACAGAACGGGCGAGCCATCCTCAAAGGCCTGCGCCATCCCAGCGTAGGCGTACTGCATGCCGGCGGCATTGACGCCCCCTTGGAAGGTGCACACCCCGATCCGTGAGCCCGCGGTGATGCGCGAGAACGCATCGGCGACCGCGACGGCATAGCGGTCGTCGCGCATCATCAGCATCGGCACGCCTTCCCGGCCGAGCGCGTTGTTCACCCGGCAGACAGGGAAGGTCGAAACCCAAGCCACACCCTCCTGCTTGAGAATGCGGACAATGCCGGTCGCTACATCGATCGTCATGGATGTGGTCTCCCTTGCGTGGAGCCGAGCCGTCAGCCTCCAACTGCCGCAGCAGCGTGATTGACCTCGCAATCGCGGGCAATCCGGAAAATGACTGGCACCCGTCACCGTGGCAAGCGGCGGTCCGCCGGACCCATCGGCGTATCGGGCGCGGCCCGCGGATTGCTTGATTGGCCCGGGTTAGCCTGGGCCATCCGTGAAGATCCTCTTAGCCGACGATGATTGCCTCTTCTAACCCTCCGACGTGACCGGATTGTCGAACAGGGCCGACTTAAGGAACGCGCAAGGCCGAGCGAACTCCGCGGCAGCCGCCGAACCAGTGAAGCGCGCGCGCAGAAAACCGTGAATCATGCGCTCAGCCACACGCAGTTCAACCGAGCATCCCGCGCTCTCCAGCCGTTGTGCGTACTCTCGGCCATCATCGGCAAGAGGGTCAATCTCGGCCACATGAATGTGCGCCGGTGGTAGCCCACCCAGATCGGGCGCTTTGAGCGGTGCCGCATAGGGTTCGTAGGACGGCCGCTTGCCACCCAGATAGTGATCCCAGTTGCGCTCCATGCCGGCGGTCGTGAGGCCTGGGGACAGGGCATAGTCGCGATAGGTACCGGAACTCAGCTCGTCGGTCAGGCATGGATAATTGAGCGCCTGGGCGACAATCCGGGGTTCACGCCGATCCCGTGCCATCAGGCAGAGCGCTGCCGCCAGGTTCCCACCGGCACTGTCGCCCCAAACCGCTAGCCGCGTGGCGTCAACGCCCAACGCTGGCCCGCGCGCCGAGATATATTTGGCCGTCGCATAGCAGTCCTCGACTGCGGCCGGGTACGGGTGTTCCGGAGCGAGCCGGTAGTCGACGCTGACCACAACCACGCCTATCTGGTCGGCAATGCCCCAGGCGATCGCGTCCCCACTCTCCAGACTGCCTTTTACGAACCCGCCGCCGTGAATATACAGCACGCAGGGGGACGGCTGCGGCGCGTTGCTCGGCCGGTAGATGCGCAGCGCGATTTTGCGCCCTGTCGTGCCGGCGACGTCGAAGGTGGTATCATCCACCACCATGCCGCTCGGATAAGGTTGCTGCAACCGCGCGCCGTATTCATTCCAGGCAACCCGCGAGGAGTTGGCTTCCGCGCTCTGCGGGACCGCAAGCTTGGCCGCAACCAGCTCCGCCATATCGGGATGAATATCGAAAAGCGGATCACTCTGCATCGTTCGCCTCGCCAACATCGGTAAGCACATTGCACCCGCGGCTTGACCAGGCGAGTTCGACATAATCGCCCGGATCAAATCCGCCCTCACCTTCGGCCGTTATCGGAGCAAGCGCGCTCACGACCGTTCCATCGCCCAGCCGTACAACCAACTTCCGCGACTGGCCGAGATAGACGATCTGCTGCAAGGTGCCTGTGAGGTTATTGTCGGCCTTGCCACTGGCGTGCCGAGACAGCGTGATCCGCTCCGGCCGCACGGCCAACAAAGCCGCGGCACCCGGCCCAAGTGCACCGCTGTTGCGGCCACGGAGCAGACCATGGGCAGTCTCAATTTCGGCGAACTCGCAGGAAACGCGCGTGACCTTGCCGGGGAGGAAGCAGGAATCACCGAGGAACGCCGCGACGAAGCGCGTTCGCGGCCGCTCATAGAGTTCTGCCGGCGTACCGATCTGATCGATCCGGCCGTGGTTGAAGACAGCGATCCGGTGGCTCAGCATCAATGCCTCGGACTGATCGTGCGTCACATAGAGCACGGTCATGTCGAGCTCCTTGTGAAGCCGCGCGATCTCGGTTTGCATCTGCTCTCGGAGCTTGCGGTCGAGCGCGCCCAATGGCTCGTCCATCAACAACAACGACGGCTCGAACACGATAGCCCGCGCGAGCGCGACGCGCTGTTGCTGGCCACCTGATAGCTGGGCCGGCAAGCGGCGATGCTGGGTTGCAAGGTCGACCAGCCGCAGTACTTCGTGAATCCGCTTATCCGCCTCGTGTTTTGGCACGCGACGCATATCGAGCGGAAACCGTAAGTTGTCCGCGACGGTCATGTGCGGAAACAACGCGTATTGCTGGAACACCACGCCGATGTTGCGCTTATGCGCCGGAACAGGTTCGAGCGGCGTGCCGTCCAAAAACATCTGGCCGCTGGTCGGTTGCTGAAGCCCCGCGACCATCATCAGCGTCGTGGTCTTGCCCGAGCCCGAAGGCCCGAGAAAGGTCACGAACTCGCCCTTGGCCACGCTCAGGTCGACGTGCTCGACTGCCGTAATGCCTCCATAGCGCTTGGCAAGGCCCACGACTTCGAGCGTGGCGCCACCCACCCGCGCGTGCCCATTCCGCACATCGTCACAATGGTTGAGCAATGCCATCCATCCTATTGCGACTGCGCAATATCAAACGCACAGCGTGTTGGGCGCACATCGCGAGGAGCGCGACACCGAGTAGCAGCGATGAGATCGCCGCGATTGTCGGGTCGACGTCGCCCATGATGTCGGACCACATCTGAACCGTAAGCGGCCGGACCTCTGGCGTGCTGATAAAGAGCGATATCACCAGTTCATCGAACGACACGACCATCGCAAACAGCAATCCGGACAACACCGCCGGCATTATGAGGGGCAGCACGACGCGGCGGAAGGCTGTATGAAGCGGTGCACCAAGTGTGCGGGCGGCAGCCTCGAGGCGGGGATCGATCGCCTTAAGCGCCGCGGTCACTGTGATGAACACGTAGGGTATAGTGACCACAATATGGGCAAGGATCAGACCCGCGAGCGTGCCGTTGAGCTGGAGGCGCTGAAACAATCCGTAGATAGCCGCCGCGGTAATAATGACCGGCACGATGATCGGCGCCAGGATCAGCCCTGAGACAAACGTCGCCACGCGCGGCGGCAGACGGATCGACCCGTAAGCGGCGGCGGTCGCTGCAAGCGTCGCCGCGAGGGCAGTCGGGATCATGATCATCACGCTTGTGAGGAATGAGTCCCCCCATCGCGGATCATCCAGCAGATTGCGGTACAACTGGAAAGAGAATGCAGGCGGTGGAAAGGTCAGGAATTGTGCGGCGCTGAATGACAGGATCACGACGATGATCAGCGGTCCGACTAGGTAGCAGACCGTCAGGCCGCAAACGATGCGTCGTGCCATCGCACCCGGACTCACATCACGCTCCAGGTCTCACGGGAAGTGAACAGGCGGCGCGTGACGACCAGAACCAGCGCAGTGCCGCCCAACAACAGGACGGCCAGCGCTCCCGCGCGCCCCCAATCTCCGAAGTTGGCAACCTGCTGCTGAATCAACTGCGCCACCATCGTGTCCGCCGGGCCACCGAGCAGCGCCGGCGTGATGAAGTAGCCGAGCGCGACGATAAAGACGAGTGTGCTGCCAGCCATCAGCCCAGGCATGCTGAGAGGCAAGTAGATACGCCAGAACGCGCGGCCAGGGCTGGCGCCGAGCGTGGTGGCGGCCCGAATATATATCGGATTGATTCGCACCATAAAGGAATACAGCGGCAATACCATGAAGGGAAGCAGCACCTGCACCATGCCTACGACCGTGCCAACCCTATTATAGATCAGTTGCACGGGCCGATCGATCAACCCGAGTTCCAGCAGCACCTGGTTGATCAGCCCGGCCCGTTGCAGCAGAACTATCCACGCAAAAGTGCGTACCAGGATGCTGGTCCAGAATGGCAGCAGTACCGCAAATCCGAGCAACTGACGCGTTCGCTCTGATCCGGTCGCCATGGTGTAGGCGAAGGGATAGCCAATCGCGGCACAACACAGCGTGGCGGTCGCGCTGATCACCACGGTGTTGAGAAGCACGCGCAGATAGACCGGATGTTGGAATAGCCAGGCGAAATTGTCCCAGCCCCATTTTGGCGTGCTGACACTACGCAGCAACAACCACGCAACCGGACAGGCGAACAGAACGACCAGCAGCAGAACCGCTGGCAGGACCAGCAATCCGGCATGAGGAGGCTTTCGTCGTGCGGTCTGGCCCGCACTCAGGACTCGCGGTGCTACGACAGCTTCCATGCGTTCCAACGATCATTTACTCTGTCGTCTTGGCCGGGCCGAAGTCCCCGGGCTTGTCCCGGGGATCGGACCCGGCCATCAGCCGGGACACGCCCCATAGGCACTAACATAACGTTGGACCGCATTTGTGAGCCGTCCAAACCACCGTCATGGCCGGGCTTGTCCGGGCCACCCGTAGCGGCAAGTTGCTGCTATGTACGGCCAACTGCCTAAAGCCTCCAGCTTGATGCGCCCGCGATCGAACGTTTGTGCCGTTACGGGTGGCCGGGACCCGCCCGGCCATGACGACGATTTGGACGCCGTCGCCCTTATGTTAGCACCCATGGGGTCAAGCCCAGCCATGACGGTTGAAGCGAATGGGTCACGGTCAGTGAGTAGTGGGATTAGTGTCCTTCGCATAGCAATATCGCCTCCCACGCTCGCGCAGCGATCGACGGCCGTTTGTCACACCGCCTTGCGCAGCATCTGGGCCAAGGTGAGTTCCTGCGCTCGCTCAAGGTGGATCCGCGTGAGGCGTTCGGCGGCGTCTGCATCCCTCGCCTTCAAGGCTTCGAGCAACTGGGCGTGCTCCCGCCACGTCTCGCTCAGCCGACTCGGCGTCGAAGGCCACAGTGCGCGCGCCCGGTGGGTCTGGCTCTGCAACTGCTTGAGCAATGCCTGGAGCCGGTTGTTGTTCGCGCAACTGTTGACGATGTCACGAAATTCCATGCTGCGCGCCAGTGACCTTTGCACCGATCGCGTTGCATCCTGTGGCAGCTCGGCTTCAATCAGTCGTTCCAATTGCGCAAGCTGCGTCTCGCTGATGTTTTTCGCTGCGATTCGCGCGGTCATGCACTCGAGCGGGCTGCGAAGCTGGTAGATCTCTAGAATATCGTCGACACCAAGCGGGGCGACAAAACTGCCGCGTTTGGCGACAACAGTTATCAAACCTTCGGCTGCAAGTAGCCCGAACGCCTCGCGGACCGGCGTGCGGCTAAGTCCTAACCGCCCAGCAAGATGGTCCTCGGTGATGCGCTCGAGCGGACGCAACGCACCGCTGAGGATCGCTTCCTTGATCTGGTCGTAGGCAAAGCTCCGGTGGTCGCCACCCACACTTTCGCCCGCTTTGCCAGCGACCAGCCTCAAACGTGTGCCGGGTGGATTTCGTCGGGTTTTTACCAAGAGACCTCCCAAAATCAAAATAGCGCCAGGAGCGACGATCGTTCCGCTATCTCATCGAGCGGCCAGGGATGCGGCCGCGCGTCTACAATGGCCTGGCCGGAGCCAACGACACAACGGCCGCTCTGAAACACACGCTCGACCTGTCGGGTGTCGCTGATGTTGCGCGTTGGATCACCGCGCACGATCACCATATCGGCAAGCTTCCCGGCCTCCAGGCTGCCCACATCCTTGTCCTGCCGCAGCGCCCGCGCGGCATCGAGTGTGCCTGCCTGGAGGGCCTCGGCTGGCGTCCAGCCCGCGCCCACGAGCAGCTCGAGTTCCACATTGATCGCCTCCTCAAAACGCGCCAAGGCTGCACCAGCATCGGTTCCAGTTACCACGGAAACCCCACATTCACGGAGTCGTCGCGCGTTCTTCTGACGGATTTCGATGGGCACCGCGCCCGCTCGCACGCCCACCGGCTTCCCCGCACCCTGGCACTGCAAGGCGCGGAAACTGGCCGCCATCGTGGGTGCCGCGACGACGCCCCGGTCGGCCATTTCGCGCGCCAGATCGTCGTCGAAACGCCATTCGCCGGCTCCCACTTCCATGCGCGCATGTTCGATCCCGTCGACGCCGGCGACGACCGAAGCACGCATGCCCTCAACGCCGCGAGCATGCACCGTGACCGGCAGTCCAGCATCTTTCGCCACGCGTACGATCGCGCTGAGTTCGTCGTGCGAATACTGCGCTTTCAGCGGGTCCGAGCCCGCCGTCATGTTGCCACCGGTCGCGATGATCTTGATGACGTCGGCACCTTCTTCCACGATCTCACAGGCGAGTTTGGTCACGGCATCGACGCCTTCCGCAACACCCCCCAAGAAATGGAGGTGGCCGCATGAACAGGTGATGGGGCGCCCGGAGCAGAGCACGCGGGGACCGGGTACAATGCCAGACGCGATAGCATTACGGAGTTCGTACATCACGCCATTGCGCGAGCCGAGATCGCGGATCGTCGTGATGCCCGCCTGCAAGGCAGATCGCGCGTTCGTCGCCGCGCGCAGCAGCAGCGCGCAATCGCTGTCGCTCTCAAGCTGTCGCAACGGCGCCGGACTTGCGCTGAACGTCAAATGCACATGGGTATCGATCAGCCCAGGCATGAGTGTACAATCGGGAAATTCCTCGCGTGGCACATCATCGGGAATCCGCGCCGCCAGCGCCGCAATTGGCCCCGTCTCGAAGATGCGGTCGTTCTCGATTGCCACGTAGCTTTTTCCCGCAGCGGGCTTTCCGGTGCCGTCAAATAGCCGGTCAGCAATGAGGACGCGAAATCCATTTGGCATTAGATTGTAGCTCCTGATTTGGCGCCAACAAAGTGTGGCATGACGTGCTCGGCAAACCGGGCGATCGAGCGCACCGTCGCGGCATGGTCTCTAAGAAAACCGGCATACATGACGTAGTGATCCACGCCGAGGGCCTCGTACATCTTGAGCTTTTCGACGCACGAGGCAGCCGAACCGGCAACCAGGTTGGCACGCAGCGTCTCGGGCGAGTATTCGTCCTCAACAGGATCGGGGCGCGTGAAACCCTGCTCGACAGTGGCCGTATTGCTAAAGAGCCGCGTGAAGACCCGATGGTGGATCTGCACATCGTGCATCGCTTTCAGCGCATCCTCCTCGTCAGAACCGACATAGGTCATGCGCGAAACACCGAACCTGGGCCGCTTGGCTGGACCGACCTCGTCGACCATGCGCTGGAATTGGTTGTAGGCGCGCTCGACCCGCTCAAAAGGTTCGCGCCAGGGTGTGGCAAGCATGTTGTAGCCGCGCTCGATGCTCCAGCGCGTGGTGTCTGGCGAACGCCCTGCGACCCAGATTGGCGGATGCGGCCGCTGCACCGGCTTTGGCACCGCGGTACTTGGCGGGAACGACATCGACGCGCCATGAAATTCGAAATCGTCCTTCTTCAATAGGCCATCAACAATCTCCATGCTCTCGCGCAACCGGCGTGCCGCGATCTCTTCGTCAATGCCGAAGCGGTCAAACTCGTAGGAGAAGGCGCCACGTCCCAAGCCAATCTCCAGGCGTCCCTCGCACAGGATATCGGCGAGTCCGAGTTCACCCGCCAACCGCAGTGGATTGTAGTACGGGATCACCATGATTGCGGTGCCGACACGGATCCGCGTCGTGCGCGCCGCGGCCGAGACCGCAAGCATGAGGGGCGAGGGACACGCGATGTATTGGACCAGATGATGCTCTGGAAACCAGGCGATACTGAAGCCTGCCTCGTCCGCAAGTTGCGCCACCTCAAGCGCGTTGGCGATGGTATCCTTCTCGCTGATCGAGTCATCCAGCCGGTGGCACGGGATGAAGATACCGAAATCCATCATCGTTCCCCTCGTTTGTGGACGGCTCGGATTTTTGTTGTGTGGTTGTTGTATACAGCGCTATTAGGACTTGGGTTGCGATGGTGTCAAGTCAAAGGTATTGCTTGCACAGGGGGCTGAAGCCAATGGGACCAACCTTGAACACCATGCGAGTGCCTGAAATTAGTAGGCGGCGCCTGATAACCAGCGTCGTTGGTGCGGCGTCACTGGCTGCCATCTCACGCGCGCCACGCGCTGCGGGTCGCTTCGAGGGCCGCAGGGTCGTTTTCGCGAGTTGGGGCGGGGCGTACCAAGATGCTGAGAAAGCTGGCTACTGCGATCCATTCGTGCGCGCGACCGGCGCCACGGTCCTTCAGGACGGACCGGTCGATTACGCCAAGCTGCGTACGATGGTCGACGGCGGCAACCCAACCTGGGACGTCGTCGATGTCCAGGATTTCTTCGCGTCCACGGCTGGGCAAGAGGGGATTCTCGAAAAGATCGATACTACCGTGGTCGACGTTACGCGAGTCGATCCAAAGTTCGTTGATCCGTATGGCGTCGGAAACATGGTGTTCTCGTTCAACATCGGCTACAGCACCACGACGTTTGCCAATCGTGCTCCACGAACGTGGGCGGACTACTTTGATCTGAAAACATTCCCTGGCCCCCGTTCAGTCCGCGATATGGCGCAGCCGATGCTTGAAGCTGCCCTTCTCGGCGACGGCGTCGATCCAAATGCGCTTTATCCGCTCGACGTGGACCGCGCGTTCCGCAAGCTCGATACGATCAAGGGGGATTCAATTTTTTGGTCGACGAACTCACAGTCGCAGCAACAGCTCGTCGACGGCTCCGCCGTTATGGGCATGATCAACAATGGCCGGGCCTATGACGTAATCAAGAAAGGTGCCAAGCTGGCGATTAGCTGGGAGCAGAACCTGCAAGCAGGGGACTATCTGGTCGTCCCCAAGGGCAGCAAGAACCGCGATGCCGCGATGGTCCTGATCAACGAGATGACGCTTCCCGAAAACCAGGCTAAGGTCGCCAATCTTATGGCTTATTCACCAACGAACCTGAGCGCCTTCAAGTTCATCGATGCTGATGTGCAGCAGTGGATGTCGACGTCCCCGCAAAACAACAGCAAGGGCATCATGGTCAACAAGGCCTACTGGCGGGACAATCTGGAGCGCCTCACTGAGCGATGGAACAGTTGGAAGCTAAGTTAGCCGAGAGCATGCTGGCCCCTGACATCCGACGAAGCAACAGGTCGAGAATTAGACGTTGCAGCCTGTTCATCGCGGATGAAACGGTCGATCCATGGACGCGGTAACCGGCGCGGATCTGGCGGCCTACAGGAAGAAACGCATGGCCTTCACGGTCAATGGTAAGTCCTGTCCCGTTGAGGTGGACGCGCGTGACACGCTGGCCGAAGTGCTTCGTGAAAAACTTGGTCTCACCGGCACCAAAGTGGGCTGCAACCGCGCCGAGTGCGGGAGTTGCACCGTCGTTCTCGACGGGCGCGCCGTGTTTGCATGCTCGGTGCTCGCCGTGGAGGTGGACGGCCGGGTTGTTCAAACGGTGGAAGGTCTGGCAGACGGCGACACGCTGCATCCCCTCCAATCCGCATTCATCGAGCACGACGCCGTCCAATGTGGCATTTGCATTCCCGGAATACTGATGGCCCTGAAGGGATTGCTTGACCACACACTTACGCCGACTGAGGACCAAATCCTGCATGCCATAGCGGGGAACCTCTGCCGTTGCGGGACATACCCCAACACAATCAAAGCGACACTCGCCGCAGCGGCAGAGTTGCGTGCACGAAAGGCCGAAGGAGCATGAGCCAAATCAAGGGACGCTTGCTGGTTGAGGGCGATGCCCCTCCGTCGCTTGAACGCGATCTGGCTGTCGTTGGTCGCCCCATCAACCGTCGCGATGCGCTTGAGAAGGTTACTGGCAAGGCTCAGTACTCTTCGGACATGGCGCTGCCAGGGATGTTGCATGCCAAGATTCTCCGCTGTCCCCACGCCCATGCTCGAATCCGGCGCATCGACGTAACGCGCGCGGCCGCTTTGTCCGGGGTCGAGGCGATCCTCACCAAGGACAATACGCACGATTGGAACACTCAGTGGTATATGATCGCGCAGCCGGCCTTTCCAGAGACGGTAGCGTACGCCGGGCAAGAAGTCGCGGTCGTTGCTGCTACGACAGCGGACATTGCACGTGCGGCGGTTGATTTGATCGACGTCGACTACGAGGTGTTGCCCGCTGTCTTTACGGCAAAGGCAGCCATGAAGACTGGCTCACCTCTCGTCCCTGTGCTCGACGTCGAAAAAGCGCGGGACCACAATGTTCAGCGTTCCGAGTACTTGCAAAGCCGAGGCGATGTGACGCGTGGTCTCAAGGAAGCCCACGTCGTCACGGAAACGCATTTCACGCTACCCACCCAATATCATGCCGACATCCAGACGCGGTGCTGCATTGCCGACTGGGATGGTGCAAGGCTCACCGTCTACAAGTCTTCGCAGGGCGTATGGAACGTCAAACGTGAGCTCGCCAAGTCGCTCGGCCTGTCCGAGGACCAGGTGCGTGTCGTGGTCAAGTACATGGGCGGTGGCTTCGGCTCAAAGGCCGGTGCACAGCGCGTGGTTCACTATGCGGCGAAGCTAGCCATGCTGACCGGGCGCCCGGTTCGCCTTGAATTAACCCGCCCGGAGGAATTTGTCAGCCATCCTCGGCGCTACTCAGCCGAGGTTGCGATGCGAATGGGGGCCGCTAGTGACGGTTCGCTCACTGCCATCGATACGGACGTCGTGCTCGATATCGGATCGGGCAGCATGTATAAAGGCAGCCCCTCGGGTACTCGAACAGATTTCAGAGCTTTACCGTTGTCCCAACGTGCGTATACGCCTGATAGCTGTCTATACGAACACCGTTCCGACCGGACCGCAACGCGGCGTCCTGGATCCAATCGCGACCTTCTGTATGGAGGCAGCAATGGATGACCTCGCCGCTCGATTGGGTCTTGATCCACTCGCTCTCAGACGGCTCAACCACATTGAGGTATTTCAGGGATTGAACGCCAGTGGCGATGCCCAGAGCCTGCCGTACTCTTCCAAGCATCTCGATGAATGCCTGAAGATGGTAGCACAGGCTATAGATTGGGAGCGTCGCGATGCGACGCGTGCCGCGCACAGTACGGGCAGCAAGCGACGAGGCATCGGAATAGCTGCTTATTGCCTTTCGCGAGGGGGATTTCCGCCCTTCAACGCCAAGGCAGACGTCGTTCTGCGAAGTGACGGCTCCGTCGAGCTGCAGGCGGGTGTCGTGGAGATCGGTGCCGGACAGATCACCATCTTGCCCATGATCGTGGCCGAGGAACTGGGCATCGACGCCGATCGTGTTCGCATTCACTACGGCGATACTGACGGGACGCACTACGCCCCATCCAGCCACGCATCGCGCATAACAACCGAGATGGGTTCGGCGGTACTTCAGGCCGCCTCTCGTGCGCGTCTGCAACTGTTTGAGGCCGTTGCACATATATTTCAGGCTCCCCCGCAGGAACTGATGGCATCGGGTGGACGTATCTACGTTCGTGGGGACGAGACGAACGGGGTGGATTTCTCCGATGCGTGCGCGTTCATTGGCGAAGGGGAAATTCGCGCGACGGGAAGCCGTACAGCGAACCCGACGGACGTAGTGTTTCGTGGATTCGGTGCTCATGCCGCGGAAGTTGAGGTTGACCTGGAGACCGGCGAGGTTTCGATACTGCGCGTGGTGTCCTCACACGACATTGGACGTCCGCTTAATCCCAAGCTGGTGGAATCACAGCAGTATGGTGGAACGATCATGGGGCTCGGTTACGGCATGTACGAAGAGATCGCTCTCGATAGAAAGACGGGTGTTCTCTTGAACTGCGACCTGCACCAGTATCGAATGCCGACTTCGCTTGAGGTGCCTGATCTTGCTTTCGACAATGTTGAGGGAGAGGACGGTTTTCATCCCTACTCTGCCAAACCGATCGGCGAAGCACCTCTCATTGGAGTGACGCCGGCAGTGCGCAATGCCATGCTTCACGCAATTGGCGTCGGCATCAACAAACTACCGATAACTGCGGCGCACGTGCTGGACGCGCTCAAAACTCAAAGAACCCGCGATGCTGGCTGAACTTCCTCCACTGGCACACGTCGATGCCGAAAGCATCGACGAGGCTATCCACTGGCTCGCCAAGTACGGGGATCGTGCTTGCGTCATAGCGGGGGGAACCGACCTGCTAGGCCTGATGAAGGATCGCATCACCGGGCCGAAGATGCGTCAGCCAGAACTACTGGTGAATATCAAGACTATCCCTGAGTTGACACATATAGCGACGCAGCCGAATGGAGACTTGCGTATTGGGGCATCGGTGATCTTGCAGGATCTTGAACAGTGCCCGAGTGTTGTCGCGTCTTATCCTATGCTGGTGGAAGCTGCCGCTTCTGTGGCGACTACGCAGATTCGGGCAATGGGAACCGTGGGAGGCAATCTCTGCCAGCGCCCATGGTGCTGGTATTTCCGGCATCCTCAATTCGTATGCTACAAGCGCGGCGGAAAGCAGTGTTTTGCCATCCCTGGCGAAAACAGCACTTATTTTTCCGTGCTTGCCCGCGGGATTTGTGTGATGTCACATCCATCCGATTTGGCGCCGGCACTTACGGCTCTTTCCGCACGTATTGGCGTGGCCGGTCCTTCGGGGCGCCGTGAAATTCCTATCGAGGAGTTTTTCCAAGGTCCGCGAAGCGTAACAGACACAAAACTGGAACCGGGAGAAATCATCACTTGGGTCGATGTGCCCGCACCGACGCCTGCCCTACGTACTGCATTCATCAAACATCGGGTCCGCAAGACGTGGGACTTCGCGCTTTCGGAAGTCGCCGTGGCACTAACCATGAGCGATGGGCTTTGCAAGGATGCCCGCATCATTCTCGGCGGTGTGGCTCCATATCCATATCGCGTCGTTGACGCTGAGCGCGTGCTTTGTGGCCGCGCGCCTGAGGAGGCCCTGATCACGGAGGCCGCGGAGATCGCAGTCAAGCGCGCCAAGGGACTTACCATGAATGGCTACAAGATCGGTCTCACCAAAGCGCTCGTAAGACGCGCTCTGACTACGGCCTTGCAATAGAGGCGCCCAACGTAGTCTTTCCGGTGGGCGACTGACCCACAAAAGGGTGGCAATGGTGTCCAGAAAAATTCACCTTGCATTTGACCTTTCCATGACTCATTTGGACGGACGTTGGCGGTCACGCGGCTCGTGGGTTGGCCGAACCTACCCGAATTCTTCGATATTCGAGGAAATTGCCCAACTCGCAGAGCGTGGCTGCATCGACATGCTTTTCTTCGGCGACGGTACTGGAATTCCCAACACTTGGAAGAACTCAGAAGAAGACGCGGTTCGCTGGGGCATAGGGTGGCCACGACAGGACATGTCACCCTACATCGGGCTGATGTCCAGAGTGACTCGGCATGTTGGTTTTGGGCTTACGTACGCTTCAACATTCATGCATCCCTATTATGTGGCACGCCTATTGAATTCTCTGGACCACGTTACCAGCGGCAGAATGGCCTTTAACGTTGTGACCTCAACTCGTCGAGCTGACGCTGCGAATTATGGTTTTGATGAATTGATGGAGCATGATGCCCGCTACAATCGAATGGAGGAGTTCGTCGACGTTTGCAAGGCACTCTGGCATAGCGTCGATGCCGATGCATTTGAGTGGAATCGCGAAACCGGCCTGGTGGCCGTTTCAGCGAAAGTACGCCCCATCAATCACAAGGGACACCACTTCAAAGTTCGCGGCCCCCTCAGCGTCGTTCCTTCACCACAGGTCGAGCCGGTACTGCTTCAGGCCGGCGGGTCGCCTCGAGGCATCGAAGCCTCGTCATATTTCGCCGAACATGTTTTTGCTGCCAGTCTTCCCTTGTCACAAAAGATCAGACAGCGTTCGCTGCTCGATGCGGCCCTTTTGAAACGGGGCCGAGATCCAGCGCTCGTCGGCATTTTTTTCAACAGTCCGATGATTGTCACAGAAACGGCGCAGGAGGCGGCGGAGCATAAGGAGAGGCTACTTGGAATGATCCCGACGGAAGGTGTTGGGGCTTATCTGTCACACAACATCGGATACGATTTCTCGCGGTTGCCGAGTCGCTTTAAGGTTGCAGAGCTGAATCGAGAGGTTGCTGCCACTGGCGCATCACCAGTCGGTCTGCTTCATCAACTCATTTTGGCTTACGGCGAAGAGGTCGAGATGACCCGTGAAGAATTTTTTGTGCATGGCCTGCGCAGCGCGACAGGATACGACCGTACCATTGCCGGCGATGCGAAGCAGGTGGCTGACCAGTTAGAGGCTGAGTTCGAAGCTACGGGGGAGCGCGGGGGGTTCATGATCTCTCATCCACAAGTTACGCCCCGGGACTTGCTCAACATCGTGGATCTTCTTGTGCCGGAACTACAACGGCGTGGTCGGCTTCGCACTCGCTATATTGGCAGTACGCTTCGTGAGAACCTACTCGAGCACTAGACTACAATGCGAAGTGGAAAGGACCGGGTTTATGGCTCCTCTTCGACCGCTTCGCAGATCTGGCTTTCGCTTCGGGTAAACAGCAACCGGCGGCCGGTATTTGTGCGCTCGTATATGCGCCGCTCTTCACCTTCAGTCTCTACGGCCGGCCGGTCCGGGCGCGTGCGGAATGCGTCAAAATCAGCTTCCGCACGCCAGCTCGTGACGCTGTAGCAAAGGAGTGGATCGTCCACTGAATACAGGATGCGGCGAGAAACAAACCCCGGAGCGTTCTTTGCGTCTGCGCTATTTCGAGCGATCAGCGCTTCAGCTTGCGCGCGATTTTCGGCGGCAATGACATGCAGCACGAGGATCGTAATCATCGTCATCACCTCCTCTAGCCCGGCCGCTATGCCACCTGGCCTCACTCAAGCGGACGATACGCCACGACTTCCACCTCGACCCGCACATCCACCAGCAGCTCGTTGAGTACCGCAGAGCGCGCGGGTGGATCGCTCGGAAAGTACTCGGCGAACACTGCATTGAAACCGGGAAAGTCACTACGGTCGCGCAGCCAAACCATGGCCTTCACGACGTCCGAAAGCTCGCAGCCGGCTTCTGCCAATGTTTCCTTGATGGCCTCCAGGGCGACGCGCGTCTGCTCTTCTATGGTTCCCGTTGTCATTACCTGGTCTCCCTGGCGAGGAACCTGACCGGTCAAGAAGACAAGGTCTCCCGCCCGCACAGCCTTCGACAGAGATAATTTGCGCCCACGGCTGATGTAATCGCCGCCAATGATCTGTTTGCGTTTGGCCATCTGCTGCTCCTGATCGCGTCTCATTCCATCGCGGGGACTTCAGACGACGGTACCGGGCGCCCCATAAAGAAAGGCTCCAGCAGCTTCGCCACCGTGTCCGACGCCTCGACCAGGATCGAATGGCGCAGCCTCGGCAGGATGCGCAATTCCGAGCCGGCTATCCCCGCGTGGATAAAGCGCGCCATGCGGGGGTTGGAACCAAGATCGTGCTCACCGGTAACGACCAGCGTCGGTGACGTGATGTGGGGCAGTTCCGGCGCGACTTCGCTGGTTGCCAACATTGTGTAGGCAGCGGCGTAGCAAGCGGGGTCGTTCGCCTTGTTGCGTGCTTCGTATCGATCGATCGCGTCGGGATTGGCAGCACGGAACTCGTCCGTGAACCAGCGGGAAAGCGAATTTCTGAAATGACCACCCGGAATCCCAGAGGCGATCAGGCCAACGCGCTCCGTCACCCTGCGTCTTTCCTCCTCTGTGCGGCCCGCAGCGGCGCTCAGCACGGCAAGCCGATCCACACGCTGCGGATACCTGCTCGCGAACGTGATCGCGATCGCGCCACCGAGAGAATGGCCTGCCACATGGGTGCGGATGATGCCTAGATGATCGAGCAGGTCAGCGGCATCGCTCGCGAACATATCAAGCGAGTACGGACCAGGAACCTTGCTGCTATTGCCATGGCCGCGCTGATCGTAGCGCACGACCGTGAAATTCCGCGACAGCACATCGGCGACACCATCCCAAACTTCCTGTCGCGCACCAACCCCGTGGATCAGCAGCACAGGGGCTCCGCTCCCCGCGATGGAGTAGTGGATCTCACCCCAGGCAGTCCCGAAATTTGGCATGCTGTCTTCCCGAATGTCAGCTTGTTGTGGAGTCCGGTAGCAGGCTGGCATCCTCGGCCCGCCAGCTCAGCGAAACCGAGGCACCAGGTTCAAAACCGGGCTCGCTGCCACTGCTAACCTGCTGCAGGCAGATGACTTCGTGGCCGGCATCAGTTCGAACGACGTATTTACGTGAGCGGCCGAGATACACAACGTTGCTGATATGGCCACCGATCGTGTTCTCCATGCCGGCTGGCGCGTCGCCGGCTTGCAACGCGATACGCTCCGGCCGGATCGACACGACGGAGCGGACGCCGACTGCCAGCGGCCCCGGCGCGACGGCGCGTAGTTGCCCGCCGTTGGTTTCCAGGACGCTGAAACCGTCGGTAGTCTCGCCAACAACCCCGCAAAAGATGTTCGAACTCGCCAATGAACTCGGCGACGAAGCGTGTTGCCGGCCGTTCATACAACTGTGTAGGCGTACCGATCTGCTGCAAACGGCCAAGGTTGAAGACGGCAATGCGATCGCTCATGACCAGCGCCTCCTCCTGATCGTGTGTCACGTAGATGATCGACATGCCGAGCTCTTCATGCAGCCGCTTGATTTCAAGCTGCATTTGCTCGCGAAGCTTCTTGTCGAGCGCACCGAGAGGCTCGTCCATCAGCAGGATCGGCGGCTCAAATACCATGGCGCGGGCGAGCGCAACACGCTGCTGCTGGCCGCCCGAAAGCTGCCTCGGATACCGGCCGCCATAATCCGGCAATCCTACCAGTCTCAGCACCCTGCTTACACGCATCGCGATCTCTTCGCGTCCAACGCTACGCATGGTGAGTGGAAACGCGATGTTCCTGGCCACCGTCATATGAGGGAACAGCGCGTAGTTCTGGAACACGACGCCGATGTTGCGCTTATAGGGCGGCAGCGGCGTGATCGGACGCTGCTCGAGCAGGATGTCGCCTGTGTTGGGTTGCAAGAGCCCCGCGATCATCATCAACGTCGTGGTCTTGCCGGAGCCGGATGGTCCAAGCAGGCTGAGGAACTCGCCCTTGGCGAGCTGCAGCGACAGGTCTGCAACCGCAATGTGCGGACCGTATTCCTTCGAGACATTGCGTAGCTCGAGTATCGCGCTGCTCACTGGATCGGCCCTTCAGTCGTTGCGAGGTCGGGGCCGTCCTCGCGCCAGCGGCCTCGCAACAGGCTCTCCGCAAGCAGCACGACAAGCGAAAAGAGGAAAATCACACTGCCGATGGCCGATATAGTCGGATTAACGTCACCGAGAATATCGGACCACATCTTTACGGTCACCGGCCGTAACGTTGGCGAGGAAACGAACAGGGATACAACGAGCTCGTCGAAGGAGATGATCATCGCGAACAGGAAACCTGATAGGACCGCGGGCAGGATCAGCGGAAAGACCACGCGCCAGAACGCCGACCAGTAGGTGGCGCCCAATGTCAGTGCGGCATTCTCAAGTTGCCAATCAAGGACACGCAGGGAAGCCAGCACAGTTGCCATGACGTAGGGAATTGTCAGCACCGTGTGCGCAAGAATGAGTCCCCCCAGTGTGCCGTTCAAGCCTAAGCCGCCGAAAAAACCAAACAATGCGGCTGCTGTGATGATGACCGGGACGACCACTGGCGCCATCAATAAGCTGCTGAGGATGGCGGCACCAGGGAAGCGCCCACGCACGATCCCGACCGCTGCCGCCGTGCCGAGAGCAGTCGCGATGACTCCTGTCGGCAACATGATCTGCACGCTGGTGATCAGCGAACTGAGCCAATCTGGGTCACTGAAAAGCTTGCGATACCACTGCAGAGAAAAGCCGGGCGGTGGGAACGTGAGGAACGGCGCAGAGCTGAACGAGATGATCAACACAATGATCATTGGCGCGATCAGGTAGACGACAATTAGTGCGCAGACCGAGACGCGAAGAACGGTCCACCAGTGTCCAGCGTGGATCATCATCGGGGTGGTATCAGAGAGCGCTGGACAAGCACGAATATCACACTGGTGCCGAGCAAGAGAACGAGGCCAACCGCGCCGGCGAGCCCCCAGCGGCCGAAATCGCCCACCTCCATCGCGATGATCTGCGCGATCATCGTATCGCCCGGGCCACCGAGCAGGGCCGGTGTAATGAAGTAGCCAAGCCCGATAACAAACACGAGCATAGTACCGGTCACTACGCCCGGAAGGCTGAGCGGCAGATAAACGCGCAGGAAGCTGGAAACGGGCGGCGCACCGAGGCTTGCCGCGGCACTGGTGTAGCTTGGGTCGATGCGCAACAACACCGAATAAAGCGGCAGGATCATGAAAGGCAGCAGGATGTGCACCATCCCAATGATGACACCGACACGGTTATAGATGAGTGTCAGCGGTGCGTCGATCAGGCCGAATTTCAGCAGGAGCTGGTTGATCAGACCGTTCTGCTGCAGCAGCACCATCCAGGCAAAAGTCCTGACCAGAAGGCTGCTCCAGAATGGCACAAGCACCGCGAAGACCAGCAACCGGCGCAGGCGCGGACCGGCGTTGGCGATGGTGTATGCCAAGGGATAGCCAAGTACCACGCAGAACAGCGTGACCGTTCCGCTGACAACAACGGTGTTCGTCAGCGCGCGCGCATAGAGGGGTTGGTGGATCAAGGCCTGGAAGTTCTGCAACCCCCAGACCGGATCCGAAAAACTGCGCAGCAGGAAATGGAATACGGGATAGATAAAGGCGATGATCAGTACAGCGGCTGCCGGCACGACAAGCCAGCTTCGTGCGTCGATCGTCGGGCTTCTGGGCAGTTGCGAGCGCGATTGCATCGCCGCGCTCGCGGCCATCTCCACTGCGCGCCCTCTATGACAGCTTCCAGGCCGCCCACCTCTCGGCGAGGGGCTTGTAGTGGTCCTGCCAGTAGTCCGAGTTAACCACGAAGCCTTGCTTCGCATTGGCGGGGGTGGTGCTCAACCAAGGAACCACCGAAGGACTGATAAGCTTGAACGCTTCGGGATTGGTCGGCGCCAGCGCCATAAGGTCCGCGACCTTGGCCTGATGCTCCGGCAAGGTCATTTCGTTGATCAGGGCCATTGCGAGATCGGGATTTTTGACGCCTCGCGGCACGACGAGATAGTCGACAAGTTGCATATTCTGGTGCCACTCGATGCCGACCTTGCCGCCCTTCTGGACCGCGTCGTAGATACGGCCATTGATCATCACGCCCAGGCCTGCTTCGCCGTCCATCACGAACTGCTGGGATTGCGAGTTCGTCGTCCACCAAACGGCATGGCTCTTGATAGTGTCGAGCTTCTTGAAAGCCCGGTCGACATCGAGCGGGTAAAGATGCTCGGCATCAACGCCGTCGGCAAGCAGCGCGAGCTCAAGCATCGGACTGACGCGGTCGCGCAGCGAGCGCCGCCCAGGGAAGCGCTGAACGTCAAAGAGATCTGCCCAGGTCTTCGGATTTTTTCCGGTCGGAAAGACCGTGGTGTTGTAGCTGACGTTGTACGACGACACGATATCGCCGACGCCGTATTCATTCACGTATTTCTTGTCGACGCGATTCACATCGACAATGCTCGTGTTGATCTTCTCGAACAGTTTGTCCTGGTTGGCGGCGTAGAGAAAGTCGACCGTGACGTCGACAACGTCCCACGACGGCGCGCCGCCCTCGATCATCACGCGCAGCTTCGCGTAATCCACCGGCCCGTCCTGCACCACGGTGGCGCCTGTCTGCTTGGCGAGAGCGTCGCAGAAGCTCACCTTCTGCGCGTCCTGATACGAGCCTCCCCAGCTCGCGAATACGACCTTCTGTCCCGCGTACTTGCCCTGCGCCATTGACGGTGTCGTGGCGCCAGCCAGTCCGAGCGCGGCGGCGCCACCGGATGCTGCGAGAAAGTGACGGCGGTCAAGCGTCAGGTTGCTCGATTTCTGCTTGGTTTCAGTCATGGTCCCCCTCGTTGGGCTATCCCTGTTTCGCGTTGCGGTTCATTGTTGTTGGCGTGGCCCGTGTTCGCGAGCCTGCTCCTCCGCGGCGTCCCTGCGAAAGTGCGGCATGACATCCGAAATGAAAAGCCGCAGCGAACGCACCTGTGCATCGAATGGCAAGCCGAACGAGGCACCGTAGCAGTAGTTGTCGACGCCGCAATCCTGGTAGAAGCGGATTTTCCGCACGACTTCCTCCGGCGTGCCGAACATCATGTTTTCCCGGACGAAGCCAGGGTCGTATTCGCCGCGGTTGGCGATTATGGCGACATCGACCGGCTCCGGGAAACCATTCCGCACGTGCCCGACATTCTTGAACAGGTTCTCGAAATACCGGCCGTACTCGATCGAGGCGTCGACTGGTAAGGTCGCTTCCCTGGCGCTTTCATAGACCGAGGTGCGGCGCAACATCAGAAAGCGCGGCTTACTTGCTCCGGGATTTGCCGCGAGCGCTTCCTGCAGGCGATGGCCAAGTACGGCGACCTCGCTGTTTGGGCGCGATAGGGGTGTGGACTGAATATTGGCACCCTGCTTGATCGCCCAGTCGAACGTCGAGACGTCGCGCGCGGCCACCCATAGCGGCGGATGTGGTTTTTGCAGCGGCTTGGGCACCGAGGTGGCGGAAGGGAATGACCAATGGGTGCCCCGATGCTCGTAATCCCCCTGCCACAGCGCCTTTACCACGGGCAACATCTCACGCATGAAGGAGCCGCCCTGCTCCTGTGGGATACCGTCGGCCATGCGATCGAATTCGAACTGATAGGCACCCCTGCCGATGCCGAACTCCAGGCGGCCATTGGAAAAGATGTCGCACAACGCCGCTTCGGCGGCGACCCGTATCGGGTGCCAATACGGCGCCACGACCACCGCAGTGCCAAGCCGGATCGTCTTGGTATGCGCGGCCCAGTGCGTCAGGATCGTGAACGGATTGGGTGCAACGGTGAGTTCGATCGTGTGATGCTCGGGCGTCCAGGCGATCTCGAAACCGCCTTCTTCCGCGATTTGCACCAATTCCAACCCGCGAGCCGCAACTGTGCGCATGTCGAGCTCGGGGTCAAAGCGTTCCAGACTGACTGAAATCGAGAACTTCAGGTGCTCCTCCTGTCCAGGCTTCTCGGGTGAGTGCCTTGACATATTTGGCGCTGTGCCCGCGCCTGTCTTGATAGGAAGCGTAGGACAGCGAGGGTGATACTTCCTATAATTCATAGGAGCGATGAAGCGGAGCTGACGATGGCACCAGACGATGTTGGCGCTCGAATACAGGAGCGGCCGCCAGCGGCGGACGTGCGCCGCTTCGCCAGCCTCGCCGAGATTGCCCGGCTGATTAACAGCACCAACGACCTGCCCGCCGTGCTGAACCGGGTTGTTTCAGCCGTTTGCCAGCACAGCTCATGGACTTCCTGCGGCATCATGGCGGTCAACCGCAAGGCCGGACTCTCGGAGCTGGTGACGCGGTTCGATCCGCGTCTCGATCCCGCCATCAACCCGCCGACGTCATGGAAGCTGGAAGAATCTGCGACCATGCGCGTCATCGAGACCAACCAGCCAGTCATCATTCCCGATGCTCAGAGTTGCGACGAGTTTCCCGCCTACAAGGCGGATGGCTGCCTACTCGGCTACCATACTGTCGTTGTGCTACCGGTCGGCACGACTGATCCGCGGGGACGCGAAATGACGATCGCGGTGCATTCCCGCGAGGTTGTGCACGTAAGCGAGACCGAGCTCGCGTTCCTCTCAACGGTGACCCAGCTCGCCTCGATCGCCGCTGAGAAGGCCAAGCGCACGCAAATGGAGCAAGACAGGGCGCAGCGGCTTCATCGGACGGTCGAGATCAGCACCGAGTTGATGGAGAGCGTGCTCGCCGAGCATTCGATGGAAGCGGTCGTCGGCATGGTGGCCGCGGTATTGCCCTATCCGCTGATCATCGTCGATCTCGCCGCGGGAGCCTTCAATGTGCGCCGATCCCCGGCGCCTAAGCTTTTGGGCGATGCCGAATGGAAGCGCATCGTCACCGAGAAGCTCGGGCCGGCCATTGTGGATCTGGTCCGCACCACGGGGACGAGTGGCGAGAGGAGCGGCCATATCCTGACAGTGGCCATCGGTGGTCTCAAAACACTTAATCCGCTGATCGAGCCTCTGCAGGTCAATGCCGAAACCGTCGGGGGGCTGATCATCTTTCCTCCGCCCGACGGCATCGACGATCTCGACGAGATCCTCATTCACGCCGCCCGGATCGCACTCGACGTGCAGTTGATGCGTGACTATGTCCGCTTCCGCAGCGAGGCCCACTCGATTGCCGAAGTCTTCAAGGCACTCTTCGCCGGGCCACCGCGACATCCTGAGGAGTTTATTGCAAGAGCGAGCCGCCTTGGTGTTTCGCTACCCGGTCCTGCCCGGCTTGTGACAGTCGGATTTCCAAGTGAGACCCTGGAAGCCGCCAAGATGCGCATCTCCGCGCTTCATCTGCACCTGGCGCGCAGTGCGGCCGACATGGTTCCTGGTGCCGCCGTGATCCTTGACGACGAATTTGTCGTCTTCACGCCGCTATCCGCAAAGGAAGATGCCATCGAATGGCAGACATTCTTGCGCCGCATCGCGGCAAGCACCGAAAACTATGCTGGGATCAGGCCGATCGTCGCCGCGAGCCGTACCTGCCGCCGCATGCAGGATTACCGCGAAGCGAGGGTTGAGTGTGGCCGCGTTACCGCCCTGGCACGCATGTTCGGCAAGACCGGCCCGGTGTCACAAGCAGATTTCGGGCCGTTCGCACTGTTGCTTTCCACCGTAGATCATCCAAGCGCGCGCATGTTCGTGCATAACACGCTCGGCGCGATCGAAGAATACGATCGGCGCCATGATACCGAGCTGTTGCGTACTCTTCGGGAGTTCCTGCACAACGCGAGGCGCTATCAGGCGTGTGCCACTCGAATGGGGATTCACGTCTCGACTTTGCGCTACCGCCTGGACCGTCTTCACGAGTTATTCGGCATCGAGTTGGGGAACCCGGATTCGGTCTTCAGTCTGATGCTCGCACTGCGTCTGCGCGAACTCGAAACTGCCGCACCGGCCCCACGCTCGATGCAATACTGAGGTCGTGGGTGCGACCCCTGGCGCTTTGTTGGGAGGAAGCGCTTCCCGCAGTGGACTATTGCCAACCGCAAACGTCTGCTTCTCGCCGCTGCGCGCTTTAACGCATACGTTCCGATCATGCAAGAATCTCGCGTGCCTCATCGAGCTGCACCACGGCAGGCTGTTGTCCCTTGATAAGGCGTGCCATGGCCCCCAGCACGATTGCCGCAGGGTCGGCTTCCCAGATCCCGCTCGCTATGCCGAATACGAAGTTGGCGGATGGGGTGGGATTCGAACCCACGAGGAGTCGCCCCCGGCGGTTTTCAAGACCGCTGCCTTAAACCGCTCGGCCACCCATCCATTCGAGTTTCCCACGTAGCACGGCCACCGTGCGGGCCGAAGAGGCAAGCTGAGGTCAGTCCGGCAGCCGTCTCCGAGTGATCGAAGTAGCAGCGTGGGTCCGCGCAAGCGAGATGGTCCTGGCCATGATCGCGCGCGCCTCGAGGTATTCTGCCGCAACCAAGGGATAGTCAGGAGACAGGCTGTAGCGACGGCGATAGGCGTCGACCGTCAGGCCGTGCTCACTCAGGAGATGCCGCTTGAGCATCTTGAAGGGCATACCGCACTCGAGGCAGACAAGCCGATCCGGAAAAACTGACCTCTCGATAGGGACTGCGGGTTCGATCTTGCCGACGCTCGCCATGCACCCTGCCCTCCTCGCGAAGATGTATCGGGAGAGCGATTGCGGCGGCGTTGCGGTTTCGGGCGTTCCGGAATCCTGCCGCTTGCGCGCCTGACCGGGATATGCAGCGGTTACGCAACACCGTTGCCCAATTAAGACAGCAAACTGCACGCCGCTGGTGACCCGACGCGTCTCGGTTCGATTCCAATTCGTCCAAGGGAATGGGGCAATTTCCAATGGATATGCGCGATCCGGTCGTCGTGCAGGCGATCAGGAATGTCGCAGGCAGTAGGTCCTCGGAGGAGTGGTGGGCTTTGCCCCCCACCATAGGACCGATGCAATCTACGCGGAGATCAGGCGTCTTGATGTGGAAGCGATCCAGGAAGGGACCGCCGCCCGCAAACAAACCGATCGGCCGTTGGTTTACGCGGTGGCTTAGACCGCGTTCAGCCAAACCGGAAATCGATGGGTTTTCGCCACGCTCAACCACATCCTACGGCGCATCATTCGTAGGATGGATTGAGCGGCAAGCGAAACCCATCAGATTTCCGGTCACGTCGAAAATGCTTTAGCCCCGCGCTGCCGCGCTCTGGTTGGCGCCGACAGCCTGTTCGATCTCGGCATCCGTGATACCCAGTTTCGCAGCGGCCTCGCGGATGTCGTGCCAGGTCGTCGCATCAACCGGGATGCCGGAGGCCTCGCGTTCCGCCGCCGCGCGACGCTCCGGTTCGCCGGGCAGCAGGACCTCGCCGAAACCTGGTGCGACGCGCGAAGAGCGGATGTGTGCCTTGATCGCCTCCACATCGGCACCGATCGCGGCTGGATTGCCGAGGCGCGATACGTCGATCAGGATCGCCAGCATCGAGTTCAGGATCCCGCCCTTGACTGGCTCTCCCACGCGTTGGCCGCCGCCGATGGCGCCAGCCATGATCTCACACATCACCGCCAGGCCCGATCCCTTGTGCCGGCCAAATGAGACCAGCGCGCCAGTGTGGTCATGGATAAACCCCGCTGGATTGTTGGTCGGCTGGCCTGCATCGTCGATCAGGCAATTTTCGGGGACAGGCACGCCCTTGTTGTAGGCGACGCGCGCCTTGCCGGCGGCGATGGTCGTGGTCGCCATGTCGAGCAGCAATGCCGCTCCGTCAGGTCCAGGTACCGCAGTGCAAAACGGATTGGTGCCGAGCCGCGGTTCGGCGCACGCCCACGGCGCCTGTACGTCGCGATGATCGGCCACGTTCACGAAGGCAGTGAAAGCACAGCCCAACTTGGCGGCCAGCTCACCATAGGTGCCGATACGACCGACGTGCGAAGCATTGCGCAAGGCGAGCACACACGCGCCGAGTTCCTTCGCGCGGCTGATGGCGCGGCGGACCGCATTGGCGGCCATACGCTGGCCGTAGCCGCGGCGGGCATCGATCACCAAAAGTGCTCCGGCGTCCAGCACTGTGTCCGGCGTCTGGTTCGGCACCAGCAACCCATCCTGAAGCAGCCGCACATAGGCGGGCAGCATGCCGACGCCGTGGCTGTCGTGGCCGGCGAGGTTCGCCCGTACGAGGTGGTCCGCTACCTCCTCCGCCTCCCCCACGTCGCTGCCCATGCGGGTAGCAATCAGGCGAGTGAGTGAGCGGAGGGACTGCGGTGTGAATGTCGGCATGGATGATGGGGCCTTGAGGGTGAGTGGTTGAGGTTGCGCAGCCATACTGGCTCCGCCTGCGGCAGGCTATGCCAAGGATTCAGCGCAGAGGGCGCAAAGAGGCGCGAAGAACGCGAAGGATGATTTTGGGCGCTGTGCGCCGCGCTGGATTACTCTCCTGCCAGTCGGGCGGGCATCAGCGGCGATGCTTGGCGCATCAGGCTGGAGATGTCCGCCGTCGTGTCGATCGCCAGTACCGCATCGGCCAGGCGCGCTGCGCGTTCAGTGCCCAAGATGGCATCGGTCAGGCCGGCGAATTTGGCACGCAATTCCGCCTCTGTGAGGAAGTTGCTCGGTTCGCCTTTCGGTACAACCACCTTCTGCACGAAGCGCTCGCCTCGCGCAGCGATGGTCAGTTTGCCGGACATGTTGGCAGGGAATTCAGCCTCGATTTCCCGGTCGAATTCGCAGGTGATCTTGGGGAGGAGGCTGCGCACCGTCGGGTCGCGTAGCAGGCCGTAACTGTCCCATCCCATTGCTCCGGTCGCGAGCGCCACCGAGATCACGAATGGGCCGCTGAACTGGCCATCCACCACGTTCTCGGGATTGGCTTTCTTGTCGGCCGGCAAACCGATCAAGGTCATGCCGGCGCGCGGCAAACCGAGTGTGACGGCGGTGATCTCCTGCGGCGTGATGTCGTTGGCTGCGCGCAGGGTGAGTGCAGCGTCGATGCCGGCATGACCGTAGCGGCACGACGGATAGGGCTTTACCGCGGTATTCATCAGTTCGAAGACGGAGCCAAGGTCCTGCACCGCGCGGGCTGGGTTCGGATTGGGAGCGTAGGCGTGAAGAAAGCCGTGGCGGCCTTCCAGAGCCTCGGAGGCACCCTTGAAGCCCTCGCGTACCAGCGTTGCCGCCATTAGGCCGTTCGTTGCAGCCCAACCGACCTGGAAACGCTTCGTCCAGGCGCCATTGACCAGAAATTGCAAACTGCCGGCGCATTGGCTCAGCACGGTGCCCATGGCACCTTCGATCTGTTCGGCGGTGAGGCCGAACACCCGTCCCGCGGCCGCAGCCGCGCCGAATGCGCCGCACGTCGCGGTGGGATGGAAGCCACGGTCGTAGTGCTCACCGGCGGGAAGTGCGAGCGCGACACGGCAGGTGACCTCGTAGCCGGCAACGATTGCCGCCAGCACATCGGCACCCGAGGCGCCAACCATTTCCCCGGCTGCCAGCGCTGCCGGTATCACCGGTGCGCCGGGATGCAGGGACCCGGCGGCATGCGTATCATCGAAGTCCAACGAGTGTGCCAGCGCGCCGTTGAGGAACGCGGCGCCAGCCGGCGTGTAGCGCGCGGCGTCGCCGAATACGCCAGAATTGCCTGCGGCGAGGCCCATCGCACGGGTGGCGGCCAGAAAGGAGGGCGTGCTCTCCGCGTCGTGGCGTGCGCGCACGATGTTGCCCACCAGGTCCAGCACCAGGAAGCGGGCCCGCTTCAGCACGTCGGGCGGCAGACCGTCCAGGCGGATGCCGGCGGTGAACTGCGCGAGGTCTGCGGTGATGCCCATGGAACGCCCTCCAGCTTGCGCTGCCAATGTGGCGCAAGCTGCACGCGCGGCCAAGGCGGTCCGCCGTTAGCGCATCGGCGGCGCTATGTCCGCCGCGTCGATCCCCAGCTCGTACAGGCCCATGTTCCACAGACAGAAATCAGACTGCGGCGGCTGTATCGGCGCGATCGCGCCATCGCGGAACAACTGTTCGATGCGCGAGCCTTTGAAGATGCCATGTGCGCCGCCCAACGTCAGTGCGACGCGCGTGATGCGCGTCACCGCCTCTCCGACGACATATTTCGCGCGGTACAGCGCGGCGGTGGCCTCCGGTGTCGGGCCTTGCGTGTCGCGGAGCCAGGCGGAGCGGTAGGTGATCAGGCGTGCCAACTCCAGATCCGCGCTCAGTTCCGCGACATGGCGGCGCACGTCGGGATGGTAGGCGAGGGCTTGCGAATACCCCGGCGGTTGGCGCGCTTGCACCATACGTCGAAGCTCGTCATATGCCGCAACGGCAACGCCTAGATATACGGCTGTATATGACCCCCAGAACCAGTTCAGATAAGCAAGGCGGAACGGCCGCATATCGTCGGTCTTGAGCACCAGCGCGCTGTCGGGCACGAAGCAGTTGTCGAGGATCAGCGAATCACTGCGCGTGGCCCGCATGCCGAGCGTGTCCCAGTTGGCATTCACGCTGCGTCCGGGGGCGCCTGGTGGGATCAGCAGCAAAGCGCCGGCGAAGGCGCCGGTCGCGCCCTCTGGATAGGCGAGTACCATCACATAGTCGGCGGCCTGAAGCATGGACGCGAACATCTTGCGCCCGGTGATGCGGTAGCCTCCCTCAACGCGCTGCGCCCGCGCGGTCAAGCCGCGCTCGCCAATCAGCGACGTGGTGCCCGGTTCGGAGAAATTGCCGCCGATCAGCTTGCCTTGCCGCACGACCAGGTCGGCGATGGAATGCTTGGCATCGGCGCTGACCTCGGGGCTTTCCAGCACTGGCATCACGACCGAGGCATGCATGTTGAAGGCGAGCGCCGTCGACGGGCAGCCCTGGCCAAGCGCCTCGTAAGCGATCGTATGATCGAGGAAGCTCGCGCCGGCACCACCCCATTGCTTGCCGATCGTAAGCTTCAGGAATCCTTCCCCGCGAAGGCGCTCATAGTTCTCGATCGGATGCGACGCGTCCCGGTCGTGTTCGGCGGAGCGCGTCGCAAAATCCGCAGCGAGTTCAAGGCAACGCTGTTGCAGCCGCTGCTGCTGTTGGTCGAGAGCAAAATCCATCAGCCGCGCGCTAGGGCGTAGATCTGCGTGCCGCAAGGCGGCGGCGGTAGTGCGGCCCAACTCTCTCCGCCGTCCTGGCTGCCGTACACTTCGCCACCATTCGTCGCGCAGGCGGCGAATTCAGGATGATGTTCGTCGAACGCCAATGCGAAAAGCGTATGCTGCGGCGTCACGCCCATCTCGACGCGCTTCCAGGTGTCACCCCCATCGCCGCTGTACAGGAGCACACCTTTGTCGCTCTGGAAGTTCGCTCCGGCCGTGACGAACACCTTGCGCGGGTTGCCGGGCACCTCGTGGATGTCGCGGCAATAAATCTGGCCCTTCGGGTTCAGCGGATCGAGCTTCACGTGCTGCCAATGCGCGCCTCCATCCGCGCTGTGGAACATGCCTGCGCGGCCGATGCCGATGATCGTACCTGGCCGCCAGCGGCTGACCAGCACGCCGTGCATATCAACCGCATCGTCATCGAGATACTGTCCGTGGCTCAGGTTTTCCCAATGCTCGCCGCCATCGGTCGAACGGATCGTACCACCGACCTCGATCGCCGCGTACAGATGGTCCGGCTGGTTGACGCTGGCATCCAGCATCAGCACGCGCTTTGCCGGATTGGCTCCCGGCGACGTGGTGATCTCCGGAAAGCGCACGCTCACCGGAAGGCGTGTCCAGTGCTCCCCCGCATCGTCGCTGCGGTAGATTTCGCAATTCTCGTAGCCGACGAACATCACGTTCGGATCGTGCGGATGGAACAGGAACGACCAGACCGGCAGGCCATGATCCGCGATGCCTACTTTCTCCCAGTGTTCCCCACGGTCGGCGCTACGGAATGGTCCTGACTGCGTGCCGGCATAGACGATGTCCGGGTTCATCGGATGCACAGCGATCGCGCGTATCGCCGGCGCCTCCGGCAGGCCGCGCTGGATCGCCTGCCATTCATTGCCGCCTTCCGCCATGCGGAACAGGCCGGAATGCACTTCTCGCCCACGCCCGGTTTCACCTGCGAGACCAACGTAGATGTGGGGCATTTTTCCCTCCTCCCTGTCATGCTCCGAAGATCGCCCTGCGTACATCGAGGACTTCATTCTCGCGGCCGCCCTGTCGCGACAGCGGCGCAGGGTCCGGGGCGACTTCGCGTACCGTGAACGGTGTATCGCGGATCTCCCAATAGGGACCGAACACTGCCACGCCACCCCCCGCATCATCGGCGTACCAGCCGTCATGCAACGCCACAACGTGATGCCCGGCGCCACGCGCGGTTTCAGGATTGCCCAACACGAACCAGTCCACGCCATTCGCGCCCGGCGACCGTCGCCGCAACTTGACCTCGACGCCGCCGGGACATTCACCATCGTTGCGAATGATGAACATCGTGCTCATGCTCCTACAAAATCCATGACGGCGTCGACGAATTCCTGCGGCTGCTCCAGCTCCGGATGATGTCCCGCCGCCGCTATGGTCCTGAAGATCGCGCCCGGAATTCTCTGTGCATATGACTGGCCATACTCGGGTGTCACGATACGATCGGATTGGCCCCACAGTACCAGCGTAGGCACGGCAATGCGGCGCAGCCAATAGGCAAGCTGCGGATTATACATGTGCGGCTTCCACGCATAGATACACAACGAGTCCCAGTTGCGCGCGAGCGAGATCATCTCCGCATCGCTCATCGCGTCATCGATGGTCGCGTGCCAGCCCAGACCATAAATGCCCTGCGGCCGGCGGGCCGGATCGTGCCAGGCGCGCCGGTTCAGTTCGACTGGATCGGTGTTGAAGAAGTGGACGATGTCACGCTCCTCGCGCCCGCTGACCTTGATGCCGACCGGATCGACCAGCACCAGCCTGTTGAGCTTGCGTGCTCCCGCGACGGCCAGCTCCGCGGCAATCCATCCTCCAAAGCCAAAGCCGACCACATTGACGCACGGCGCTGGCAGGGCATCGAGCACGTCGTGATACAGGTTCACCAGATCATACATCGTATCGAAGTCGTCGGGGCGCGCCGAAACGCCAAAACCCGGATGCGACGGCGCGATCACCTCAACGTGCCGCGCCAGAATGTCGATGAAGGGAGCGAGCGGGCTGATGGGATTGACGCCATGGATCAGCAGCATCGGCTGGCCCGAACCGCGGCGCAGCACCTCCAGCTCCAGAGTGCCGGCGCGAAGTGTCATGGTATAGGCTCAAGATCCTGCAACTGCGGCAGCACCTCGCGTGCGGCGAGCGTAAAACTCTTTTGCGCTTCCGCGTGCGTCACCAGTCCCTGTCGCGTCATCATGATGATACGGCCTACACCACCGACGCGGCGGCGGAATTCCTTGATCTGCTTAACTACAGTATCGGGATTGCCAACGAACATCTGTCCCTGTGCGATCAGCGATTGCACACTGAGGTCGGTCGGCCGCTTCGACGCTCCACCGCGCCAGACCGAGGGCGCCAACTCTGGTGCTATCTGCCCTGGCTGGAACGTCGACATCTGCGGCATGCTCTTCATGCTGACCGTCAGGAACCATGGGATCTTCTGGCCGACGCGCATCGCCTCTTCGTCGGTGTCTCCGACATAGCAGAATGCCATGTATGACAACCGATCCTCACCGGGTGGCGGCAGGCCTGCTTCGCTCCGCGCCTGCCGGTACGTGGCGAACGCCTGCTTCGTGCGCGCATAGCCGCCGAACAACAGCGTGTTGATGATGCTTCGGCGGCCGAGTTCGGCGCAGGTCGGCAGATCGCTGGTCGCGGCCCAGAACTCCGGCCGCGGCTGCTGGTAGGGCCGCGGCCAGATGTTGACGTGCGCATGGGTGAAGAATTTCCCCTCCCAACTGAATGGGCCGTCGTGACTGGTCAGCGTCTTCTCGATCAGGTCGATCGCTTCCCACTCGCGCTCGCGGATCCGCATCGGGTTGGTATCGCCGGAAACCATCTCCGTGGCACCCGATTTGACGAAGCCAATGTCCAGGCGACCACGGCTCAACACATCGATGGTGGCGTATTCCGTGGCGACCCGCACGGGATCGGGCCGCACCGTGACCAGAGTGCCGAGTGACAGGATACGCACCTTGTGCGTGAGCCTCGCGACGATGCCGGTAATGATCGGACTAGCCGCCCATAGGTTGTTGATGCCGGAATGGTGCTCGTTGGTGACGATGTGCAGGCCGAGTTCATCGCACAGGCGGTATTCGTCGAATACTTCGTCGTAAAGGCGCGCGGCAATCTCGGGATCGCAGTGGCGGTTGGGCAGGCTGGCGCGCACCGCCGGCGCCGCGTCCAGCACTTCGGCGGGGACGAACGGGTAGGGGTTCTCGCAGTGGTTCCATAGTTCGATGGAAGCCATGGGCGAAGAAGACAGCCATTGCCGGCGCGAGGCAATGCCGCTTGGCTTGTCCCGCAGGGCACTCGCCCGATTGGTCCGTGACGGCGTGCAGGCAGAGAAGGTATGAACACAGATTACACAGATAGAAGGGCAAGACACGGATTGCACGGAAAAGTATTATTGCGCTTCGCATCAGATTAAAATCCTGTTTGCTCCGTGTAATCCGTGACTTACCCTTCTATCCGTATAATCTGTGTTTATGCTTACCTTAGGGGATCGCGAAGCCTCCATCGATGAAGCTCCCCATGGATCGAACTTTCGGCCGCGCAGGAACGTAATCCTCACTCCGTTCAAGCGATTGCGATGGCTTGTTCCGCGGCCCCACGCTGCTAGCTTCGGGCCAACAACGGAGTGAACCCAATGCCTGTCGTCGAAACCGAGCGTCACGGTCAGGTCCTGGTTGTCCGGATGAACCGGCCCGAGCGGCTGAACGCGCTGAACCACGAGATGCGTTCGCAGCTTGCGGAGACCTGGACGGAGTTCCGCCACGACAACGAACTGGAGGTGGCGATCTTCACTGGCGCCGGCCGTGCGTTCTGTGCCGGCGAGGACATGAAGGAGTTGCTCGCTGATGGAGCGCCTGGCGGCAGGCGTCCGGTCGCGGAAGATCCGTTCATGTCGGGTGCGCTGGAGAAGCCGGTGATCGCCGCGGTCAATGGCTTTGCCATGGGCGGCGGCTTCATGCTGGTGGAACGCACCGATCTGCGTGTGGCGGTCCGCGGCGCCGTGTTCGAGGTGTCTGAGGCGAAGCGGTGGCTGCTCGGCGGCTACAACCACGGCCACATCGCCAACCTGCCATTCCCGATCGCGATGGAGATGGCGCTCGGTTTTCGCTTCACCGCCGAGCGCTTCTGCGACGTGGGGTTCCTGAATTGCCTGGTGGACCCGGACGATCTGATGCCGACGGCGCTATCGATGGCGGAGCATCTGCTGACGCTGCCGCCGGCATCGCGGGTCAACACGGTGCACATGATGCGCCAGATGCGCCCGTCGCCGTCAGGCGAACAGCAGCAGTTAGCGGCCGCGCTGCATGAGCACGGCGCCAAGAGCGACCTGATGGAGTTCGCGCTCGGCGTTCGCTGAGAAGCGCCCGCCGCGGTTCAAGGGGTGGGATGAGCCGCAGGACCGCTATCGGCTCCCGAAGCTGTAGCGTCAGCCGACCTGCACGTCTTCCCAGAAGCCGACGCGGTCCTTGACCTGGGCCATCTTCGGCTGGGGTGATTCATAGATCCAGGCGTTGCGATCATGGCGGACGCCGTCGATCACCACGTCATAGAACTGCACGCCGTGCGGGCATTTCATGTCGTCGGCGGTTTTTGGCGCCTTCTCCAGCCACTCCATGTGGACGGCGGCGGGCGGGAAGTACTGGTAGCCGCCGGCCTCAACAATGTCGTCGCTGGCGGCAACTTCGTGGCCGTTCAGGATCGCCTTCATCGCGGGATCTCCCTGGGTGCTGGCGATATAATAGGTGCGAGCGGCGGGATTTGAACCCACCTCGGTGACGAACCCGCACCAGCGAGTGGACCGACGCCGCTGATCGTGTGAAAATCGCAGGCCGGAGCGGGTGAATGATCCCGTCGGAGACGAGAGACCGATGAACGATCTCGATACCAGGCCACGCACCAAGGTGGAACCGGAAGTAAAGCGGCCTGAGCTGCACAAGGTCATTCTGCTCAACGACGACTACACGCCGCGCGAGTTTGTCGTCATGGTGCTGAGGGCAGAATTCCGGATGAGCGACAGCCAGGCCAATCGCGTGATGATAACGGCGCATCGGCGCGGGGCATGCGTCGTTGCCGTTTTCACCAAGGATATCGCGGAATCGAAGGCAACGCGAGCGACGGATGCGGCCAGGAAGCTGGGCTACCCGTTGCTGTTCACCACTGAGCCGGAGGAATGACGCGGCGTTCGCGGCTGTGCCGTTGCGCCCTCTCGTTATGGCCGGCCTTGATAGCGATGACCGGGTCAAGCCCGGCCATGACGTTATGCATACGACCGGCGTCCTGAATCATCGCTATGAAGCGATGAAACCAATGGTCGGAGCGGCGGGATTTGAACCCACGACCCCCAGTCCCCCAGACTGATGCGCTACCAGGCTGCGCTACGCTCCGACCGTGGTGGGGGCGTCATTTTACCAGCGCCGCTCCTGCGCGGCAACGCCGGTCAAGGTAACAGCGCCCGCAACTCCTCCAATTCGCGCAGAGTGTCGGCCAACACGACGCGGAGGCGCTCCGTCTCCGGGTCCACCTTCGGGCGGACGTTCACCCGGGCAATGGCCACAGGCGCGGCCGGCGCCAGACCTGGCATTGGCAGCTCGGGTTCCGTCGGCAGACCAGCACGCTCGGCCTCTGCTGCTTCCTGCTCCTCGGCCGGCGCGGGCGGAATATCATCTGACAACTTGCCACCGCCCTCGCGCAGCAGCCGCTGTACGCCTTTGATGGTATAACCTTGAATATAAAGCAAATCTGAGATGCGGCGCAGTAGGGCGATGTCGTCGGGCCGATAGTAGCGCCGTCCGCCACCGCGCTTCAGCGGCTTCACTTGCGGGAACTTTGTCTCCCAAAAGCGCAGCACGTGCTGCGGAATGTGCAGCTCGTCGGCGACCTCGCTGATCGTGCGGAATGCATTCGGGGCTTTCTTCGGACGCGAGCGCCCAATCGGTGGGGCGGCCAGATCATCGACCGGGTCGCTCATTCTTCGTCATCATCCGGGTCTGGCGTGGTGCCATTGACCCGTGCCTTCAGGACGTGGCTCGGGCGGAACACCAGAACGCGCCGGGGCAGTATGGGCACTTCCGTGCCGGTTTTTGGATTGCGGCCGACCCGGCGGCCTTTCTGGCGCACCGAAAACGTCCCGAAGCCGCTGATTTTAACTGATTCTCCAGATTCCAGTGCAGCCGACATCCGCTCCAGCACCGTCTCCAGGAGATCGGCGGATTCATTTCTGGACAAGCCGACCTGGGTATAGATCGTCTCGGCCAGATGCGCGCGCGTGACGGTCTGCATGCGTGAACGCTAGGCACGCAGTTACGTGGCGTCAAGCAATTAACGCAATAAAATCAATCAGGATCAGCACGTTGCGGGTAGGGCTCGGCAAGTTACATGCGGACGAGCGCGGAACCCCAGGCCAGACCGCCGCCGAGCGCTTCCATCAGCACAAGGTCGCCGGAGCGGATTCGGCCGTCGGCGCGAGCTTCAGCCAATGCCAATGGGACCGAAGCCGCCGACGTATTGGCGTGGCGATCGACCGTCACCACGACCCGTTCCGGCGGCAAACCCAGCTTCCGGCCCATCGCGTCGATGATCCTCAAGTTGGCCTGGTGCGGCACCAACCAGTCTACGTCGCGCTTCCGCAGGCCGTTGGCGGCGAGCGCTTCCTCAACCGCTTCGGCGAGCCGGACGACGGCGTGGCGGAAGACCTCGCGGCCGTTCATCACCAGGAAGCCGGACCTTTCGCGCTGTCCCACCGCGCCATCGACATACAGGATGTCGCCCAACGATCCTTGGGAATGAAGATGTGTGGAAAGGATACCCCGGTCGCCGCCGCTCCCGGTGCCGGCCCGCAGGAACACGGCGCCGGCGCCGTCGCCGAACAGCACGCAGGTGCCGCGATCCTGCCAGTTCAGGATGCGGGAATAGACCTCGCTGCCGATCACCAGCGCGCTGCGCGCCTGCCCATTGCGGACCATCGCGTCGGCGACCGACAACGCGTAGATGAAACCGGCGCAGGCCGCGGCGACATCGAAGCCGAAGCCGCGCGTCACGCCGAGCGCCGCCTGGACCCGTAGCGCAGTTGCCGGGAACGCCTGGTCCGGTGTGCTGGTGGCGAGGATGATCGCATCGACGTCAGCCGCGCCGGCCCCGGCATCGGCCAATGCGGCGCGCGCAGCGGCCGCACCCATGAAGGCTGCCGTTTCATGCGGCGCGGCGATGTGCCGCTGGCAGATGCCCGTGCGCTCACGGATCCATTCGTCGGACGTCTCGACGGTGCGCGAGAGTTCGTCGTTGGTGACGATGCGCTCCGGCAGATAGGCGCCGACACCGGCTAGGATCGAACGGATGGCCATGATGCTCCTTACGACGCCGGGGCGAGCATCAGTCCGGCGATTCGCGTCAAATCCTCGCGGATATGCTCATTGAACCGGTGCACCACCATGTCCATCGCGACATCGACCGCGTGGGCGAATCCCTCGGCATCGGTTCCTCCGTGTGACTTCACCACCACACCGTTCAGCCCGAGCATGACCGCGCCATTGTAGCGCCGCGGATCCAGCCACTCTCGGAGCCGCTCGAGCGAGGGACGCAGCAGGAGGTAGGCGACCTTGGCGGTCAGGCTGCTGCGGAACACTTGGCGCAGCAGGTCGCCGATCAGCTTCAGCGCACCTTCGCCGGTTTTGAGCGCGACGTTGCCGGTGAAGCCGTCGGTCACGACGACGTCGGTGGTGCCGGCGGCGATGTCGTGGCCCTCGACGAAGCCGACGAACTGCGGCGCGATGTGGCTGGCGCGCAGCGTCTCGGCAGCGAGGCGCAGCGTATTGTCGCCCTTAAGCTCTTCGGTGCCAACGTTCAGCAATCCGATCGAGGGTGAGGTCAGTCCCAGGACGGTGCGTGCGAACACGTCCCCCATGACCGCGAACTCGACAAGGTTGCGGGCGTCGCACTGCACGTTGGCGCCCAGGTCCAGCATGACAACGTCGCCGCGCGCGGATGGGCCGATGGCGGCCATCGCCGCGCGATCAATGCCGGGTAGGGTTTTGATGACAATCGTGGCGAGCGCCAGCAGGGCGCCTGTGTTGCCGGCCGTAACCACGCCGGCGGCCTCGCCACTGGCGACGGCGTCGATCGCGACGCGCATCGACGAACCGCGCACGCGCAAGGCGCCGGTCGGCTTCATGTCGTTGCTGATCGCTTCGGGGGCGTGGCGGATCTCGCATGCCGCGGCGGCGCGCTTATGGCTGCTGAGCAAGGGGGTGATCTTGGCCTCGTCGCCGATCAACAGGAAACGGGCGCCGGGATGGCGCTCGGCGGCGATCTCAAGCCCTTCCACGACCATGAGCGGCGCGTGATCTCCGCCCATGGCGTCGACTGCCAAGGAATAGGTCGTGGTCAACGGACGAGGATGGCCACGCCGCGTTCCGGCGTCAGGCGCGAACGGCGCCCTTTAGCCCACTGCCGGCGGCCAGCACCTCGCGTCCGTCGTAGAAGCCGCAATGGCTGCAGACGTGGTGCGGCCGCTTCAGTTCGCCGCAGTTGGGGCATTCGGCGTGCGCCTCGTGGCGGAGCGCCTCATGGCTTCGCCGCATGCCGCGGCGCGACGGGCTGGTCTTTCTCTTCGGTACGGCCATGGGACTGCGCCCCTCCAGTCTGGGTGACGCCCTGTGGTCCATCAAGGGAGGACGGGACAGTCACATCTGTCAATAGTTCAAGCGCGGGCGTCTAGCAGAGGGGCAGAGAGTGGGCAAGAGATGTACTCTTTGCATTACAAAGGTTGGGGGAGGGAGGCCAGAGGACCCAGCTTCACTCCCTCCCCCGTTTCTCCCCCTCCCCCCGACCCCTCAGACCAGGAGGGGGAGATCACCTGCGGCACCGATGCAGCCCAGGGGCGCCGCAGGGTTCCGTGATCAGTTGCCGGGCGGTGGGCCGACAGGGGTTACACTCGCCGGCGTGCCTTTGAGCGACGCGCAAGCGGCGACGACGGCTGGATGCACCAGCAGGCTGTCCACATTGGCCGCCGCGGCGCCGCCTGGCCCAACTGAAGCGACGACCGGCTGGGCAACCGGCACCAGCACGCCATCGACGTTGCAAGCGACAGTCAGTGCCTCCGTGATCTGCGCCTGTTGACTTGGCGTAGCGTCACTACAGGCGTATAGGCACACGAGCAGCGGCAATGCGAAAATGCGTCGCATGGATGTTCTCCGGATTGTGGAAAGGATTCAGGAGGCGCGAGCCGGCGCGCCGATCGTCACTGTCGGGTCGGTTGCAAGCAGGCCACCAAAGCGGGCCTCAACCATCTGCCGCACGTGATCTGGCGTGATGCCGAGCGAGGTCATTGCGTCTGGCGCCGAGGCGATGACGTGTTGCACACCGGTGGCAAGCGCCGCGTTGCGTATCGTCACGTCATGGAAGCTGCTGGCGCTTGTGGCGATATAGCCATAGGCCGCTTGTGCTCCCGCATCCGCCGCTGACTGGATTGCAGCCGCCTGTGTCGCGGTGAGCTGAACACGCAGATAGCGGCGCAGCATGGGAGCCAGATATGGCGTAGCGCCGGTGATTGCCGCGAGCGCGAACGCCGCCAGCGCCTGCACCAGCGATGCAAGGTCGAGGGTCATGGTGTCTCCAATATGGAAGGATGGTCAGGCCGCTACGGCCGATGGGCAGAGTCCGCCCGTTGATAGTAGTCAGTTAATATAATTGACTGACTATGTCAATACATTTAACTCGTCTTCGCGGATGCGCGGTTGGAACGCAGCATTTTTCGGCGATAGGCCCACGCTACCAGTTTGAAATTCCACGCAGATATTTTGCCACAACCGCTGAAAACCGCTGTAGTGAAGACCTACCCTATTCCCACGACCTGATTCGTGTGCCTACGATCGCGCTGCGAGAGATTGAAGTCGCACGGCACCACAAAAACCAGCCAAAATCATCATCGGCGCGATGTCCATAAAGCCGCTGTAGTGAAGACCTTTTCGGTTAACCCGTTGATCGACAACGGGCGGTGATCGGAAAACCCCTCCAATCCGCGAAGACGGGTTAGCGTTCTGCCGAGAGAAATGGCATGGATGATGGAGCACAGCCCGACTAGCAACGGGCTGTCACCCCTGGGATAGGCCTGCGCTGCTGATCGCTGTCGCATTCATCACGAAGAAGCAGGAAGGCGGCAGTCTCTGACGATCGCACGTTGTTCCAGTTAGACTGCAGACCTTTGGTTGCGCCGAATACTCACCGTCCGGTCAGCCCAACGTAAATCAATCCGCCACCGCGCGCTCCGACTTGGCCGCACCAGTAACCAGATGCGGCCAGCGTCGCTGCACCACCGGGCTCTCCGTCCCATAGGCGATGCATGTGTTCAGAATTGCCGGCACGCCACCCATCTTTTCAGTCACTCGCTCATCCAGCTTGTCGCTGCCAGGCGTATCGCCATCGCCGGCCGCATCCGCCTCGCGCTTCGCCCGGTAAGGGTCGATCGTCTGGTAGACGGTTGTCGCCATCTGCTGCAGCAGTTCGCGCAAATGGGTGCAGCCGACGGTTCCACCGACACGCTTTGCCGCCTCTTTTAGAAAGCCAGGCTTGATCTCCAAACCGGCAAGCCGCGAGAAATTCGGGGCCGCGGTCGGGCAGATCGCGTAGGGCGTGTAGTCGCTCGCTGCCTCGCAAGCGACAATCCGGCGCTTCTCGTCCACGGTCAGCCGCAGCCACATGCCGTGGATCGGTTCACCCGCCTGGATATAGCCGCGGTCATGATTGGCAAAGCCGTAACTCTTGGTGTCGGTGAGCTGAGCCTCGATGTCATACAGCCCGTCCGCCCGGCGATACCCGCGCAGGACGATGTCGCGCGAGTGCAGAACTTCGCGTTCCTGGGGCTGGCTCAGCGGCATTCGATGACTCCGACGGTTGTGCGGCGCAGCAAGGGCATATGGTACAGGCCGAATGGCAAGCAACCCCCGGCACGGGCTGCCGGCTACGCCTCGCACCCTTCGTCGCGTAGCAGCTCGGTCACTGCCTCCATCGGCACGTCGCCTGCGGTGAACGCTTGGCCGATACCGCGCGCCAGCACGAACTTCAGCGCGCCATCGCGGACCTTCTTGTCGCGCCGCATGTGCCCGATCAGCGTTGCAGCCGAAAATCGCCGGTTCAGGATGCGCAGTTCCCCTGGCATGCCTATCGCCGCCACATGCGAAACCACCCGATCAGCATCCTCGGCGGTGCAATGGCCCAGGCGGGCTGATAATTTGAATGCCAGCCCGAGACCGACGGCGACACCTTCGCCGTGCAGCAGCCCGCCCGAGTAGCCATACTCCGCTTCCAAGGCATGGCCGAACGTATGCCCCAGGTTCAGCAACGCACGCCCGTCGTTTGGCTTTTCCTCGCGCTCATCGTCGCCGACGACTGCCGCCTTGAAGGCGCAGGCGCGCATGATCGCCTCGGCCTGCGCCTCGCGGTTGCCGGCGGTGACCGCCTCACCGTGCGCCTCGCACCAGGCGAAGAACGCCGCGTCGCCGATCAATCCGGCCTTCGCGATTTCCGCATAGCCCGCGCACAGCTCTCGCCGTGGCAATGTGGCAAGTGTGCCAGTATCGGCCAGCACCATGCGAGGCTGGTAGAACGCGCCGACCAGGTTCTTGCCGCGCGCGGTGTTCACGCCCGTCTTGCCGCCGACCGACGAATCGACCTGAGACAATAGGGTGGTCGGCACTTGCACGAACGGCAGGCCACGTAGCGTGGTGGCTGCGGCAAAGCCGGCCAAATCGCCGACAACGCCGCCACCAAGTGCGATCACCGTTGTGCGGCGCTCGACACGTGCCTCCAGCAACTGGTCGACGACGCTTTGCCAGGAGTCGAGGTTCTTCGTCGCTTCGCCGGGTGGCACGACGATCTGGCTCGTGGCGATGTCGGTTTCGCCCAAGCCCTGCAGCAGTGCTGGCAGATGCAGCCGCGCGACGGTCTCGTCAGTGACGACGACGGCACGCTTCTGCTCCATGCGCGGCGCCAGGAGAGCGCCGGCGCGCGCCAACAGATTGTCACCAATCACCACATCATAGCTTGTGCTTGCGAGCATGACCGACAAACGCCGCGGCGAACGCCATTCCAGCAGCGCGTTCAGTACGCGATTGGTCGTGGCGTCGGGACTTTCGTCGCCGCAATCGACGATGACGTCGGCCTCGGCATAGACCGGATAGCGGGCATCGATCAGCCGCTGCAGAACATCCTCGGGATTGCCATCAGCCAGCAGTGGGCGGTTGTCGCGCGTCGCCACGCGGCGGAGCAGCGTGGGCAGAGGGCAACGCAGCCAGACGGTGACCGCCTCCTCTCGCGCCGCCGCGCGCGTCTCGGGATCCATGAACGCGCCGCCGCCGAACGCCAGCACCAGCGGATCGCCTGACAAGAGCCGGCGGATGACCCGGCGCTCGCCGGCCCGGAAATCCTGCTCACCATACCGTGAAAACAGTTCCGGAATGGTGCAGCCGGCAGCCAACTCTATCTCGGCGTCGGCATCGCGGAACGGCAGCCCAAGGCGCGCCGCGAGTTGCCGGCCAATCGAGGTCTTGCCGGCGCCCATCAGCCCCACGAGAACGATGCTGCGTCCGGCGAGTGCATCCGGCAGCGGAACAGCTTCCCTCAGTGCGGTGTTGCGCGTCATGGCGGCGGACGCTAGCACACCGCGCACCGGGCAGGCCAAGGTGCGCAGGAGTTGGTGAGCCAATCGATGGTCCGTATCTTTCTCATCGTGCTGGCCGCGGGGCTGGTGGTCCTTGCGGCCGCGGTGGTGTTTCTGGGCGAAAACCCGCCGACGCCGGCGATGCATCCGGTCGAAAAAGTGCTGCCGAACGACAAATTCCAGAGCCACTGAGTGGATCGCCACATCGAGGCGTTCCTGGAGATGCTGGCAGCCGAGAGGGGCGCCGCACGGAACACGCTGCTCGCCTACCAGGCCGATCTGGAGGATTTTTCCGCCTTTGCGGCTGCGAAGGGGGCTGGGGTCGCGGCGTCCGATGCGGCGCTGTTGCAAACCTATATGGCCAGCCTGCAACGCGAGGGTCTGGCGGCACGCACGGCGGCGCGGCGGCTGTCGGCTCTGCGGCAGTTCCATCGATTTCTGCTGCGTGAGGGCACCCGGGAGGATGACCCTACATCGTTGCTCGACGCACCTCGGCTGCCGAAAACGCTGCCGAAATACCTGACCGAACAGGAGGTGGATGCGCTGCTGGAGGCTGCGAGCCAGCTTCCCGGGCGCAAAGGGGCGCTCGCGGGGGCCGCATTGGAAATCCTGTACGCTACCGGGTTGCGCGTGTCGGAACTGTTGGCGCTGCCGCGGCGTGCCCTGGCTGGTGACGCCGCGGTGCTGCTGGTTCGAGGGAAGGGTGGCAGGGAGAGGATTGTGCCGCTGTCTGACCGAGCGAAGGAAGCCGCTGCCGCGTTTGTCGCGATCGAGGACAAGTTGACGCGCTTCCTGTTTCCGGGCCGTGATCCCAGAAGGGCGCTGACCCGGCAGGGTTTTTTCCTGCTTCTCAAGCAGGTGGCACTGGAAGCCGGTCTGGATCCCGCCCGCATCTCGCCGCATGTGCTGCGGCATTCATTCGCATCGCATTTGCTCGCGCGCGGCGCCGATTTGCGCAGCCTGCAACTGCTGCTGGGTCATGCCGATATTGCCACCACGCAAATATATACGCATGTATTGGCCGAACGCCTCCAGCGTCTGGTCGAGGCGCATCATCCTTTGGCGCGGCAGTAGGCCACGCGATGCTACCGCTCATAGTCAGGGCCGGTCGCTGATCGTGCTGTAGGGACTGGGGTAGCCGGTGCGCACCGCCGGAATGCGCTGCCCGGCGGCGCACATGGTAGGGCTTTGCGTGTGGAAAGAATTCAACGCAGAGAGCGCGAAGGGGCGCGAAGCTCGCGAAGGAGTGTTTGGGCGCTTCGCACCGTGGCCCGAAGCGCCGGACAGGGAATCTTCTTGGCGAACTTCGCGTTCCTTCGCGCACTCTGCGTTGAATTGTGTGATCCGCCTGGACAATCGAATGGTGGCACGGCAGCGGCGCCAGGGCTTTTGGCGTTCCCGGTCGGTCTCGATGGTTCGCCGTGCAGTGGACGTCAGTCGGCTCACAAGGCGGCAGCGCGCTCCTGTCCCGATCTGTCGTCAAACACGCACGAAACCGAGGAGAACCGGTGCCCTGCACCGAGAATGGAAAAAATCAAACCGGACAGCCGTGGCTCATGGCCGGGCATGACGACCGGAGGGGGCAGCGCAATGGGCCACTGGTCTTATTCAGCCAGCGCCACCACCGGCCGCCGCGCGATCCGCAACACCAGCAGCGACGCCAGCAGGCATGCTGCTCCGCTGGCGATGAACGCGGTCAGGTAACTGCCGGTGGCGTTGCGAACCAAGCCACCGCCGAGCGCCGCCAGCGCACCACCCATCTGATGCCCACATACGATCCACGACACGATGACCGGCGCGTCCTTCTTGCCGAACACCTCGGTGGTCAGCCCGACCGTTGGTGGCACCGTTGCTACCCAATCCAGACCGTAGAACATCGCGAAAATGGACAGGCTCACCATGTCGAAATTAGTGAACGGCAGGACCATCAGGGAGAGGCCGCGCAGCCCGTAATACCAGAACAGCAGAACTCTCGCGTTATAGCGATCGGTCAGCCAGCCAGACAGCGTGGTGCCGAACAGATCGAACACGCCCATCGCGGCAAGCAGGCTGGCCGCCTGTACCTCGGGGATGCCATGCTCCATGCAGAACGGGATCAAATGCGTCGCCACCAACCCATTGGTGGAGAACCCGCACACAGCGAAGCTCGCAAACAGCAGCCAGAAATCCACTGAACGCGCGCCCCGCGCCAGTCCCTCAAATGCCGTTCGGACTGGGTTCACAGCGGTCGCCGTCGTTGCCGGTTCCGCTGCCGCTCCGTATGGGCCGAGCCCGACGCTCGCAGGACTTTCAGCGAGCATCAGCAACACCAGCGGGATCAGGACGAGTAGCACCGCCGCCACCGCCCAAGGTACGCTTTGCCAGCCAAGATGAGTTGCCAGGCTGGCGAGCAGCGGCAGGAAGATGAGCTGGCCGCTGGCGTTGCTGGCGGTGAGCAGGCCGACAACAAGGCCACGGTTGGCAACAAACCAGCGGTTCGCCACCGCCGTTGCCAGTCCTACCATGCCGGCACCAGAGCCAACGCCAACCAGCACGCCCCACGTGGCGTAAAGTTGCCATGGCGTGCGCGCGAAGGCACTACCGGCCGCGCCGAGCAACAACACGATCAACGCCGCCACAACTGTCCGTCGCAGTCCAATCGTTTGCAGAAGCGCCGCAGCGAACGGCCCGATCAACCCGCCCAGGAGAATATTGAGCGAAATGGCGCCGGAAATCGTCGCGGCGTTCCACCCGAACGCTTGCTCCAGCGGTACGATCAGTACGCCCGGGGCGGCGCGGACGCCGACGGTGGCAAGGATAACGGTGAACATGACCGCCACCACCACCCAGCCGTAGTGGACGCGTCCGTGCAGCAATCGGGCAAGCCGTTGCGGCCCCATCTCCTCTCCTCCACCAACTTGCCTTCAGCATGACGATCGTCATACATTGGTCAAGCGAATACATGACGATCGTCATGCAATTGAGGGATGGAAGCCATGCGCGTGAGCCCGGAACGGAAGGCTGAAACGCGCGAGCGCATTCTGGCCGCGGCGACCGAGCTGTTTCGCGCTCATGGAATAGACGCAGTCGGGGTGGACGCTGTCATGCACAAGGCGGGTCTCACCCATGGCGGGTTCTACGCGTATTTCCCCTCGAAGGAGGCGCTGGTCGCCGAGGCTTCGGCTGCCTCGCTGGCGCATTCTGCCGAGAAATGGGAGCGCATCTGCCAAGAGGCTGATGCCGACGCGGCCCTCCACCAAATCGTGGACACCTATTTAGACCCCTCGCATGTCGTGATGGTTGAACGCGGTTGCGTATTGACGACGCTCGGGCCGGAGGTGGCGCGGCGTCCTGGCATGCGTCCGGCGATCAGTGTCTCGATCAGGCGGATGGTCGATACCCTGGCCCGCTGCTTGCCGGGCCGGAGTCGCGAGCGAGCGCTGACCACGCTGACGAGCATGGTTGGTGCTGTCGTCTTGGCCCGCTTGGCTGACGAACCGGCGTTGGCCGCTGAAATCCTGGCGGCGTCGCGGCGAGCTGCCGGCTTACGTTAGCGACCAACCCAGCTATTTATTGCATTTGCGCGAGGAAAACACTGGCAACGCGGTCCGATTAAGTCTATCAGCAATTTACATTAACGTTTGATTAACGGTCAGATGACACTCGAGCGGGACCGCACTGCTTTGATGCCAATCGACGGGCACGTCGCCAGGCGCATACGTGGTAAGCGTTTGGCCTTGGGACTCTCCGAACGAGCCGTTGCCAAAACCCTTGGAATTGGCATCGAGGAGCTCGAGAATTACGAAAAAGGTCTGATCCGTGTGCCGCCCGAGCAAATGATCCGGCTGAGCGAGATGTTGGGCGTGCCGATCAGTTACTTCTTTCCTGCGGGATTCTGTCCGAATCGCTGATCTCATCGCAGCCAGCCACCAGCAGGTCGAATGCCAGATAGATCCTGCCGATCAGCGCGATGGCTTGCTCCCGGTTCCCTTGCAATAGAGCGACGTCAGCCTGACGCAGGTAGAGATATGGCTCGACCAGCGAGGTAAGCTCGGCCGGGTCGGGTACACGAAATGGACGGAAATTCCATCGCGGACAAATCCTCTGGCGGGCATCGGTCCCACGATAAAGTCATTGCGGCCGCCTGATAAGGACCGCAGAGCTTGTGCCTCGCCCGACCTTTCCCGCCGCGGGATTTGTGCTAAAGCGCGCGCCTCATGCGCCATTACCTCGACTTCGAGAAGCCTATCGCTGAATTGGAGGGCAAAATCGAGGAACTCCGGCGCATGTCGGAGCCTGATGGCATCAATATAGCCGAGGAAGTGTCACGGCTGACCCTGGTCGCCGACAGGCAGCTCCGGGCGACCTACGCCAAACTGACCCCGTGGCAAAAGACGCTGGTAGCGCGCCACCCAGACCGTCCCAAGGCAAGCGCGTATATCAGCACGCTGATATCGGACTTCACGCCGCTCGCTGGCGACCGGGCATTTGCTGACGACCCGGCGGTGCTGGGTGGGCTGGGGCGGTTTCGCGGCCGTTCGGTCGTGGTGCTGGGCACAGAAAAGGGCGCCGATACCGATAGTCGGGTGAAACACAATTTCGGCATGGCGCGGCCCGAGGGTTACCGCAAGGCGCGGCGGCTGATCGAGTTGGCAGGGCGTTTTGATCTGCCAGTGCTGACTTTCGTTGATACGTCCGGCGCGTTTCCTGGCATCGAGGCCGAGGCGCGTGGCCAGGCGGAAGCAATTGCGCGCTCAATTGCCGCCTGTCTGCAGGCGCCGGTCCCTCTGGTCGCGACGATCATTGGCGAGGGCGGATCGGGTGGGGCGATTGCATTGGCTGCGGGTGATCGCGTGCTCATGCTGGAGCACGCGATCTATTCGGTCATTTCGCCCGAGGGCTGTGCCTCAATCCTGTGGCGTGACGCGGCCCAGGCGCCGGCTGCCGCCGAAGCATTGCGTCTGACGGCGGAAGATCTGAAGCGCCTGGCATTGGTCGATGAAGTGATCGCCGAACCGCTCGGTGGGGCGCAGCGCGATCCCGTGGCAACGATCACCGCGGTGGGTGATGCGGTGGCAAGTGCGCTGACGTCGTTGGTCGCGCTGGATGCTGCCACGCTGAAGTCGCGACGGCGCGAAAAATTCCTGGAGATTGGACGGGAAGGACTCGCCTGAATGGAACTGCGCATGCTGTTGCGATCAGGCGCAGGCATTGTGGTTGCATTCATCGTTTGGCTTGTGCTGTCGCGGATCATTCCCGCCAGTCCAGCGGCAACTCTTGCGGAATGAATAGGGTTGGCATTCGCATCACTGTTGCCGGCAATCTGTGTGCTGAACCTGATGGTCGTGGTGCAGATGCGACTGCGAATGGCCTATGGCGCTGTGGATCCGCTGGCCGGCCGCGACACGCGACCACTACAAGTGAACCAGCGCGTGCTGACGAATACAGTCGAGCAGCTTGTTGGCTTTGCTCCTGCGTTGCTTGCACTCGCGGCCGGAGCACCGCCGGCCTGGGTGCCGATGGTTGTGTCCGCTGGGCTGGTGTTCGCGCTGATGCGTCTGGTGTTCTGGGGCGGTTATCTGCTCGATCCGCTGTTGCGTGCGCCGGGCATGGCGGCAACCTTCGCGATCAATATAGCGACCATGATTGCGGCAATCAGGGTGTGGTGGCCCTGAGTCAGAGGTGCCCGGATAGTCGGGCGGCACCGAACATGGCTGCACACAACAGGCCTGCCAGTGCGATCTGACCGGCGATGATCGCGGTTATCATCTGCCATGTCGTCGGCAGGCCTTCGACGCGACCTGTAAGGCGTTCCAGCTTGGCATTGAAGTCGCCGGAAAAAAATGCTCGAACTTGGCGTCGAACTCACCGCCAAAGCGAGCGAGTTTTGCGTCAATGTCGCCGCGTAGTTCGGCCAATTGAGCCGCAGTGGCCAAGTGCGGCAGGATGGCCTCGATACGCGACAATATGGGCTTCAGGTCGCTCATTTGCTCCTCGAGCCGGGAAACCCGTGCTTCTACGGGTCGACCGTAGGGTCCGCCTCCCGCGGGTTCAATGGTGGTGTCTGGCATGGGTCCTCCTGATCGCGGCCTGCCCAGGGAACGACCCGTAGGCCCAAATGGTGACGAATTCCTTGACTTGGTGCTCGTTTCCTTCTGAGGCTGCGCGACTTGCAGGGGAGGAACCGCCTTGGCCGAACTCGATGCCCGCCGGCAAAAACTGAAGGACGCCTTTATCGTCGCCCGCGGTTATTGGAGCGAACTCTGGGATGGCGTGCTGGAGCTGTCGCCGGACTTCTTCGAAGCCTACACGGCATTATCGTCCGTGCCTTGGAAACACGGCACGCTGCCCCCCAAAATCAAGGAGCTGATCTACGTCGCCGTCGATGCCTCCACCACGCATCTCTACAATCCCGGTACGCGCATTCATATTGCCAACGCGCTGAGGCACGGCGCGACACGCGACGAAGTCATGGAAGTGCTCGAAATCGTCTCGGTGCTAGGTATCCACACCATGTCTACCGGATTGCCCATACTCATCGACGAATTGCGGAAATCAGACCGGGGCGCGGAGGTGAGGGAAGGCCCTCTGACCGCGGAGCAGGAGAAGCTGAAGCAGGAGTTCGTGGCGAACCGCGGCTATTGGAACCCAGTCTGGGAACAGCTTCTGCAGCATTCACCGGAGTTCTTCGACGCGTATTCGCGGCTATCGTCGGTGCCCTGGAAACACGGCACGCTGGAACCGAAAATCCGTGAATTGATCTACATCGCCATCGACGCGGCGACGACGCATCTCTATTTGCCTGGCCTCCGCACACACGTACGCAACGCGCTTGGGCACGGTGCAACCGTGGCGGAGATCATGGAAGTGCTGCAGCTTACCAGCTCGATCGGAATTCATACTGTGACTGAAGGCGTTCCAATCCTGTTGGAGGAAGCAAAGAATGCCGGCCTCCGCTAAGGTTTGCCAATTCGACATTGTTCGTTACTGTCATTGCATGTTACCTGAAAGGGACGATGCCTGACGAGCTGCGCAGGCCGGACTTTGATCCGGCGATTTTGCTCGATGTCGAAGCCGAGGTCGTCCGTCGGACGGCCAAAGGTGAAATCGCCTCGTTCTCAACGACAGATCGACCAACGATTCGTGCAGCCTTCTTACGGCATCTTCTGCTTCTGCTTGCCGGCGATGATTGGCCGATCCGGCCGCCAGGGGTGCGGATACGGGGTGTTCGCATCGAAGAAGCGCTGGATCTGTCGGACAGTGTTGGACTTCCTGGTCTCGCCCTCGAAGACTGCGAATTTGCTGCGCCGCTTGATCTCAGTAACGCTCGCATCGCGCGGTTATCGCTGCACAACAGCCGCATAGTGGAGGTGCGCGCGCGCGGCCTCCGCGTTGAAGGCTCGATCGAACTGTCGGGCGTCGCGCCGTTTGCCGAAACAGCCTGGATCGACGCGCATGGTGCGGTGATCGAAGGTGACCTGATAGCCCGCGGCGCGCGATTGCAGGTGCCGCCTCCGCGTGAAGGCATTCCGCATCGCGATGCACGTTATGCGTTGCGCCTGTCCGGCGCGGAGATCCGCGGCAGTCTTGATCTGATGGGTGGTTTCGTCGCCATCGGTGGCATCGCACTCGATACCGCGCATGTCACCGGCGACGTGGTGGCGCGTGGCGCTGGGGTCGGAGCAGGTGAAGGCGACGCTATTGGCGCACAGGCGGCGCGTTTTGATGGTGTTGTCATTTTCGGCGATGGCTTTGTCGCTGCCGGCGTGATCTGGCTGATGGGGGCGCGCATTGCCGGCACGCTCGACATGAATGGCGCCAGGCTGGTCAATCGTTCCGACGATGGCCAGGGTATCGGTCCTCGCAGCCGATACCGCCGAGATCGGCGGATCAATCCTTCTACGCAATGGTTTCACGGCCGAGGGTGCTGTCAGCCTGCGTGGCGCCCGGATCGGCAGCAGCCTGGAGTGCGACGGCGCCAGCCTCGCCAATCCTATGCCCGATGGGTCCGGGATCGCGCTGGCTGCGGATCACGCCACCGTTGGCGGTGCCGTGCTCCTTCGCAACGGTTTCGCGGCGCACGGCGCTGTCAGCCTGACCGGTGCCAAGCTCGGCGGCAATCTGGAGTGCGATGGTGCGTCGCTAATCAACGCAACGCCCGACGGTACCGGCGTCGCGCTTGCCGCCGAGAATGCGGCCATTGGCGGAGCTGTGCTGCTGCGTCACGGCTTCGTCGCACGTGGCGGTGTCAGCCTGCTGGGCGCGACGATTGGCAGCAATGTTGAATGCTGCGGCGCCTCATTGGAGAACTGGTCCGACGACGGTTCGCGCGAGACCCTCCGGCTTACCAATGCGGAAATTGCCGGTGACGTGCTACTGAACCAGGGCTTCGCGAGCCTCGGCTATGTCAGCCTCTGGGGCACCAATATTGGCCGGGACTTCGATTGCTCGACTGCGACGTTCATTGGACCGTCGCCGGTCGAAGCAAGCCGTTCGATGGCCGGTGCGATGGTCGCCACCAACCTGTCCGTCGCGGGCGACATGAAGCTGATCGGGGTAACGGTGGTTGGCCGCCTCGACTGCGTGAACCTGCAAACCGGCGGCAGTCTGATTTGGGATGGCCTGCGATTTCCTCGTTCCGCTGTTCGCGGCGAGATCCGGCACGGCTATCAGGCCGGTATCGATGCGATGCCTCGGATACGCTTGGCGCATGCACGTATCGGTGCCGCGCTTATGGCACGCGACCTGACGGCGGAAATCGCACTGACGATCGATCTCAGCGGCGCTCGAGCCGGCACGCTGGATGACGAGGGCTTTCCCGCAGGCTGGGGCGTCGGCCGCGACAAGGCGGGTACCTTCTGCGCGCTCAACCTCGACGGCTTCGTCTACGATCGCTTTGGACATCTGCCATCAGACGAAGGCAGCGGCATCGGAATCACGTTGTCGGCGTTGGGCCGATGGGTGGTCACCTTTGGCGGCAACCATCCGGCAAGCCGGGCCCTTGTTCTGGCCCGCCGTTTGGTTCGCGCACAGAGATCGCATGTGCGCCAGCGTCTGGCCTGGGTGCAACGCCAGCAGCAGAGGTCCAGCGAGTTCCAGCCGCAGCCCTATCGCCATCTCGCCAAGGTGCTGCGAAATCAGGGGCACTACGAGGCTGCGCGCGAAGTAGCCATCGCAGAGCAGTGGGCCAAGCCTGCGGCCAATCCTGTCACGCGGTCGCTGCGCCCGGTCTGGGGCATTTGTTTTGGCTTCGGCTTCTCGCCGGTACGCGCGACGATCACGTTGCTGGTTCTGCTTGCGATCGGGAGCGGCGGTGTGTGGTGGGCCTGGAAGCAGGCACACGTCCTGTCCATCAACTACTTGTACGCCATGACCGAGGTCGCCAAGCGGCCTGGCTTTGCCGAACCTGCCGGCGGCCAGGCAATGGCTGGTGCCCCCGAATGCGGCGGCAATGACATACAGCCTGTGTTCTATGCCATGGACATGATGCTGCCCGTCGTTGCGCTGCAGGAGGCTTCGAAGTGCTCGGTCGATACGCGGCCGGGCACCGAAGTCTGGCAGGTTCTCTGGGCGCTGTATTCCTTCATCGGCAAGCTCGCGACATCGCTGGCGCTGCTGACCTACTCCGGCGTCCTGAAGCCGAAGGAGGAAGCATCGTACTGCATGCTGCTGCCGGCTCTATGCCGCGTGCAATCCAGTAAGTTGAAACGCAAATGAACGCGGATAAGCAGGGATGAACGCAAAATGGACTGCTGGGACAGCGGCAAGGTCGGCCCATGACGCCGACGCGATCCAACCCGATCTGCGTGCATCCCTGCTTATCCGCGTTCATTGGCGTTTCAACTTGCTTTGCCGCAAGCGGCGCAGGCGCGGGAACGGCGAGTGAATGTCTGATCGCTCTGCGCGCGTGCCTCGGTTATTTGCATCGCTGGTTCGGCGTCGCGACAGTGCCTCGATCCTGTAAGAGCCGCCGGAAACGATCCGCCTGATCGGCGGTTCGTCGCTTCCGTGCAGAAAATTCGCCGCGCGGTGCGGAGATTCCCAGGGACAGTAGCACAGAGCGTTGCCAAGAACGTTCGATAGCCCTACTCGCGTAGTGGGTGGAGGCAAACCTTCCGCTCAAAGCCCCAACTCCGAAAGACCAGGATGGCCGACCGGGCGCGGTCCAGAGCGATCCCAATAATACTTCCGCTCACTGTCCTTGATGGCCAGATCGTTGATGCACGCGTAGCGTAACCGGTTCAGTCCAGCGTCGTCGAACTCCCAATTCTCATTCCCGTACGAGCGGAACCAGTTCATCGAGTCATCGTGCCACTCGTACGCAAAGCGCACCGCGATCCGGTTGCCATCGAAAGCCCAAAGTTCCTTGATCAGCCGATAGTCAAGCTCGCGCGTCCATTTCCGCGCAAGAAACGCGATGATCTCGGATCGACCCCGCACGAACTCCGCACGGTTCCTCCAATAGCTGTCCAGCGAATAACCGAGTGCGACGCGCGGTGGATCGCACGAGTTCCACCCGTCCTCGGCGCCGCGCACTTTCTGCATCGCTGTCTCGCGTGTGAACGGAGGAAATGGGGGGCGCTGCTCCGACATGCTCTGTCTCCAACGTATATACAAACCCGAGGACTGCCCGGAATTTCACAACACGATGTAGCAGACGAGCGCGTGCGGCTCTTGGAGCTTTCGCGGACGTTTGTTCGGAAAGGCGCGCGTTACCGGAAGATCGAGTGTGGTCCCGGTGCCGCCAGAGCGGGTGTCCGCACCACACCCTCGTGGTCAGCCGCGACTGCCGCGCCCTTCCGCTCGGTGGCTCCGGCGCGAGGCGCACCTTCTCCGCCACCGGCCCCCAGCATCCGCGACAGTTTTTGGGCCGCGTCCATCACCATCGGTAGCAGCGCTCGGGGTCGAGGCGGCCGCATCCGCATCGTGGGTGCGCTTACCGACAGCACCGCCACCACCTGCCCCGACGCATCACGAACCGGCGCCGCGACCGTCGCTGCCCCGGCCACCACCTCGTCTGTCGTCATCAGGTAGCCGCGGGTCCGGATCCGCTGCAGGTCCGCGGCAATCCACGCTGAATCCGTACGCGTCGCCGGGGTGAACCGAGGCAGCCGCTGGGCCAGCACCTGGGTCTGCACCGCCTCCGGTGCGTGTGCCAGAAGCAGGCGGCTGGAACCGGCGTGCAGCGGCTGGCGCTTGCCCACCTCGCTGTATAGCCGCAGTCCGGGGTCGGCTTGGTATATCGCGATCGTTTCGCTCTCCAGCCCGTCGCGCACCCGCAGATAAACATTCTCGCCGCTGGTCTTGCCCAGGGCGGCCAGCAGCGGCATGGCGGTGGCTGCCAGGGCGCCCTGTTCGACAGCGGCGCGGCCTAACACGCCCCAGCGTGCGCCAAGCCGCCACATCCCGCGCGCCTCGTCCTGGATGGCGAAGCCGCGTGCCTCCAGCGTCCGCAGCAGACGAAAGCCCGCCGTCCGCGTGCAATGGGCGTCGTCTGCCAGGGCGGCGAGCGGCGCCGGACCGATCCGGGACAGCGCCTCAAGCAGGTCGAGCGCCCGGTTTACCGCGGCTATACTGTAATCTCGGGCGGGGGTCGCAGAGACAGGCTCGTGCGATCCGTTGCTGGAGCGGGAACGCGGCCGAGTCTTTCCCTTGCTGCCCTTGCTGCGGCTAGCCTGGGCCATGCGGGTTCCTAAGAGATCGTGTCAATTGATAACAGGTTAGCACGGCCGATCGCGGTTTGGCATGGGGACAGACTGAACAAAGTAGGTGAATTTCGCGCAAATCCTCGGGGGCAGCCAGTGCACAACTCAGTGGACAATGACACCGCAGCGCGCAGCGGTCAAAGCCGGCCGCTAAAAACCAGCCACACGGCCCATGGAGTTGTCCCCTATTCATACGGATGACTGGGCGATTTCTGCCAAACCCTTGTGCGGGGCCGAGTTGCGCGTCTGGCAACGCTTGTCGCCCCCGACCGCCTGCGCTAAAGCCCCGCGCTCGCATCGGAAACAATGGCTTGCCGGCGCGGGCGTGGTGGAATTGGCAGACACGCCAGATTTAGGTTCTGGTGGCGCAAGCCGTGGGGGTTCAAGTCCCTCCGCCCGCACCAGCAGGCGGACGGGCAATGACAGGATTTGGCGAATGCAGGTTACCGAAACGCTCTCCGAGGGGCTAAAGCGCGCCTACACCGTGGTAGTGCCTGCGGCCGACATCGAGAATCGGCGTGCCGCCCGGCTTGCCAATCTCGGCAAGACCCTGACCCTGCCCGGTTTCCGGCCAGGCAAGATTCCACCAATGGTCATCAAGCAGCGTTACGGCACGGCTATCACCGCCGAGGTGCTGGAAGAGTCGGTCAGCGAGGCGACCAAGCAAGTACTGAGCGAGCGCGGCCTGCGCCCCGCCCAGCAGCCGAAGGTCGATGTGCTGAGCCTCGACGCAAGCACCGGGCCCGCCAAGGACCTGGAATTCAAGGTCGAACTCGAGCTGCTGCCGGAGATCACGCTGCCGGATTTCTCCACCATCAAGCTGACCCGGATGAAAGTGGAGCCGGAGGCCGAGACCGTCGACAAGGCGCTCGCTGACGTCGGCAAGCGCAACCGGACCCTGGAAGAGATCGCGCCGGACGAACTCGGCGACCGGGGTGCCGCGCAGGGCGAGGTGCTGACGGTAGACTTCACCGGCAAGATCGAAGGCACCGAATTCCCCGGTGGCGCCGGCAAGGATATCGAGGTCGAGATCGGCGGTTCGACCTTCATCCCCGGCTTCAGCGAGCAGCTCGAAGGCATCAAGCCCGGCGAAACCCGCACAATAGAGGTCACCTTCCCGGCCGACTACGGCGTCGCGACTTTGGCCGGGAAAGCCGCCACCTTCGACGTCACCGTCCACAAGATCAGCCGCGCCGTGGAACCGCCGGTTGACGACGAGCTGGCGAAGAAGCTCGGCTTCGAGGACCTTGCCGAGATGCGGGATTTGATCACCAAGCGCCTGCAATCCGAATACGATCAGTTGTCTCGCTTGCGCCTGAAGCGGCAGTTGCTCGACGCACTGGCTGAGGTGGCTCAGTTCGCCTCGCCCGAAAGCATGGTGAACCAGGAATTCGACCAGATCTGGCAGCGTCTGGAGACCGAGCGCCAGCAAGGGCGCCTCGACGAGGACGACAAGGACAAGGATGAAGAGACGCTGCGCACCGACTATCGCGCCATCGCCGAGCGGCGTGTCCGTCTTGGCCTGCTGCTGGCTGAGATCGGCCGCATCAACAGCATCACCGTGCAGCCCGACGAGATGACCCGGGCCATGCGCGCCGAGGCGATGCGCTTCCCCGGCCAGGAGCAGCAGATCTTCGAATTTTTCCGCCAGAACCCGCGCGCCACCGACACATTGCGTGGTCCGCTGTTTGAGGAGAAGGTCATCAACTTCATCCTCGAGCTGGCCCAGGTGGAAGACCAGACCGTGACCCTTGAGGAACTGGCCAAGGAACCGCCGGCCACGGCGTAGTTTCGACAGGAGAACCGCAGTGGACATCATCCCAAGCGGCCAGACGCTGGGCGCCCGCATCATCGGCATCGATCTCGCGCAGCCACTCTCCGATAGCGATTTCCGCGGCATCCTGCGCGCATTGGGCGGGCACGGGGTGCTGTGTTTCCCAAACCAGACGCTGACCACCGACCAGCTCTCGGCGTTCGGGCGCAGCTTCGGCGAGCTGGAGATCAACGTCGCCAACGCCTACCACGAGGCGAACCATCCCGAGATGATGATCCTGTCCAACATCATGAAGGACGGGAAGCAGATCGGCGCGAACGACGCGGGCCAAGGCTGGCACACCGACATGTCCTACAGCAAGGACATCGCGCTCGCGAACATCCTGCATGCGCGGCACGTGCCGACGCGCAACGGCAAGCCGCTGGGTGAGACGCAGTTCCGCAACATGCACGCGGCTTACGAGGACCTGCCGGATACGCTTAAGCACAAGCTGGAAGGCCGCACCGCGACGCATGACTTCGCGAAGTTCTGGGACATGATGGTGGCGAAGCCCGGTTCGACGCGGAAGCCATTGACACCGGAGCAGCGCGCGAAGAAGCCGCCGGTGTCGCAACCGCTATTCCTGCGTCATCCGATCACCGGACGGTATGTGCTGTACGCCAATGTCGGCTACGCCATGTCCATCGACGACATGGAACCGGTTGAAAGCGGACGAGATTCTCGACTTCCTGTTCCGTCATCAGGAACGTGCCGATTACCTGTATGCGCATCACTGGGCGGTGGGCGACGTGCTGATGTGGGACAATATCGGCACGGTTCACAATGCTGTCGGTGACTACACCGCTGATGAGCCGCGCTACATGCGACGCGTGCAGGTGATGGCGACGCTGGATTACACGCGCCTGGTGCCGTGACGTGGCCGAGTTCGCCGGCAAGCGCATCGTCATCACCGGTGGGGCAGGCGGTATTGGCGTGGAGACCGCGCGCACGATGCTGGCGCACGGCGCGCATTGTGTGCTGGTGGACATCGACGAGGAACGGCTGGCGCAGGCACGGGAAACGCTCGGCACCGCGCGCATCGCGACATTGCAGTCTGCGCTTGGCACGCCCCGAGAGTGCATCGCTGCGTTGGATGCGGCTGGTGGGCCAGTTGCCGCGTTGATCCATCTCGCCGGGCTGTTTGAGCGCGATCCATTCGATGCGGATGATCACGGCGTATGGGACCGCGCCATCGCCGCCAATCTGACCAACGCGTACGATCTCGCAGTTGCTTTCGCCACTCGCTACGACAAGCGCAACGGTCCGGCACGGATTGTGTTGACCAGCTCTGTCGCGTATCGCCGCGGCAGTGCCGGCTATCCGCCTTATGCGGCCGCCAAGGCTGGTTTGGTTGGCCTGACGCGGTCACTGGCGCGCCGGCTTGCGCCTGATGTGCTGGTGAACGCGGTCGCGCCTGGGCTGATAGACACGCGGATGGCGGTAGATACAATCGCAGAGCGCGGCGAGGCGTACAAGAACGAAATTCCCGTGAAGCGCTATGGCCATCCATCCGAGGTGGCGTCAGTCATACGTTTTCTATGTTCACGCGACTCGTCTTATGTGAACGGCCAGACGATAACCGTCGATGGCGGCATGACCAACGCATAGCGTGTAGTACACTCACCTCGCCCACGAAGCGGGAGAGGTCGACGCGCCTGGCGTCGGGAGAGGGTGCAGCGACCGCTAGACAGCCATATAGCCGCCATCCACGTTATACGCCGCCCCGCTGACGTACGACGCCCGCTCCGAGCAAAGCCACACCACCATTTCGGCGATTTCCTCGGGCTTGCCCATCCGGTGGAACGGCACCTTCGCCATCAATTCGGCGCCGCGCCGCCGCATCGTGTCCTCGGTCATCTTAGTCTCGATGTACCCAGGACACACGGCATTCACTCGTACCTTATCTCCGGCATATTCCAGTGCAGCGGTCTTGGTCAGCCCCACCACACCGTGCTTGGCCGCGACATAAGCCGAAGACGTCGGCAGCCCGATCAGTCCTGCGATCGACGCTGTATTGACGATCGCTCCTTCACCCTGCGCGACCATCTGTGACAGCTCGTACTTCATGCAGAGCCATACGCCTTTCAGGTTGACGGCAATCATCCGATCGAACGAAGCCTCCGACCAATCGGCGGTCTTCTGCCCCGCCGCGTCCACCTGGAACCCAGCAATGCCCGCATTGTTGAAGGCGCAGTCCAGGCGTCCATACGCGGCAACGACAGACCTCACCATCGCCTCGACCGTGCCGGCAATGGTGACATCGCCGGTCAGTGTCATCGCCTGACCTCCGCCGGCGTTGATCAGCGCGACCGTCTCCTGCGCGGTCTTCTCGGACGCATCCGCCACAGCGATGCGGGCGCCCTCGCGGGCAAATGCCAGTGCGGTCGCGCGGCCGATGCCACCGCCACCGCCTGTGATCAAAGCTGACTTGCCGTCCAGCAATCCCGCCATCATTCCCTCCTCGGCCGCGTTTCTTCCAATTACCCAGCAACAAGGTTAGCATGAACCACCGGACAATGGACCATCGGGCGATGCGCGAGGAGATACTGGCCTACAAGCGCGAGCGTATTCTGGAGGAAGCGGTCAAGCTGTTCTACGAGCGCGGCTTCACCGGCACGACGCTCGATGATATTGCCGCGGAACTCGGCGTCACCAAGCCATTCATCTACACGCATTTCCGCAGCAAGACCGAGCTCCTCGCCGCATTGTGCAAGCCGACCATTGAGTTGTCGCTGAACGCGGTGTCGAATGCGGCGAAGAGCGGTGGCTTGCCGACTGAACGTTTGCGCCGCGCGATGGTCGACTTCACGCAGGTCGTGTTGTCCAGGCAAGCCAATATCGCGATCTATTTCCGGGAAGAGAAGAACCTGGAGCCTGAGGCTCTCGCCGAGATCAACGCGTTGCGCAAGAAGTTCGACCGCGTGCTGTCGAATCTGCTGAACGAAGGCGTGGCCGCAGGGGAGTTTGAGGTGAAGGATGTCAACCTCGCCGCGCTTGCCATCGGCGGCATGATCTCCTGGGCCTACACTTGGCATCGGTCAGAAGGCCGCCTGCCATTGGCGGATATGTGCGACCGCATGGCCGAGCTGGCGTTGCAGATGGTCGGTGTACAGACAAAGGTCAACGCGTAACGCACCGTGTCATTGCGAGCGAAGGGAAGCAATCTCGCTCGGGATTGCTTCCCTTCGCTCGCAATGACAGTCAACCCCACAACGCCTTCTTCAGCGCCGCCGCCATCATGTCCAGCGCCATATTGCCAGCGCGGATAATGCGCCCCTGACCAACGAACCCGTGAAGCTGATCCGAGAAATGCAAATGGATCACCCGCACGCCTTCGCGCTCCAGCCGCTCCGCATACGCCACACCTTCATCGCACAGCGGATCATAGCTCGCGGTCAGCACCAGCGCCGGCGCCACGCCTGACAGATCAGCGGCGCGCAGCGGTGATGCGCGCCAATCCGCGCGGTCTTTCGGACCGTGCAAGTAATGGTCGATAAACCAGTCCATCGTCCTTGACGTCAGCGGCACGCCTTCCGTGACACGCCTGTACGACTCATGGGTCATGCCGAGATCAGTCACCGGATACACCAGCAACTGGAACACGAGCGACGGCAGATCGCAGTCGCGCGCCATGATCGCCATCACGGCGGCCAGATTGCCGCCGGCTGAATCTCCGCCAACCGCTACGCGCTTGCGATCGATGCCGAGTGCGTCGGCTTGCGCAATCGCCCAACCGGTTGCCGCCGCGCAGTCATCGACGGCCGCGGGGAATTTGTATTCCGGCGCCATGCGATAATCGACCGACACAACACGGCACTTCGCGGCATTTGCATAATGCCGGCACGCCACGTCATGTGAGTCCAGGTCGCCAAGCAGCCAACCGCCACCGTGATAGTACACCAGCGCCGGCAACACATCGTTCGCTGCTGTGCCCATCGGCCGATAGGCACGCAACGGGATCGCACCATGGGGACCGGGACACGACAGGTCGCGTACCTCTGCCACTTCCTGCGGATCGGGCTGGGTCACCGCGCGACCAGCCTTGAACTGCTGCCGCGCTTCGTCAGGCGACAGTGTCTCCATCGGTGCGCGCCCTGCCGCACGTATCATCGCCAGCAGCGTTTCGGCATCCGGATCAAGTGACATGCGCGGACTCCTCAATTGGTCCAGGCGATGATAGCGGCGGCGACCTCAGCGGGCTTGTCGAGTTCGGCAAGATGTCCCGCGCCGGCGATCACCTTCGTTTCCGAGCGGCCAGCGATACCTTTGGCGATCCGATCAGCGTAGCTACGCGGCATGATCTTGTCCTGCTCACCCCAGATCAGCAGTGTTGGCGCCTTGATCAGCTTCAATCGCTTTTCGATCTTGGTATTTCCGAGTGGCCAGAAGATCCGCGCGGCCGCTTCACTGGCACGTGTCTGTTCGATCGGCCATTCGATCGAATTCGCTCCTTCCGGAATTGCCTTCAGCGCTTTCCAGATTTCCGGATCAGCGCACATCAGGCCTGGCACCGCATCCGCGCGTTGAGCCCAAGGGTCCGTCGGTGGATCCGCATCGTCGAACAACCCGAACGGGGCAATCAGCGCCAGCCGGCGCGCGCTCGCAGGCCAAAGCGCAGCCATTTCCGCAGCCATCGAGGCGCCGACAGAGCTTCCCGCCAGGTCCGCACCATCCAGATCGGCTTTCGTCAACAGGTCGCGCACTGCCAGCAGCCAATCCAGATGTGTGTCCAGCGCCGAATGACCGCGATCGCCACCAGGAAACCCCGGCAGCGACGGCACGATCATCGTGCGGCTCTTCGCCAATTCATCCAGAAACGGCACCCAACGCGGCAGCCCGCCAAATCCGGCGAGAAAGCCCAGCTTCGGGCCACTGCCCTTGCGCCACACGCGGGTGGCAAAGCCGTTGACGTCAACGGTCAACGTCTCATGTTCGCTCACGTTTCGCTCCTGCTTATTCAGCGGCGAGTTTCGGCACGAATGCCGGGATGTCGGCGCGTTGGGCTGCTTCCATCGGCTGCGGCCACCAGCGATCTTCCCACTGCGGGAAGTGGCCTTTCAACTTCGGCATCACCTGTTCGGCGAACAGCTTGGTATTGTAGCGCGTCAGGTCCTTGCTCATGTTGCCGAATTGCAGCAGCAACATCAGGTGGCCGACGTTCAGGTTGGTCGCGACTTCCCGCAACTGTTCGGCCACTTCGTCGGGCGATCCGACGATGACGTAGCCCTGATCGACAATCGCATCCATCTCGCGCGCCACTGAGGCGAAGCGTTCGCCGGTGGACTTGCCACGCACATTGGCATCCGCGGCTTGCTTTACCTGGCTTTGGATGCCCGCGCGCTGACTGCCTTCGCTGGTGTAGCCCGGCGGCACTGCCCAGCGCGCATCGACGTGCAGGCAGCGGCCATAAAAATACTCAGCGGCCTCGGCATAGAGATCGAACGCGTGCTGGCGGCTTTCACCGACGCCAACGAATTGCAGGAAACCTGCGCGGTATGGATTCCGATCCTTGCCCAGCCGCGCCATTTCCTTCCAGAACCCGTCCATCGTGGCCTGCCCTGCCTTGTAGCCGTAGTAGCTGAGATAGCAGTAGACGTAGTCCATCTCCGCACACCACTGCCACGTCTCGACCGAACCGCCGCCGGGAATCCAGACCGGTGGATGCGGCCGCTGCACCGGACGAGGCCAGATGTTCACATAGCGCTGCTGGTTGAACCGGCCATTGAAGGCGAATGTGTCCTGTTCCTGCCAGGCACGCATCACCAGGTCATGCGCTTCCAGATAGCGCTGGCGCAGCATCGAGGGGTTCTGTCCGTACGCATAGCATGTATCCATCGGCGTGCCGACGGGAAAGCCCGCGATCAGCCGACCGCCGGAGATGCAATCGATCATCGCGAACTCTTCCGCCACGCGCGTCGGCGGATTGTAAAGCGCAAGCGAATTCCCCATCACGCAGATCGCCGTATCGGTCGTACGCCGCGCCAGCGAAGACGCAATCAGGTTCGGCGACGGCATCAACCCATAGCCATTCGAATGATGTTCGTTCACGCATATCGCATCGAAGCCGCATTGCGCCGCGTACTCGAGCTCATCCATGAACTCGTTATACATCAGATGCGCGCGCTTCGGATCGAACAGCGAAGAGTGGATGTCCACCCACACGGACGGATGCTTGTCACGGAAGTCGTCAGGCAATTCCGTGTATGGCATCAGGTGGAACCACATCAGCTTCATATAGCGTTCTCCGCTTGTTCTACTGAGCAGTATCCAATTGATCTGGTCAGTAAGTCAACCGCCAGTCAGAGGCACGAACGCCACTGACAGCACGTCGCGCTGTTTCATCTCACCCGCTTCGTTCTTGGTGATCAGCATCAGCGCTTGATCTCCGCCATGTGGACCGACAGGGATCACCATCCGGCCGCCTGGGCGAAGCTGTTCGATCAATGCCGGCGGGATGTGTGGCGCCGCGGCTGTGACGATGATTGCATCGAACGGCGCTTCCTCGGGCCAGCCGAGCGAGCCATTGCCGGTGCGGAGAATGACGTTTTGGTAGCCCTCGGCGGCGAGCGCGGTGGCGGCACGCTGTGCCAACTCCGGGACGACCTCGATCGAATAAACCGTGCCTACCAGCTCTGCCAGCACTGCCGCCTGATAGCCAGATCCAGTACCGACTTCGAGCACCTTGTCCTCGTGCTGCAAATCCAGCAGTTCGGTCATCAGCGCCACGATGTAAGGCTGCGAGATCGTCTGGCCCCAGCCGATCGGCAGCGGCCGGTTCTCATATGCTGCGTGTTCGGAGCCGGGCGCGACGAACGCCGAACGCCTTACCTTGGCGAGCGCCGCCGCCACCTGCGGCAATAACTGCGCCCGACCCGTCCAACGCGCGGTATCGCGCATTTCGGCTTCGATTTCGGCCAACAGTGCAGCGTATTCGTCCATGGCGCCAAGCTTATTTTGCGCGTCGGCCAGTGCGGAGTATAGCGTCCGTCATCACGAACCGAGGGACGTTCCATGGACGCGCATACGGCCGGGTTAGATCACATCGCCCGCGCCCGCAAATTGACGCCGCTTTTGGCCGCTGCCGCATCGCGGATCGATGCTGCGCGCGAATTGCCGCGTGACGTGCTCGATGCAATGCATGCCGAGGGTATGTTCCGCCTGCTGGTGCCGCGTTCTCTTGGCGGTTCGGAACTCGATCCCGTGACCTATGTGCAATGCGTCGAGGCGATCGCTGCCGGCGACGCATCGGCGGCATGGTGCATGAACCAAGGCTCCGGCTGCTCGATGTCAGCGGGCTATCTGCAACCCGATGTCGCGCGCGAGGTGTTCGGTGGCGAACGCGATGTGCTCGCGTGGGGCATGGGGCCCGGCGCCAAGGCGGTCCGAGTGGATGGCGGTTGGCGCATCACCGGCAATTGGAATTTCGCCAGCGGCAGCCGTCACGCCACATGGCTTGGTGCGCATTGCCCCTGCTTCGATGCGGGCGGCACGCCGCAACGTCATCCCGACGGCCGCCCTTGGGAGCGCACCATGCTGATCCGCCGCGAGGCTGCGACGATCAAGGATATCTGGCAGGTCGTTGGTCTGCGCGGCACTGGCAGCAATTCGTATTCCGTCACCGATTTGTTCGTGGACGATGCCCACACGCTGACGCGCGATCGGCCGGAAGAACGCCGTGAGCTTGGTCTGATCTACAAGTTTGCCGCGATGCAGATCTACGCGTCGGGCTTCGCGGCCGTGGCCCTGGGCACTGCGCGTGCAGCGCTCGACGCCTTTATCGAGTTGGCACTCGGCAAGACGCCCGCACTGACGCAAACCTCGTTGCGCGACAGCCGCGTGATCCAGTCAGCGATCGGTCTTGCCGATGCGAAGCTAAACGCAGCCCGCACATGGCTGCTGACGGTGCTGCGCGATGCACAGGATGCGACACTCGCCGCTGGCGAAGTGCCCGTCGAGCACCGCATGAAGATCCGGCAGGCTTCGACCTTTGCGATCCATCAGGCGAAGGAGGTGGTCGAGGTTGCTTATCATGAAGCCGGCTCAACCGCGATCTTCGACAGCAACCCATTCGAGCGTCGCTTCCGCGACGTGAATACAGTGACGCAGCAGGTGCAAGGGCGCCGCTCACACTTCGAGACGATCGGGCAGTATATACTGGGCGCCAAGCCGACATTGCGGTGGGTATAATTGGCTCCTTGTCATTGCGAGCGAAGCGAAGCAATCCCGTCGGGATTGCTTCGCTTCGCTCGCAATGACAGGTAGTGCAAACTACGGCCATTCCCCGCCCGTCGCGATCGCTGTCAGCCAAGCACGCACCCCAGCCGCATCGCCAAATACTTCTGGCACGTGCAAGCCTGCGCCACCCATGGAAGCAGCCGCGGCGATACCGTCCTCGTCTGTAACATCGTCGCCAAGGAACACCGGCAGTCGTCCGGCAAATGGTGCGCGCTCCATCAGGCGTGCGACGGCGGTTCCCTTGTCGACACCACGCGGCCGCACTTCCCAGATCATATTGCCGGTCAGCAATTCGAATGCGTCATGGCCGGCAAGCAGCGCCGCGAGCCCGTCGCGCAAAGCCGGACCGGCTGCGGGCACTGCACGATAGTGTAGCGAGAAGCCGCGCGCCTTCGGTTCGAATATCGCGCCTGCATGCTGTGCCACCAAACGCTGGGCTGCTGTAACCAGTTCGGCTGGCGGTGCTGGCAACACGGGCCGTTCCAGCAGACCGCCCGGCGCGTGCCGAATTGCACCGCCGTGTTCGCCCGCTACCGCGAACACCGCATCACCAAGCAGCCGATCGATCGTCTCAACCGGCCGACCAGTAATCACCGCAACAGCGTCGCCCAACAGTTGCCGCAGCGTACGCAGCACGTCCAACAGATCCGGCGGAACGACCACAGCATCAGGCGTCGGCGCAATATCCAGCAACGTACCGTCGAGATCGAGCAGCAGCGCCGCCCGCTCAATCGGAGGCAATGTGCCCATTAGGCCTGACAGCCCACCACCCGAACGTCGTACATCGGGTTCTGCAGCATCGAGGCGGACGGGTTGTCTGCCAGCATCCATCCCTGGAACCCCGGTTCGTCGGAGTGACTGTCGGTGATCTTCAAATAGGCGGCTGCATCCTGCGGCACATCCGGTGGATGGGTGTCGCACGCCTGCACCTGGATCGTCAGCGAGCCATATTGGCCCTGTTGTCCGACCTTCACGGTCAGCGTCGTGCTTTGTGCGTTCACCTTATCGAGGACCTGCAACTGCGCCGTACCTTGCGGCAGCCACGTCAGTTGCATCGGCTGCGGAGCGGGGGGTGGCGCCTCCTGGGTCGCGGTATCCTGCGGGGGCGTATTCTGCTGCTGTTGCTGCGCCGGCGCCGGCGCCGCTTGTGTCTGATCCGGTGCCGGTGGCGGTGGTGTCTCGGCATCCGGCGCTGGTTGTGGCGTCGCCACCTGAGGCGGCGGCAACAGTGGTGTCGCCGTGATCGGCGCCATGCCCTGCGCGAGTGCGGCAGCCGGCAACGCCATCGCAGCCAGCACGATCCAGGCTTGCCTCATCGTCCGGCGCGCTTCGGTGATTCCAGGCCCTCGACCATCCCTGTCAGGATGCGCCGCATCGCCTGCTCATCCACGCCCATCAGCACGGCATCCTCGAACGCGTCCTGCATCGCCTGTGACAATTCCGCGTGGTTCTCCGCGAGCATGCGCAATTTTTCGCGGCATGACACCGGTGCGCCATCAGGTTGCGGCCAGGCGGTGGGTGGCGGAGGAATCATGGCTTCGGCGCCGGTTGCCCCTGCGCCGGCTGTGTCTGGCCAGGCTTCGGTGCGTTGGTCATGCTGAAGATGAACTTGCCCAAGAGTTCCTCGATGCTCACCGACCCCTGGGTAATGGTGATGCTCTGTCCAGGCTGCAATATCGCGTCGTCACCGCCAGGCTGCAGCGAGATGTACTTGCCCCCGAGCAGACTTTCGCTGGTGATGATCGCCGCGCTGTCCTTGGGCAGCTTGATGTCGTTCCGCACAGTGAATCCCACAACAGCCTCGAAGGACTTCGGGTCGATCTGCTCTGACGCCACGGTGCCGATTTTGACGCCAGCGAGGCGCACGTCGGCCCCCACGCCAAGCCCATCGATGTGATCGAATTTTGCCGACAGCGCATAGCCTGAACCCGAACTGCGGCCCGAATGTGCCAACGCGTAGGCGAGGAAACCGGCTGCCACGATGAGCACGATGGCTCCGGTCAGCACCTCGACGACGTTGCGCCGCCCCATCAGGTCAACTGCCCGGCGTCCAGGCTTCGTAGTCGCCGGTGGCGCGGGCGCGCTCGCCACCTCGGTAGTCGTGGCCAGGCGGGCGGTAGCTGTCCGGCGTGCCGGTCACGTTCGCTAGATGCGGCTTCTCCCACGGACGGCGAGAGCGCTCCACTAGCGGCGCATCTGTCGTGTAGTGGAGCCAGGCGTGCCATTCCGGCGGCACCGATGAGGCCTCTGGCGCGCCCACGTAGGCGACCCAGCGGCGGGTGCGATAGCCAGGGCGTGCGCGCCGCTCCTCGTAATAGATGTTGCCCACGGAATCAGCGCCGACGCGCGTGCCCTTGAGCCAAGTGAACAGCCGGGTGCCGATATTCATGCCGCCTGATATACGAAGCTCCACGATCGTGATATTCGACATGTACCGTTTGCCTGAGCGCAGCATCGCCCGCTCGTCCTTGTCCTTGAGGACCGTTTCGAGCCAGCCCTCCGGCAGCAGGGAGACAATAAAGGGCGGCAACTGGCCGGGCGTCGTCTGCCGGACAAGCGGCGGGCCGCCGCCTTCAATCGGCTTCCATCGCCATTCAAACCCGTCGTGAGCCAGGTGGCCGATCGGGCCGCCATGCCAGGCGACGGTCAGGTCGAGCGCCGCCTGGTTTTTTAAAGGCCTGACAGTAGGGCGATGCAGGAAAAACCGCTCCGCCAGCTCCCCTTCCCGATACCATTCATTCTCGCGGGCCAGCGCCCACACGGCATCCGCCGCGCCTTTCGGGCTGCCATACTCTTCGATCAGCCGGGCGGCGATCGCCTGGCGCATGTCCTCGTCGATCGAGGCCGCATGTTCGCTGCGCAGGCGGAACGCTTCGAGGAAGCGCTGCCGGATCGAAGAGACGTTGATGTGAAATTCGCCCATGCCATCATCGATGACGGCCGCGCCGACGGACGGATGCCCCGGCGCTTCGTTCTGGATGATCTCCAGCGCCCGGATACGGGTGCGCTGCTTGCGGCGCGCGCTTAAGAAAAGGCGTCCATCGCGCGTCGGACCGAGCAAGGATGGCGCTGGCCGCCGACAGGTAGGCCTGGGGATGGAGATACCTGGCAATGCGCACAGCGTGCCTGAGGACGGTGGCGTCGATGTCATCGTCCGCATCGACATAAATGCCGCGCATGAGCTGGACGAGCTTCCCCGTTTCAGCCAGATAGTGGCTGCGGGTCTTATCCAGTGTTTCGCCAACCAGGTGAAGCGCCATTCTAACTATCCCGTACCTTAAGTACGAGTAAGTTAGCATTTGGGAGGGTGGGTTTCAAGATATTTTATAACTTCCCCGTTCCTGTAGTACGGGAAAGTTAGATTTCTAGCGCCCGCTTCCGATTCTCGGGCGCTCCGTTGCCAGCACGTCCGGCGCGGCCAGCCTACGTTATCGTCGAGGACAATGTCATCATCGCGAAGATCATGATCATCATCAGGGCCATTGTTCACGGTTTTCGACGCCGAGGTCGATTTACAGGCAGTTTTCGACAAAAACCCATGGATTTCGATGCCGGATGGGGCGGCTCCCCTGCCCCACCGGACAACCGCTTCTTTCAACTTTGGGCGCCTTGCCCTCAGGTGAAATATGTTCTAGTTTTGTTCTATGCAGGATTTCGCCACGCCATACCGGAAAGTGCCGTATTTCGGCATCTGGGCAGAGGAATCAGCCGGCCAATACGGCAAGCGCGACGCCATGGCCGTGCTGGCCGAGGCGGCTGGCTGCTGCTTTGACGACGATGTCCGGCAACGGCCGGAGCTGCTGCGCGCCCTCGCGTACCTTGCCCGCGAAACCAGCCGGGCCGTTTACGTGAACCGCTTCCGGAAGGCCCTCGACGAGCCAAACCCGGTCATGAGATTCCGGGTGGCCAATGACGCCTATAAGGCACTGGCGCGGCGCATCGGCTCATCGACCTGAAATCGGGACAGACCTGAAACCGCTTGTATCGTACCGCGGCCACCGACGCGCTAATGAGCCGCCGGAAACGTCGCCAGCAAGGTCTCCTCGATCACGTCAACATCGCCATGCTCTAAAACTTCGAACCGCACCGCACACAGAGCGTCCGGGTGGAGTACCGTGCCGCTGCACAGAAACCGCCCGTCCTTCCTTCGAGCATGACCCATTCCCGGTCCTTTACCTCGCCATCCCCGACAGCGACAAACTTGATCTCTGCATCGGTTCGCCGCAACGCGACCACACAGCCGTTATTGTAAAAACCCATTTCCTCGATGTACCCCTTAAATTCTTCACCTTCCAATTTCGCCATATATTCCGCCACAAACTTGCCATCGAAGATGCTGGTCATTTATTGCACCGCTGCAAGATCCTCCAGGTCAATTGGATACGAGACGCTGCGCCTGCCGCGCCAGGTTTTCCGCCGGACCCGGCCGCGCCGGCTTCGGCCTCCCGAATTCCCGCAAGGCCGCCGGCAAGGCGTCAAGGTCAGCGCGCAGGAATCCTCGTTTGAGTTCACCGCGGGTTTTGTGCCGGCCGGAGTGGATGGCGCGGAGCTTTTTAGCGCGCTCTTCCTGACCGGGCCAAACGAGCGCCTCTAGCCATTCGACCTCGTGGTCTGACGACAAATCGATTGGGCTCAGATCAAGTCCCAGGCGCCAGACAACTTGCGGAACTTCCTCGGGCAACGGAACAGCGCCGCTGGCGGCGCAGTGAAAGACAGGGGCGCCTTTGATGCTCGGCTCGATCCGCCTTTCGCCGTAATCGTACCCGTAACGGTCTGGCAGCAGGCACAGGCCAGCGGATGCGCCGACCTCTAAGAGCGCCAGAGGCTGAGGTAATCGGGCGAGTACCGGCAACAGAACACTGCAGCGAGCCGGTTCATTCGTTTGCGTTGTCCGCGACAGCATCACCGAGCGGATACGCTCGTGTTCTTGCCGCAACAATAACTGCAAATGGGTCGTGTTCTCGGGGACGCCGCACACGCTCCTTACCGCGGCCAGGAAGAGATTGGGCTGACGACGATCGGACGGCACGCTCGCGATGAAATCCAGGATCTCTGGTGCCGTCGCAATCCCCAACGCCAGGGCTTCGTAAGCCTCCGAAACACCCCGCGCTTCGTCGATCGCGAATGCACGATATCGCTGAGCGATACGCTCCAGAGCCTGCGCCATTGGCTTGCCGAATAATTTGCACCAAGCTCACTGTAGCTCTTTTAGCGGCACCGCGGACCGGCACCGATGGAATTCAGACGAACGCTGGCGCACCCCCCCGCTTCGCGGGATCGTTCGCTCCTTCGGCGAACGCCGCGGAACCTTAGGGGCGACGGAACTGTCGTGGCCACTGGCGGCGCGGCCCCATCAGATAATTGACATCTATCTGAAAGAGCCGCTCCGTTTCCAGATTGAAGGAAGAAACCGTCAGAGGTCGCCGGAGGAAGTTGTCCTAGGCCCACAAGTGTCGCGACGAACCCAAATCTATGCGTTGGGCGACCTTCAGACCTTCACCATCTTGTTCCAACCCGCGGGCCTCAACCGTCTGATCGGGATCGATATGACGTCGCTCGTCGATAAAGGTATCTCGGTGCGCGATGTTCTCGGCAAACATGCCACGATCTTAATCGATAGCGTGCGGTCGATGCCAGATTTTCCCTCTCGCGTGGCCGCTGCGGAACGGTGGATCGGCATCATGCTGGACAGCAGTGCGCCGGATGACGGAATAGGTGTTGCGTCTCGCCTTCTGGTCGCGACGCGGGGCGGCGCCCGGATCGGCCGCCTCATCGAGCGATCCGGTCTGGGTGCGCGTCAATTTCAGCGCCGTTTCACCACGCAAATCGGGCTTTCGCCCAAGCTGTACGCGCGAACAATCCGGTTTGATGCAGCGCTGTCGGCGCATCGTCGAGACCCGGCAAGAACCTGGACCGACATCGCTCACGAAGCCGGGTATTTCGATCAGGCGCATCTTGTCCGCGAATGTCGCGCCCTGGTGCGCGCCCCGCCAACCCAGTTTATCGGCGATTGGGAAAATATTTTCCGAAATGGCACGCTTTTGGACGCATAATTTTTTTGCTGAATGGCTGAAATATACAAGCGCACCTACCCTGGCGTCCTCATTATCCACTGCCGACGGGGAAACCTCCCGGGCCGCGTCCCACTGAGCACCGTACCGCCGTTCGGCGACTGGAAGACCGAAGGTAAGCCCAGGCAACACACGGAGGCAGCAATGGATGCGAACGGTTTGGTCGTAATGCCCGGGATGGGGCCGGCATGGAAGATGGCTCCCGGTCGCTCGTCCACGCTCAAGCTGCGGAACGACGAGACCGAGGAGAGCGTGATGATGTTCGAGGAGGTGGCGCCGATCGGCACGGTGACCCCGATGCATCTCCATCACGACAGCGACGAGGTCGCCTACGTCTTGAGCGGCGAGATTACCTTCAAGATCGGTGACACAGTCACGGTCGGCGGGCCCGGTACCTGCGCCTTCATGCCGCGTGATGTTGCGCATGCGTGGAAGAGCACCGGCGCCGAGGCAGGCCGCGTGCTGTTTCTATACACCCCCGGAGGGGCCGGGAGGCTGTTCGAGGAGATGACGGAACGGCCAGTGGACCCGATGAACCAGCAGGAGTTCGGCGCGGTTGCCGAACGGCACGGCTGGGAGATTGTCGGGCCGCCGCCGTTCTGAGCAGGCGAAACCCTCGCACAGCGAATGCGGCCGCTATGGGTCAAACGCGCCGATATTGACGGCGGCCGCCGTCGGCAATGGCGAGGACCAAGACCGAACCCGCAGCCACATTGCCAGCGGAGGTACGACGATGGGTATTGACCAGGATCGCCGCACCGTCGAGGAGATCGTGCGCTCCCTCGACGACCAGGAGCGTCTTGCCGCGCTGTACCGTGATATTCCGGCCCTAGAGCGCCTGTGGTCGGAGGAGTTCGTGGTCAATGCGCCCAACAACGAGGTTGTGCTCGGCCGAGCTGCCGTGCTGAACACCTTTGTCCGCGCTGGCATTATCAATTTCTCCTCGTTTGAGCGCGAGATCGAGTTTGTCCGGGTGGACGGCGCATTCGTGATCATCATGGGGCTGGAGACGATTGAGCCAGTGAGCAACAGTCCGAGCGCGGGGCTCGTGGCAGGTCAGATCGTTACGCGCCGGTTCACCAATATCTGGAAGAACGAGTTCAGACACTTGGCGCTTGGCCATCCGCCACGCTAACACGTTCATCCGTCGTTGATGTTCAGCTGATTCCGGAAACGATCTCGCGAAAGAACTCGGTCAAAAAAACTGAAGCAGTGTAGAGGAGGCAGACAATGCTAATCGATACTATCGACCCGGCGAAAACCGCCATGATCGTGGTCGACATGCAAAATGATTTTGTGGCCAGTGGGGCTCCGATAGAAGTTTCCGCCGCTCGCGCCATGGTGCCGAAGCTCGCGGAAGCCCTCAAGATATGCCGTGATGCTAGGATTTGGGTGATTTATACCGCTCATGTGCATCGCCGCGATGGCTGTGATATGGGTTTGTTCGACGACTTGCATCCGGTGATCGCCAATCGCGATGCGCTAGTGGACGGCACGCCGGGCGTGGATATCTACACCGAGCTGGCGCCGGCGCCTGGTGAACATGTGATCAAGAAGCATCGCTACAGCGCCTTCTTCGGCACCGATCTTGATATCATCCTGCGGGAGTGGGGTGTCGACACAGTCATTATTTCCGGAACGACGACTGAGAATTGCTGCCATGCGACGGCGCGCGACGCCATGTTTCGCAACTATCGTGTCGTGTTCCTCTCGGACGCGACGGCAACATTCGACTACCCAGATTGTGGCTTCGGCTCGATGCCGAATGGCGAGGTTCATCATGCGACCCTTGTCATACTCGCGATGTCGACCGCCCATGTAATGCCGGTCGCGGATATGGCTGCCCGAGTGTCGAGCGGCCGCCCCTCAGGGGAGCTTCCCTCGCGCGCAGCCTGAATGGCTCGCTCGGTAGCGCTGGCAAGGTCGGTTTCGGGGCAAACTGAGCCATCTATGGCGGCACCGCGAATGACCATTCTTGGGAGATCGTTTCGGTGCAAACGGAAAAACCCCGCCTAGTTAGGGCGGCCGAATGCTCATCAATAAGCTCAGCGATGCGCGCCTTAACCTCAGGACGTCGCTCGATGCTGTGTGCGTTTTGGTCGACGGCCTTGTTCTTTGGATTGTAGTCAGCCGCCTCATACGCCTCGCGCTGCGTGCAGCCTCGCGCCCGGGCATGGGCAAACGCATCGTGCTTCGGATTTCTGAGAACCGCCATCGTCCTTAGCCACGTAGTACAACGCCCTCAGCTTCACTCAGTCCGCCGCGATGCCATCCCGAAGGCACACGCGCTCGCTACCGCCGAGTTCAAAACGATCCGCCTGCGGCTTTTGAAACTCGGCGCCCGCATCATCGAGACCGCGCTGCCCGCGTGAGAATTGCCTTTGCCGCCGCCTGCGAGGCCGGCGTCTTCCGTCAGATCGCCACCGGGCTGATACGCCAAGGACCATAAACCATGGGCTGCTATCGCCCGGTCAGCCAATCCCAACAACCTCCAGTAGCCTCGGATACGGCGAAACAGACGTGCCGGCGCGCTCGCCTGCGCCAGCGATCAGCGCCGGCACAAACGCTTCGCGCGGACGCAGCGCGACCGGCATCAGCACCAGTTCGTCCATCAGCGGCCGTCCCCCCCGGGTCCATGCAGATGCCGCCACATCACGACCATAGCCGGATAGAGGGCGAGCGTGCCGACGATAGCGGCGTAGGGTGGCGAGACCACGTTGGGGTACCCAGCGGCGGCGAGACCGCAGGCGAGACCGGTTGCGAGCGCCAGGGCGATATGGCCCGACAATGGCCAGGTCATCAACCGCCATGCTCGCTGCAACGAGTGCCGCGTTGTGTTCCTCATGAGCTACCCTGGCGCGTGCGCGGGTTGCGGATGTTGGGCGCGAAGAATTCGAGAAAGCGCACCGACGCTCGTTCGCCGCCGGCGGAGACGAGCGCCGTGAGTGAGGGCGAGCCGCTCGGGACCAACTGGTTCACGGGTACCGCGCCTTGTAGCGGCTTTGATAATCCGCAAAGCGATGTCGCATCGCGGTTTCGGTCGCCAGAACTTCGGCGCCCGCTTTGCCAAGGTTGTCGCTGCCCTCGGCACGGGCGTCTCGGTGGTCCTCCCAAGCCTGATGGTAGGTATCGATCAAAGCATTGTCGCCGAGCGTCAACAGACTTTTGGCGAAGCGGTCGACGGCGCGCTGTTGTGTGGGGGTGAGCATTTCTGGGGGTACCTCCTGGGTGCTGTCGCGGTTTGCGGCCCGCCGCTTCGCGGGGGTGCGAGCACTTCCGGAGCGGGGTCGACACGACGGCTTGCCGCGGTCTGCCGCCGATCCGAATAGGCCGGCGCGGTGATCGGGTGATCGGCCGACAACTTCCCGCATCGCGATATTGCTCAGGCTTTCGAGTCCCTGCCTGGTGCTGACACGACGGCGGATCGCCTGGCCACGGAACCCGCATTCCAGGCAGACCACGTAATCGTGCTTCACCGACCGTCTCAACGTGTGGGAACGGTTCGTTTCTGCTGTCGTTGGATCATCCCGAGCACCCTGATCCAGGACTTCGCCCGTAGTGCCTGCCCACCAAGCGCCGCAGCACGGGCGTTATCCCGCGCGACCGTGGCTGCCTCCGTTCCATGCACCTCGATCATGTCGCGGGCGAGCGCTGGATCGTCGGCGCCGATCACCGTCACCTCGTCGATTGTCGCGTCCAGCGAGGCCGCCTCTTTCCCGGGGGAACTCAATGGAACGCTTGAAGCATGATGAATGCCGCCAAGCCCAGGCCGATCAGGATCGCAATGACAATTGGCAGAACGACCTCTAATCACGCTCGTCCTCCCTCGGGCATTTCCGGCTGACCCGACATTGCCGCCACGGTGGGCGACTTTAGCTTCCAGCCTTGCGCGAAACGCGCGACCTCTCGATTTGAGACGT
>CAVTEC010000018.1:0-83630 GCA_963733475.1 uncultured Alphaproteobacteria bacterium | reverse complement strand
ACATGCCGCGGCAGCCATGCGCACGGCCATGCATGATTTCGGACTGGCACCTGATGTGGTTCTCGTCTCGCCGGCGCGCCGCACACAGGAAACGCTTGCTGCGTTGGAGCCGTGGGACGAGACACCGGTCGTCGAGCCGTTGGAAATACTCTATCTCGCCAGCGTTCAGCAGCTTCTCGATGTGCTGCAAGGCCTCAGCGAGACCGTGCGCAGCGTCATGCTCATTGGCCACAACCCGGGCATGCAGGAACTCGCCGCGCTGCTTGTCGCCCGGCCCGTTCCTGAGCAGGCGAAGGGTTTGGCGGAGAAATTTCCTACCGGCGCCCTGGCAGAGTTCGCGATCCGCGGGACCTGGGCGGACCTCGACGCAGGCGGTGGCCAACTGGTCCGGTTCCTGACCCCGCGCGACCTGCCGGAGACCTCGGACTGAGCCAATGGAACTGGAGCTCAGTCTGGATCCGAACGACGCCGCGCGGCTCTCGCGGCTTGCGCTACTGACGCGGCTACGAACCGGCAAGCCACGCGGCCGGAGTGTTCGCATTGTCTGGCACGATAGTCCGGATCGTGCCTTGGCCACGGTTGCGATGGTGCTGGCCGAGCAGCGCCCTTTCTGGCGGCTCGAACGGCTGACGCCTGACGGTGCGGCTTGGCCGCCAGGCGCCCCTCCGCCTGTCGTGGCATCGGCCCGCAGCGTCGATGCGCTGGGTCAACCGATGCCAAATCTCCTCGTCCCGGTCGCAGCATTTGTGGGTCGCGCACGCAGCGCCGATCTGGCCTGCCAGCAGGGGCCGGTGGTGATGACCCTGTTGTCCGGGGCGGTTCGAGCTGTCGCCGGCGAGCAGCAAGTCAGCCGTCTTCACCTGCAAGGGGCGATGCTGCCGGTACGGGAGCTTGCGCTCGCTCTCGCCGGCGAGCTCGATCTCGTCGTGCCGCGGACCTGCCTCGCCGCCGAGGCTCTTGCGATCGTCTCTGGCATCCCCCCTGCCCCCCGCCATCATGGTGCGCCCGAACTTCCGGTCGGCTGTTCCGTCGCGGATGCCTTCACCTACGCTGTGGGCCATCTGGCGGACGTGATCCTGCACTTCGCGCCCGCCGCCGCCGAGGGACGCGGTGGCCCCGAACCAGTGCATCAAATGCGCGTCGCGGTCCGCCGGCTCCGTTCATCGATCAAGGTGTTCCGGCGCGCCGTAGCTTCGCCAGAGGTGGACACCGCCGATGCCAGCCTGAGAACACTTGCCGCCAAGCTGGGGCCGACACGCGATTGGGACGTCTTTGTCACCGAGACCTTTGCCGGCGTCGCGCGTGCGTTCCCCAACGACAAGCATTTGCAGCGCCTGCTCGCCGCCGCCGAGCGCCGCCGCCGCGCTTGTCATGCCGAGTTGCGAGCCTTCCTGACCGGTCAGGAATTCCATCGCCTCGGCATCGAGTTGGCATGCCTGGCGGGCGGCGAGGAACGGCAGGACACCGTTGGCGAGGCCGAGCAGGCGGAGCTTGCTTCCTCGCTCGATGAGTTCGCCTCGCGCGTGCTGAGCCGGCGGTTGAAACGACTGCTGCAGGTTGACGGCGACTTGGCCGAACTGGAACCGGGAGCCCTGCACGCAGTGCGTCTGCGCGCGAAGCGGCTACGTTATGCCGCGGAAATCTTCGCGCCGCTTTATCCCGGTAAGGCGCCTGGCCGTTACTTGCGTCGCCTCAGCCAGTTGCAGGATCGGCTTGGCGCACTGAATGACGTGACGGTGGCGACCGGACTGCTGGCCGAACTCGCGGGCAATGGCGGCAGCCAGGCGTTTGCCTCCGGCCTGGTCCTTGGATTTTCCGGTGCGCACGCCAATCGCACGCGCGGCAAGATCGATAGCGTCTGGCAGAAGTTCCGACGGCAGACACCGTTCTGGGATTGATGCTACGTTATGCCGGGGTTAGGCCAACGCCGCCGGGCTTGACCGGGAGGTTGGCCCGATCATCTACGGTTTTACGTTGGTACGTTGATCAAAAGAATAGATTGTAAGGTGATACGTGATGGAAGATTTGGTCAAATCTTCGATGACTTATACCACTACTCGCTGACCGCGACCCATTCGCTCTAACTAACCGTCATGGCCGGCCCCCAAGCCGGCCATCATCCTCATCAGCACAACGGTGCCAATGTACGCTGATGGCCGGGTGTGATCCCCGGGACAAGCCCGGGGACTTCGGCCCAGCCATGACGACAGATGAGTTACGATCAGCGAATAGTAGTATTCTGCTTGATACTTATACCAAATCGCTTAGCGGCGGCGCAGGAAATGGGCGCCAAGCAATAACGTTGCGGTGAGCACGATCGTCAGCGTTGAGACCGCCGCGATCGTAGGATCGATCGCGAAACGGAGATCGTCCCACATGCGGCGGGGCAGTGTGATCGCACCTGAGCCGGACAGAAACAACGCGACAATCAGTTCGTCGAATGAGGTGATGAAGGCGAAGAAGGCACCGACGAGTACACCTGGGCGGATCAGCGGCAGTGTGACCTGTCGGAAGGTTCCCCATGGCGTGGCACCGAGGCTGAGAGCTGCCTGTTCCAGGCGGCGATCGAGGCCGGCGAGGCTTGCACTGACGCTGGTCACCACGAAGGGTACAGCGAGACAGGTGTGGGCCAGGATGAGGCCCAGCGGCGTGCCGACGAGGCGATAACGCGCGAACACGTAGTAGATGCCGATGGCTGCGACGATGCCGGGCACGATCAGGGGCGACAGCACCAGTGCGCCGACGGCGGTGCGAAGGCCTCGCGGAATGCGTGGCAGGCCGAGGGCTGCAAGTGTGCCTAGCATCGTGGCGAGAACCACAACGCAGGCGGCGACGGCGAGGCTGAGCCAGGTGGAGTCGAGCCAGTCGCTGCTGCCGAGATAGGCGCGATACCAGCGAACGCCGAACGCGGGCGGCGGGAAGGTCAGATAGCTGGCGGACGAGAATGATAGCGCGATGACGATCAGTATCGGCAGGGCGAGGAAGACCAGGACGGCGATCCAAAGGGCTTTGATCATCGCGTTGCGGTTCGGAGCACGTCGCGCACGCCTGGAAGACGCTGGGCGAACAGGATCAGCAGTAGTGTCGTGGCGAGCAAGGCAACGGACAGGCATGCGGCGTAGGGCCAGTTCAGCAAATCGACCTGCTGGGCGATCAGCATCGACAGCATCAGGTCGTGGGGGCCTCCGACCAGTGCGGGCGTGATGTAGAAGCCGAGTGCCAGGACGAAGACCAGCAATACACCGGCAGCGACGCCAGGTGTGGAGAGCGGCAGTGTCACCTGGATGAACACGCGCCAGGGTGGCGCTCCGAGACCGGCGGCGGCGCGGGGCAGTGCGGTGTCGATTTGGCGCAGGACGCTCGCTATCGGCAGGATCATGTAAGGCAACAGGATGTGGATCATCGCGATGTAGACTGCGAAGGACGTGTTCAGCAGGCGCAGTGGTGTGACGATGAGGCTGAGGGAGATGAGCAGCTCATTGATCAGGCCGTGGCGGCCTAGCAGCACCATCCAGGCGTAGCTACGCACGAGGACACTGGTCCAGAAGGGGAGCAGGACCAGGACCAATACGATGGTGGCTGCGGTGCCGCGGCGACGTGAGAGCGCGAGCGCGACGGGATAGCCGAGGAGAAGTGTGCCCAGTGTGACGATGAGGGCGGTGCGGAGGGTGATCCAGAAAACATCGAGAAAGACCGTGTCGGTGGTGAGGCGGCGGAAGTTGGAGAGGGTCCAGCTTGGATCGGCGATACTGCGCAGGAGCATCGAGGCGATAGGTCACGGCGTAGAAGGCGATCATGTAGAGGGCCAAGGGGGTTACGAGGAGGATTGGTGCGGTAAGGTGGGCAACCTTCCCCCTCCCCTTGCGGGAGGGGGTTAGGGGGAGGGGGCCGTCAATCCGCGTCCCCCTCCCCTAACCCCCTCCCGCAAGGGGAGGGGGAATGTTGATTGCGGCACGCCTGTCACTCAGACAACAACTGTATCTGCGATTGACCAGACGATCTCGACACGGTCACCGACGGTTCGGCGCGGGATGATCGCGCTGGATGGCTCCTTGATCACGATCGAGATGCCGCCGTCGCATTGGCAAAGGTAGCGGCAGCGCTCGCCGGCGAAGACGGTTTCCACGACGATTGCTGCAATGCTGTTGCGTTGCGTGGTGTGTGGATGGATGTCGGCGAAGTGCATGCGCTCCGGACGGGTGGATAGCGTCACGTTGCCATCGGGCGATGTGGTCCATCCGGCCAATGCACGAACTGTCGCTCCGCCGCAGTCGACAACGAGGATGTCGTCTTCGCGGCCACGCACGACGCCTGGAAGGAAATTCGATTCGCCGATGAAGGATGCGACGAAGCGGTCGTATGGACGATCATATAGATCCTCGGGTGTGCCGACCTGGGCGATGAGGCCTTCGTTCATTACGGCGATACGGTCGGACATCGTCAGCGCCTCTTCCTGATCGTGCGTCACATAGATGAAGGTGATGCCAATCTCCGCGTGCAGGCGGCGCATTTCCAGTTGCAGGCTCTCGCGCAGTTGCTTGTCGAGCGCGCCCAAGGGTTCGTCCATCAACAGGAGGCGCGGATGGAAGACGATGGCTCGGGCGAGTGCGACGCGCTGCTGCTGGCCGCCGGAAAGCTGGCGGGGATAGCGCGCCTCGTAACCGGGAAGGCGTACGAGATCCAGGCTTTCGGCGACGAGGCGGGTGCGTGTTGCGCGATCGACGCCGCGCTGTTTCAGCGGGAAGCCGATGTTCTCGGCCACTGTCAGATGCGGGAATAGTGCGTAGTTCTGGAACACCATGCCGATGTTGCGCTTGTGCGGCGGCAGCGCGATGACCGAGCGGCCGTCGATCGCGATGTCGCCGGCGTTCGGTGTTTCGAAGCCGGCGATCATCATCAGCGTGGTGGTTTTGCCGGAGCCGCTCGGGCCGAGCAGGGTCAGGAATTCACCCGAACGAATGTCCAGCGAAATGCCGCGGACCGCGCCTACGCTGTCGAAGTGCTTCTCCACGCCGCTGAGGACTACTGACGCGCCCTGCGAGGCAGTTCGCGTCAGTGAGCCGTCCATCAGGCGAGAATCCACTTGTTCCAGCGACCGATCACAGTGTCGCGGTTATCGACCCACCAATCGTAATCGTAGGTACGAGCTTCGCCTTGATCGCGGGTGAGCTGGGCAGGATGGAGAGCTGCCGCTCGGTCATATAATCGACTGATTTGTTGTTGACCGAGCCGTAGGGGATTAGCATCGACAGGCGCGCTTGCGAGATCGCCAGGGTGCTGAAGGCGACGAACTTCATGGCGTTGGCCTTGTTCGGGGAGCCTTTCGGCACGGCCCAGCAATCGCGCTTCAGCAGGCCCTGATCCCAACTGATCGCTGCCGGCACACCAGCCGCCTGGATCGACGCCATGCGGCCGTTCCAGACGGAGGTCAGCACCACTTCCTTGTCGGTCAGCATCTGCGGTGGGATCGCGCCGGTCTCCCACCACTTCACGATGCTGGACTTGATCTTGTCGTAGCTGGCGAATGCCTTGTCGATGTCGATCGGATATAGCTTGTCGGCAGGCACGCCGGCGGCCATCAGGGCGAATTCGAGTTCCGGCGTGCTGGGGCCGGCGCCGCCGAGCGAACGATCGCCGGGGAATTTGGCGGTGTCCCAGAAGTCGGCCCAACCGACGGGGATCTTGCCGCCGAACGCGTCGGTGCGATAGGCCATCACTTCGGACCAGACCAGCATGTCCAGCGCGTAGTCGTAGCGATACAGCGGATCGATGTTGGCTACGTCGACAAGGTCATAGTCGATCTTCTCGAAGTAGTCGCCTTTCTTCATCAGGTTCTTCACAGTGGAACGGCCTAGCTGCACGACGTCCCACTGGACGTTGCCGGTCTCCACCATCGCCTTGACCTTGTTGATGTCGGCGCCGGCGAAATCGAGGGTCTTGATGCCGCTGAGTTTCTCGAACGGTTGGTAGTAGGCGGTGCGTTCGGCATCCTGCGCGGTGCCGCCATAGGCAGCGATGCGGACCACTCCGGTGCCTTTCAGCTTGTCGGGGATCGAGGTGATTTCCGGCATGTTCGCCGGCGCGGTCTGCGCGATGGCGCGCGTGGCGCCGAGCGCGGACATGCCGGCGGTGGCCCATGCAGCGAGGGCCATGAAACGGCGACGATCGAGGTCGTGTCTGGTCATTCTGGCCTCCGTTCAGAAATCGAGCAGGTTGTCGCGGAAGTAACGATGCGAATAGGCGGCGCGGACGAGGCCACGATCCTGAAGAGCGGGGATCAGGCCGTCCTCGATCTCGGCGAGAGTTCGGCGATTGACGTTGGGAAGCGAGAACAGGAAGCCGTCGCCGCCTGCTTCTTCCATCACGTCGCCCATTTGCGCGGCCAGCGAATCAGGTGTGCCGACGAGTTCGACCGACAGCGCGGTCGTGTTGTGATCCAGCATCGCCTCGCGCAGCGATTTTCCCCCGTACTTGCGGCGGAATTCGTCGAGCGTCTGCTGGTGACCGTTGGTCGTGACATCGTCCGGCAGTGGCTTGTCGAGATCGAACTTGCCGAAGTCGATGTTGGTGACCTTGCCGAGATGCGCGAGACGTTGCGGGATCTGTGCTTCGGCGCGTGCCTGGCGCAGGCATTTTTTCTCCTGCGCTTCTTCCTCGGTTTCGCCGATGATGGGGGCAACCAGGAAGAGGACCTTGCAGGAGTTTGGATCGCGGCCGCACGCAGCCATGCGCGTCCGCACGTCGTCGCGATATGCCTTCATGCCGGCGACACCCTTGGTGTGCGCGACGATCGTGTCGGCGTATTGCGCGGCAAACTGACGGCCGCGGGGCGAACCGCCGGCCTGCGCGATCACTGGCTGGCCTTGCACACATGGACCGGAATTGAGCGGGCCGCGGGTCTTGAAATATTTGCCTTCGAAGTTCACCGCGTGGACCTTGGTGGGATCGACCAAGATGCCGTTGTGGCGATCGGCGATGATCGCGCCAGGCTCCCAGGATGCCCAGAGACGGCGGCAGACTTCCATGTATTCGTCGGCCATCTCGTAGCGCACGTCGTGTTCCGGCATGCCGGGCATGCCGAAGTTCATCGCCGCGTAGTCGGAGCTGCCGGTGACGGCGTTCCAGCCGATACGGCCGGATGACACCTGATCGAGCGTGGCGATGAGACGCGCCAACAGATAGGGCGGATAGGCGTACGTGCCGAATGTGGGGACGATGCCGATACGCGAGGTCGCCTGCGTCATGATCGAGGCGATCACTGACGGATCCTGACGGGGCACGGCGATTGCGTGCTTCAGATAAAGCTCGGTGGAACCGCCCCAGCTTTCGCCAACATAGGATGAGTCTTCGAGCAGGATGTAATCGAAGCAGGCACGCTCAAGGCTGCGCGCCATATCGACGAAGAGTTCGGGCACCATCCATGTGGTGCCGATATGGCCGGTCCAGCTTTCGCCCCAAGCCTGAACACTCGATCCTTGCAGGAACCAACCTAGGTGGAATGGCTTCGCCGCCATGCGTGCTCCCCCTGAACCTCCGACGGTTTCTTATGCAAACAATATGCCGCCTGATAGGAGGGGTTTTATATCACGGCCCATTGGGCTGATCCCTCCGGTCGTCATGGCCGGGCCGAAGTCCCCGGGCTTGTCCCGGAGATCGGTCCCGGATCGCGGTAGGGACGCCCATTACTGGGCGCCCCCCGCGCAGAACCGTACGTGCGGCTTTCCCGCATACGGCTCCCACCTCGGGTGTTTGACGGCAAGCGTTCTCGCCAACATCACTCACCTGACGTCGAGCAACTTCTCTTGAGACAGATCATGAGGAATGGCGATGCATCGCCATTCTCACCTCACGTGAGGAATTTTTAACAGTCCTGCAATACGAGCGTGCACGCGGCGAGTTGAACCTCCCCGCGGATTGACCGGCTTCGGGGGCGACGTAATTCCCCGAATGCATAAACTTTCAGTGGGTTGTAAGCCATGTCCGATTCCATCTCTGGTGAAGTATTCGTTGATCAGTCCGCAGACGGCGCCGTGGCGGAGGGAGGAGGGTTCGGCGGCGGTGCCGGCACCGCCGTGGCGGGACAAGCTGGCGTCACTGTGGAGCTGATCGCTCCAGCCAGCGGTGCCATTCTCTCCACCACGACCGCGGCCGATGGCACCTACAGTTTCAACAGTTTGGCCGATGGCGACTATCAGGTCCTGTTCGTCGCGCCACCGAGCTTTGCCTTCTCGCCTACTGATGGCGGTTCCGCCAGCGTGGCAAACCCCGAGAACGGACTCTCTTCTCTCTTCACACTTTCATCGTCCGGCAACACGGCGCAGATCAACGAAGACGCTGGTCTCGTTCCGTTGGCGGCGATTACAGGAGAGGTATTCCTTGATGCAATAGGCACTGGCTCGCTCAACGGAGCGACCGGTGCTGGCACCAACTCTTCGTTGGGCGCGTCCGTAACGGTGAATCTGCTACAGGACGGCAGCACCATCGCAACGACGACGACAGATGCCAACGGCAAGTACGGGTTCACGGGCCAGGCAGCTGGCACCTATACCGTACAATTCGTCGCGCCGAGCGGATATACGTTGTCACCAACCGGTGGCGATTTCAAACAGCCAGGCCGATCAGACCACTGGTGACATCGCAAACCTGACGGTGAATGCGGGACAAGTGCTGACGAACAACGACGCCGGCTTACTTCCTGTCGGCGTGGTCAGCGGCGAGGTGTTCCTCGACACGACCGACAGCGGTTCGCTCACCGACGCTCCTGGCCTGGGTGGCGTGACGGTCGAGCTGGAGGATAGCAGCGGCGATATTCTCGCAGCCACCACAACGGACGCGACCGGCCTGTACAGCTTTAATTCACAGGCAACCGGCACCAACCAGATCCAGGTCGTTGCACCGACAGACTATGTGTTCTCGCCAACTGGCAGTGGCTCCGACAGCCTCGCCGACCCGACGACGGGCACCACACCGCAATTCTCTTTATCCACAGGCCAGTTCAACGAAAACGTCGGTCTCACCTTCGCCCCCGCGACGATCAGCGGCGAGTTCTTCCTGGACGCAAATGGCAGCGGCAACGCCGCAGGCCAGCAGGGCGTTGGCGGTGCAACCGTCGAGCTGATCGAGAACGGCGTGACCGTCGTTGGTACCACTACGACCGATTCGAGTGGCTTCTATACCTTCGCCAATCCAGGTGCTGGCACCTACGAGGTGCAGTTCGTCGACCAGCAATTCGAGACTGCCATCGTCAACAACGGGACTGTCACCGGCTTTACGTCAGAGATCCGCACGACGGGCAGCTTCGCCCTCGGTGCGGGCCAAAGCCAAACCAACGTCAATGCTGGACTGGAAGGCGCGCCCAACACATCAACGCTTGTCAACTACGTGACGGCTGGTGACAGCAGCGCAGGAATTTCTGACGTCGGCACCACGTTCGATCCCTATCATGTCGCATCGTTTGCAGCCGCGCAGGACAGCTCCGGCGTCTGGTCGTTGAACGTGTCCGACGGCTACCAAGGTTCCTTCTTTGACAGCACGGGCACGGGCAGCACAGGCGTCGCGGAAGTAATGCTCACGGCATACAATCCAACATACGCCCCTGGCATCGTCACGTTTCAATACACGGATCGGGACGGCACAACGGTGCCGGCGTTCGGAGGCCTGATCGTCGGGTGGAACTCGGACGGTATCCTGGTTGATCAGATCAACGGCTTTGTCCCCAAGAACCAGGCGCTAGGGACCTACGCGGGAAACCTGTCGACCAACCATTTCCTCTGGTTTTCGGCCGATGACCTTTCGAAAGCGGCGAATGGCGGCGCCGGCGCGAGCTTTCCCGCCACCTTCGGGACAGCCGGCCCACTGCCTGATCTCACTCCGCAGGTTTGTTTCCTGCCTGGCGCCGGCATCCTTACCCCCAATGGCGAGGTGCTGGTGGAAGACCTCCACGTCGGCGACCATGTCGTGCTGGCTACCGGAGGCACAGCACCACCGATCGTCTGGATCGGGATGGGCAAGGTGCTCGCGACGCGCGGCAACCGCAGCGACGCAACTCCGGTCATCATCCGCAAGGGCGCATTCGAACACAATGTTCCCAGCCGCGACCTGCGAGTGACCAAAGGACATGCATTCTTCCTCGACGGTGCATTGATCCCCGCTGAGTACCTGGTCAATCACCGCTCGATCCTGTGGGACGACCATGCGCAAGAAGTCGTGGTGTACCATATCGAACTGGCAACGCACGGTGTCTTGCTAGCTAACGGCGCGCCGGCGGAAAGCTATCGCGATGATGGCAACCGTTGGTTGTTTCACAATAACAATCCGGCCTGGACGCAACCGGCCAAGCCGCTTTATGCGCCTGTCATGACCGGTGGTCCTGTCGTTGACGCAGTGTGGCGGCGGTTGCTTGATCGCGCCCGTCCGCGCCCCGGATTGCCACTCACCGATGATCCTGATCTGCATCTTCTGGTCGATGGCAGAAGGGTGGATGCAACCGAATATCATGGGGCAGCATGTGTATTCGAGCTTGCGGCAAGTGCTGCATGTGTTCGGATTATCTCGCGTTCCTCGGCGCCTGACGAACTGGGGCTGACGCGAGATCCCCGCATCCTAGGCGTCGCGATGCAACGGATCGTGGTGCGTCAGGGCACTCGATTTCGCGTCACTAAAGCAGACTCTGTCATTGCTGAGCGACGGTTTCCATGCGTTCGAGCGCCAGAATGGCATCCGGTGGACAGACGGCAATGCGCTGTTGCCGGCCGCAATGTTCAAGCAATTCAAGGGCGCGATCGAGCTCGTGCTGCTGCTTGGCGCAAGGACGCAGTATGTCCATACAAGTGATGTTTCCCGCGCCGCCTGACATCGTCCCGTCATTCCCCGAAGCTTGTCTTGACTCATCTGTCGCCCTCTCGTCATGGCCGGGCTTGACCCGGCCATCAGCGTACATCAGCACCGTTGTACCGCCGAGACTGGTGGCCGGCCACGACGGTTAGAGCGGATGAGTTGCGGATCCGCGTCTCACAAAAAGAGAAAGCCCGCTAGGTTAGCGCCTATGGAGTTCAAGCCCTGCCATGACGTGAGGGGAATGGCCAACACACAGGGCCATTGGCATTAGGTCACACCGCGCTTGATTTCGAAGCGGGGGTCACGCCAGGCCTCCGCTCGCACGACTTCGCGCAGGACCGCCACGGCATCCCAAACATCCACGAAACGTAGATACAGCGGGGCGAAGCCGAAGCGCAGCACGTTCGGAGAACGAAAGTCGCCAATAACTCCTCGCTCGATCAGAGCCTGCATGATCGCGTAACCCTCGGCGTGAGCGAAGGAAACCTGGCTACCGCGCATCGTATGGTCTAATGGCGTAAGCATGCGAAATGCTTGTTCGTCCTGCATCAAGCCAATGAACAGATCGGTCAGGCGCAGCGATTTGGCTCGGACCGCGGACATCGGCGCGTCCAGTGCGATATCAACGCCAACTTCAAGCGCGGCGAGCGACAGGACCGGCGGCGTACCGACCACGGCGCGTGCAACACCCGCGGCGGGGCGATAGACGCTCTCGAACGCGAACGGCTCAGCATGACCTAGCCAGCCCGTCATTGGCAGTCGCAGGTCGGCTTGCATATGCCTACCGATATACAGGAAGGCTGGTGCGCCCGGCCCACCATTCAGGTACTTGTAGCCGCAGCCGACAGCAAAATCGACGTCATCAGCATCAAGCCTCAGTGGAACCGGTCCCACGGAATGCGACAAATCCCATAACACCAGCGCGCCTGCCTCATGCGCCGCTCGCGTCAGCGACGCCATGTCATGCATTGCGCCTGTGCGGTAGTTCACATGCGTCAGCATCATCACTGCGACCGTATCATCCAAGGCAGACACAATATTGCTGACGGCACGCAGTTGATGCCCGCGTTGCAGCAGAGCCGTTAGTCCCTGCGCCATGTACAGGTCGGTCGGGAAATTGCCCTCCTCCGTGAGGATCACAGTGCGGGCTGGGCGTTGGTCAAGCGCAGCCGCCAGCAACTTGAACAGGTTCACCGAAGTGGAGTTCCGCCACCACAGTAGTTCCTGGCGCAGCACCGATAAGCCGGCCAATCTTCTCACCGATCCGGAATTGCAGATCGATCCAACCGTGATCAGTCCAGCTTCTGATCAGCGACTGGCCCCATTCCTGATCCATCACATGAGCAATACGCGCTGGAGCTTCCGTCGGCAGTGGGCCCAGCGAATTGCCATCGAGGTAAATCACGCCATCCGGCAGCACGAACCGCTCACGGAACGGCGCAAGTTCGTCAGTGCGATCCAGCGCCGTGGCTTCGTCGCGGGTCAGTTCAGTCGTCCTTTTGCAGCACGACGCCAGCCATCGTCCCGCCATCGATCACGAGCGTCTGGCCAGTGACGAAGCTCCCCGCCGGCGCCGCGAGGAACACCGCCGCACCAGCGATCTCATCAGGCTCGCCAATCCGTTGCAGCGGATTGTCACGCGTGGTCTTGCGATAGCGCACGGGATCTTCCCAAAGAGCTCGAGCGAAGTCGGTACGCACCAAACCCGGTGCGATGCAGTTGGCACGCACGTTCTTCGGCCCCCACTCGACTGCTATGTTGCGGGCAAGCTGCATGTCGGCGGCTTTGGAGATCGCATACAGCCCCAGCGATGCGCTGCCGCGGAACCCGCCGATCGAGGAGATGATAATGAACGAACCGCCGCCGCGTCCGGCCATCTGCGGGCACACCATATTCGCCAGCCAGAAATTGCTCCGCACATTGGCGCCCATCACGCGTTCATAGACTTCATCCGATGCACCAGCCGCCGGGCCAAGATACGGATTGACGGCCGCATTGCTGACCATCACGTCGACCCCACCCCACAGTGTGGTGGTCTGGTCGACCAGCTTTTGCAGCTCTTCCTTGCGCGCGATGTGGCAAGGGATGACCTCCGCGGTCCCACCCTTGGCGCGAATTGCCTGTGCCGCCGCCTCGCAGGCTTCAGGTTTGCGGCTGGACACCACGACTTTCGCGCCATGCTCGGCGAGGCGCTCCGCAATCGCCCGGCCAATGCCTTTGCTGGAACCGGTCACGACCGCAACCTTGCCGGTGAGATCGAAGAGCGACGACATGTTGGTATCCCCTGAAAGGAAAGCTACCGATCAGTAGGCGTGGGTCCCGCGAAGGTCAATTGTGGTTCGTTGAGGCAACCGGATAGTGTGTGCTAACATCAGCTTTACTTAGACACAGAGTTCCACAAAGTGCACACAGAGTTTCACCGAGATAGATTATTGTGCTCCGCGCAGTAAAGTTGAGACAACGCGCGAAGCGCCAAAATATTTCCTCCGTGGAAATCTGTGTGCACTTTGTGGAACTCTGTGTCGATATCTGCTTCATACAGGCAATGGCCGTGGCCGCCCGTTCTCATCAACCGCCACAAGCACAAACTCAGCCGCCGTAACGCGGGTGCGCTCGCCCTGCCCTCGCCGCAGCACCCAAGCCTCCACGCCCAGTGTTATCGAAGTTCGCCCGGTTCTCGTTATGTCCGTATACACACAGACCACATCGCCGACTTTCACCGGCCGCAGAAAACTCAGGTTGGACACCGACGCCGTAGCAACCCGCCCCTTGGCACGCGTGCCCGCCGACACCCCTGCCGCCAGGTCCATCAGCGACATGATCCACCCCCCGAAGATGTCGCCAGCAGGGTTGGTATCAGCCGGCATGGCAACGGTGCGCAACGCCAGCTCACCGGTCGGTTCGGTCGCGACATTCGTCATGGCGCAAGCTCCTGCTAATATCACCTATCACCGCCATCGTGGAGGGTTGGCCATGAACGAGCAATCCGGTGTCACTGAGCGGAGCTTGTTGCGCCGCAATGTCGATAGCGTCGCCTGGCTGACGCTCAACCGCCCCACCGCACGCAACGCGCTCTCGATGGGGTTGATGGAAGCGCTGCTGGCAGAGCTGGATGCCATCGCGTCTGACCCAGCGGTGAAAGTCGTGGTGATCGGCGGTGCTGGCCCTGCCTTCTGCGCCGGACACGATCTGCGCGAGCTGCGCTCGCAGCCCGAACGCCCGTTCTACGACGCGACCTTCCAACTCTGCTCACGGCTGATGACGCGCATTGTCCGGCTGCCGAAGCCGGTGATCGCGCGGGTCCACGGCGTGGCGACCGCCGCCGGCTGCCAGCTCGTCGCAAGCTGCGATCTCGCCGTCGCCAGCGAAACCGCGCGGTTCGCGACGCCTGGGGTGAACATCGGCCTGTTCTGCTCCACGCCGATGGTCGCGCTGTCACGCGCCGTCGGGCGCAAGGCCGCAATGGAAATGCTGCTCACCGGCGACCTGATCAGCGCCACGCGAGCATACCAACTCGGCCTCATCAACCGCGTAGTGCCAGAGGCCGAACTCGACGCCTCGGTCACCGCCCTCGCACGGCAGATCGTGGCCAAAAGTCCACTGACACTCGCGATCGGCAAGGAGGCATTCTACCGCCAGTCCGAGATGGGCCTGGACGATGCCTACGCCTATGCCTCCGAGGTGATGACCCGCAACATGCTCGCGCGCGACGCAGCCGAGGGGATCGACGCGTTTCTGGGAAAGCGGGAACCGCACTGGACCGGCACTTGATTTCGCGGGTCCGTGATCACTCATCACTGCTCCGATGAGAGACCCATACGAAGTTCTTGGCGTGCAGAAGACCGATAGCGACGCAGCAATCCGCTCCGCCTATCGCAAGCTGGCCAAGCGCCACCACCCCGATGTGAACCCCGGCAAGCCGGAAGCTGCCGAACGGTTCAAGGAAATCAGCGTCGCATACGACCTGGTGGGCGACAAGGAAAAGCGTGCCCGCTACGACCGCGGCGAGATCGACGCGTCCGGCAACGAAGTGCCGCCGCAGCGGCCGTTCTACCGGGACTTCGGAGACGCCGCCGGCCGCGAGAAATACCACGCCGATGCCGGCTTCGATCCCGAAGACCTGGAGAGCATCTTCGCCCAGGCCTATGGCCGCCGAGGCGCCGCCGGAGGAGGGCGACGGTTCTCGATGCGCGGCCAGGACGCGCATTATCAGCTCACACTGGACTTCCTGGATGCAGTGAACGGCACCACCCGCCGAGTAACTCTGCCGGACGGCAAGACGCTGGACGTCCGTATTCCGGCCGGTGTGCACGATGGCCAGATCATCCGCCTGAAGGGCCAGGGCATGCCCGGCATCGGCGACGGAGCGCCAGGCGATGCGCTGGTGGAGGTCGCGGTCGCACCCCATCCGGTGTTCAAGCGCGAGGGCGACGATATCATCGTGGAGCTACCGGTGACGTTGCAGGAAGCGGTGCTGGGCGCCTCGCTGGAGGTGCCAACGATCAAGGGGCCGGTGCGCCTGACCATTCCACCGAACTCGGGGCGTGGGACGCGGCTGCGGCTGCGCGGACGCGGGATCGAGGGGCGCGGCCACCAGTTCGTCGAGCTGCACCCGGTGCTGCCGCCCACGGAAGAGCCGGAACTGGCGGAGTTCCTGAAGACCTGGAAGCCGCTGCATCCGGTTGATCCTCGGGCGGGGATGGAGACATCGTGATGAACATCACCGAGGTCACCGCGCTGTTCTCTGATCTGTCGCAGGTCGAGCTGGTGCACTGGGTCGAGCAGGGCTGGGTGGTGCCGGACGCCGAGGGCACCGCTTACGTGTTCCGCGAGATCGACGTGGCGCGGGTCCGGCTGATCCACGACCTGCGGCATGACATGGACCTGGGCGAAGACGCGATCCCGCTGGTGCTGTCGCTGCTCGACCAGATCTACGAACTGCGCAGCCAATTGAAGCAGGCCCTCCAGGCCCTAGGCAGAGGCTGATGGCTAACGGTTGTAACTAACAGAGTCCCCCCTCCCCCTGCGGGAGGGTGCTAGGGGGAGGGGGCCGAGGTTCAGGGCGTCTGCTGGCTCTGCCGAAGCTGCTCCGGCGACAGTTGGAATCCAGCCAGCAGCGTATAAGCGGCGCCAGACTTCGTCGCGCTGATCGGCAGTGTCAGGTCCAGTTCGCCCGGCGTCAAAGTGACGCGGTCAATATTGGACGGGAAACTGGCGTGCATCAGGTATGTGTGCTTGTCGAGGATGTTGTCGCCCTCGGCCACCGCCACGAAGATCGGCACCGTGGCGCCATTGCCCTGCATTGCCGGACCCCTTGTCAGATCCACGTTGACGCTGACCGTAACCGCGAGGCCGTTCCTGTCCCCCGGCGCGCAGGTCCCATGAATCTGCACGATCCGGGCGCTCACCACCAGGTCGGTCAGATCGCGCGCCGGACCCTGGTTGGCCGAAGGCCGGTAAACACTCAGATTGGCCGCATCGCCGAGAATCGCCTGGTTCGGGCAAACCGGCGCGAACTGGTTCCTCGCCGGACCGCACTCGGCCAGCAGCGGCGCCAGGGCCGCGATCAATAGGGCGCGCGGCACCCATCCAGAACCAGGCAGGCGAGCTTGCATCAAGGACTCCGGGCAGCGAGTCGACGCTTATTGCGCCACCATAGTCGTTGCCGGCAAGAGAGCGGGACGGCATAGTCCAGCCTAAGCTGCTGGATGAGCAATACGCCGCAGGAGGCTCGCATTACCACCCTTCCCGCTCCTTCGGCCTGATCCGGCATGGCGGTCTACACCGAGGTCACGGACGAAGCACTGGCAGCTTTCCTGGCCGACTACGACATCGGCAGCATGGTTGCGTTCCGCGGCATCGCCGAGGGCGTGGAGAACAGCAATTTTTCGCTCCGCACCACCGCGGGCGATTTCATCCTGACGCTCTACGAGAAGCGCGTGGATCCGGCGGATTTGCCGTGGTTCCTGGGGCTTATGGAGCATTTGGCGAAGCGCGGCATCGTCTGCCCGCAGCCAGTGCACGGGCGCGACGGCGAGGCTCTGCGGCATCTATCCGGCAAGCATGCCGCTATCACGACCTTCCTGCCCGGTGTTTGGCCCCGGCGTGTCCGATTGGAGCACTGCGGGCCGGTCGGCGCAGCGCTGGCGGCGCTCCACGTGGCAGGAAGCGATTATGCGCCAACGCGCTGGAATGCGCTGGGCCCCCATGGCTGGCGGCCATTGCTGGAACGATGCCGCGCTCGGGCTAATGAAGTTCAGCCTGGACTGGCCGCGGAACTGGAGACGGCGCTGACGGGTATCCTGGCCGCCTGGCCACGCGATCTGCCGGCAGGCCATATCCACGCCGATCTGTTTCCGGACAACGTGTTCTTCCTCGATGGCAGTCTGTCGGGGCTGATCGACTTCTATTTCGCCGCCACCGATATCCTGACTTACGATGTAGCGGTGTGCCTGAATGCCTGGTGCTTTGAGGCGGACTTTTCTTTCAATGTCACCAAGGCACGGGCAATGCTTCGAGCTTATGTTGAAGTGCGTCAGCTAACGGCTGTGGAGCGCGCAGCGTTACCTGTGCTGTGCCAAGGCGCCGCAATCCGCTTCCTGTTGACGCGACTCTACGACTGGCTGAATACGCCTCGGGGCGCGCTGGTCACGCGCAAGGACCCGATCGAGTACGTGCGGCGGCTACGCTTCCATCTGGCAGCGCGCGACGAGCATGCATATGGCATCTGAAGACGTCACCGTTACGCCCGGTCCATACTCGGCCGAGTCGGTGGAAATTTGGACCGATGGCGGATGCAAACCGAACCCTGGGCCCGGCGGCTGGGCTGCTGTCATGCGGTTCAAGGGTGTCGAGCGCGAACTGTCAGGGGCAAATACCGCCACGACCAACAACCGGATGGAGCTGACCGCGGCGACCATGGCGCTTGAAGCGCTGAAGCGGCCATGCCGCGTCGTCCTGCACACCGACAGCGAATACCTGAAGAACGGAGTGACGCGCTGGCACCAGGGCTGGGTCCGGCGGAACTGGCGCAACTCGGCCGGCGATCCAGTGGCTAATATGGACCTTTGGCAGCGGCTGCTCGCGGCGGCGAGGGCCCATGAGATTGAATGGCGCTGGGTGCGCGGGCATTCTGGTAATGCGATGAACGAACGTGCCGATCGGCTGGCGACCGAGGCGCGGATCAAGGGGACCTAGGCGGCGACACAACCTGTCATTGCGACCCCCGCGAAGGCGGGGGGAAGCAATCTCGGGGAAATTGCCTCGCTTCGCCCGCAATGACAGCAGACCGATCAGGTCAACTGCGCCCTGACATCAGTCAGCACGCGCGCCAGGTTCTTGCCGACCTTGCTGAGCGCCTCGTCCCAGGAGAACAAGCCGAAGCGATCGAGTTCGGGGACGAGCGTGCCGTTGGGCAAGGCGAATGTGGAACGGCACGTCAGGCTTTCTGGCAATGGCAACGGCACAGGCGTCCAGGCAAACAACGCAAGTTCCTTGTTCCGCAAATAACGATGCACACCGAGCGGGCGCAGGTCCCGTTCAGCAACGGTCAGACCAGTCTCTTCTTCCAACTCGCGGACCGCGGTGGCAGCAAGTGCCTCACCCGGTTCCGCCAGCCCCTTCGGAATGTCCCAACGCGGCGAGCGGGTCGCGTGGCCAAGCAGCACTCGCGCACCATCCGTCACGATCACGCCGCACGACGTCAGCATGGCTGTGCGGCAAAGCGCATGGTCGGCTCCACGAATTCATCCTGCGCGGCGACGGTCAGAATTTCGCGTGACCCGGCCTCCGCGGTGCGGCGCAGCAAGCCATGCACTGCGGACCCGGCTTCCTCGAGCGCTTTCATCGCACTCCCGGACGCCAGCCGATGGAACAGGAACAGCGCGGCGATCGCATCGCCGGCGCCATTCACCGAGAGAGGCAGGCGCGGGGTACGCAACAAGTGAAACTGGCCACCCTCCCCCACCAGCAGATCGAGGTGATCGCCCGGCGTCTGTTCCGTCTCCAGGCTGGTCAGCAAGACGCACTGCAAGCCGTCCGAACGCATTGTTCCAGCCAGCCGCGCCACAGCATCCTTGGCGTCAGCCAGCGTGCGGCATTCCCGTCCGGTCAGCCGTTCCAGCTCAAAGCGATTCGGCGTGGCAATATCAGCCTGCGGCAAGGCGTGATCGCGCAAGAACTCCTCGATGCCTTCACGAACGTATACACCCTCGTCTACATCGCCGATCACAGGGTCGCAACAGTAGATTGCGCGGGGATTCTCCTCCCGTACCCGAGCAACAGCGTGCACAATCGCTTCACCGATGCCGGCATCGCCCATATAGCCTGACAGCACGGCGTCGCAGTGGCGCAGCACGTCGCGCGCGGCAATGCCATCGACCAGCTCACGGACAGCGTCACCAGTATAGACTTGGCCAGTCCAATGACCGTAGCCGGTGTGATTGGAGAACTGCACCGTGTTGATCGACCACACCTCGGCGCCGAGGCGCTGCAACGGGAACACCGCGCTGGCGTTGCCAACGTGGCCGTAAGACACCCAGGACTGAATCGAAAGAATGTTCATGCGCAACCAATCACGCAAATGCGAATTGCCGTCACGTACCGATACAACAAAGCAACCGCTTGGCAAAACGGCCAGAGCAATGTGTCGCTGAAACGTGCAAGGAGAGAACGGTCATGTTTCGTCGTCTCGGCTGCCTGCTGATGCTGTCACTTTGCCTGGTTTCATTATCTGCCTGCGTGATCGCGCCGGCACCAGGGTATGGGCGTGGTGCCTGGGTGCCTGCCCACTACAATGGCTGGCGCTGGGTGCCCGGCCATTGGGCCTGACGGGCGCTCTCTCGTCATGGCCGGGCTTGACCCCATAGGCGCTAACATAAGATCGAAATGCATTCCTGAGCCGTCCAAACCGCCGTCATGGCCGGGCGTGTCCAGGCCACCCGTAGCGGCACAAACGTCCGATTGCGGGCGCTCCAGGCCGGAGCGTGTGCGCGGTTGCCGTATATGCAGGCAACGTGCCGCTACGGGTGGCCGGGACACGCCCGGCCATGACGATGATTTGGACGCCGTCGCCCCAATGTCCCCTGTGGAGATTGATGGCTGGGTCAAGATGCTATGGGGGTGGACGGTCGCAGCAGCATGTATCCTTGCGGTTGTCCAAACCTCATAAGGAACGATGCGATGCCAAAGCAATCGACTGCGACCGCCTTTGATCACGATAGCACGCTGGTGCTGGCCCTGGAATTGAGTGGCAAGGGCTGGGAAGTTGGAGCGGTGGTGCCTGGTGTGACGCGCCGGCCGCGTCGCAGTCTGGCGGCGCGCGACATGGCGGGGTTGCTGCAGCAGATTGAGCGATGGAAGGCGGAAGCCGGGCGGGCTGGCCGAACCGTGCGCCGGATCGTGCTGACCTACGAAGCAGGCCGTGACGGGTTCTGGATCGCGCGATACCTGCGGGCGCACGACATCGAGGTGCAGATCATGCACCCTGCCAGTATCCCGGTGGAGCGACGGGGGCGGCGCGCCAAGACCGACCGGATTGACCTCGACATGCTGCTGCGGACGCTGCTGGCCTGGTTGCGGGGTGAGCCACGCGTGTGCTCGATGGTGCGCATCCCGAGCGAAACCGAGGAGGACATGCGCCGCCCGGAGCGGGAACGCGAGCGGCTGGTGAGCGAGCGGATCGCATTGGAGAACCGCATTGAGAACCTGTTGTGCCTGCAAGGGATCACCGGCTTCAAGCCACGTCTGAAGAAGGCCGCGGAACAGCTCGATGAATTGCGCAGCTTCGCCGGCGCTCCACTGCCGCCACGGCTGCTGGAAGAGCTGAAGCGGCTGATGACGCGTCATCGCCTGTTGAGTGAGCAACTCAGGGACATAGAGACGGCCCGCGAACAGACGGCGATGGCGGTGGAACCGGACCACGCGGTGGAGCAGATCCAGATGCTGGCACGCCTGGTGGGGCTTGGCCTTGCGACAGCGACGGGGCTGACGCGGGAGGTGTTCTGCCGCTCGTTCGCCGATCGCCGCGCGATTGCCGGATTTGTCGGGCTCACCGGCACACCGTTCAACAGCGGCGGCAGTGAACGCGAGCAGGGGATCAGTAAGAACGGCAATCCACGGGTGCGCCGTATCCTGTTGCAGTTGGCGTGGCGCTGGCTGCGCTTTCAGCCGGACAGCGCATTGAGTTGCTGGTTCGTCGAGCGCACCGGCGGCGCCAAGGGACGCATCCGCAAGATCATGGTGGTTGCACTCGCCCGCAAGCTGCTGGTGGCGCTGTGGCGCTACGTCGAGTGCGGCGAAGTGCCGCCCGGTGCGCGCCTCGTGGCCGCATGAGGGCCGACGGTGACAGCCATGGATGTGGACAGGCAGAAGATTGAACCCAGACCGAGCAGCAGGCAGACGGTGATCGGCACCTGACACCTGACAACCATCTGGGTGGGCGGTGCACCGTGCCGGGCTATGGCTGCAACATGCCGCCGTCAAGATTGGTCCCGCCCTCCAGACCCCTCCGGCCCCGCGAATGGGGCAACATGGTACGGAACAACGAGTTCCACCGGATACGAGCTTGCAGGCCGACAGGTCTGACCCAAGGGGTCGCCCAGGATGGTGAACGCAGCGACGAATGTGACAAACACTCAGATCAGGAAAGGAAACGCCATCACACATATGCCGCTTGACAAGAAAGCCCCCATACGAGCCCGGCCATAACGGTTAGACCCAATGTGCCGCGGACAGCGAGTAGTGGTATAAGATCCCCGACCTGCACGGTTGGGGGTTATGGCAGAGACTCGATGTTCGTGGGCGGAAGGCGGCGATGCTGCCATGCTCGCCTACCATGATCAGGAATGGGGCGTGCCGCATCGCGACGATGTCGCGCTGTTCGAACTGCTGACGCTGGAAGGGGCGCAGGCGGGACTATCCTGGCGCACCATCCTGGCGCGGCGTGATGAATATCGTCGTGCCTTCCACGATTTCGACATCGCGCGTATCGCTGCCATGCGCGATGCGTCGCTGGAGAAGCTGCTTCTGTCCTCGGGCATCATCCGCAACCGGCTGAAAATCTGGTCGGTGCGCGACAATGCACGCACCGCACTCGACGTGATCGCCGAACACGGCAGTCTCAGCACCTATCTCTGGTCGTTTGTCGCTGGCAAGCCGATCGTGAATCGATGGGAAACCAGCAAGCACGTGCCAGCAAAGACTGAACTGTCGGATCGAATGAGCAAGGCACTGACCAAGCGGGGCTTCCGTTTCGTCGGCTCGACCATATGCTATGCCTTTATGCAGGCGACCGGGATGGTGAACGACCATCTGGTATCCTGTTTCAGACACAAGGAGTCCGGACATGCAGAACACTGAGGAAATCTGGCAGTTGGTTGACGCCCAGAAGGACGACTTCGAAGCGTTGAGCGACCGCGTCTGGGGCATGCCCGAGCTCTGCTATGGCGAGTTTCGTTCCTGTGCCGAGCACACCGCCATGCTGGAGAAGCACGGCTTCCGCGTAACGAAGGATATCGCCGGTATCCCGACGGCGGTGATGGGTGAGGCCGGCGAAGGTGGTCCGGTGATTGCCATTCTGGGCGAGTACGACGCGCTGCCTGGACTTAGCCAGGAAGCGGGCGTGGCCGAACCGAAGCCGGTGCCGGGCGATGGCTACGGCCATGGTTGCGGCCACAATCTGCTTGGTTCCGCCTCGATGTTGGCGGCAACTGCCGTGAAGGACTACCTCGAAGCGCACGGCATCAAGGGGCGCGTGCGCTATTATGGCTGTCCGGCGGAAGAAGGCGGTGCCGCGAAGGGCTTCATGGCGCGCGCCGGTGCGTTCAGCGATGTGGATGTGGCGATTTCCTGGCATCCCGCGGGATTTTCCGGGGTGAACGAGGCCCTCTCGCTCGCCAACACGCGCATCGACTTCACCTTCCATGGCCGCGCCTCGCACGCGGCAGCAGCGCCGCACCTGGGCCGCAGTGCGCTCGATGCAGTCGAGCTGATGAATGTTGGCGTGAACTATATGCGTGAGCACATGCCGAGCGACGCACGTATCCACTATGCGCTGCTGGACGCTGGCGGAATTGCACCGAACGTGGTGCAAGCGCGTGCCAAGGTCCGCTACCTGATCCGCGCGCGCGAACTGCCGGAGCTCACGCGTTTGATCGAGCGCGTGCGCAAGGTCGCTGATGGCGCAGCGCTGATGACAGAGACCCGCGTGGAATTGCAGGTGGTCAGTGCGGTATCCAACCTGCTGGCGAACACGCCACTCGAGAAGGCGATGTACGACAATCTGATGCGTCTCGGGCCGCCGCCATTCGATGACGCCGACCGTGCCTTCGCGGCCAAGATCCAATCGACGCTGACCGATGAGGACATCGAGGCAGCCTACAAGCGCGTCGGGTTGCCGATGCAGCACGACATACCGCTGTGCGATCAGATCGTGCCGCTCGATGCGAAGAGCGCCCCGATGATGGGATCGACCGATGTGGGTGACGTGAGTTGGGTGGTGCCGACGGTGCAGGCTCGCGGCGCGACCTACGCGGTAGGCACGCCGGGCCATTCCTGGCAACTGACAGCGCAAGGCAAGATGCCGGCGGCGCACAAAGGGCTCGTGCATGTGGCGAAGGTGATGGCTGGCACTGCCGTGGATGCCATCCAGGATGAGGTGCTGCTGGCGCGCGCAAAGGCGGATCACCAGGGGCGGATTGGCCGTAATCCTTACGTCTGCCCCCTGCCGAATGATCTTGAGCCACCAATCAAAATGTCAGCTTGATCAGCGGCGTAATGTCATTGCGAGCGCAGCGAAGCAATCTCGACGGGATTGCTTCGCTGCGCTCGCAATGACACACCGACTGCCGGTCTGCCTCGCTCTATCCGCCATGGCCACCGGTATTGTCGTAAGTGTTGTATGACCCGTTGTAGTCAGGTGAATATGCGGCCGTATAGCCGTTCGGGTACGTCGTGCTGACCGTGTAGCTGCTGTAGTACGGCGTCGGGTAATAACCGTAGTTGTATGAATACGCGGCCGGCGGTGACTGTGTCACGCATCCGCCGAGCGCGGTCGCCCCGGCCAGAGCAGCCAATGGCAGCAGATGCCGTCGCAATGCCGTGAAATATGAATATCGCATGGCCTGATTCCTTTCCTCAGATCATCAACGAACAGGAACAGCCGGCGACCGATCGTGTTTCGCTCCCTCACGGAAAGTTTTCTCGGCACGTCACCAATGTGTGACAGCGCGCTAGCTTTTGCCCGCCACCGTCAGCACGACGCCCCAAACACCGATTGGGCCCGCCGCGTTGGATTGGACAACGACAGGCGGCTGGTAGGGGACGAAGCCCGCATCGGTGAACATCCCCTGCAACGTGGTGGCGCGCTGGCGTGCCAAGCCGGCATAGGGCGCCCCAATGTCACCGCTGGGCTGGATCACGATCTGCATGATGCTTGGATCGAGCATTGCCTCGACGGCGCTGGCCATCGTGTACCGGCCGCAGGCGCTGAGGTCCGCCCGACCGATGGTGAACAGCGCGCTGTCCGGCATACTGATCCGGGCGCCGTTCGGCAGGGTACTCGACGGTCGCGCTGTGGTTGCATAGCTGATCCGGTGCCATGTGCTGCGCTACGCGAGCGTCGAGAACGTCAGGCGATGAGGGCTCGCCGCATGCGGTCAGCAGGAGCAATGCAGCAAGCGCGGGCGTCGCACGGATCATGGCTTTCATCGCATCCTCTCTGGTGAAACGCAGCATGCGCGTGGCGGCGCGGACAGCGAAGGCCTCGCATTCAGGCTGCATATGCATCCTCGTGGGCTGGTTTGATGGCAGGCTTAACCTGTTCGGCGAACAAGCGGACGGATTGCAGCGCCTCGTCGCAGGTGATGTCGCCGAACGCGAAGCGGCAGAGCAGATAATTCAGCCCGCCTTGATCGATCGAGGTCTGCAGGAATTCACGCACATGATCAGGTGTGCCTGCGACGGCACGCCCCTCCGCTTCTGCTTCCTCGAACTGTTCGGGAAACAGCGCATTGGGATTTGGCAGTTGCATGTTGTGCTTGCGCCAGAGGACGAGAAAACTGTCCCGCCATTTATGGTAGCCCCGTTTGGCGATCTCCAGTGCTTCCTTGCGGGTCTCTGCGATGACGATGTGGCGGCCGACGCCCATCAGCGGTAATTCATCCGCGGGATGGCCCAATGCGGCCCACTCCGCCCGATATCGCTCGGTGATCGCACGCATGGCCGTGCCAGCAAGATTACCGACCACATTCACCCGATGCTGTGCCGCCCATGGCACGCCATCGGGACGACCGACGCCATACCACAGCGGCGGATGCGGCCGTTGATATGGCGTCAGTTCCATCGGCACCGAATCGTAGCGATAGTAGGTGCCCTCGAAACTCAGCTCCTTGTTGGTCATGCCGCGCAGGATCACCTCCAGCGCCTCAGCATACATCGTCGGCGCACAGCCGGATCGATGCCGTAATAGCGCAGCTCTATCGGGGAGATACCTCGTCCAACGCCGAGCAGGAAGCGCCCGCCGCTCATCTGGTCGAGCATGCAGATCTCTTCCAGCAGCTTCAGCGGATGGTACAGCGGCAGCAGATAAACCAACGGGCCGAACCGCAATTGCTTGGTGTGTTCGGCAACCGCCGCGAGCCATACGCCGGGCGATGGAGCGACGCCAAGTGGCGTCGCGTGATGTTCCGCGACATGATAGCCATAAAGCCCGACGCGGTCATAGGCTTCGACCAGTCGAAGCCGATCGGAATAGAACCGGTCCAACGGGACCGAGCCGCGATCCATATGATCGAACACGCCAAACTGCATCGGGTGATTTCCTGCCCTGGTCGGGCAAGCGTGCCGCAAGCGCGTGGTACGGTCGAGTCCTTGCAGTTTGGTCTGGCACGGGTCGATTGCGATCACCATCGTGGATGCATCATTCAGCAATGGAGTTTGCCATGCAGCCACGCATTGATGCCGCACGTGTCGGCCAGAACGCCTACAAGGCGATGCTCGGCCTGCAAGCCTACGTCAACGAATGCGGACTGGAGCGATCGCTGCTGGAATTGATGAAGATCCGCGCCTCGCAGATCAATGGTTGCGCGTTCTGCCTGCACATGCACTCACGCGATGCACGCAAGGCAGGCGAATCGCAGGAACGGCTGGACCTGATCAGTGCCTGGCGTGAGGCGCCTCTCTTCACTGCACGAGAACGCGCCGCCCTGGCATGGACCGAGGCGGTGACGCTGGTAGCTGATACGCATGTGCCGGACGATGTGTACGAAACGGTGCGAGCTGAATTTTCCGAACAGGAGCTGGTCGATCTCACGATGGCAGTCGTGGCGATCAATGGCTGGAACCGGCTGATGGTAGCGTTTCGAGTACCACCAGCCGTCAAGGTAAGTGAGTAAGCCTCTGTCAGTGCCGGGGCTCGGAGGCCATTTGTTGCAGGGCGGCAGTGTCACGGATCGTGATGTTGCTGCGATCGATGGCGAGTGTGCCCTCCCGGCGAAGATGCGCCAGCACTCGGCACACTGTCTCGATAGTCAGACCAAGATGGTCGGCCATGTCCGTGCGGCCCATCGGCAGGTCGAGAACACCTGGCCGCGCGTGTGGCAGGCGCTCGGCCATCTCGAGCAGGAAGCTGGCGATCCGCTCGGACGCCGTCTTGCGCCCCAGCAGCAACAGTCGTGTGTGTGCAAGTCGCAGGCCGATTGACGCCACGTCGTGCAATCGGCGCGCGAGCCCGATGTTGCGCTCGGCCAGCGCGTCCACCATCCGCCGCGGAAAGCGCCGCAGCACAACATCCGATACTGCTTCGGCAGCGAAATCGAAGGTTTCCAGGGCGTCGAAGCCGAGCACGTCGCCCGCCATGAGGAACTCGCCAATCTGGCGCCGGCCGTCTTCCATCAGGTTGACCACCCTGACGCAGCCGCTGATGACGCGATAGCACCAGGCGGCCTGATCGCCCTGGCCATGGATTTCGCGGTCGCGCTGGACCGAAACGGTGGTGCCGAACTGTTCGAGCAGGTCCAGCGCGTCACGCGCAGGAACCGGACGAAGGGCGGGGAACTTGCTGACTGACCGTTCCACCGTCTGTGCCATGACCTGCATTGTCAGCTCCATCGCTACTCGGTTATTTCGATGGATGCCGGTCTACCGGCCTGCCGTCCTGGGCAAAATTCGGAAACGGACGTACGTAGTGGTACGTATCGGACAGGGGAGTCCACATGGCTGCCACAGCTCTGGTCCACGTCGTCGATGACGACGAGGCAGTGCGGGATTCGCTCACTTTGCTGCTGGAATCGGCCGACTTTGGCGTGCGCACCTATGCCTCCGCGACCGCTTTGCTGGCATCACCGCCCACCGGCACAGGCTGTGTCCTGACAGACGTGCGGATGCCGGAAATGGACGGTCTTGAATTGCAGAAGCGTCTGGCCGCCACGGGAGCGCGATTGCCGGTGATCGTGATGACCGGTCATGGCGATGTGCCGGTCGCCGTCGAGGCCATGAAAGCGGGCGCGGCGGATTTCCTGGAAAAGCCGTTCGATGATACGCAGCTTTTGACCGCGGTCAGGAACGCCATCGCCGCGAGCGAGCGTACCCAGGGCGAAGATGCGGCAACCGCTGATATTTCGATCCGGTTGGGCAGCCTGACCCCGAAGGAGCAGGAGGTGCTGGACAAGCTTGTCGAGGGCCTGCCCAACAAGACGATCGCCTATGACCTGGGATCGAGCCCACGGACCGTCGAAGTGCACCGCGCGCGGGTCATGGAGAAAATGGGTGCGCGCAGCCTGCCGGAGCTGGTGCGGATGGTCATCGCGGTGCGAGGTGGCGCGGTTCCGGCAAAACCCTCGCGCCGTTGACCTAGGTCAAGGCATCTGGAGAGCTCCAGGAGGACTGTAACGAGCAATCCCGGATGCCAGCTCGCCCCGGTAACGGAGTTAAGCCGCATGTACAACGGATCGCACCGGACAGTTGCGGTGGTGGATGACGACGACGCGGTTCGCGACTTGCTGCAATTCCTGTTGGAAGTCGGCGGGCTTCCCCGTAGTTACGTTTGGCTCCGCCGCGCAATTCCTCGACGAAGCGAGGATCGGCGAGCTGTCCTGCCTCGTCGTGGACCAGCACATGCCCGATCAGACCGGGATTACAGCTCATTACAAGCCTGCGCGAAAGAGGTACCGAACTGCCGATTGCGCTGATCACCGGCTCGCCCTCGCCCGATCTGCTCCGACTGGCAGGCGAGCTTGGCGTCGCCAAGGTCATGGAAAAGCCGCTGGATGACGAGGTGCTGCTGCAATTCATCCAATGTCCCGGTGCCGCCAACTGAGAAAACGGCAATAGCCGGGTTTGCCCGCCGTCACGGGCGCGCTATGGATCGCCGTGATGGATACCAGTGGCCTCCGCAACGAATCGGACCCGGCTGATAGCGAGTCCGCCCTGCTACGCTCCATCCTGGACACTGTGCCGGATGCGATGATCGTGATCGACCCGCGTGGCATCATTCGGTACTTCAGCTCCGCGGCAGAGCGGCTGTTTGGCTACACCGCCGACGAGGTGCGCGACCAGAACGTCAAGATCCTGATGCCACAGCCCTATCGCGACCAGCACGACGGCTACCTTCAGCGCTACCAAACCACAGGCGAGCGGAGGATCATCGGGATCGGCCGCGTCGTCGTCGGCCAGCGCAAGGACGGTTCCACCTTCCCCATGGAATTATCGGTCGGCGAGGCAGAGGGCCAGCGCCTGTTCACAGGCTTCGTTCGTGACCTGACCGAACGGCAGCGCACGGAACGCCGGCTGCATGAGTTGCAGGATGGGCTGCTCCACGTCTCGCGGCTGCGCTCCATGGGACAGATGGCTGCGGCGCTGGCCCACGAATTGAACCAGCCGTTGACCGCGACCGCCAACTACGTGCGGGCCGCGGTCCGGCTGCTCGATGCCAGGCAGCCGAACCTGGAGCGCATCCGGCAAGCGATGAAGAGTGCGGCCGAGCAGACGTTGCGCAGCGGCGAAATCATCCGCCGGCTGCGCGCCTTCGTTGCCCGCGGCGAAGTGTCGCGCCAGCCCGAGGACGTGGTGCAGTTGGTCGAGGAGGCGTGTGCCCTGGCGCTGGTGGGCGCGAAGGAACTCGGCATCACCGTGCATATCAGCCAGGATTCAGCCATCCCGCGCGCGGTTGTGGACAGGGTGCAGGTTCAACAGGTGCTGCTCAACCTGATCCGCAATGCCGTGGAGGCGATGGAGGATGCTGGGGTACGCGAGCTGGCTGTCCGCGCCGTGGCTCAAGAAGACCGGATTTTGATCAGCGTCGCCGATACCGGCTCCGGGATCGCGCAGGAGATCGCACCAAAGCTCTTCCAGCCTTTCGTCACGACCAAGCCGGAGGGCATGGGGATCGGTCTGTCGGTGTGCCGCACCATTATCGAGGCTCATGGCGGCAGGCTATGGGTCGAGCCTAATCCCGTAGGTGGCAGCGTCTTCCAATTCACGTTGCCAGTGGCTTGAACAAGAGGAACACGGATTCCACCCATGGCCGGCATCCAAATCATCGATAGGGGTCGGGCGCGTCCCGGCCACCCGTAGCGGCAGGGTGCTGGCAAGTACGGCCAGCCGTCCGCCGGCTCCAGCCTGATGTGCCCGGCGATCGGACGTTCGTGCCGCTACCGATGGCCGGGACACGCCCGGTCATGACGAAAGAGGGCAGCGAGCAATCAACCGGCACATTGGGCTATTGCTATACAGAGACTTGTTACAGATTCCACGAGAATTATTTGAGGCTGTGTTGGTATTTCTATTTGTTGTTTCAGCCACACCCCCTGCCGCCCATCAATTGCAAGTACCGCTCCTCCACCTCGACCCGCCGCAAACGGGCAGTCCCGGCACAGGCAATTGCCGTGGTCCCCGCGGCAGTGCCCCACGCGAGCGCCTCGGCCGGACTACCGCCGCGTGCCAGCGACAGTGCCGCCGCTCCCAGGAAAGCATCCCCTGCCCCCACCGAACTGTGCATTGGCACGTCCATTCCTGGCAGCCGCAGGACCCCATCAGGGGTGGCAAGCAGAGCGCCTTGCTGTCCTAGCGTGACAGCCACCAGTCGCGCTGCGCCACTACGAACCAGCGCCATAGCTTCGGCATCCTGAGCCGCCGGGTCGATCAGCTTTCGTCCCACCAGAAGCTCAAGTTCACCCAGGCTTGGCTTTACCAGCGCCAGGCCACCTTGCTTCAAGGCCAGCCGCAACGCCTTGCCAGAGGTGTCGAGCACAAACCGCTGTTCCCTGTCCGCAGCAATGCGTGCCAACCGGGCATAGGCATCCTCGGGGACGCCGTGCGGGAGACTCCCACTCGCGATGACCCACTCGCCTTCAGCCGCTTGAGCCGCAGCCAGAAAGGCGCCGAACTCGGCGTCGCTGAGGGTCGGGCCTTCCGGCACGAAGCGGTATTCCAGCCCGCTCGAACTATCCAGCACGTTCAGGCTGACGCGCGTGCGTCCCTGAATCTGCACGCTACAACGCGCAACGCGGGCCTCGTCCAGCATCTCCTCCAGTACGCGGCCGGAGGCACCGCCGGCCGCCAGAACGGCCAGCACGTCGCCGCCGAGCTCGTGAATTACCCGGGCCACATTGACGCCCCCGCCACCCGGATCCGCGTGCTCATGATGCATACGGATCTTGTGCGTCGGCACCACCGCGTCCGCATCGGCGGCGAGGTCCAAAGCTGGGTTCAGCGTCAGAGTGATCAGGCGTGGCGACATGCCAGCTAATATATCGTTGTGTCGTCCAGTCTTGGTTGATCTGCGTCAATGAGTTCTTAACAACCGGGTGGGCAAATGCGGCGCCGGTCACGGCTGGGAGCCGCATATGGACGATACACCGCACGCGCCACAGCACTCGGCGCACGATCTGACACCGGTCGTTGACCTGACGCTGCACCAAGGCGCAGGCCCATTCCGCAGGCGATTGCCTCATTGGGTGTCGCTGCTGCCGCCCTGCAACCACGCCTGCCCGGCGGGCGAGAACATTCAGGCCTGGCTCGCATTCGCGCAGGCCGGCGACTACCGGCGTGCCTGGGAAACGCTGATGGCGGACAATCCGCTGCCGGCAACGCACGGCCGCGTTTGCTATCACCCCTGCGAAACCGCCTGCAATCGGGCGGAGATGGATGCCTCGGTGTCGATCCACGCGGTCGAGCGTTTCCTCGGCGACATGGCAACGCACGAGGGCTGGACGGTGCCAATGGCTCCTGCGACCGGCAAGCGTGTGCTCGTGGTGGGTGCCGGCCCCAGCGGCCTTTCCGCCGCCTATCATCTGACGCGGCTCGGACACCAGGTGGAAATCCACGAAGCCGGCCCCGTCCCCGGCGGCATGCTGCATCTGGGCATCCCCGCCTATCGCCTGCCGCGCGCCGACCTGATGGCCGAGATCGGCCGCATCGAAAGCATGGGCGTGAAGATCGCGCTCAACCGCAAAGTGACCGACATCGTGGCCGAGCGCGATACCGGCAAGTTCGACGCGGTCTTCATCGCGATCGGCGCCCATGTCAGTAAACATGCCGAGATTCCCGCCCGCGACGCTGTGCGAGTACTGGATGCCGTGTCGCTGCTGCGCGAGACCAGCCTCGGTGAAAAGCCGCTGCTCGGGCGGCGCGTCGTAGTCTACGGTGGCGGCAACACCGCGATGGATACGGCGCGCAGTCTGCGCCGTCTCGGGGCTGATGAGGCCCTGATCGTCTACCGCCGCGATCGTGCACACATGCCCGCACACGAGTTCGAAGCCGACGAGGCGCTCTCCGAAGGCGTGAAGATCAAATGGCTGACCACGATCAAGGAGATCGTCGGCGACACGCTGACCGTCGAGCGCATGACGATCGACGACAAGGGCCGGCCGCAGCCAACAGGCGAATTCGATACGCTGAAGGCGGATGCAGTCGTCCTGGCGCTCGGACAGGACAGCGACAGCGGCTTTCTGCACCCCGTGCCCGGTGTGGAATTCAAATGGGACACGGTCGTGGTCGATCGGCAAATGATGACCGGCCATCCCGGCATATTCGCTGGCGGCGACATGGTGCCGGCCGAGCGCACGGTCACGGTCGCCGTGGGCCACGGCAAGAAGGCCGCGCGGTGCATCGATGCCTGGCTGCGTGGTGCGACCTACGAGAAACCTGCCTCAGCATCGCTGGTTAGCTTCGATATGCTGAACCTGCCGGTGTTCAGCGATGTCGATCCAGCCGTGCAGCGGCACCTTACGGAAAAGGACGCGGTGTCCGGATTTGAGGAGGTCCTGGCCGGACTTAGCGAGGCTCAGGCCCGTCATGAAGCGCAACGTTGCCTTTCATGCGGCAACTGCTTCGAATGCGACAACTGCTACGCCGCCTGCCCCGAGGATGCCATCACCAAACTTGGCATCGGTCAGGGCTACAGCGTCAATCCTGCGACATGCACCGGCTGCGGCACCTGCTTCGAACAATGCCCGTGCCACGCCATCGAGATGGTCGCCGAGACAGGAGCCACCCCATGACTGATCAGCGCGCCGTCATGGACGGCAACACCGCGGTGGCCCATGTCGCCTATCGTGTGAACGAAGTCTGCGCGATCTTCCCGATCACTCCCTCGTCCACCATGGCCGAATTGGCCGACGAATGGTCAGCCAAAGGCATTCCCAACATCTGGGGCAACGTTCCCGTCGTGCAGGAAATGCAAAGCGAGGGAGGAGCCGCGGGTGCGGTCCATGGCGCGCTGCAATCGGGCGCGCTGACCACGACGTTCACCGCATCGCAGGGCCTTCTGCTGATGCTGCCCAACATGTTCAAGATCGCCGGCGAGCTGACGCCAACGGTGTTCCACATCGCAGCGCGCGCCGTCGCGACGCAGGCGCTCTCGATCTTCGGCGACCATTCCGATGTGATGGCAGTGCGCACCGCTGGTTTCGCCATGCTCTCGTCCGCATCGGTGCAGGAAGCACATGACGCAGCGTTGATTGCTCAGGCTGTCACGTTGGCATCTCGCATCCCATTCCTGCATTTCTTCGACGGATTCCGCACCTCGCACGAGGTGGCAACGATCCAGTTGCTGAGCGACGCAGCAGATCCGCGCCATGATCGACGACGATCTGGTGCGCGAGCATCGGGCGCGTGCCTTGTCGCCGGAGCGGCCCGTTGTGCGCGGCACCGCGCATAACCCAGACACGTTCTTCCAGGCGCGCGAGACGGTGAACCCGTTCTACGCGCGCGTGCCGGAAATCGTGCAGCAACAGATGGATCGCTTCGCCGCGCTGACCGGCCGGCATATCATCTGTTCGACTATTTTGGCGCGGCAGACGCCGACCGAGTCGTCGTGATGATGGGGTCGGGCGTCGAGACCATGCGCGCGACGGCGAAGGCGCTAACGAGCTCGGCGATCGCGTCGGTGTGTTGCAGGTGCGGCTGTACCGGCCGTTCCCGGACGACGCATTCCTGGCGGCCTTCCACGATGCGCGCGCGCATCGCCGTGCTGGAACAGACCAAGGAACCCGGCGCGCCAGGCGAGCCGCTCTACCTGGATGTCGTTGACGCGCTTGGCGCAGGCCGTGGCCGCGGCAAGCGGCGCAGCATGCCGCGCGTCATTGGCGGCCGTTACGGCCTGTCGTCCAAGGACTTCAACCCGTCGATGGCCAAGGCTGTGTTCGACGAGCTGCGCGAGCCGGAACCGCGGAACAGCTTCACCGTCGGCATCATCGACGATGTCTCGCATACCAGCCTCGCAGCCGACACGTCTTCCACATCGAGCCAAGGACCTGGTGCAGGCGGTGTTCTATGGGCTCGGCGCCGATGGCACCGTCGGCGCCAACAAGAACAGCGTGAAGATCATCGCCGAGGACGCCGGACTCTATGCACAGGGCTACTTCGTCTACGACTTGCACAAGTCGGGCGCGCAGACGATCTCGCATCTGCGCTTCGGACCACGCCCGATCCAGGCCCCGTATCTGATCCAGCAGGCCAGCTTCGTCGGCTGCACCAGTTCCAGTTCATCGAGCGGCAAGACATGCTGCGTTTGGCGGCGCCGGGAGCGACGCTGCTGCTCAATACGCGCTTCGGTCCCGACGAGGTTTGGGACCATCTGCCCCGCTCGATGCAACTGCGGGATCATCGATCTCGGCCTGCGCCTGTTCGTGATCGACGCGTCGCGAGTGGCGGCGATGTTGGACTGCGTGGCCGAACCAACACCGTGCTTCAGACCTGCTTCTTTGCGATTTCCGGTGTGCTGCCCCGCGATCGCGCCATCGCGCACATCAAGCAGGCAATCCGCAAGACATACGGCGGCAAGGGCGACGAGGTCGTCCAGGCCAATTTCCGTGCCGTCGACGACACGCTGGCGCGCTTGTTCGAGGTGCAGGCGCCAGAGGTCGCAACCAGCCGTTGGGAACCGCCGTCCGTCGTTCCCGCCCATGCGCCAGAGTTCGTCCGGCGCGTCACGGCGGCAATGCTGGAGGGACGTGGCGACGAAATCCCGGTAAGTGCGATGCCCATCGATGGCACATGGCCGTCAGGCACCTCAATCTGGGAGAAACGCAATATCGCCGAGACGGTGCCGCTCTGGAACCAGGACACCTGCATCCAGTGCGGTCAGTGCAGCTTTGTCTGCCCACACGGAGTGATCGAGGCAAAGTATTTCGACGCAGCCCGGCTGGATGCAGCGCCGGCGAGCTTCCATTCCGCGCCGATCAATGTGCGCGGCTTCCCCGACGTGCGCTTCGCCTTGGATTTCTCGCTCGAGGATTGCACCGGCTGCGGCCTGTGCGTCGAGGCGTGTCCAGTAGTGCCGGTAAAGTCGCTCGCGATGCAGGACAAGGAGCCGCTGTTAGCCGGCTCGCATGGCGCCAATGAATTCTTCGCATCATTGCCCATGAATGACCGTGCTCGCATCGACTTTGCCAATGTGCGTGGCGTGCAGTTCCTGGAACCATTGTTCGCTTACTCAGGCGCATGTGCCGGCTGCGGTGAGACGCCATATCTCAAGTTGCTGTCGCAGTTGTTCGGCGATCGGCTGCAAATTGCCAATGCAACCGGATGTTCGTCGATCTATGGCGGCAATCTCCCCGTGACGCCGTGGTCGAAGAACCGTGAGGGTCGTGGGCCAGCGTGGTCCAACTCGCTGTTCGAGGATAACGCGGAATTCGGCCTGGGTTATCGGCTGGCGGCGGACAAGCACCTGGAACTCGCGCAAAGTCTAACCCGCGAGTTGGCGCCATCGCTGGGCGCGGAACTGGTCGAGGCGACACTAAATGCACCGCAAGTGCGCAGAGTCTGAAATTCGCATTCAGCGGCAGCGTGTCGACGAACTGACCCGACGGCTTCGTGATCTGGACGATCCTCGGGCACTCGATCTGCTGTCAGTCGTGGACCATCTGGTGCGCCGCTCCATCTGGATCGTCGGTGGCGACGGTTGGGCCTACGACATTGGTTACGGCGGCCTGGACCACGTCTTGGCCAGCGCACGCGACGTGAACGTGCTGGTGCTGGACACCGAAGTTTATTCCAACACCGGCGGCCAAGCCTCGAAAGCGACCCCGCTCGGCGCCATCGCGAAATTCGCCGCGGCAGGCAAGCGTGTGGCCCGCAAGGACTTGGCATTGCAGGCGATCGCTTATGGCAACATCTATGTTGCGCAGGTCGCAATGGGCGGCAACCCGCAGCAGACCTTGCAGGCCTTCCGCGAGGCAGAGGCCTATCCTGGCCCTTCGCTGATCCTGGCCTATTGCCATTGCATCGCGCATGGCATCGACATGCAGAAGGGCATGCAACAGCAGGATCTCGCCGTGGCTTCCGGCTACTGGCCGCTGTTCCGCTACAATCCATCGCTGCGCGATGTGGGCGAGAATCCGTTCGTCCTGGACAGCCCCCGTCCGACGATCAAGTTCCGCGACTATGCTTACAACGAGACGCGATACAAGGCGCTGGCGCAGAGCCGGCCAGAGGAGGCCGAGGTCCTCATGGATGCGGCGCAGAAGGCCCTGGACGAGAAATACCGCTCCTACGAGGAGATGGCTGGCTGGTCGCCGACCCGTTTCCACCCCGCTGGACTGCGCAACAGCGGCATCGCGGCGCGCGCGGGAGAGCGCGTTGAGGAGGAAGCGGTGTAATGATAGCCTCTCACCGATGAGCGATTACGACGTGGATCTTTACGCATGGAGCCAGGAACAGAGCGGGCTGCTTCGGCGGTTGGCCGCTGGCCAGCGCGTCAACGATACGGACCTCGACTGGCCCAATATCGCTGACGAGATTGAAGCCGTGGCTCGGTCCGAACGTGCTGCGGTCGCGAGCCGTATCGCCACCATCATCGAGCATCTCGTGAAGCTGGAAGCATCACCGGCAACGGAACCGCGAGCAGGCTGGGCGACAACCGTGGGCAGGGCTCGGCGCGATGTCGAGCGGTTGTTGAAAGAAAGCCTGACGCTTCGTCCCCAGGTCGATGACATGATCTCGGACGAAACGTCGGCCTCGCGCGCGATCGCTGCAAGAGCCATGGCTGCTCACCATGAGACGCCGCGGATCGATCCACAAAGTCTTAGCTATTCCAAGGATCAAGTGCTCGGCGAATGGTTCCCCGACGAGCCATAGAGGGGCTCGTGAAGAGGATATGCTTCCTGCCCCCAACTCACCAAGGATCGTAGCGCGGCGGGCGCTGAGCGTGATCGCATTGCTTCAGATGCCAAGCATCAAGCGCACTCATTGGATCCCAGCGCCGCAGGACGGTCAGCAGAGCCGCCTTATCGATTGATCGGTTGACCCTGATCGCCGAGAGCGGCGAGCTCCGTTGCCGCCACAGTTTGGTCCTCTGCCGAAACTGTTTGTAGCGAGAGAGCGCCGGCCAGACGCGGTCGCGGTGCTGCCCTTGGCAAGAATGATGGCAGTTCTTGAACCGCACCTTGCCCTTCCCGTCGCGGATGATGAACGGGTCGAATTGTGCACGTTCCAGTCGGAAGCCTGTCATAATGGGAGCCCTGCCATGCTACCGACGTCGATGGCTATCAACTACGCAAGGCGGTGCGACCGACTTTCCAGGCAGCCAGTTCTTCGTCGATGTCCTGGTCAGTCATGCCAGCGGTTGCAACCTCTCGGCGGGTGATCTCCAGCAGGGTCGCGAGCGGATCGTTGCGGCAGTCGGTCGCACCGCGAGCTTGACCAGTTCGCCGGCCGCCTTCCGCCGACGCGGATCGGCGAGGGCTGCCGCGGTCTCTTCATCAACCGGGATTTCTACCATCACCGTGCCCATGTCTCGCTACGTCACCGCCGATCGTCTTTAACGCCGCGGACAACATCACCCACCGCAGGAGCAAATAGCAGGATCAAGTCGGGCCCAGACTTTACCGCCCCAACGCCTGCACTATCTCCTCAGTCATCTTCTTCGCGTCGCCGAACAGCATCATCGTGTTCGGCCGGAAGAACAGCTCGTTATCCACCCCCGCATACCCCGACGCCATCGAGCGCTTCACGAACAGCACCGTCCCCGCCTTCTCCACATCCAGTATCGGCATTCCATAGATTGCCGACTTCGGATCCGTCTTCGCCGCCGGGTTCGTCACGTCATTGGCACCAATGACGTAAGCCACGTCGCAGGTGGAGAACTCGTTGTTGATCTCCTCCAGCTCGAACACCTCGTCGTACGGCACATTCGCCTCTGCCAACAGCACGTTCATGTGCCCCGGCATGCGTCCCGCCACCGGATGGATGGCATATTTCACATCCACTCCTTCCTTCTTCAGCGTGTCGGCCATCTCCCGCAGCGCGTGCTGCGCCTGCGCCACCGCCATGCCATAGCCGGGCACCACGATCACCTTCGACGCGTTCTTCATGATGAACGCCGCATCCTCGGCATTGCCGCTGCGCACGGTGCGGTCCGCGTTGGCGGCCGACGTGGCGACGCCGACCTCAGTGCCGAACCCGCCCAGCAACACGTTGAAGATGCTGCGGTTCATACCCTTGCACATGATGTAGGACAGGATCCCGCCCGACGCGCCCACCAGCGACCCGGTGATGATCAGCGCCAGGTTCTGGATCGTGAAGCCGATGCCCGCTGCCGCCCAGCCCGAGTAGCTGTTCAGCATCGACACCACCACCGGCATGTCGGCGCCGCCAATGGGAATGATGATCAGGAAGCCCAAGGCGAACGCCAGCAAGGCGATCAGCCAGAATACGGCCTGGCTGCCCGTGGCGACAAACAGCACGATCAGCACCACCAGCAGAACGCCAAGCCCAAGGTTCAGCTTATGCTGCCCTGGAAATACAATCGGCGCGCCACTCATCAGCGCCTGCAGTTTGGCAAACGCGATCAGCGACCCGGAGAAGGTAATCGCGCCAATGGCCAAACCGATCGACATCTCGATCAGGCTTTCGGTGTAGATGTGACCCGGAGTGCCAATCCCGAAAGCCTCCGGTGCATTCAACGCCGACGCCGCCACGAACACCGCGGCAAAACCGACCAAGGAGTGGAACGCCGCCACCAACTGCGGCAGCGCCGTCATCTGGATCCGCAGCGCGATGAAGGTCCCGATGGACCCGCCGATGACGATGCCTAGGAAGATCAGGCCATAGCCCACCCCGCTCATGCCGTGCTGGGCAAGCGTGGCGATAACGGCGATGCCCATGCCGATCATGCCGAAGCGATTGCCTTGGCGCGACGTCACGGGCGACGACAGGCCACGCAATGCCAGGATGAACAGGACGGCGGCGACCAGGTAGGCGAGCGCTGTCAGGTTGGCGGACATCTGCGCGTGTCCTCTATTGCCGTTTCTTGAACATCGACAGCATGCGCTGCGTCACCATGAAACCACCGAATATGTTGACGCTGGCCAATGTCACGGCGATGAAGCCAAACGCGATTGCCCAGCCATTGGTGCCAAGCCCGGTTGCCAGCATGGCTCCCACCACGATCACCGATGAGATCGCGTTGGTCACCGACATCAGCGGCGAGTGCAGCGCCGGCGTCACGTTCCACACCACGTAGTAGCCGACGAAGCAGGCCATCAGGAAAATCGCCAGCAGGAAGATGAACGGCTCAACCTCGGTGACCATCGGCGTCGCGCTCAGCATGAGCGAGTGAGCGTGCGCCGCCAGCTCGTTGGCCTGTCGCGCAAGCCGTTCGGCTTCGTCAGCCAACTGATTTGGGTTCATCTTGTTTCTCCGGACCTAGGCGGCTTGCGAGGGCAGGAACTGCGGATGCACGACGGCGCCCCCGCGCGTGAGCATGACGCCCTTCACGATATCATCATCGGCCGGGAGCTTCGGGGCGTTCGCCTCCTTGTCCCAGAACGTGCTGAGAAAGGTCAGCAGGTTGCGCGAATAAAGCGAGGACGAGGCAACCGGGATGCGCCCCGGCCAATTACGATAGCCGAGGATCGTCACGCCATTTGGTGTGGTGATGCATTCGCCAGGAACGGTGGCGGCGCAGTTGCCACCGGCGTCGGCCGCGATGTCCACGATGACGCTGCCGGGACGCATGGAGTTAACCATGGGCTGCGTTACAATCACCGGCGCGCGGCGGCCCATTACCAACGCCGTGCAGATGACCAGGTCATTCTTGGCGATCGTTGTGGCCATCAGTTCGGCCTGCTTCTGGCGGAACGCGTCGCTCATCTCGCGGGCATAAGCGCCGGTCTGCGAAGCGGTTTCCTCGTCTTCCACGCCGACGAAAGTGCCGCCAAGCGACTTGATCTCCTCCTTCGCGGCGGGTCGCACGTCGGTGGCCGAGACGATGGCACCCAGACGCCGCGCGGTCGCGATTGCCTGCAAGCCTGCGACGCCCGCGCCGATCACGAAAAGGCGCGCGGGTGGCACGGTGCCTGCGGCAGTCATCATCATCGGGAAGCCGCGCTGAAACGCCCCCGCTGCTTCAATCACAGAGCGATAGCCGGCGAGGTTCGCCTGACTCGACAACACATCCATCGCCTGAGCACGTGTAATACGCGGCAAAAGCTCCATCGCAACGCAATCGATGCCCGCCGCGGCGAGTTCATTCACTACCTCAGGCTCCGCAAAGGCACTCGCGGTGCAGATCAGCAACGCGCCGCGTTGGATCTGGCGGCGTTCCTCGGGCAATGGCATCTGCACAGCGAAAACGATCTCGGCGCCAGTCAGTGCTTCCGCCGCATCTGCCGCCAGCGTGGCGCCCGCGGCGGCGAACTCCGGGTCCGGGAATGCGGCGTGAGCTCCCGCTCCCGCTTCGACGGCAACCGTGAGCCCCAGACCGATCAGGCGCTTCACCGTATCGGGCGTCGCAGCAACGCGCGTCTCGGACGCGCGGCGTTCCTTCAGCACCGCTAGGCGCATCCGTTCACTCCTTCACACTCGAGCCCAAAGGGGGAGAGCCGAGCGCGCGACGGCTTGCGCGAACAGGCCCACACCGGCCGCGCGGCAAAATGCGGCAAGGGGGTGGGTGGTGCAAGGGGTGTCGGGCGCGCGTCCGCATGACGGGCGGCATAAACGAAAAGAGATGAACAACCCGTCAATCGGTGACCCGGGCGCCGACCCCGGCGATCCAGCCACCATCGCTCCTCCCCTTTTGGCCGCTGCGATGGAATGATCGAGCGACCGCAATGGCAAGGAGGAGACGATGGGACAACTCGACGGCAGGATCGGCGTCATCACTGGCGCGGCGTCCGGTATCGGCGCGGCGTGCGCTCGGGTCTTGGCACGCGAGGGCGCGAAGCTGGTGCTGACCGACCTCGATGATGCGGCGGGCGGCAGGCTCGCGGAGGAAATCGGCGGCGTCTATCTGCATCATGATGTGACGGATGAAGCGGCGTGGCCCGCTGTGATCGCGGCGGCCGAGAAGCTGGGTGGGCTGCACATCCTGGTGGCCAATGCCGGTATCGGCATCATGGGTTCGGCGATCGACATGTCGCTGGCGGATTGGCGGCGACAGATGGCGGTGAACGTCGATGGCGTGTTCCTGACGGTGAAGTACGGCGTGCCGTTGATGCGGCGATCCGGTGGCGGGTCCGTCGTGATGATGTCATCAGTGGCCGGGATACGTGGCTCCGCGAACCTTGCATGCTACAGCGCGACCAAGGGCGCGGTGCGATTGTTCGCGAAGTCGATCGCGTTGGAGTGCGCAATGGCGCGGGACGGGATCCGAGTGAACTCCGTGCATCCGGGAGTTATCGACACGCCGATCTGGACGAAGCTGCCGCCTGGAGCGAATGCGCCGCTGGACCCGAACAAGATCGCGGAAATGACGGTGCCCATCGGCAAGGCTGGTCAGGCGGAGGATATCGCCAATGGCGTGCTGTTCCTGTGCTCGGACGCTTCGAGCCACATGACCGGATCGGAGTTGGTGATCGATGGCGGAATGACGGCGGGGCGAGCGGGACGGTTGGGAGGATAATGGACGCACCCCCATAGGCGCGAACTCAACGCGTCCGGCCCCCGCTCACATTGCCACTTGGCTTGCCACTTCCCGCTCTGCGCACCGGCGCGCGGTTCAGTCTGCACCCGAACCATGTCAGCCACTCGGCGGGCCGTCTTCGAATTCTGAGAACCGCCATTCCGTTAGGCTTCCGGCCATCCGTCTGGCAGCCCGAATATCTTGCCCATCGACTGGCCGGCGGTGACGCAGTAGCGCCCCTCCTCGGGCTGAAAATCGTCCACGCCCAGATCGAAGGCTAGCACCGGCGCCGTCGCCCATGGGTTACGGATCAGCCGCCCGCGCCGAACGGCGAAATTCCAGGGATCGACCCCTTCAGTAGAGAGAACGGCGCTCAAGCCCATGCGCCGAGCGCCGCTAGGCCCGCACCAAACGCCATCCGGATTGTGGCTCTCGCGATGGGTAAACCCGTCCGCTGTCTGTTCCACCACCATACAGGGCGAGCCGAGCAGCGCGTCGATGGCAGCGTCCTCGCGGGCGAACATTCCGAGTGCGTTGACCGCGACCACGTAAGGCTGGTCGAGTGCCCCGTAGCGGCTGGCCTTCTTTTCCAACGAGCCTCTCACGTCATCGTCGACGGTCACCTGCCTTGCCGGGAAAAATCGGGCGCCAATCGCGCGGCGAGCGCGCTCTGGGTGCAGGCGCGGGAAAGCACGCAGAGAGATCGTAGCCCCATGCTCCTGATGCTGGAATGGCGCGGCGTCCATCACCGTGTCGTCGTCGGGCAACCCACCAATCCATGCCCGCAAGGCCTTCGTCATCGCCTTTATCGATATCGGCGCAGCCGGAACACCGTGGACGGTCAGGTCGAGGAAATGATGCGGCGAAGCTGCCCGGTCGAGCGCGGTAAGCGCCTGGTTGAGCCTCGCCTGAGCGGCAACGTCCTGCTGTGACCGACCGGTGGCCAGGACGCATTCCAGGTAGACGCAGTGGCCGTCCTTCGCTTGCACCAAGAAGTCCGGGGATTTCGGCGTGTGGGGCAGCTTCGGTTCGATTTCCAAGATCCGGTGCCCGCGGGCGAGCAGCAGCTCGTGGACAAACAACTCGAAGAACGCGCCCCGGTGCTGATCGTCGATGGTGGAGCGAAGACGGGCGATCAGAGCGTCGCGGTCGTGTGCGGGATAGCGGGCGAGCCAGTCCTCGACCAATTGACACACACGCATGGCTTCAGGCCGCCCCGAACGGTTCAAGTAAGCGAAGGCCACTTCGTGCTGGTCGGGCACTTCCATGTCGGGGCGGGGGATGTCGTCGAAGAGGAGCATGCTTGGACTGTCGATAAGTGCAAGGGAGAACCGAAATCTAGACCTTTTTAGGCAGACCTAGTCGCCGGTCATGGAGTGCCCGGTTATGTTCGGATCCCCAATAGGTTAGCCGTGACGATAGATTTGACTCCGGCCTCCCCAACCCCATATACCGGCCATGGGCATCGACCTTATAGACGAAAAAGCTGGAGGGTTGCAGGCGGTGCTGAAGCGCACCGTTGATCGGCGCTTTACGTTCAACAATGAGAACCGGATGCTTCACGGCATTCACGCCAAGCTCGATCCGCAGCCAGCCGCGAGGCCTTCGCCTCCGCTGTTACCGGCGAACCAGTCAGTTGCGCTGGAAAGCCGGAAGCGCGCACCACAGAGTCCCTGAGCGATGCAGACGATGCGAGTTTGCCGAGGTTATCATTGCACAAGCACCGACCTGATCAGAGCCCACATCATCCCAGCTTGCTTTGCTCGCGAGATCATGGGCAGCCACCGGCACAACCTGAGAATCTCGCTCGACAAGGTTCATCCGACGCAGCACGGAGTTTTTGATCCGAACATCCTGTGCGGAAATTGCGACGGGATATTGGGCAAACTGGACGACTACGCGCTTGATGTGTGTCGCCGATTCCCACGCGAGCACGTCAAGACCGGCGATGGCGGCTTTGAGATGCCTGGCGTCGATGGCGATCGATTTGCCGCGTTTGTTTTGGCCGTTCTCTGGCGTGCTTCGATCACATCGCGGGTGGAGTTTCGTAAAGTCTTACTTGGCCCCTACGAAGACGAAGCCCGTGAAGTCATTTTCGGCGCGAAGCCCCTACACACGATGGCGGCGTATCAGCTTCTTTTGGCTCGGTACACACCGCCATCCGACAACTTCAATCCGGCCGGCAATTACACGTCTCCCGCGCGGCTTAAGGTAGAGGGCGCGAACGCATGGGCGTTTGCTCTTCACGGCTTCCGGGTTATCGCGAAGATCGATCGAAGGCCATTGTCGGCTGGATTTAGTTTTATTGTCGCGAACGGACGGACGAAGTTGAACGGCCCATTCGTTCCCTACCATGCGACGGCCGAAGGCAGGGCCATGGTCGAAATGAAGAAAGCCGATCTCGTCCGGCTGGCGCGGCGAAGCACTGGGAGATCGCCATGAGTATTGATCCGGCAAGCGACCTTCGTACGAGGGTCAAAGTCGTGGTTCAAGAATACGACGCGGTAGTGCAGTTTCACGAGTTGTGGCGTATCGCCGCTCAGGACAAATCCCTGCATGGACGGGTCAGCCATTCCTTTGCCGGGCAAACCTTTTTAATTGTACGGCGAGCGCTGCGGCGTGAAATGCTGCTCGGGCTGTCTCGCCTTTGGGATCATCGCACCGAAGCCATCAAAATCATCTCGATCGCCGACGATCTCGAAAATCCGACGATATTGGACTCGTTGTTACCGAACACACCGATCTATGCAGAAGCACGTGGTCAGGCGACGGAAGCGGCTGCACTGATCCGCAGATACGAGAAAGGCGGATCGAGCCATTCCACGCTCAGCAGGCTACGGAAGCTCCGTAACCAACACCTCGCTCATCACCAAATTACCGCAAAACCAATCGGGGCGGTGGAGGAAGAAGAGATCGAGAAGTACGCAGAGGCCCTATATGTCGATTTGGCCAAACTGATTACCTTGTTAGAACACGTCGTGGAAAAAACCGCGTATGATCCCAGGGAAACCGCTGGCATCTATGAGTTCTATGCGAAGTTCTTTTGGGAATCCGTGACCGGTGAGCGCCATGAAGGTCATCCACGTCGACGCATAGCTGAACAATCGCATGGCTAGCAACACGTAGCTTGCAAGCCAGCCGCCTCAGTCAGCATCGATATAATCGAAGCGATACCGCGCCGGAATTAGTCCAACCGCTCTCGGCCTGCCGATCACGAAGCAGTCCGACCGCTCCCCACCCATGGCTAACACACGACACCTCCCCCACTTCGCGGTGCAGGAGCATGCGCTCAGGCGGCGGGCGGGACGCCGGCGTTGGCCAGCGCCGCTGCCTGCCGTTCGGCGATGATGGATTCGTCGAAATCCTCGATCAGGCCGCGGAACAGACGGCTCCAGTTCAGTTCGGCCTTTAATCGCAGGAACACGCCGCCCAGGCCAATCGCGGAGCGATCCATCAGCACGAACTCGCGTGGCGGCTTCACGCCACCAGTCCGCTTCAGGCCGGCATGGACTTTCTCGGCAACCTCGCGGCCGAACTGGGGATCATCGGTTTCCTGGATGCGCCGGACGCGGTCCTCGCACAGCGGCTCGTACAGGAAGCGCGCCCATAGATTGAGCGCCGCCATCTTCTCCTTCGACAGATCGGTGAACCCCCACGTCGTATAGGCGTGATGCGCCTTGGCATCGTCATTGTCGCGCACCGCCTCGTAAAGGTCGATCACGCCGCGCACGAACTTCGGGCCGAACACGCGAATGGCGCCGAAGTCCAACAGGTTCACCGAACCATCGGGGCGCACCTGATAGTTGCCAAGGTGCGGATCGCCATGGATCACACCGTAGCGATAGAACGGCACATACCAGGCACGGAACAGCGCCTCGGCGATACGGTTGCGCTCGTCCTGCGGCGGGTCCTCGGCAAGCCGTTGCATCAGCGGGCGCCCATCGAGCCAGGTCATCGTCAGCAGGCGTCGTGTGCAATATCCTTGTATCGGCACGGGTATATGCACCGTCGGATCGTTGGCCAGCATCTGGCGGTACAACCGCATCTGCGCGGCTTCGCGATCATAGTCGAGTTCCTCGCGCAGCCGTTCGGTGAGTTCCTTATAGACCTCCTCATGCTGGATGGCGTTGTCCATACGGTGATAGATCGCCATCGCCAGACGCAGTTGCCGCAGATCGGCTTCGACCGTACTGGGCATGTCCGGATATTGCAGCTTGCAGGCAACCTCGGTGCCGTCGTGCAGCCGCGCCCGGTGCACCTGCCCAAGGCTGGCCGCCGCCGCTGCCTCGCGCCCGAACTCAGCGAATTTGCTTTGCCAATCGGCGCCGAGTTCGCTCACCATGCGACGGCGCACGAAGTTCCACCCCATCGGCGGCGCATTCGATTGCAGGTGCGCGAGCTCTGCCGCGTATTCCGCCGGCAGTGCATCCGGCACAGTAGAAAGGAACTGCGCCACCTTCATCAGAGGCCCTTTGAGCCCACCCAGAATGGTCCGCAGATCCTCTGCGTGTGCCGCGCGATCGGTCTTGATGCCAAACACGCGCGCGCCCGCCACGCGCGCCGCGATGCCGCCAACGGCACCCGACGTCCGTGCCATGCGTCGGATTTCGCCAAACAGATTGCCGCGATCAGACATGGTAAGAAGAGATCGCAGCAAAGTCTGTACAGTCTTCCCCTCCCCTTGCGGGAGGGGGTTAGGGGGAGGGGGCGTTCGCGCCGCTTGTTCGATCGCCATCAGCACAAACTCGAGATTGGCAAGTACTTCGCGATTAGCAACGCGCAAAACGCGGATCCCGTGCTGATTGATCCAAGCATCCCGAACCGCATCATTCGGTGCATCGATGTGAGACACTCCATCCAGTTCAACGACCAGCAATGCGGACGCACAGTAGAAGTCCGCGATATATCGTCCCAACGGCACCTGCCTGCGAAACTTCAATCCCTTCATGCGGTGCTTGCGCAATGCTCCCGACAGCCTGCGTTCCGCAGGCGTCGCATCCCGACGCAGCGCGCGGGCGTGCGACAGCAGGCTCCCGTTCTCTTCCGGCACCGCCCCCTCCCCCCAACCCCCTCCCGCAAGGGGAGGGGGAGAATTCCCCGCCACCCTCTCTCTCACCGCTCCCGCTCCAGCTCATCGATGAACCCAGCGATCACGTCCAGCCCCTTCTTCCAGAACGCTGGATCCGATGCATCAAGCCCAAAGGGTGCGAGCAGCTCCTTATGCCGCTTGGTCCCGCCCGCGCGCAGCATGTCGAGATACTTCGCCTGGAAGCCCGGATGCCCGGATTGGAATACCGAGTACAGCGCATTCACCAGGCAATCCCCAAACGCGTACGCGTAGACATAAAACGGCGAATGAATGAAGTGCGGCACATACGACCAGTACACCCCATATTCCGGCGTGAATTCGAACGCCGGCCCCAGGCTCTCTCTCTGCACCCCCATCCATATCTCGCCGATCCGATCCGGCACCAGTTCGCCCGTCCGGCGCTCATCATGCACCAGCGTCTCGAAGTGATAGAACGCGACTTGCCGCACGACCGTGTTCAGCATGTCCTCGACCTTCGCCGCCAGCATGATGCGCCGGCGCTTCGGATCAGCCGCATCCAGCAACGCCCGGAACGTCAGCATCTCGCCAAACACACTGGCCGTCTCCGCCAGCGTCAGCGGCGTGCCCGCCATCAGATATCCCTGCTCTCCCGCCAGCACCTGATGCACCCCATGGCCCAGCTCATGCGCCAGCGTCATCACGTCGCGCGTCCGCCCGTGATAATTCAGCAGTAGATACGGATGTGAGGACGGCACCGTCGGATGCGCGAACGCGCCACTCGCCTTCCCAGGCTTCAGCGTCGCGTCGATCCACGGACGATCGAAGAACCGCCGCCCAACCGATGCCAGTTCCGGACTGAATGCCCCATACGCCGTCAGCACCCGCTCCCGGGCCTCATTCCATTCGATCGTCCGATCATCATCGTCCGGCAGCGGCGCGTTGCGGTCCCAGTGCATCAGCTTCGGCAACCCTAGCCACTTTGCCTTCATCAAATAGTACCGATGCGACAGCCGGGGAAAATCCGCGCGCACGGCAGTGACCAGCGCATCCACCACCTCGTCTTCCACCATGTTGGAGCGGTTACGGTAACTGCCGGGACGCGGGTAGTGCCGCCACGTATCGACAATCTCCTTGTCCTTCGCCAGCGTATTGGTAACCAGCGAGAACAGCCGGATATTCCCGCCAAATGCCTCCCCGATGGCCCGCCCCGCCGCCTCGCGCACCGACCGATCGGCATCCGACAGCTTGTTCAGTACACCGCTGACCGTGAGCTCTTCCCCACCCAGCGGAACCCGCATGCCGGCTATCGTCTCATCGAACAGCCGGCTCCAGGCGCTGCGGCCTGTCACCTCCTTTTCATGCAGCAGCTTCTCCAGCTCATCGGAAAGCTGATGCGGACGGAACACCCGCAAATCACGCAGCCACGGCCGCCACCGCGCCAGCGCCGGGTCGGCAAGCTTTTGCTCCAAAACCGCATCATCCAGCCGGTTCAGTTCCAGGCCAAAGAACAGCAGATGGCTGCTGATCGCGGTCACCCGCTCGCTGATCGTCTGATAGAACCGCCCGATATCCGCGTTGGTGGAATCGCCGGAGAACAGCAACTGCGCGTAGGACATCAGCCGACCAAGGATTTCCTCGATCCGCTCATACTCGGTGATTGCCGTCGCCAGCGCGCTACCCGACATGGAAGCCAGCTTGCCCTGCAAGCCCACCCCGAACGCCCTGGCCGCGCTCTCGGCCTTCGCCAGGTCCGCCTCGACGGCCGGGCTGTCGGGACCCGGATACAGATCGCCCAGATCCCAACTTGGTAGCTCCTCGACAACCATCCGGCTGGATGCGGCATCGGCGGGGGATGTATGGCGCATCTGGGCGTCCTCATGCAGCTTTGTATGCCATCCATGTAAGGTAGTGAGGACACAGGTCAAAGGCTTGCGCTCGGCGCAGACCAGACAACGGGGGTGACGTGGAGGACTATCCTAGCTGGCCAAACCTGCCGGCGATGATGTTCGCATTGTCGCGGACGTGGCCGGACAAGCCGATGCTTCGCTCGTTCCGCGATGGCGCCTGGCATTCGACCACATGGGGCGAGTTCGGCCGAATGGCCGCCTCCTGTGCGCGCCACTTGCGAGCGGCGGGGGTCTCGGCAGGCGACCGGGTGGTGATCGTGTCGGAAAACCGCCCCGAATACCCGATCGCCGAGGCTGCGCTAATGGCGTTGGGGGCGGTACCGGTTCCGACCTACACCACCAACACGGCGACAGACCACGCCCATATCCTGCGGGATTCCGGCGCTCGGGTCGCCATCGTCTCCACCCCTGCCCTCGCCGGCACGCTGCGCGAAGCCGGCCGTCTGGCTGGCGGGCTGGATCTGCTGGTGGTGATCGAAGGCCCCCCAGACGATGCTAGCGGCTCGCCCCGGCTGATGCACTGGGCCGGACTGATCGCCGACACCGCTCCACCCGACGACATCGCGCTGGAAGCCGATGCGATCCAGGCGAGCACTCTTGCCTGCCTGATCTACACCTCCGGCACCGGCGGCGCGCCAAAGGGCGTGATGCTGCCGCACCGCGCGATCCTGTCCAACTGCCGCGGCGCCTTCGAGCTGTTGCGGCCGCTGCGGCTGAAGGACGAGGTCTATCTCTCCTACCTGCCGATATCGCACAGCTACGAGCACACCGTCGGTCTCTTCTTCCTCCCCAGCATCGGGACCGAGATCGTCTACTGCCGCGGTGTAGAACACCTGGCAGCGGACATGCTGACCGTCCGCCCCACGATCCTGACAGCGGTGCCGCGCGTGCTGGAGGTAATCCGCGCTCGCGTGCTGACCCAGGTCGCGCGGCAGCCCGCGTGGCAGCAAGCCCTGTTCCAGCGAGCGATCGATTTGGGATATCGGCGGCTGAGCGGCCGGCGATTGACGCTTGGCGACAAACCTCTGGACCTGCTGCTGGATCGGCTGGTCCGCGCCAAGGTGCGTGCAAGGTTCGGTGGCCGCCTGAAAGCCGCGATGTCCGGAGGCGCGCGGCTCGAACCGGAGGTCGGCCGGTTCTTCCTGGCCCTCGGCCTGATGATCATGCAGGGCTATGGGCAGACCGAGGCCGGTCCGGTCATCAGCGCCAATCCCCCCGACGGGATCCAAATCGACACGGTCGGCCGCGTGCTGGACGGGGTGGAGTTGAAGCTGGCCGAAGACGGCGAGATCCTCGTGCGCGGCGACCTCGTCATGCACGGCTATTGGGGTCTGCCCGAGGCGACAGCGGCGGCGATCCAGGACGGCTGGCTGCACACCGGTGACATAGGCGAACTGGAAAACGGCTATCTGCGCATTACCGATCGCAAGAAGGACATGATCGTCCTGTCCGGCGGCGAAAATGTATCGCCGGCAAAGGTCGAGGGCATGTTGATGACGGAACCCGAGATCTCGCAGGCAGTCGTCGCCGGAGACGGACGTTCATCCCTGACTGCGCTGGTGGTACCCGCCGACGGGCATGACGACGTATCAGCCGCTCTCGCCGTCAGCCGCGTCAATCTCCGCCTCTCGGTAACCGAGCGCATCCGCAAGCATGCCGTTGTCCCAGCATTCACGGTCGAAAACGGCCTCCTGACCCCAACGCAGAAAATCCGCCGCATGCTGGTGATCCGTGCCAACAGCGACATTCTGGCAAAGCTGCATGGGTAGGTCGGTGGCCGGGAAGGTCAGAAGGTCAGAAGGTCAGAAGGTCAGTAAAGTCAGTTCCCCCTCCCCTCGCGGGAGGGGGCTAGGGGGAGGGGGCCAATCGTCCCACTCTCTTAGCCCGCCACCCCAATCCCTCGAACAAATCCAACATCCTCTCCCGCCATCCCGCTATCGCATCATCCCCCGCCAGCAACTCGAATTCTGCTCGCGCACCAAGGCCATTGCAGCGTCCCAAACACAATGTAATCCGCATAGCTCGGCGCACCTCCGCCCAGCCAAGCCTGCCTGCCAAGCACCAATCGCACCGGCACCAGCGAGGCCTGGAACTCGGCCAACCGCCCTTCCCTGCCCGCCTGCACCTCCTCCAGCGTCGTGCCGAACCGCGCCTCCCGCGACTCCCGGAAGTACGGCCGGTCCTTGGCATCCACGACATCCAGCAGGTCCCGCACGATCAGCCGTGCAATACCCGGCAGCATCACGCCATCCGCCCAGGCATTGATGAACCTTGCATGCGCCCGTCCACCAGCCCCACCGAACAGGCTCGGCCGATCCGGATACGCATCCTCCAGGTACTCAGCAATCGCCCAGCTATCGGACACGACGCGAGCGCCGTCGCGGATCACCGGCACTCGCCCCTGCCCCGAGAAGGCAATCGCCTCCTTCTCCGTGAACCTCCAGGGAATCGTCTCGACAGCAAGTCCCTTGTGCGCAAACGCCATCCGCGTCCGCCAGCAATACGGGCTGAACCGCAGCTCCGGATCCGCTCCGACCAGATCGTACATCACGATTGCCATCGCACGCTCCTCTCGATTGCGCGGACCGTGACAGCCCACGGTCGGATTTGATACACAGGAAGCGACGAGGGAGAGAAGCGTTGGACCAGCAGACCATCGTCGACGACAGAGATCAGTTCGACGAGGCCGCATATCTGCGGATGTATCCCGACATTGTAACCGCGATCGCCGAGCAGCGCGAAGTCAGCGCGTGGTCGCACTACGACAAGCACGGCCGTAGCGAAAGCCGCAAACCTAACGACTTCGATGTCGAATTTTATCTGCGCGCTTACCCTGCCGCGGCACAGGAAGTGCGCACCGGCCTCACCAAAACGCCGTTCCAGCACTACCTCAAATATGGCCGTGCGCGCGGCTTCCTGAGCAACGCGAAAGCCTGGCGACCCGCCAATGGTGCCGCTATGCCATCACCGTTCGGCGGCCTTTGGCCCGATGCGCCGAACGCCGCTGACATCATCCAGGGCCGGCAGGAGATCGGTGCGATCACTGCGGCGCAGGCCGATAAGCTGCGCTTCTGGCTCCAAAATGGCTATGTGATCCTTGAGAATGCAATTCCACCATCAGTCGTCGACAGGGCGGCGGCAGACCTCGACCGCGCCTACGCCGGCGCTTTCGCCGACCTGAAATTCGAATGCCATGCGGTCGCACCGGACCATATCGCCTGGCGGTCCGAGATAAATCCGCATCCGGCCAAGGCGCTGGACATCCACCATTTCTCGCCTGCCGTCCGTAACCTGATGTTCTCGGACGCGATCGCCGAGTTTCTCGGCTTGATCTTCGAGTCAAAAGCCTTCGCCTCGCAGACCCTGGGCTTCCTGCGCGGTTCAGCTCAGGAGGGGCATCAGGACTCCGCTTACGTCGTCTATTCGATCCCGCGCCAGTTCGCCGCAACATGGACCGCCCTGGAAGACGTTACGCTCGGCGCAGGTGAGCTGTTCTACTATCCAGGCAGCCACCGCTTCGAGGACTTCCTCTATCAGGAGCACTACAAGAGCGTCTCCGAAGCCCAGCGCATGACGGGCGCCACCTCCATGCGCGAGGCTGTTGAACAACACGTTCACTCGCTGGAAGAACGCGCCCAACAGCGTGGCATTCCCAAGCTTCCGTTCGCTGCAAAAAAAGGCGACGTGCTCGTGTGGCATTCCGATCTGGTGCATGGCGGCAACCCAGTGTCGCACGAGGTCACCCGCAAAAGCATCGTGACCCACTATTGCCCGAAGCACCTGACACCGCTGTTCTCCGAGCATATGCGAATCAAGCTGTGGGACCACAACGGCCACCGATACACCACCAGCCATTACGGTAACGAGCCAGTTCGCTGATCATGTCGATTCCATCGTGACACGGCGACCATTGCGCGCGAAGATCGTGGCATGAACATTCTGGCGCCCCCGAAGGCCCGACTGGGCATCGAGATCGTCCATGATCTGGTCTGCCCCTGGTGCTACCTGGGCGTTCGCCGTCTGACCCGCACCCTGCGCCGTCGGCCGGACTTGCTGTTCGACCTGACCTGGCGTCCGTTCCTGCTCAATCCCGATATGCCGCGTGCGGGCATGGCGCGTCCGGACTACGTCATTCGGAAGTTCGGCGGCGAGGACCGCGCGCGCCGGCTCTATGCCTCGATCGCCGAGATTGGCCGCGCCGAGGGCATCCTGTTCCGCTTCGATCGTATCCGCCGGACGCCATCCAGCGTCGATGCCCATCGGCTGGTGCGCTACGCAGGCCGGTTTGGCCGCGCCGACACCATGGTGGAGGCACTGTTCTCTGCGCATTTCACCGACGGATTGGACATCGGCGACCACAGCCTGCTGATCGCGATCGCGACAGCCTGCGGCCTGGATGGCAATTCAGCGCGCCGCTTCCTCATGAGTGATGATGAGGTCAATTCCGTACACGCCGATAATCTCCGGGCGCACCGCCTGGGCATCAACGGCGTACCGTGCTTCGTCATATCAGGACGCCACGCGATCGCCGGGGCACAGGAACCCGAGGTGATCGAACGGCTGCTGGACGTCGCGGCTGTAGAAGCCGCGGAAATCTGACCCATCAAATCGGGGGTGCCGATGAGCCAGCACGTCGAAATCGCGCTCCTCGCGGATATCGGAGCAACCAACGCGCGTTTCGCGGTCCTGGTGGACAAAGAGCCAGCGGCGGTGACGACCTATGCGGTGGCGGCCTACCCGACACCGGTAGACGCAGCTCGAGAATTCCTGGCCGGGCCGGGCGGCGGCGTTAAGCCTGAAACCGCGGTGCTTGCCGCCGCCGGGCCTGTGCATAACGGCCGCGTCACCATGGTGAATGCCGCCTGGGAAGTGGACGAACAACTGATCCAGCAAGGGCTGGGGCTGCGATCTGCTCATGTGATCAACGATTTTGCCGCGCAAGCCTGGGCATTGCCGGGACTTCACGGAGCCGACCTCGTCACGATTGGCGAGGTATCGCCCGTCACCTCGGGCACGATGGTGGTGATGGGCCCGGGCAGCGGCTTCGGCCTCGCCGCAATGACCAGGGACGCCGGCAATGAGTCAGTGCTGGTCACCGAGGCAGGGCACGCAACGCTGCCAGCGGAGACCAATCGCGACGCAGCCATCATCCAATCGATGCGTGACAAGCTGGGACACATCTCGATCGAGCGCGCTCTATCGGGTCCTGGGCTGATCCATCTCTACGACGCCGTCGCCGAGATCGACGGATTGTCTGTCCCACAACGTACCGCCGCGGAAATTGTCGAGCATGCGCTCGCTGGAGATTGCGTGGCCTGCCGCGCAACGTTGGATGCGTTCTGCGGCTTCCTCGGAAGTGTCGCTGGGAATGAAGCGTTGACCTTTGGTGCCCTCGGAGGCGTGTTCATCGCTGGCGGCATCGTCCCACGCTTTACCGACTTCCTGCGCCACACGGACTTCCGCGAACGCTTCGCGGCCAAAGGGCGGATGTCGACCTACCTCGCACCTATTCCCACGGCAGTGGTCGTGCATTCCAACCCCGCGTTCGTAGGTCTGGCGCGGTTGGCGCGTCGCCTCACTACGTCTCCGGCCCGCGGATAAAACACATAATTCCTAGACCGGGCGTGTAACACACGACGGCATGGCCAGTAGGATTGTCTGTCCGCTCGAGGATCGAGGTTGGCGGGATCGGACGCCATTCTCCATCGATCAATGCCTCGTAGTGACTGCCGGCCATTCGGAATTCCGTCTGGCGGCAATCGGCAATCGAACAGCACGACATGCCAGTGCCCGGTTGGCGCAAACCCTGAAACCAGGGAGCCAGTGACATGTCAGCGTTCTGCGGGGGATGCGCAAACGCGGAAGTGGATAACACCAGGAGCGGGACGCCGACGACTAACGCTCGCTTCATCGATGCACCTCGAAACGCCACTGCTTGACCAATTGGTCAGCGAGACGGTCGAGCGAAAGTCGGAGCACGCACACACTCGTTTGAACCGTGCCTTTTGAAGAAACTCATCGACATCCGGTACGACTTTGCGTTCTTGTTTCGTTCATTGACGCCTCGGCATGCAATACCACTTCTTCGACCAGCCATTCCGCGCGCCTTCTCACCGTCGTCCACAAGCTCATCATTCCGCTCTCCGCCCCTCGTCGGGGCGGAGAGGTCAGGGAGAGGTGGGGCGCCGTGTAGGCAAGCTTTTTCAGGCTGCCTTTGCCTGCCCAACAATCCGTTCCAGATTGCCCAGCGTGTCCCGCGCGAACCGCAGCCGCGTTGCCACGTCCATCTCGCGCGAGATGGCCAGCTTGTGGTCTGGCCGAAGCCGCACCATCCCACCCTTGCTGGCGAGCCAGGCAACAAGACCTGCAGGATTGGAGAACGCGTTCCCTCGGAAGCTGATCAGCATGCCCTTAGGACCGGCTTCCAGCTTCTCCACACCGGCATCGCGGCAAGCACGCTTCAGCGCCACCACCTGCAACAGGTTCTCCACTTCCTGCGGCAGCGGTCCAAAGCGATCGACCAGTTCGGCCGCCATCGCCTCGGTCTCCGCATCTGATGCAAGCGCGCCAATGCGCCGGTAGAGCCCAAGCCGTACCGGCAAGTCCCGCACATAACCCTCCGGGATCAGCACCGGCAGCCCAAGCGAGATGTTCGGCGTCCAATCGCGTTCCTGCCCACCGCGCCTGCCCTCGCCTGCCCGCAACTCGGCGACGGCATCTTCCAGCATCTGCTGGTACAATTCGATCCCGACTTCGCGGATATGTCCGGACTGCTCATCCCCCAACAGATTGCCAGCACCGCGAATATCCAGATCATGGCTGGCCAACGTGAAGCCCGCGCCCAACGCATCCAAGGTTTGCATCACAGTCAGGCGCTTCTCAGCCGCTGCTGAAAGCCGCATGTTCTGCGGCCACGTCAGATAAGCGTAGCCGCGCTGCTTCCCCCGCCCAACCCGCCCGCGAAGCTGATAAAGCTGCCCCAGCCCGAACATGTCCGCGCGATGGATAACCAACGTATTCACCGCCGGCATATCCAGACCGCTCTCCACAATATTTGTCGAAAGCAGAATGTCGTAGCGGCCGTCGCCGAACTCAGTCATCACCCGCTCGAGTTCCGTCGGTGCCAGCCGCCCGTGCGCTCGTGCCATGCGCGCCTCCGGCACGATCTCGGCCAGACGCTCCGCCATCCGCGGCAAATCCTCAATCCGAGGCACAACGCAGAACACCTGCCCGCCGCGGAACCGCTCTCGCTGGATCGCCTCGCGGATCACCACCCCGTCGAACGGCATGATGAACGTGCGCACCGCCAAGCGATCGACCGGTGGCGTGCTGATGAGACTCATCTCACGCACACCCGTCAGTGCCAGTTGCAGCGTGCGCGGTATCGGCGTGGCGGTCAGTGTCAGCACATGCACATCCGCCTTGAGCTGCTTCAACCGCTCCTTATGCGCGACGCCAAAATGCTGCTCCTCATCCACCACCAGCAGCCCGAGATCAGCAAACTCGATCGACTTCGCCAGCAGTGCGTGCGTGCCGATGACGATGTTGACCGAGCCGTCGGTAATCCTGCGCCGTACCTCGGTGGCTTCCTTTGCCGGCACCATGCGCGATAACTGCGCCACCTTCACCGGCAAGCCTGCGAACCGCTCCGTAAACGTGCGGTAGTGCTGGCGCGCCAGCAGCGTGGTTGGCACCACCACCGCGACCTGCGCCCCCGACATCGCCGCGACAAAGGCGGCTCGCAGCGCCACTTCAGTCTTGCCAAACCCAACATCCCCGCAGATCAGCCGATCCATCGGCCGCCCGGAGGCGAGATCCTCGAGCACATCGGCGATGGCGCGAGACTGATCCTCCGTCTCGGCAAACGGGAAGCGCGCGCAGAACTCGTCCCAGGTGCCCTCGCCCGACGCCATCATCGGCGCCTCGCGGATCTGGCGCGCGGCGGCGATCCGGATCAGCTCGCCCGCCATGTCGCGGATCCGCTGCTTCATCCGCGACTTGCGTGTCTGCCAACCAACACCGCCAAGCTTGTCCAGCGCCACGCCCTGCGTTTCGCTGCCGAAGCGCGACAGTACCTCGATGTTCTCGACTGGCAGGAACAGTTTTTCGTCGCCGTCGTAAATCAGGCGCAGACAATCGTGCGGGGCGCCGGTCACGGTCAGCGTCGCGAGACCATCGTAGCGACCGATGCCGTATTCCTGGTGCACCACCAGGTCGCCTTCCGCAATTTCAGTGGCTTCGGCGATGAACTGATCGGCACGCTTGCGCCGCCGAGGCGGCCGGCTGATGCGTTCGCCCAGCAGGTCCTGTTCGCCCACCAGCGCAAGCTGATCGGCAACAAACCCACGCTCCACCCCAAGAGTGGCAAGCGATACGGTCCCCGCCGCCCTGCGGCGGATCGCCGCCCAGCCATCCTCCTGCGAGGCGTCCTTGAACCCGTGCTCCCGCAGCAGATTGGCCAGCCGTTCGCGCGACCCCCGCGTCCAGGCAGCGACAACAATCCGGCGGCCTTCCTTGGCCCAGCGTTCCGACTGGCCGCGAAGCTGCTCGAAGACGTTGCCCCCGGGTGCGCTGCCCTGGAAGAACACCGGCCCCGGCCGCCCGCCGCCATCAATCCCGACGGCCCCGTCAGGCTTGGCAAACGGCGAGAAGGCAAACAACGGTCCCCCCGACAACATCGCATCCCAGCCAGCCTGGTCGAGATACAGCCGCTCCGGCGGCAAAGGCCGGTAGGGAACCTCGCCATCACGCGGCACCAACCGCCGGGCCGCATAGTGGTCCGCGATCATATCCAGCCGGGCGCGCAATACTTCATCCGCCTGATGGTCCAGACTGACCGACGCACCCGGTAGGTAGTCGAGCAGCGTCTCCATGCTCGAATGGAACAGCGGCACCCAGTGCTCCATCCCAGGGTGACGGCGTCCCTCGGAGATCGACAGATAGATGGGATCGGCAGCAGCCGGCTGGCCGAACAGATCGCGCCAGCCGGTCCGGAACCTGGAGATCGCCTCAGAATCGAGCGGAACCTCCGACACCGGCCGCAAAGTCAGCCGCTGGCGTTTGTCCGCGCTGCGCTGCGTGGTCGGATCAAAGGTCCGGATCGACTCGATCGTGTCGCCGAACAGATCCAGCCGCACCGGGTCCGCTTCGCCAGCCGGAAAGACATCGATGATGCCGCCACGCATGGCGTATTCGCCCGGCTCCATGACGGTGCCCGCGCGGCCGTAGCCGTTCGCCTCCAGGAACCGGGCCAGTTTCTCCGGCTGAATGGTGCCGTTGACTCGCACCTCCATACTGGCGCCGGCAAACGTGGCCCGCGGCGGCACACTCTGAACCAGCGCATTGACCGTGGTCAGGACGATGCGAGGCCCGGTCGGCGGATCCAGCAGCCGCGTAAGTGTCGCGATCCGCTCGGAAACCAGCGCCGGATTTGGCGACACGCGATCATACGGCAAGCAGTCCCAAGCCGGAAACCGCAGCACCTCTGCCTCAGGCGCCACAAAACTGAGCGCCTCGGTCAGTCGCGCCATCCGGGCATCATCGCGGGTGACATGCAGGATCGGCCCCGCGAACTCGCCCCGCCGGCGCGCCAGCAGAAACGCATCCCAGCCCTCAGGCGCGCCAAAAACAGGAGCCATCACCATTCTCCCCCCTCCCCTTGCGGGAGGGGGCCGGGGGAGGGGGCCGTTGCCCCGCCTCATCCCTAACCCGGCGCAGCATCGGCGTGGCCGCCCCATCCGGAATCGCCATCCGCCCCGTCAGCCAGTCGGCCAGCTCGTTGTCGGGAATTTCCAACAGCGCCTCCAGCGCCGAAAGCTCCGACTCGTCCAGCACGAGTATGTGCCTTTGCACAAAACCGCCCAGCAGGAGGTCGTTCTCAAACATCCCGCGGTGTGTAGCGCGATACAGCAGTCTGCGGCGCCTCGCATCGAGCGGGGCTACTTCTGGTTCACTCATCGGCGCGGTGTCATATAGCCGCGCGATAACCCCATGTCAGCAGCCCGTGGAACATGATCCTCTAACACCATTGTTCTCGCCGCTGACGACGCTGAGAGGCGTCGGCCCCACGGTGGGCGCGCTGATCGCCAAGGTCGCGGGCGGGGAACGGGTGATCGACCTGCTGTTCCATCTGCCCGAATCCTACATCGACCGCCGCCAGCGCCCCACGATCGCACAATCGAGACCTGGCCAGATCGTCACCTTGGCCGTTGAAGTGACCGGCATTGAGCGACCCGGTAACCCGCGTCAGCCTTGGCGGGTGGCCGTGACAGACGGCACCGGAGCCGCCGAACTGGTGTTCTTCAAGTTCAACCGCGAAAGGCAGATGCCGATCGGCGCGAAGCTGCTCGTCTCCGGCAAGGTCGAGTCGTTCGGCGGGCGTCGCGTCATCGCCCACCCCGAATATGTAGTGCCCGCCGATCGGCCAGAGCAGATGCCGGCGATCCAGCCCGTGTGGCCACTGACTGGCGGGCTCTGGCCGCGCCAGGTCGGCAACGCGATGACGCAGGCCCTGACCCGCGTCCCTTCGCTCCCCGAATGGCACGACCCTGCGTTGTTGCGGCGGGAGAAGTGGCCCTCGTTCGTCGACGCGCTGTGCGCCATGCAAGCGCCGGAGACGATGCCGGCGGCAAACAACCGCCCCCGTTTGGCCTACGACGAGCTGCTGGCCGATCAGGTGGCGCTGGCAGTCGTGCGCGGCCGCCTGCGCACCCGGCCCGGTCGCGGCCTGACCGGCGACGGTTCTCTCCGGGTCAAGGCACTGGAACGGTTTGGCTACGCGCTGACCACGTCCCAGCAGCGAACGTTGAAGGAGATCGACGCCGATCTGGCGTCCGAGCGACGCATGTTGCGACTGCTGCAAGGCGATGTCGGCTCGGGCAAAACTCTCGTCGCGCTGTTGGCACTGCTACGCGCCGTCGAAGCCGGCAAGCAGGCCGCGCTGATGGCGCCAACCGAGGTCCTCGCGAAGCAGCATCACCGCACGCTGTCGCACCTGTCTCCCGATACCGGTCGCACTGCTGACCGGCGGCGTTAAAGGCCGCGCGCGAACGCAACTGCTGCGTCGGTTGAAGGACGGCTCGGTCCAGATGGTGGTCGGCACGCACGCGCTGTTCCAGGAGAGCGTCGAGTACCACGACCTGGCGCTGGCGGTGATCGACGAGCAGCACAGGTTCGGCGTCGATCAGCGCCTGTTGCTCGGCGGCAAGGGCGAACTGACCGACGTGCTGGTGATGACCGCGACGCCAATCCCGCGGACACTGCTGCTGACCCAATGGGGCGAGATGGACGTCTCGCGCCTGACTGAGAAGCCGCCCGGCCGGGTGCCGTGCGCACCTCGCTGCATTCCCTTGGCACGTTGGCGACGTGATGGAGGGCGTGCTGCGCAAGTTGGACGAGGGCGCCCAGGTCTACTGGGTCTGCCCCCTCGTAGCGGAAAGCGAGGTCATTGACCTAGCCGCGGCGGAAGACCGGTTCGCCGACCTGCGTGAACGGTTCGGCGAGCGCGTGGGGCTGGCCCATGGCCGCCAGGACGCGGCCGTCCGCGACGCAACGCTGGCCGCATTTTCGCCGCGGCGATTGCCGGCTGCTGGTGGCAACGACAGTTGTGGAAGTGGGTGTCGACGTGCCCGACCGCGACCGTCATGGTGATCGAGCACGCCGAACGCTTCGGCCTGGCGCAGTTGCATCAGTTGCGCGGCCGCGTAGGACGTGGCGCCGCGGCCAGCTTCTGCCTGTTGCTGCACGAGGAATGGGTGAACGAATTCGGCGAAGCCGGCGGCTGACTCTGCTGCGCGACACGGACGACGGGTTCCTCATCGCCGACGAGGATTTCCGGCTGCGCGGTGGCGGCGATGTACTCGGAACGAAGCAGTCTGGACTGCCGGGCTTCCGCCTTGCCGATCCGATCGAACACGAAGGACTGCTGCATATGGCGAACCGCGACGCGGCGGTCTTGCTGGGGAAGGACCCGAAGCTGGTGAGCGAGCGCGGACGCGCTGTGCGCGTGCTGCTGAAGCTGTTCGAGAAGGCGGCGGCCATGCGAACTCTGGCGGCAGGGTGAGCGCGATCCTACCCTCGCGGATCGGCGTGCATTTCTTGCCTTGCGCTATTCAAATATTTTGGCAACGGCAATCCGTACATCCGAAAGCGCCTCGATCGCCTGCACTTCAGATCGACTCACATGCGTGACCGAACTGTACCGATCACCGACCTCCACGGCAAGCATCGTGTCTTCAGGCCGCGGCAGCGCGCTTCGGTAATCGCGCGACCCGAGCACAGCGAAGTCTGGTTGCGGTTCGCTACGCTGGGTCAGTCGAACCGGATTTCCCACAGAGACGACGCCGCGATCTCCAGCAGCCATCACCAGCAGGCGCGTGAGCGCGTTAGTGGCGGCTACGTGCTCGCTGCCGATCGGCGCCATGGTGACCAGTTCCCCCTCGATCAGCTCGACACGATCGTCCTCCGTCAGAATTCTGGACTCCCCCATCCGGTGGTACTCATCGACCGTCAGGAGACGGCGAGACACAGCGGGATAGCGGGACAGCACGCCGAACTCCTCTTGATCAATGCCCCCTCTCCTTTCACCACAGCCCAGACACGATGCTTATCAGAGATGACAGCGTGGCAGTTCAGCCCCGCAGTGTCTTGGAAAGCATATCAAGCAGGTTGCGTTGCCAATACGGCGGATCGCCTCCTGCATGTGGGCAAGATACTCCGAGGTCCGTCGAAGCTTCTCACTCATACCGGTTCGGCGTCCGCCAACACCCGTTCACGCAGGGCTCCTCTGAGGGCGCCATCCGTCATCACATGCACCGGGCAGCCCAGCAGCGCTTCCAGCTCCAGCTCGATCGCCGCCAGGTCGAACAGGCTGGTCGTCTCCTGCGCCTCAACCAGCAAGTCGAGATCGCTCGCGCCGGTATCCTCACCACGGGCGACAGACCCAAACACGCGAGGATTGCGCGCTCGGTGCGCCAGAACGACACGCCGCATGGAGGCGCGATGGGCTGTGAACACGTCCGATGGTCGGGAGCGCATGGGAAATCCTCCTGTATCCACGATAGCACGGATGGCACCCACCCGCGACAGCACCGCGCGCCAGCATTAGTAGTCGCTGTTATGCCTTGGTAGCGGCCTCGCGATCCCAGGTCGCTGCGGTCACCCCACGCTCACGCAACCTGAACTTCTGCACCTTGCCATTCTCGGTCATCGGCAACGCGGTCACGAACTCGATGAACCTCGGAATGGCAAACGCCGGCATCCGGCCCTTGCAGTAGCCCGCCAATGCGGCCGGCGTCAGCCCACTCCCATCGCGCAGCACGACCGCCACCATGACCTCGTCCTCGGCAAGCTCCGAGCGTGCCGGGAACGCAGCCGCCTCCGCCACATCCGGATGCGACAGCAGCACCTGCTCAACCTCATACGACGACACGTTTTCACCACGGCGCCGTATCGCATCCTTCATGCGGTCGATGAACCGGAAGTAGCCATCAGCGTCGCGAACGATGCGGTCGCCAGTATGGAACCACAGATTGCGCCATGCCTCGACTGTCTTCTCCGGCATGCCAAAATAGCCAGTCGCGAATGCGAAAGGTTCAGCAGCCCGCAGCACCAGTTCTCCCGGCTCCCCGTCTGCCAAAGCATTATCAGCATCATCGACAACGCGCGCCTCGAATCCATCGAACACTGGCCCCATCGCGCCGGCGCGCTTGTGCGGCAACCTGCAACCGAGGACGAAATTCGTCTCGGTCGATCCGTAGCCATCCAACAATGCTATGCCGAAACGCTCCTGGAACTCAGGATGGAACCGCTCCGGCACGCCAGGCGCCAATGCGATCTGCACACGGTGTGCGCGATCCAGATCGCTGACCGGACGCGACAGCAGTATCGGCACCATCGCCCCAAGCAGATACGTCACGGTCGCCTTGTGGCGCGACAACGACGGCGCAAACCCCGAGGCGGAGAAGCGCGGTTCCACTACCAGCGAAGCGCCAGTCAGCAGCGCCTGGTAGAACGTATTCAGCGCATTCGTATGGAACAGCGGCAGCGCCGTCAGCAGCACGTCGTCGCCGCGCACCCCAAGTAAGCGCGCCGTATTCACCCCCCACCAGAAATACTGAGCATGCGGACAGCATACGCCCTTCGAGACGCCGGTCGTGCCCGACGTGTAGAGGATCACCACAGTATCGCCCGGCCCAACCGCCGCTTCCGGCACTGCATCGCCAGGCGCTGGAAAAGCGACGGGGCGAGGCAAGCCTGCGGGCACATCGGCATCGCCAATCAGCCAGATCGCGCGCAACGCCGGTGGCACGATTTCCAACGAAGCCAGTGCATCGGCAAACTCCGCCTGCAGCACGAGCAGCCTGGCCTGTGAGTTCGCAAGGATATGAGCAAGCTGCGCGCCCCGCGACGCGGTGTTGATGGGCACAGTCACCGCGCCGATCCACCCGCAGCCAAGATAGATCTGCAAAAGCTCCGCGCGGTTGCCGCATATGATCGCGACATGATCGCCATGCTCGATGCCGGCCGCGCGTAGCGTGCCGCCAAAGCTGGCCGCTATCTCCACCGCATCAGCAAAGCTCCACGATTGGCCGCTGATCTCGATCAGCTCGCGGTCGCCATGCAGCTCCGCCTGTCGACGTAACATGCGAGGCAGCGTTCGTTCATTGGGAGGTATCAGTGCAGGCAGACCAGCGGGGTCTTCCATGGACAGTATTGCGCTCAATCGCCTTCCGGCACGACCTGCTCGTAGAGTGCCGCAAGAGGCACCTCGAACAGCACGCGCGGATGTTGACCGCAGCGGATCGTCGCATCTGGGATGCGTGCCGTGTCCCGGCGTTCGTATTGAGGCGCAGCGCCACTGCCGAGTTCCGACCTGAACTCCGAGTGATCGCGCAGACCGTTGCCAAGCTCTCTGGCAAGATTGCTGAGGATGACTCCGTGCTCGGGGCTAGGCGTCGCGTGTGCGACAATCGCGCCGCGGACCAGCTCATAGCGCCAAGCGAAACCGAACTCGGACTGGTCCGTTCGCAGAAACTCATCAGCATCGAGGAACATCGTAGGACAGTACCATGGCTGCGGTTAGGACGCCACGCACCCACCTCACCCATCCTCTCCGCCCGAAAGAGCGGAGAGGGGATTACGTGTCAGTCCTTGTAGTCCGGCTGCTGCTTGTCGAGGATCCGCTTCAACGCATCGAAGTGCCAGTGGTACGGCGAGCGGCCGCCATACTTCTCGCCCTTGCGATACTGCGCATAGGTCTTCTCGATCACGTCTTCCGGCAGGAACTTCAGCGGCCGCCCGCTCGACATCGCATAAAGCTGCACCTGCGCGACGCGCTCCGTGTAGTACAGCAGGTCGTATGCCTCGGCGACCGACTTGCCGATGGTCGCAACGCCGTGGCTCGCCATCATCAGCACCTTCTTGTCGCCGATCACGCCAGCCAGGCGCTCGCCTTCCGCCGGATCAAAGGCTGGGCCGTCGTACTGATAATCATAGCCCGTCACCATCATGATGCCGAGCTCGGTCTGGCCGATCGGCAGGATGCGCGGATCCTCCAGACGCGTCAGCGCACTGGCATACGGCATGTGCGTATGAAACACCGCGGCACCGTCGGGCAGCAAGCGATGCAATGGCGCGTGGATGCAATAGGCGGAACGCTCGATCTCGCCCTCGCCAGCGAGCAGTGTCCCATCGTAGCCCACTTCCATCAGGCAGCTCGCCGTCACCTCGGCCCAGTGCAGGCCAAACGGGATCTGATAGTAGCGGTCGTTGTGGCCTGGCACCCGCAGCGTCAGGTGGTTGAAGATGCCCTCGTGGAAGCCTTCCATCACGCACAGACGATGCGCCGCCGCCAGATCGACGCGCGCCTGCCATTGCGCGTCGGCCACAGCAAGGTCCTTGGTTTCCAGCGATTTAAGCGGCATGGCGACGAACTCCTCGATCTTTGCTGGATGACGATTTTCTACCGCACCGCAACATAGGTCAATGCCGGCCGCAGCCGCATGATTCGATTGCGGTTAGGTTAAGGCTTCTCCACCTGGACACGCCCAGCTTGCAATACCGGGCAATTCCGGTATCTCCGCCGCCCAACAGGGACCATGGGGAGGCGCCGCGTGTCCGCTGAGGGCGAGCCTGTACTGATCGAGATCGCCGGGCTCACCAAGCGTTTTGGGGCCTTCACCGCCGTCGATGACATCACGTTCAGCGTGTCGCGCGGCGAGGTGCTAGGCTTCCTCGGCCCTAACGGCGCCGGCAAGTCCACGACGATGCGGATGTTGGCCGGCTTCATGATCCCCACGGCTGGCACCGCCAGCATTTGCGGCCACGATGTCCAGACCGCCGGAGTGCAGGCGCGGCGCGTGCTGGGCTTCCTGCCGGAAGGCGCGCCGACCTATCCGGAAATGACAGTCGAGGCCTTCCTCGGCTTCTGCGCCAGGATACGCGGTTTCGGCGGCAAGGACCTGTCCGAGCGGATCGACCGCGCCATGCATCTGACACGGCTGGAAAGCGTAATGCTGCAACCAGTGGAGACGCTGTCCAAGGGATTCAAGCGCCGCGTCGGCCTGGCGCAGGCGCTGCTGCATGATCCGCCGGTGCTGGTACTGGACGAGCCAACCGACGGTCTCGACCCCAACCAGAAGCACGAAGTGCGCACACTGATCGCGCAGATGGCACCGCACAAGGCCATAGTGATCTCGACGCACATCCTGGAGGAGGTGGACGCCGTCTGTTCGCGCGCGATCATCATCGCGGCGGGACGCGTGGTGGCGGATGCGACACCGGCGGAACTGACGAGCCGGCATCCATCCGGCAAGCTAGACGATGTCTTCCGCCAACTGACCACGGAGGCCGCGTGATGGCCCCTGGCCGCGAAATTCGTCATGCCCGCGAAAGCAGGCACCCAGGGCACCAACATCGATCTCGTGACCCCTGGGTTCCCGCATGCGCGGGAATGACGTTCTGACCCATGCGCAATGTGTTCATCATCGCGAGGCGCGAACTCGCCGGCTACTTCTCGACGCCGGTCGCCTCGGTATTCATCGTGATCTTTCTGGTGTTGCAGGGCGCGCTGACATTCAACCTCGGCAGCTTCTTCGACCGCGGGCAGGCCGATCTGAATTCGTTCTTCACCTTCATTCCCTGGGTCTTCCTGCTGCTGGTCCCGGCGATCACAATGCGGCTTTGGGCGGAAGAGCGCCGCCTCGGCACCATAGAGCTGCTGTTAACCCTGCCGATCACCCAGACGCAGGCCGTGCTGGGCAAGTTCATCGCAGCCTGGGTCTTCTGCGCGATCGCGCTCGTGCTGACGTTCCCGTTCATCATCACGGTCAACATCCTCGGACACCCGGATAATGGCGTCATCGCCACGGGCTATATGGGATCATTGCTGGTGGCGGGCGCGTTCCTGTCCGTTGGTTCCGCGCTCTCCGCTCTCACCAAGAACCAGGTCATCGCCTTCGTGCTTGCCGTTGCGGTGTGTTTCGTGTTCACCGTCGCCTCTTATCCCGTGGTCACCGACTTCCTGTCGAGCAACATGCCGGTGCTCGCCGATATCGCGCGACGCATCGCAGTGATCGACCGTTTCCAGGACTTCACCCGCGGCGTCGTCAGCCTGCGCGACCTGATCTTCTTCGCGACCTTCATCGGGTTCTGGTTGTTCCTGAACACTGTCATCGTCGATCAGCGGAAGGCGGACTGAGATGCGACGCCGTGTCTGGTCCTCAGTGATCGGTGTTGTCGCGGTTGCCGCCATTGTCATCGGCATCAACATGTTCGCCGATGCGCGTCTGGCCAATATGCATATCGATCTGACGCAGAGCCACATCTACACGTTGTCACGTGGCACGCGGGACATCCTGAAGGGTCTCAAGGAACCGATCACGCTACGGCTGTTCTATTCCCGCGAGCTCGGCAGCGCCGTTCCAACCTACGGGGCTTACGCAGACCATGTGCGGGAGATGCTGCGTGAATATGCGGCGGTATCAGATGGCAAGATCAAGTTGGAGTTCTATGATCCCGAGCCATTCAGCGACACCGAGGACCACGCCCTGGCCTACGGGCTTCAGGGCGTGCCGCTCGATCAAGGTGGCACTCAGGTCTATTTCGGACTGGCCGGCGGCAATCTGGAAGATGACGAGCGGACCATTCCGTTCTTCCAGCCAGAGCGCGAACGCTTTCTGGAATACGACCTGACCAAGCTGGTCTACGAGCTGTCCAATCCCAAGCGGCCTGTCGTCGGCGTCATGTCGTCACTGCCGTTGGATGGCGACCCTCGCATGATGATGGAGACGCAAGGCCGGGGGAGTGCCGGCCAGCCCTATGCGTCCGCCACGCTGCTGCGGCAGACCAACCAAGTGAAACCAGTGCCAACAGATGCCCAGGTGATCGACCCAGACATTCAGGTGCTGCTGGTCGCCGAAGCCCAACATCTGTCGGACGCGACGCAATACGCGATCGACCAGTTCGTCATGCGTGGTGGACGGCTGATGGTGATGGTCGATCCGTGGAGCGAGGCGATGGCCGCTTCACCCTCGCCCAACGGCATGCCACCCACGGATACCAGTTCAGACCTGAAGAAGCTGTTCGACGCGTGGGGGATCGAATACGACCCGACCAAAGTTGTCGGCGACCTCACCGGTGCCTGGCGTGTTCGCGCGAACCAGGACCAACCGAACCAGGCAGCAAATTACGTCGCGTGGTTCAACATTCGCGACGGCATCAATCACGATGATCCCGCGACGGCTGATCTCCAGCAGGTAACCGTAGCTTCGGCGGGCTTCTTGCAAAAAGCGCCGAACGCGAACATCGAGTTCACGCCATTGCTGACCAGCAGTCCGCAATCCGGCGTCATCCCGGTTGATGAAGTGAAGATGCCAGATCCAGTGAAGATCCTGGCCAACTTCAAGCCATCGGGCGGACCACGGGTGATCGCCGCGCGTATCCATGGCGTGCTGAAGTCAGCATTCACCGGGCCGCCGGAACTGGCAAAAGGGCAGACAAGACCAGCGAACTTCCCCGCCTACATCGCACAAACCAAAGAAGCGGCGAACATCGTTGTGGTCGCGGACAGCGATATTCTGGCCGATCGGTTCTGGGTGCGCATCTCGGATTTCTTCGGTCAGCAGACCGCGATGCCGTTCAGCGACAATGGGCCATTCGTTGCCAACCTGATCGATACGCTCGCCGGCGGCAATGCACTGATCGGCTTGCGCGCCCGAGGCGATACCAGCCGCCCGTTCACCCTGGTCAATCAGATGCGGGATGAAGCGGAGGCAAAATTCCGCCGCACCGAACAAACATTGCAGCAGCATCTGGACGCCACCGAGCAGCAGCTTCGCTCGCTACGCCAGGGTCCGAGCAGCGGCGACAAGGCCAGCGAGCAGGTGGTGATCACACCAGAGCAGCGAGCAGCGATCGACGCTGCACGAAAGGACATCGTCGATACCCGCCAGCAGTTGCGCGCGGTTCAGTTCGACCTCAACCGCAATATTTCCACACTGGAGACCGAGCTGCGCATCTTCAATATCGTTCTCATTCCGGCACTGCTGGCAATTGTGGCGATCGTGCTTGGCGTGATGCGGAGCCGCCGGCGCGCGAGGGCTCGCGCGTGACACCTCGCACCGTCATCATGCTTGTCGTGCTCGGCATCGTCGCAGTCGGGGGCGGCTGGTATTTTGGAATCGCACAGGAACCAGCCGAACAGCAGTCGTACAACTCCGGCAAGCTGATGTTCCCGGACCTCGCTCCGAAGCTGCAGGACGCGGCTCGGATTGAGATCGTGCACCAAGGAAAGACCACGACAATCGTCAAGCATGGCGACACGTGGGGACTTGAGCGACCGCGCCGGCTACATAGTTCAGCCCACCAAGCTCCGCAGCATGCTCACAGCTCTGACCGAATTGCGCCTGGTCGAGCCGCGCACCAAGGATCCCGCCGAATTCAGCCGGCTCGGGCTGGAAGATCCCAACGGCAAGACGGCTGAGTCAAATCTGCTCCGCGTGTTGGATGCATCGGGCAAGCCGATCGTATCACTGATCGTTGGCCACCGCCGCGTGCGCACACAGGGCAACGTCCCCGAGCAGATCTTCGTCCGTCGTCCGGACGATAATCAGACGTGGCTGGCCGAGGGTAGCCTCGAGGTGGACTCCGATCCGCAGCTCTGGCTGGATCGTGACATCATGAACATCGACCACAGCCGCATCGCGACCGTGGCGGTGACCGTTGGTGATCAGACCCTGGACCTTGACCGTGACAACCAGAAGCTGGTGCTCAAATCACCTGCGGATCATCCGGCGCTGGACGAGTACAAACTGGATGATGTGGATCGCGGACTGGAGTTGCTGACGTTCGAGGACGTACAGACCGACAAGGATCCCGTCGGCGACAAGATCGGCCAGTCCGTCTACACAACGAGCGATGGGCTTGCGGTAACCGCAACATTGTTCAAGGGTGCCAAGGATGTCTGGGCGCGCTTCGCCGCGACCGGCAAGGACAAGACCAAGGACGAGGCGGACAAGTTGAACGCGCGGCTGGCCGGCTGGACCTATGAACTCGGTTCCTGGAAGCAGAAGGCGCTGGTGCCGACACTGGACGACCTGAAGGCGCCGCCACTGGAAAAGCCCGCCGCTACAGAAGCGCCGAAGCAATGATCGCCGAACCTCTTCCCCTCTCCGCCCCACGTCGGGGCGAAGAGGTCAGGGTGAGGTGGAGCTCGGCAACGACCGAGCCATCGAAAACCGCGCATGAGTGACCGCGAATATCCTGCCCGCCCCATTGTCGGGATCGGCATCGTGGTGATCAGGGACGACTCAGTGCTGCTGGTGCGTCGGGGCAAGCCACCCAATGTCGGAGCCTGGACCCTCCCTGGCGGTGCCCAGGAAGTCGGCGAGACCACCGAGCAGGCAGCACGGCGCGAACTGCTCGAAGAGACCGGCCTGGAAGTGGACACGCTGCATTTCGCGGCCACCGTGGACAATATCCGGCGCGACGCCGACGGCCGCATCCGCTTCCATTACACAATTATCGACTTCGCGGCCCGCTGGGTCTCAGGCGAGCCGATCGCCGCCACCGATGTCACCGAGGCCGTCTGGGCAAAGCTGGACGCGCTCGACAACTACGGCCTGTGGAGCGAGGCGCACCGGGTGATCGCCATAGCGCGCCGGTTGGTGGATTAGCGCTCAGCTTCTCCGGTGCGACCGGTGTGCCGGCTTCCGGTTGGCGAAGGTCAGCGCCAACCCCGCGAATACCAAGCCAATTCCGGCAGGCACCAACCACGCCGGGCGCACCATCAGCGGAGCAATCAGGTAATCCCAGATCCACGATGCGAGATGCTTCTCGACCCCGCTGTGCATGGCATTCATCAAATCGTGGTCGATCATGAACATAAGCTGGCCGAGCGGCACATCAGGAGGGCCGAGCATCGCCAGCGCGACCGCTCCCACCAGCATCGCGGCAGCCAGGACAGCGAAGATCCGTTGCGCAATCACATGAACAGCTTCTCGTTCGTCCGGTCAGTGTAAAGCGAGGCTACGAACTCTCCATACCCGTTGTAAATCTGCGTCGGCACGATCTGATCGGTGCCGATCAGCCGCTCCTGCGCCTGGCTCCAACGCGGATGGGCCACTGCCGGGTTCACGTTGGCCCAGAAACCATACTCCGACGGTTGGATCGCCTGCCAGAAATTTACCGGCCGCTTCTCCGTGAACGTGATCTTGACCAGAGCCTTGGCCGACTTGAACCCGTATTTCCAAGGCACTGTCAGGCGGATCGGCCCACCGTTCTGCGGCGGCAACGGCTTGCCGAACAGTCCGGTCGAGATGAAAGCCATATCATTCGCCGCTTCGTCGATCGTAAGCCCCTCGATGTACGGCCAGGGATAGAACGGCGAGTCCAGGCCTGGCATCTGCTTGTCGTCCTGGAGCGTCTGGAACACGATATATTTCGCCGAACCAAGGGGTTCCGCGATCTTCAGCAACTGGCTGAGAGGAAATCCGGTCCACGGCACCGTCATCGCCCAAGCCTCGACGCAGCGGTGGCGATAGATGCGCTCCTCAAGCTGCACTTGTTTCAGCAGGTCATCGATCCCGATCGTGCGAGGCTGCTTCATTTCGCCGCCTAGCTCAATGGTCCAGGGCCGCTGCTTCAATCCTTGCGCGTCGCGCCACAGGTTCTTGCCGTCGCTGAATTCGTAGTAATTGTTGTAAGTCGTCGCCGCCTTCTCCGAGGTAAGCGCGCGGCCTGGCTGATATTTCGGATCAACCGGCGGTGCGGCAGTCTGTGCCAGCGCCGGGAGCGACGCCAACGCACCTGCTCCGGCAAGCGCGCTGCGGCGGCCCAACACCAAGGCCTCCGGCGTCACTGACCGCTCCGGTAGCTCCCAGCCGCGACGTCTGATGATGTGCATGTCACCCTCCACTTATTCTCCAGGCCCAATCTGGGGCCGCCAGCGAATTTGTCACCGTGACGTGACCCCGATGGATTGTCCGACGCGCCAGGATGGATGACATTACATCAGCCTGGCAGAATATCAGGAGATTTCATGCACCTCGCCCGCTTTCCACGCGTCCGGCTGTTTCCCTCGCCGACACCTTTAGAGCCGTTGCCGAACCTCAGCCGGGAGCTTGGCGGCCCGGAAATCTGGATCAAGCGCGACGACTGCACGGTGGTGGCGACCGGTGGCAACAAGGTCCGCAAGCTGGAATGGCTGGTCGGAGAAGCGCGCGCGCAGGGAGCGACCCATCTGGTGACGCAGGGCGCCGTGCAGTCGAACCACGTGCGCCAGACCGCGGCCGTGGCGAAGCACTTCGGCATGAAGTGCAGTGCCCTGCTGGAGCACCGCATCGAGACCAACGACCGCGATTACTTGAACAGTGGCAACGTGCTGCTGGATCGCCTGTTCGACTGCGCCATCGAGTACCGGCCCGGCGGTGCCGACATGAACGCCGAGGCAGACGCGAAGGGCGAAGAACTGCGGGCGGCTGGAGAGAAGCCGTACGTGATACCCGGTGGCGGTTCCAATCGGGTTGGGGCGCTCGGTTACGTGTCCTGTGGCCAGGAACTGGTGCAGCAAGCCGACGAGATGGGGCTGACAATCGATCGTGTGGTGACCGCCACGGGCAGCGCCGGCACGCAAGCCGGATTGGTCGTCGGTCTGCAAGGCATGAACGCTGGCATTCCGGTGCTGGGCATTGGCGTCCGCGCGCCGAAGGATAGGCAGGAGGAGAACGTGCATCGCCTGGCCGAAGCCACTGCCGATTATGTCGGCGTCCGCGGAGGAATCGCTCGTTCAGCCGTCGTGGCGAACTGTGACTACGTCGGGCCAGGCTATGGCCGGCCAACCCCCGGCATGATCGAGGCAGTGAAGATGCTGGCCAGTCTGGAGGGTGTGCTGCTCGACCCGGTTTATTCGGGCAAGGCAATGGCAGGACTGATCGATCTGATCCGCAAGGGCGAAATCGGCAAGGGAGAGCGCGTCGTGTTCCTGCACACTGGCGGCGCGGTAGGTCTGTTCGGCTACACCAAGGTGTTTGAATAAGCGTGTCATTGCGAGGAACGCAGTGACGAAGCAATCTCGTCAAGATTGAGCACCGACGGTCGAGCACCGAAACCATATCTGCGGGATTGCTTCGTCGCTACGCTTCTCGCAATGACAAGGGCACAGATCAGATGCTTGGCAGCCAAGACCGCATCCTCACCACGCATACCGGCAGCCTGCCGCGGCCGTCTGAACTGACTGCTCTCTACGTCCGCCGATCGCGCGGTGAGCCGATCGATCCCGCGGAATTGGATGCCGTGGGCAAGCAGGCGGTGCACGACGTGGTGGCGAAGCAGATCGCCGCCGGCATCGATGTCGGCAACAACGGCGAGCAGCAGCGCGAAGCTTTCTTCCTTTATGTCCGTCATCGCATGAGCGGCTTTGGCGGCGGTTGGACGCGGAAGTTGTTCGCCGATGTCACCCATTACCCCGCATTCAGCGCATGGAAAGCCGCACATGATGCCGTCAATCAGTCGATCAGCAACACCGGCGGCGTGCCCGAAGCAGTTGGCGAAGTGCGTTACCTGGATCGCGCCTTGGTCGAGGCCGAGTGCAAGGACTTCCGCGCAGCCCTCAATGCCACAGGCAGCGGATTTGCCGAGCCGTTCATGACGGCGCCCTCACCCGGCATCATTGCCGCGGCGATGCGCAACGCCTGGTACGATACTGAAGACGCTTATCTGGCAGCACTCGGCCGCGCTTTGCAGGTGGAATACGAGACGATCGTCGCACACGGCTTCCTGCTACAGATCGACGCGCCGGACCTCGCGATGGAGCGTCATCTTTCCTACCAGGATCGTCCGCTCAGCGACTTCGTCGATTTTGTCGAACGCGTGGTGGCGACAATCAACGCTGCGCTGGTCAATGTACCACGCGACCGGGTCCGGCTGCACGCCTGTTGGGGCAATTACGAGGGCCCACACGACTGCGATGTGGCGCTTCCCGAGATTTTGCCGGCGATCAAGCGAACGAAAGCCGGAGGGTTTGTCCTGCCATTCGCCAATCCGCGACACGCCCACGAATATCGCTGTCTCAAGGACCTGCCGTTGGACGATGATCAGGTGATCGTCGCTGGCGTGATCGATCCGCTGACCAACTTCGTTGAGCATCCCGAGGTGGTGGCCGATCGCATCGAACAAGTGGCCCGGGTGGTCGGCGATCCGCGTCGCGTGCTGGCTGGCACTGACTGCGGCTTCGATACTTCGGCTGGTCGAGGCCGCGTCGCTGACGACGTGGTCTGGGCCAAGTTGGCTGCGATGGCAGAAGGCGCGAAGTTAGCGACTCAACGGTTGTTCTGAGGCGCTTTCGCAGTGACTGGGAACGCAGTCGCCCCCGGGATAGACCTGTGCGGTTGATCGCTGCCGTATTCATCACGAAGAAGCAGGAAGGCTGCACGGAGTACACGAAGCAGAAAGCAATTTTGGCGCTGCGCGCAGCTTTATACCAGCCGCCCTAAGTACCAACACATGCCCAAAGGCGGGTTCCGATTGACTTGATCCGGTCTGGATCGTTGACCAGGAAGTCCCAAGCCTGCTTGCAGGCGGCAACGATGGCCTCATAACTGTCCCACACCAGCAAACTGAGCTTGTTGGCACGCAGGTAGTGCCAGACATTCTCCATTGAATTGAGTTCGGGTGAATAGGCCGGCAAGGATATCAGCGTGATGTTGTCGGGGACGTCGAGCCGCTTGCCGCGCTGATGCCATCCAGCGCCGTCACAGATCACGACGGCATGCGCGCCTGGCTGCACCTGGGTACTGATCTCCTTCAGATGCTCGTTCATGGCCTCGGTGTTGGCGACTGGCATGATGATGGCGGCACCGACCCCACGAGCTGGGCAGATCGCGCCAAACAGATAGACTGAATCATGACGGTTATCCCGCACCGCGGGTGGCCGTGAACCAACCGGTGCCCATTGGTATGGGATCCATCCCTTCTGGCCCACGCGGGCTTCATCCTGGAACCAGATTTCGATCGCCGCGCCGGCGGTGGAACCGAGCAGCGTGTTCTTCACCAGGCTGGCGAAGTTTTTTTAAAAGCCTCCTGCGCCGCGGCATCCTTCTTCGGATGGTAGGGGCGTGGCTGCAGCCGGGTCAGCTTGAGCTTGCGCAGCCACTTTCCTACCGTCCGCTCGTCCACGGTCACCGAATAATTCCGCGCGATCGCCTGGCACAGATCAACGCAGCGCCAGCGCACAACCCCATCGTTCGCAGGGTCGGGGCCTCTGATCACCAGGTCTTTCAGCTCGGACATCTGGTCTTCGCTCAGAGCCGGCGGACGGCCAGAACGCGGTCGCGTCGCCAACCCGGCAACACCCTCGGCGTTGTATCGATGCACCCAGTCGCACAGCAGCTGGCGATCCATGCCGATCGCCGTTGCGGCCTCGCCGCGCGGCCAGCCTTCCAGCAGCAGGGCTATGCCCAGCAAGCGACGAACCACGGCGCCGTCCTGGGTCCTCGATGCCAACTCGCGCAGCTCTGCCGCCGAGTGGTCCTGATGGGTCAGTTCAATTGCCTTGACCATGCTACGCATCCCCTCGCCAGGCTGGCGCCTCGCAGGGAATCAGACCCCAGCCGATTCGGGAATCGCTGCGGATGAGTCAAAACTATCGGGGGCTGGTATTATTCGTTCTGCTTCGTGTACTCCGTGCAGCATTCCTGCTTCTTCGTGATAAGAATCAACTATGGCGACGGTCACTGACGATGGTACGTTGTTCGCGTCGGAAGCCGGCGCAGCGTGCGAAATCCTGCCCGCGTTCGATGAAGCTGCGATAGGTGCCGTAGCTAGGCGCTGCGGGTGACAGCAGGACAACGCCGCCGCGTGGGCTAAGCTCCTTGGCCAGCTTCACGGCTTCGGGCATCGAACGGACGTAGTGTGTTTCGGGAAGCAGCGCCTGAATACGTTGCCCACTCGCGTCCATCAGGATCACCGCGTGCGGCGGCATAGTTCGTATTCGCGCCACCAAAGCGCTGTAATCGATCCCCCGATCGTGCCCACCAACAATCAGCGTCACATCGCGATCTCGATAGACCTCAAGCGCCGCGATCGCAGCCTCCGGCGTTGTGGAGATGCTGTCATCGACAAACAGTACCCCACCCACCTCACCGATCTCTTGCTGACGATGGGGTAGCGGCTCGAAACTCTCCGCTGCACGCAATGCCACATCCGTATCGATGCCGAACCAGCGAGCCACCTCCAGTGCACCCGAGAGGTTCGACTGATTATGAACGCGCGCGAGATAGCGATTGTTCACAACGAGACCAGGAGTCGATGGAAATGTCGTGAACCGCAGCCGATCAGGATCAATGACCTTCGACACAACCGGAAGCGCGTCTGCACTGATCAGGCAGTCTTGCGCATGCAACAGCAGATTGAGCTTGTCACGCTGATAGGCCTCGACGCCGCCATGCCAATCGAGATGCTCCTGCGACAGCGACGTCAGCACCGCCAGATCGCATACCCCGTCAAAATCCGCCGCCTGGTAACTGGAAACCTCGATGACCGCCGCATCCAATCCCTCACGTGGCAATTCGGTAACCGGTACACCGATATTGCCAGCAGCCCTGGCCTGCAAACCAGCACCGGACAGAATGTGGGCAATCAGCGCGGTGGTCGTGCTCTTGCCCTTGGTGCCCGTGACACAAACTGTTCGGTAACCTGGCCGTTCGGCGAACCATAGATTCAGCAGGGACGTAAACCTCACTCCCCTGCCCTTCGCTTCGAGCACCAAAGGATCATACAGGCTGATCCCTGGCGACTTCACCACCACATCGAACGCACCAATCGCACCGCCGATCGCATCACGCCCGCTGACCAGCGGCGCATCCGTGGCAACGGCCGTGTCGTCCAGCACCACGGGCTCGAAGCCCCGTTCACGCAGGAACCGCAGCGCCGCTCGACCCTCGCGTGCAAATCCCCAGATCGCGACGCGCTTGCCGCGCAGCTCAGCCGCACGCATCGAGCATTGCCAGATATCGCTGGGGCACCAAGTGGGGACCACGCGGCACAAGCAGTGACGCGAAATCGACGCCCTCGATCCCCGGAGCCAAAGCGCGGACCACTGCGTCGTTACGCCAGTCCGTCATATCCCCGAGATGGTGCAATGTGGCGGCGCTTTCTTCGATCTCGCCTACGCATTCGAACGGCTTGTGCGCGTGCAGGCCGCACAGCTCCCCAAACCCATCGATCTGCGACGGATCATCCAGCATGTCCCGCCCAAATGTCACGACGAGGCGCTGCTTCTCGACAAACGGCGCCAATGCCAGAAAGACGAAACGGCATTTCGGGCAATCGCAGCACCAGTGAGTTGCGCGACGCTCCGGCGCCTGCCGGAATGCGGTATTGCAACTAAGGAACACCGGCAAATACGCGGCCTGACGGGCGAAGCGCTTTGCGATCGCAATCTCCGTCAGCGGGCGGAGGAAAGAGAAATAGCTAATGCCCGCAACCACGTGGTTTTCCATGTGCCGCTGCAACGCCTGCTCGAACTCTAACGACTTGCTGTACTGGTGGTTCACGTCACCAACAGTGGGCGCGCTCGCAGAATGCTCATTGGACATGGCGATCGCATCGAAGCCGCAGATGATCGCGCAAGCCAGGACGATCATGCTGAGAATGCCGGTGATCGGTACGTGGCCATTCAGCGCACCGGCCGCATTCAATTCCAGCAGCCGCCGATCCAGCGTGCGCGTCACACGGATGAATGGCAGGTCCGCCTGACGTATCGTCGCCTCAATCGGTGCCGCGTTCCCGAGCGAGAATAGCACCAGTGGCTCGCCCGCCTGCTTCAGGCATTCGATGGTGACAATGGAGTCCTTACCGCCACCGACCGGAACACAGGTGCGCCGAGGCAATTCTACATGCAATGCTGCGGGTGCTTCCCCGGTATCCGCGACGATATGCAGCCGTCTCGCGAGTTCTATGCCATTACGCCAAGCAAACTCTGCGAGTCCCTTGACGTAGAAGTCGGCGAAGAATGCCGCTGTCGCGCTGTCAACCGGGAATGCTTCACAACGAATGCGGTCAGGCGCGAAAGCCTTGTAGTAGCTGACGCCACACGCCAGCAGCAGCATCCGGAATATCCGGTCCAGCGCTACCGTTTCAGTCCCTGCCAGCTCCCGCTGACCAGCCGGAAATACGATGTGTTCCTCAAACCGCAGCGCCTCGTCAAACCGATAGTGCAGAGACAATGTGCCTGTGCCACGGTCGAAGCCATAGCCTTCGCAGACAAACTCAGTGTAGCTCGGCATGGCCCTCGACCACCGCGCGAATGGCTTTCAGTTTGGCGTGGTGTACTTCCATGGGAAGGCTGTCCACCGTGAACGTCCGCTGCCGTGTCACGCCATCCACAGCCGGCCCATCGTTCACCATCGCCCGGAGGATCGCCTCATCGCGTGCCGGATCCAGACAGTCCGTCAGTGCGGTACGCCAATCAGGCCGCAGCACAGCCAGCGCCGCGATCAGCGCATAACCACCCCAATTCGATACGCCGGCGACGACCAGATGATCGGCTGGCGTAGCGCAGGCAATTTTTTCCCCGTGTGCCACGAACTCGCCGATCAATGAGGCAGGCACTGACCCCATGCCGATCTCATTGCCACCGTCTCCAATCGCAATGCATTGCCATGGACCGGCAAGGAACAGATCGTCCAGTGGTGTCGTGAACGCGCTGATATCCTCGCCGCGCATGTTCCGAGGCGCCCCATCGGCACTGCGCCCGCAGCGCTCGATCGACAGCGCATGGGTGATGCCAAGCTGACGCCAAAGAGTAATCACCTCATCAACCGATCCGCCGAGCGGCACGATGTCCAGCGGAACGTCGCCGCCCCGTACCGCGGCAACGCACGTGTCGCGACAAGGCTCATCGGTGACCACCCGGCAAGGAACGCCAACGCGACGCAGGGCGCCGGCTAGCATCGCGGCACCCACGGGACCATCCGTTTCTGCCGCCGGCGGCGTTCCCTGGGGCACGTAGAAGCCAGTGATGATTCCGACTGAAGGTTTAGCCACCGATGCCAATGAGGACGCCGCTTTCCAAAGGCCGCCGCGCGTCGCAGCGAACAATCCGCTGATATTGCGCCCGACCTCCTGGTGGATCAAAGCCTCGATGCTGTCGACTGTATCAAGCATAAGAAATTCTTATGAACCGCAGATGCACGCAGATAAACGCAGATAGGTATCTTGCCCTGGCCAGTGAGGTGCCAACAGCCCATCACTCTTATCTGCGTGCATCTGCGTCCATCTGCGGTTCCAAATTTACAGCGCCGCCAGCTTCGAATTACGAAGGTCTGTAATCAGCATCGACCCTGGCGCGTGCGTAATGCAGAACTCCGGTTTCATCGCAGCCACCGCCGCCTGAGGCGTCACCCCGCAAGCCCAGAACACCGGCAGCTCATCCGGACCAACCGGCACCGCGTCACCGTAATCCGGCTTGCTGATATCCTTGATGCCGATCTGCTCGGGCAGCCCGATATGCACTGGCGCGCCATGCACCGAGGGAAAGCGCGACGTGATCTGCACCGCGCGGATCGCATCTGCCGGCCGCAACGGCCGCATCGATACGACCAGCGGCCCATGGAATACGCCCGCCGGGACGCACGGAACAGACGTGCGATACATCGGCACGTTACAGCCAAGCGCGATGTGCCGGACCTCGATGCCATCCTCGATCAGCGCTTCCTCGAAGGAAAACGAACACCCGATGGCAAAGCTCACCAGATCGTCGCGCCAGACATGCCTGACATCGGTCGGCTCTTCGACCAGCTCGCCGTTCCGCCACACGCGATAACGGGGGACATCCGTCCGGATGTCGATATCGCGCCCAAGCGTCGGGAAGGACGGATCGCCCGGCTCTGACACCCCCAGCACCGGACACGGTTTTGGGTTGGCCTGTGCGAAGCGGAGAAAGTCGTTGGCCAGCACCTTGGGCAGGATCGCCAGGTTGGCCTGCACGTTGCCTGGCGCGAGGCCCGAAGTCGGGCCCGTGAACGCCCCCCTCCGGATGCGCAGCCGTTCAGTTTGGCCCAGAGAAAATCCCCGTTCCGGCAGGGCATCCATGGCGATCTCTCCATCCGAATCCTTGGGCGGCGACATTAGCAGACCCACTCGTCCACGGCAGCCACCGCGATTTCCGCGGTTTGCAACGACATGGCAACCGTTGTCTGAGATTCTGCCAGCATGCGGCCCTGGATGGCGAATCTCATCGGTCTGGTCCTCGGTTTCCTGATTGGTGGCGAAGCGCTGTTCATCTGGTATTCGGGGGGCTCGCCCATATCCCCGCTCAAACCCCTGCGCCGATGCCCACCGTGGTCGTCCCGGACCAGCCGAAGCACGCGCAGATAGCAGATGCGACGCCGGCATGGCCGGCAGCGCCCTTACCCGTGGAACTTCCGCGCTTCAACCCTCCGTCGCCGTCCGACCCCGGCATGCCGCCCACCGTCATCTACCCGGATACCCCGCCGCCTGGCAGCCACAAGCCTGGCTCTGGCTTGGCCGGCACCGGGTTCTTTGTGACCTCGGACGGCCTGCTGCTCACGGCGGCACATGTCGTCACTGACTGCAAAGCCACCCGGATTGCCTCGAAATTCGTGCCGCCGATGAATGTTCGCCTGCTGGCGAGGGACACGAAGCGCGACGTCGCCCTGTTGCAGGCCGAGCACGTCACGCCACCAGCGACACTGCCAATCGGCCGGCCGGCCGCTCCGGGTGGGCGGCTCTTCGTCCTGGGCTATCCCGCCAGCGGCGGCCTGCTGGTTCCAACCGAGACCTGGGGCACGTTGGAGAATCGCATTCCTCCAACCCGCCCCTGCTGACTTCATCGATCCGCGACGGCTGATCTGGGCAGCCGCCCCCGAGGTTGCCCACGGCTTCAGTGGCGGCCCGATGCTGGATCCGCGCAATGGCACCGTCGTCGGGATCGTCCGCGGCATGGTGGACAGTGCTCGTCTGCACGCAGAGCGCGCAGCCATTCCTTCTCGTGGCATGGTGATCGGTCCCGGCTCATCCACACTGGCGGCACTGCTGGATCAGCAGGGCGCCGATGACGATGCGATCGCGGTGTCGGGCGATGAAGCGCTGGACGCGGCACGGCGCGCTACCGTGCACGTGCTGTGCCTTTACTGAACCCGGGCGAACAAGCGTCTGGCCGCTCCCGGTGCGCCAATCGGCGCGCGGGAGCGGCCAGCCCTCGATAGTGTCACCGGCAGGGCGATACTGCCGCCTGCTGTGTTCCGGCCGCAGCCGCGGTCTTCTGCGCCCCAGCTCCAGGGGCCGCTTGCCAGGTGCCACCAGCGCCACCTTCCGCTTCGGTCTTCTGCGCGGTTGCACCTGAGGCAGCCTGCCAGTTGCCTCCGGCTCCGCCTTCGGCCTCGGTCTTCTGCGACGCGGCACCCGGGGTTGACTGCCAGTTTCCGCCGGCACCGCCTTCGGCCTCGGTCTTCTGCGACGCTGGGCAGCCGGGCGTATAGGCAAATGCCGGCATGGCAACGACGCTGCCAAGCAGCAGGGCAGCAAGCACTGTCTTTCGCACTTCCATGGTAGGCCTCCGTTTTGTTTTGGCGTGATGCCGATGCGATGACCCCAAGGCGCGGAAGTTTATTCGCCGTGCCGATCATTGATTTTCTGTCATCCCGATCGGCCGCTGCGGCGCGGCGCGAATAAACGCGGCCAAACCGCGGTCTCTGACGTGCTGGCAATCCGCAACGTCAGGAGGCGCACCGATGCGCACCATCACCACGATCTGTTTTGTCGCTTTGACACTGCTCGGCATTGGCAGCAGTACGGCCCGCGCCGAAAGTCCGGTGTCGCAGGAACTCGTCGCACGGGAACTCGCTGCCGTGGTCAGTATCGCGGTGCTCCGTGCACCGGCAGCAACAACTGAAGCCACGATGGAGAGCACCACTGCGCAATCCAGCACGGCGGCACAGCAGTCGGCCGAGTCACACGACACGCATATTCTCGGTTCGGGTTTCATCATCGATGGCAGCGGGATCATTGTGACCAACCGGCACGTGATCGAACGCGCCAAGGACATTCTGGTGATCCTGCACGACAATACACTGCTGCGTGCGACGGTGTTGGGGCAGGCAAGTCAGGTCGATATCGCGCTGCTCAAGGTCACACCGGACTCGCCGCTGCCATCGGTGCGGTTCGGCGACAGCGATATGGTGAAGATCGCCGATCCCGTGCTCGCCATCGGCAATCCGTTAGGCCTTGGCGGTTCGGTGACGCAGGGCATAGTCAGCGCGCTCAATCGCGACATCCGCGACACGCCATTCGACGACTACATTCAGACCGACGCCGCCATCAATCACGGCAATTCCGGTGGACCGCTGTTCGATGAAAAGGGTGAAGTTATTGGCATGAACACAGCGATCATATCGCCGAATGCAACCAGCGGCTCGATTGGCCTCGGGTTCGCGATCCCGTCGAACGACGTGAAGTATGTGGTTGATGCGCTGCGCGGCGATGGTCGGATGCGGCTTGGCACACTCGATTTCCGCATTCAGCAGGTAACGCCGGAGATCGCCGATGCGCTGAACATGCCGAAGGCGGAGGGCGTCATCGTCGGTGGCACCACGGAAGGCGGTGCAGCGAGCAAATGCGGCATTGTCGCAGGCGATATCATCCTGAAATATGGAGCGATGCCGGTGACGGATGTGCGGGCCCTGGCTCGCGCGGTGGTCGCCGATGTCATGAATCGTGCAGATGTCGGGATGGTTCAGGGCAGAAGCAGCCCGCGCCTCAAGGCGAAAGCGCTCCAGCGCCTGCGGATTGTGGGCGACGTCATCAGGCAGAAACTTAAGGGCGACGAAGCGGCCTAGTCGCGAATCCTCGGCCTTGTAGACCACACCCATACCGCCGCCGCCCAGCTTCTCCACGATGCGGTAGTGCGAGATCATGGTGTCGATCATGGCAAGGTCCCTGAACGGAAGTGATAATAGGGCGCTCGCTTGGGGTAGTCAATTTGTTCTGGAATTGTTTCTCAGGAGCTTCTCCAATTTCCCGATAATTTGTGCAAGTCGGTGGGCAGAATAGCGTCGACCAAGAGGCTTCATTTCGCGAATCGCCGAACGGGCATCCCCGGGATTATTTTAGACTTCCTTGCTTTAACATCAGCAGAGGCGGGATATACTTCTGCGACTAGTTTCAACGGAGAAGATTCGCTGGGCTAACTCGTCATCAGGAGGTAGCATGCGTCGTGTCGCGTTGGTTCTTTGCCTCTTCTGTGCTGTTCAAATGTTCGCTGCACCCGCTGACATCCAAGCTCGCCGAACCCAGTTGAATGCTCTGATCTCAGAACTTTGGGAATGGAATCTGCAACAGGATCCGGTATACGCATCCATCCTGGGCGACAAGCGCTATAACGACCAGATGGGCAGCGAGTCTGAGAAGACCACCCTGGAACAACAGGCGAAAGAGAAGGCGTTTCTTAAGCGCTTCGAGGACATCGATGCGATTGGCTTGCCGCATCAGGACGTGCTCAATCGCGAGTTGGAGATCCGTTCCCTCAAAGAAGACATCGAGAGGACGGATTTGAAGCTCTGGCAGATGCCCGTAAACCAGATGAATGGGATTCACATTAACGCCCCCCAATTGGTCACGGTGCTCTCGTTCCAGACGGTGAAAGATTACGATGACTACATTGCGCGCTTGCAGCAGCTGCCACGCATCTTCGAGGAAGACACGGCTAATATGCGAAAGGGCATGGCCAATGGTCTGATGCCGCCGAAGTTTCTGCTGGAGAAGGTGGTGGACCAGACGAACGGAATTGCCACGCAACCGCCGGACAAGACCCCATTTGCTCAGCCGTTCAACAGTTTTCCGGCAAACTTCTCTGAGGCTGACAAGACGCGCCTGAAAGCGGCCGGCTTGGCAGCCATCAAGGACGACGTCCTGCCCGCATATTCAAAGTTCGCGACGTTCGTAAAAGAAGAATACGCTCCCAAAGGAAGGACCGAAGTCGGTGTATGGTCTCTGCCCAACGGCGACACTATTTACGCGTTTGACGTCAAACGGTCCACCACGACGGACAAGACGCCTGAGCAGATCCACCAGATTGGATTGCAGCAGGTTGCCGAGATCGAGAGGCAACAGTTGGAGATCGCCACTGGTCTCGGATTCAAGGACCTCAAGTCATTCCGTGAAGCTCTCAAAGCAAACCCCAAGCTGTACGCGCACTCGCGTGAGCAGATCCTCGATCTCTATCGGCAATATATTGCGCAGATGAAGCCTGAGTTGCCAAAGTTGTTCGGCCGCTTGCCCCAGGCTGACTTGATCGTAATGCCAGTCGAGCCGTTCCGCGAAAAAGACGCTTCCGGAGCTCAGTACATCGAGGGAACGCCTGATGGCTCTCGCCCCGGGCACGTCGAGGTAAATACCAGCGAGCCCGAGAAGCGTATGACTATCGATTTTGAATCGACGGCCTACCACGAGGGAGTACCCGGCCATCACCTGCAGCTCACGATAGCGCAGGAGATGCAGGGACTACCGCCTTTCCGGCAACACGGTTTTTATGGTGCTTACATCGAGGGTTGGGCACTCTACTCGGAGCGCCTGGGCAAAGAGGTTGGCTTCTACAAAGACCCTTATAGCGACTACGGCCGACTGGAAGACGAGATGCTACGGGCCATCCGGCTCGTCGTCGATACCGGGCTGCACTATAAGCACTGGACGCGCGAGCAGGTAGTGCAATACTTCCATGACCATTCGGCAATCGACGAGCCTAACGTGCAGTCTGAAACCAACCGGTATATCTCCTGGCCGGCCCAGGCGCTGTCGTACAAGATGGGCCAACTGAAGATACTGGAGTTGCGCGAACGGGCTCAGCAACAGCTCGGCAGCCAATTTGACATTCGTGAGTTCCACGACCAGGTAATCGATTCCGGCGCGTTGCCCCTGGACGTTCTGGATGAGCAGATCAACCTGTGGATCGCTCAGAAGAAGGCGGTCGCGAACGCGCATTAAG
>CAVTEC010000017.1:7500-53235 GCA_963733475.1 uncultured Alphaproteobacteria bacterium | reverse complement strand
GTGTCGGCTTGCGATCACGGTCGTTGGTGACAAAAGGATAATGCGCGTAGGCAACACCATCTATGGGACCGGACTACTTCGCCAGTCGGTCCGGTCCCACTCAACACTTTACCATAACATCCGTTCTATGTCCAAAATATTTGCGAGCGCCATCGCGGTATTGATGCCGGAAACGAGCGGGGGCTATTCAGGCCCGGCTGAGTTGACTGTCAAAGCCGGCCGCTTTGCGGCGAGGCCGCATTTGACGGCTCGCCGAGCACGGCATCGCCGATCGGCCCGCGAACCTCTTCGGGCAGGATGATCGCGGGCCCGCGAGCTGCCGCCCGCGTCGCGGAAGCGCGGCAGTTCTATCCTGGTTGCGGCCGGCGGGACGTGCACCGCGCGAATGCCGTGAATTTCGATCAGCACTCCGTCGATATCGATCTCGACAGAGGCGATGGCGAAGAGTTTTCCGAGGCGCATCGGGGTCACCGAGAGAACGGTGATCGAGACGGGAATAGTGGAACCGATATCGCCAGGTACAGGGCCATCCATCATCTGACAAGAAACCCGCAGTCGGAGTAGGCCGGCACAGTTTGCTGTTTGGTGATACCCGATCCCGCCAGATGCTGCAGCCTTTGGATTTCACTCGCGCGCTGGCCGCTGACGGTATAGCCAACCGCCGCCGAAACAGCCCTGACCACAAAAAGTCGATCGGAGGAAAGATGACCCGTCCCCGCGCTGCCGACGACTTTGCTTCGATTCGCACGCGAATCGAAGAGCTGCGCCGCGAGCGCGTGCCGGCGCAGGCAGAACCGGCGGCGCGCCCGCTTCCGCCGCGGCCGTATCACACGCCGAGCTCCGTGACGCCGAACGCCGACCCGCGGCGGCTGACGCCGGCGATACGCCAGAAACTCTTCCGGTAAATCAAGTGGCGCCGGATTTGAGGATTATCTTGACCTATCCGGAAATCCAGCAGGACGCCAAACCGCAGAGCATGATGGTCGGACGAGAAAGCGGACGGGCGCCCAGCCAGGTCAGTTCGGACAGGCTCCGCCATTTAGCCCGGATTATGCGTGAGGGTTGGCGGGTGTAGCGCAAGCTATTGATCGAGCGTAGGATTCGGTTGTCGAGACTGAACCTGCCGATCATCGGAGGCGACACCCGCCATGGTTGATGCTACGCCGCTTCTGCCCGGTCTGTCACCGGTTCGGGGCAAGGCCATCGTCGCTCGCTTTGACGGCGGTCGGCTGTCCTCGGAAGGCGGGCTGTTGGCGCTGCGCGAGATCGAGCGCCGGCTCGGCGTGGCCGATCGGCTGGCGGGGTGTCTGAGGGACCCGCGGGCGCCGGAGCGGGTTGAGCACCGCCTGGCCGAGATTATCCGTTTCCGGATGCTGATGATCGCCGCCGGTTACGAGGACGGCAACGACGCCGACATGCTGCGGCGCGACGCGATGTTCAAGGTGGCGCTGGGGCGGCTGCCCTCGGATGACGAGCTGTGCTCGCAATCGACGATCTCGCGGCTGGAGAACCTGCCCGATGCTCGGGCGCTGTTGCGCCTGGGGCGGGCGCTGATCGAGCAGTACTGTGCCTCGTTCCGACAGGTGCCCAAGCGCATCATCCTCGATGTCGACGACACCTTCGACCGCGTGCACGGCGCCCAGCAATTGCGGTTGTTCAACGCCTACCATGACGATTACGGCTTCCAGCCGATCGTCGTGTTCGACGGCGAGGGGCGCTTCGTTACCGCATCCTGCGGCCGGGCAAGCGCCCGGGCGGCAAGGAGATCCGCGCCTTTGTGCGCCGCCTCGTTGGCGCGATCCGCGCAACTTGGCCCAGGGTCGAGATCCTGCTGCGCGCCGACAGCCACTATACCGCCCCGGAAGTGCTCGCCTGGTGTCGCGCCAACCGGGTCGACTGGGTGCTCGGCCTGGCCCCCAATGCGGCGTTGCGCCGCCATGTCGAGGCGCTGGAGAAATCGACCGCCGAACGCTTCAGGGCGGCACCCGTGCGCGCCAAGGTGCGGCGCTTTACGCAATTCTACGATGCCGCCGGGAGCTGGAGCCGGACCGAGCGCATCATCGCCCGGGTCGAGGCCGGGCCCGAGGGAACCGACACCCGCTTCATCGTGACCAATCTTGAAGGCAGCCGCCCCAAGAAGCTCTACCAGGGGCTTTATTGCGCACGCGGCCAAGCCGAGAACCACATCAAGGCGTGGAAGAACCATCTCGCCGCCGACCGCACCTCCTGCCACGAAGCCACCGCCAACCAGTTCCGCCTCTTCCTGCACGCCGGCGCCTATTGGCTGCTGTGGTCGCTGCGCCGGCTGATGCCGAAGCGCTCCGCTTGGCGCGTCATGCAGTTCGACACCTTGCGACTGCGCCTGATCAAGATCGCCGCCCGCGTCGTCGAGCTGAAAACCCAGATCACGATCCACCTGCCATCGAGCGCCCCCGATCAGGCGATCGTCCACCTCGCTCCTCGACCGCCTGCCGCGCCTGGTCAGCTGAAAAACGGGGCAGTGTGCCCCGTCCGACACTTCCTTCCCAACCCCAGCGCTTACCCAACAACAGACATCAAAAGCGCCGATCAGCCGGCCACCCACACGCTCGCCCACGGCAACTTACGCGTGCAGGCCACCGTTCGCCGAAAACCTGCTATCCTCGCTCGTGCATAGATCGGGTTAGCGTTCAAACCACTACGTAATTTGATCTCTGGTCGCTTCTTCAGGCTTGCCAGACCGGCGGAGCGGCCTGCCAGGTACCAGAACAGACTCATTGATCGGGTCCACCAGCGCCCACCGGCGACCTTGAGCCTTGGCTTGATCCCGTTAGCGTCCCAGCCGTGATACGGCCATCATATGCCGATGCGACCGGCCGAGAATAAGACCACGCCAACCCAAGTTCTGGCCGGCCTGGTCGAGCGCGTTACCTTCCACAACGAGGAGAATGGGTTCTGCGTGCTGCGGGTCAAAGCCCGCGGTCAGCGCGACCTGATCACCGTCACCGGCCACGCGGCGATGATCGCGGCCGGTGAGTTCGTCCAGACGAGCGGTATCTGGGTCAACGACCGCACCCATGGTGTCCAGTTCAGGGCCTCGTTTCTCAAGGCCATGCCGCCGACGACGACCGAGGGCATTGAGAAGTATCTCGGCTCCGGGATGATCCGCGGCATCGGCCCGGTCTACGCCAAGAAGCTGGTTCGCGCCTTTGCGGAAGCGGTATTCGAGATCATCGAGCAGGAGCCCAACCGATTGCGCGAGGTGACCGGGATCGGTCCCAAGCGAGCGGAGCGGATCATCGCCGGTTGGGCCGAGCAGAAGGTCATTCGCGAGATCATGCTATTCCTGCACAGCAACGGGGTTGGCACGTCACGCGCGGTGCGGATTTACAAGACCTACGGCGCCGATGCGGTTCAGCTGATCTCCGAGAATCCCTATCATTTGGCCCGCGACATCCGGGGTATCGGCTTTCTGACCGCCGACCAGATCGCGGCCAAGCTCGGCATCGAGAAAACCGCTCTGATACGCGTCCGTGCCGGGATTTCCTACGCTCTCGCCGAGGCGATGGACGATGGGCATTGCGGCTTGCCCGCCGACGAACTCATTCCGCTCGCGCAGAAATTGCTCGAAGTTGCGCCGGATCTTGTCGAGACCGCGCTTGGCCTCGAACTTCAGGCTGGCACGGTGTCGCCGATGATCTTGATGGCCGGCGCTGCGTATTTCTCGCCGCTCTCTATCGGGCCGAACGGGAGATCGCCGAAAAGCTCAAGGCGCTGGCGCGCGGGAAGCCCCCCTGGCCGTCGATCGATGCCGACAAGGCGATCCCCTGGGTCGAGCAGCGCACCAAGCTGGCGCTCGGCCGCGAGCCAACAGCAGGCGCTGCGCATGGCGTTGATCTCCAAGGCTCTGGTGATCACCGGTGGCCCCGGCGTCGGCAAAACGACGCTGGTCAATTCGCTGTTGAAGATTCTGATTGTGAAGAACGTCTCAATCGCCCTGTGTGCACCGACGGGTCGTGCCGCCAAACGCCTGTCCGAGAGCACCGGGATCGAGGCGAAGACAATCCACCGCCTGCTCGAAACCGATCCGAAGACCGGCAGCTTTCGCCGGAACAACGAGGCGCCGCTCGACTGCGACCTTCTCGTCAGCGACGAGACCTCAATGGTCGACGTGCCGCTGATGCGGGCGGTGCTCCGCGCCCTGCCGGATGGTGCCGCCCTTGCGCTCGTCGGCGATGTCGATCAGCTGCCCTCGGTCGGGCCCGGGCAAGTGCTCGCCGACATCATCGCGTCGGGGGCGGTGCCGGTCGTGGGCCTGACCGAAATCTTCCGTCAGGCGGCCGAGAGCCGGATCGTGACCAACGCCCACCGGATCAACCGGGGGCTGATGCCCAATCTCGTCGAAAGCGGCGACTTCTATTTCGTCGATGCGGCGGACTCCGAGGATGGGGTGCGCAAACTGTTGGCGATCGTCCACGAGCGCATTCCGAAGCGCTTCGGGCTCGACCCGATCCGCGACATCCAGGTGCTGTGCCCGATGAACCCGCGGCGGTCTTGGCGCTCGCTCGCTCAATATCGAATTGCAAAAGGTGCTGAACCCGCCGCGCGAGATCCGCGTCGAGCGCTTTGGCTGGACCTTCTGTCCCGGCGACAAGGTCATGCAAACCGAGAACGACTATGACAAGGACATCTACAACGGCGACCTCGGGATCGTCTCGCGCATCGACTTGGAGGAGGGCGAGATCACGGTCGATTTCGAGGGTCGCGAGGTGGTTTATGGCGTCGGCGAACTCGACGAGCTGGTGCTCGCCTACGCGACGACGATTCACAAGAGCCAGGGCTCGGAATACCCCGCCGTGGTCATCCCGCTGACCACACAGCATTACACCATGCTCCAGCGAAACCTGATCTACACCGGCGTCACCCGCGGTAAGCGGCTGGTCGTCCTCTTCGGCCAGCGCCAAACTCTGGCGATTGCCGTCAAGGGGAAGCGGGCAAGGCGGCGGTGGTCGAAGCTAAAGGAGTGGCTGGAGTAGCGAACCCCTGGTTTCGGGCGGCCTTGGCTTGTCGGCCTGCCGGGGTCGGACATCGATGGTGAATACTGGATGGAGGATCTTTGAAACGCCAATGGCGCTGGCTGTGCAAGGTCGACAGTCGTTCTTGCTAATACAGTAGCCTCCATCCTGTGGTATTTGTGGCGACGAAATCCCCATCAGGAAACCTACCGCGCCTTTCGCTGGCTCCAATTTCTGGATATCCGATGGTTTCCTCATCCGATACTATGAGGTCGTTATGCTCGATGGCGTAATGTTGCTGTGGTTCATTCTTGCGGCCGCCGCAGTGCTGTTCGTCGCCGTCGACATCCGCACCACTCCGGAATCCCCCGTATTGAAATGGGGCTTCGTGCTGGTCACCGCCTACACAGGCGTGATCGGCGCCTTCCTCTACGTGCTGGGGTGCCGTGAACCGCTACCCGGCACGCACGGACAATATGTCGCGGTGCAATGGCGGCAGACTTTGGGATCGACCATGCATTGCGTTGCTGGCGATGGCATCGGTATCCTCGCCGGCGCGGTGCTCGCGCGCGTCTTCGGCGTGACCGGCCCGATCGAAGTCGCTCTCGAATACACACTTGGTTTCGCCTTCGGCTGGATGGTGTTTCAAGCGTTGTTCATGCGCGACATGGTGGGCGGCTCCTACATTCGCTCACTCACCAGCACTTTCATCCCCGAACTGCTGTCCATGAACCTGCTGATGACCGGCATGGTGCCGACGATGATGATCCTGAAGACCCAGCTCGGCAGGGGCGCCGATCCGACAACATCGGCGTTTTGGTTCGTCATGTCGATGGCGCTGTTGGTCGGTTTCGTCGTCGCCTATCCGATCAACTGGTGGCTCGTGCGTCACCATCTGAAGCACGGCATGATGACGGTGCGTCCCGCTGCCGCCGCGCCTGCCATCGCGATGTCGGGACACGGCGGCCACGACGCGCCCATCGATACGGCTAGGACGAACGCAATGCCGGCCATGGCGATGGGTCGCGAGGAAAAACCACGGCCCCCCGTCTCGGTAATGGCGGCACTCTCGTTTATCGCCCTTGCGGCCGGCCTGGTGGTCACCTCGATCGCGGTGCCAATGTAAAAACGCAGCAGGGTGCGCAGCGGGATAAAGGCGAGATTATTAAATTTGAGGAAGATCGGCCCGAGTGGACCTCAGTCTCTGTAGGGTGTAGGCCTTCTCGTAACCTGCGTGCCAAAAGTGACGCTAAGGAACGCGCGGTATTTCAATAGGTTATGACGGTATCTCTGGGAGTGTCCAGAAACCTGGGGGCCGGGCGGGACAAGCAGGTTCTCGAGTTGCGCCTTGAGGCGCGCGCAATCGGCGCATATAAAGTGGACGGCGAGCAGCTATTCCACCCTTCGGCCATGGCTCCAAAATGAACCAACAGCAAGAGCACCACGGCGATCTCACCGGAAACCATCGCCGAAGCCAAGCCAGGCGCAAGGCCATGCCGAGGCTGACGCTGCGGATTGACTTCGACGGAGGTCGTGCGGTTGGGCCGGGCAAAGATCAAGCTGATGGAAGTGATCTCCGGTCTGTTTGCCGAGCAGGCGATAGACGCTCGCACGACCGATGCCGAGCCGGCGGGCGATCGCCGCCGGGCCCAGCTTCTCGTCATCGAGCAGCCGCCGGACTTCGCCGGCACCGATCGATGGTTTGCGGCCCTTGTAGACACCGCGCGCCTTGGCGGCGGTGATCCCTTCAAGCTGCCGCTCGCGCCGAAGATTGGTCTCGAATTCGGCGAATACGCCGAGCATGTCGAGGAATGCCTTGCCGGCCGCGGTGCCGGTATCGCGTTACAATCACCGATTTCGCGCTCTTTCGAACGCTCAATCTCACGATCAGGTAGTGTTGCCTTACTTCGACATTAGGGGAGGGCGAAAGCAGATCCGCAGATCTTCAAGGTCCTGTCATGCTCAATTTTGCGCGAACGGGATGACGAATGAGAGCGGACGTTATCATGCGTGATTCGAGAAGGCAAGGGGCAGGGGGGCGCCGCCTATTTCAACCGACTGCAGTTGCTCCATGTTTCAGCGCTTGCCTGACTAGCTGCTTGGCCAAGCAGCTTCTCAGCGGTGAGGGCTCCTCCGGCAAGAAAACATGACTCAGTCGCGGGCCATGAGCCCATCCTCACCCGCAACGCAGGTTAAGAACAGAGGGCCACCGATCCGGCGAGTGGCTTGCGCTTCGAGGGCGATCCATGAGGGGCGACGCGTTCACCCCGGTTGCGAACCGCGGCATGATCACGATCTCGATCATGCTGGCGAACATCATGCAGGGGCTCGACAACACGATCCTCAACGTCGCCCTGCCGCACATCCAGGGAAGCCTCTCGGCCTCCCTCGACCAGGTCGCCTGGACCCTGACCTCCTACATCGTCTGCTCCGCGATCATGATGCCGCTGACCGGCTGGCTCGCCGGCCGGTTCGGCATCAAACCTATTTTCCTCGCCTCGATCATCGGCTTCACCATCGCCTCGGCGCTGTGCGGCGCCGCCACCAGCCTCGGCGAACTGGTGACGTTTCGCGCCCTGCAGGGGGTCGCTGGCGCCGGCCTCATCCCGCTGTCGCAAGCCACCCTGTTGCAGATCAACCCGCCGGAGCGGCACGGGCAAGCGATGGCGGTGTTCGGCGTCGGCACGATCTGCGGGCCGATCATGGGGCCGGCGCTCGGCGGCTGGCTGACCCAGGAATACAGCTGGCGCTGGGTGTTCTACGTCAACCTGCCGATCGGCCTGTTGTGTACGCTTGGCGTCCTCGTCTTCATCCGCCACAGCCGCAACATCCATCGCGAGCCGTTCGACGTCTTCGGATTCCTCGCGTTGAGCCTGGGGATCGGCGCCCTGCAGTTGCTGCTCGACCGCGGCGAGTTGAAGGACTGGTTCAATTCGGGCGAGATCTGGATCGAAGCGACGATCGCGGGGCTCGGCCTCTACCTGTTCAGCGTGCACACGGTAACCACCGACGGACCGTCGTTCCTCAACCGCGACCTGTTGAAGAGCACCAATTTCACCGCCGGTACGGTGCTGATGTTTGCCGGCGGGCTGATCATGACCGGGACGCTCGCACTGTTGTCGACGATGCTGCAAAACCTGATGGCCTATCCGGCGATGACGACCGGCTTTGTGACGATGCCGCGCGGTATCGGCGCCATGACGGCGATGTTTGTTGTGGCGCCGCTGATCATCCGGGTCGACAACCGGCTGATCATCGGCTTCGGCTTTTTGCTGACCGCGCTGTCGATGTGGCAGATGAGCCAGTTCTCGCTGCAGATGGGGATGGCGCCGGTCATCATTTCCGGGCTGCTGCAAGGGTTCGGCCTCGGCTGCACCCAGGTGCCGCTCAATATCCTGGCGCTGTCGACGCTGCCGCGCCACATCCTGACCCAGGGCACCGCGATCCGCAGCCTGATGCGCAACCTCGGCGGCAGCATCGGCATCAGCGTCCTCGTCGCCAACCTCGCGGAGAAAACCCAGATCGTGCATTCATACCTTGTCGAGGGGTTGCGGCCGGACAACCCCTTAGTGCAGGCTCCGTACCTCGCGGCGCCGTACAGCCTGTCGACGCCGGGCGGCATCGCGGCGCTCAATGCCGAGGTGACGCGGCAAGCTGCGATGGTCGCCTATATCGACAATTTCCGGCTGATGATGCTGATCGCGCTGGCGACGCTCCCCGTCCTGCTGCTGCTGCGCGGGGTCCGCCGCCGCCCAGTGACCGCGGCTGCCGACGATTAACGGAGCGGCGCCCCCATCGAGTGCGTGCGAGCTGCCGACGAGTTGATGTGAGCCGGTCGTCGCTATGCACCTACATCAGCGCCGGTCTGAAAGACGTTATGTGTCAAATTCATATTCGCTTTATCAATATGGCATGCATCTCGTATTTATGTTGCGCTATCGCGCCATTGGCGAACGGCGCCCCAGAGACGCCATTGCCAAGATCGCCTGAGATCCCTGGGCAAGCCGCTCACGGCTAAAGCAACCAGGCGAAGGCGCCTCGCACGAATGCCGCTCCGTCTGTAGTGGCGGGCTCTCCATGAGCTATGAGCACCCGCTCAATCGGCCAGGCGAGTATCCGGTGAAGCGCGGCGCGCGCTGCCTGGCGATTAAAGAAACTAACGCGACGTGTTGCAGGGATCGGCCGGGTTGCCGGCGAGAGCCTGACGGGCAGGCTGGCCGTCCATAACCGGAAACCCTCTGCCGTGCCGTTCAAACACCATGCCGAACACCGTCATCATATTCCGAGACCCCGGTATCGGGTCACGAACCGGCCGTCAGGGACACGGCGCGGGGCAGCAAGAACCGGACGGGCGGCGGAAGGCTTCTTAGCGCGTGGGATGAATTAGCAGGATGGATCGTGCGACGCCGATCACGGGCGGCGAGTGGATCCAAAACCCAGCCAGTTACCGGAAGTCTATGCCGCGCTGCGGGGAAGGCGAGAGGTGCCTCTCGCCTTCCTAATGCGCTGCCGTGACGTATTGATTATTGGATTTTGACGTACGTCACAATTCCAGCAAGCGTAGCGTTACCTGTAATCGACTGATCGATCATATGGGTACCCGCCACCCGCGGCGCGTTAATCGCGGTCGTAAGATTGATCACCCCAATCCACTTCGGGATTCCGCAACCGCTGGTCCAGCTGCTTGAGCTGGCCCATCAGCTCGATAATCTCATGCCGCTCCACGGTAGGCTCCCGCGGCCGGCCAGCCGCGCAGCTGGTCATAGCGAGCGCAATCGGCGATCGGCTCGATCGCCAGCGCCAACGCCGTCGGCGTTGCGACCGCAGCGGGCGGATCGGCATCGCGGTGCCGCGCCAGGATGTTCAGCACGACGTCGCGACAGAACAACCCGGCTGCGAGCGCTTCGGCGCCGGCCGCCTCGACGGCGTCGAGCCCGGCCTCGGCAACCGCCGTCAGGATATCGACGAACTGGCGATCGCCGTCGTCATGGCCGGCCCGCCGCCGCCGGATTTGCGCCAACGCCGGCGGCAGGTCCCAGTTGCGGAACGGGTCGCCATTGCGCAGCGCGCCGGGTTTGCGGGCCAGCACCGGCAGGTAATGCCAGGGGTCGTAGGCAGTCTGGCCGCGACCGAAGCGGCGGGCATGCTCGCCGACAATCTCGCCATCACACCAGACGACAACCCGATCGGCATAAGCCCGCAGCTGGGCGTTGTGCCGCGCCGCCTTGACCGCGACGCTGTAGCGGTTGTGGTCAAAGCGCACCAGGCTGCTCTTCGACACCGCGACCTCGACCTCGTGGAAGCCGTCGAAGGGGCCGGGATACGAGATCAGGCCGGGCCGCTCGGCCTCGAAGACTTCCGACACGGTCTTGTCGGTCTGCTCGGGATGCGCGCTCTCGCGTGCCTGCGCGAAGCAGCGCGCCTCCAGCCAGGCGTTGAGCTCGGCATAGCCGGCAAAGTGCAGCCGCGGCGTGAACAAGTGCTCGCGGATGTTGCCGACTTGGTTCTCGACCTGCCCCTTCTCCCAGCCCGAGGCCGGTGTGCAAGCCACCGGATCGACCAGGTAATGCGAGCACATCCGCAAAAAGCGGCGGTTGAAGCGCCGCTCCTTGCCCAGGAAGACCGCGTCGACCGCGGTCGTCATGTTATGGGATGGACGCCTCCCGCTTCCCGGCGACGATGCGGTCGCCAACCACAGGAGGGAAGCATGGCACTGGAATTACTGGCGATCGATGTCGGCAAGCGATCGTTCCACCTTTACGGCATCGACACCGACGGGGTGATCCTGTCGAGGAAGGTCAGCCGGGCGAAGCTGGCCGAGGTGGTCGCCAACCTGGCACCGACGGCCATCGCGATGGAGGCATGCGCCAGCGCGCATTACTGGGGTCGATGCTGGCTCGCCGCCGGCCGCGAGGTGCGCCTGATCAATCCTCGTTTCGTAAAGCCCTTCGTCAAAGGCTCGAAGAACGATGCGGTCGATGCGGAGGCAATCTTCGAAGCGGCGCTGCGCCCGACAATGCGCTTCGTACCGGTGAAGTCGACCGATCAGCAGGACCTTCAATCGCTTCATCGTGCCCGCGATCGGCTGATCTGCCAACGGACGGCTTTGATCAACCATACGCGCGGCCTGCTTGCCGAATATGGAATCGTGCTCCCGCAAGGCCCGTGGCGCTTTATCGCGCAAGCACCGGCCGCCGTCGCCGGTGCCGACCTGTCCGAGCTGGCGCGAGCGATCTTCAGCGAGCTCCTGGAGCAACTGGACGATCTCGATCGCCGGATCAAGAAGCTCGACGCGACGATGGTGGCCCTCTGCCGCACCAACGAGACTTGTCGGCGGCTCGCGAAGCTTCCCGGTGTCGGCCCGGTTGTCGCCACTGCGATCATCGCCGCCGTCAACGATGGCCGGCAGTTTCGCTCAGGCCGCGAGATGGCAGCCTGGATCGGGCTGGTACCTCGACAATATACGACTGGCGGCAAGCCACGGCTCGGCGGCATCGGACGACGCGCCAACCATTACCTCAGGCGCCAGCTCATCCACGGTGCCCGTGCCGTCGTCAGCCGATTGCCCAAGCATGACGACCGGCGATCAACCTGGCTGAAAGCGCTCGTTGTCCGACGGGGATTCAATCGGACGATCGTCGCGCTCGCTAATAAAACGGCGCGTGTCGCCTGGGTATTACTGAACCGAAAGGAGGAGTACGCGGCTCCCTGAGAAGCGGCGCGCTTCTGCTCTGCATCCAGGGTTGCGACCGAATGCGAGGTGAATACTGATGGTTCGTCGGCAAGGACCGCAGCTTCGAAACCTGATCTATTGCTCTGTAGGCGTGTCCCGTCGATTGAGATATTATTCGCGCCCTACCCGATCCGCGCGCTGCCACGCACAGGCATAGCGAGCGGAGTTGACGGCGCGGGAGCCGGTGCTATTTGCCTTGCCCGTGGACGATGACGCCTGGTTTCTTCTCAACCTTAGCAACGACCGGTGGCTTGCAGCTGAATTGCCGCTGCCCGGCGGAGCTGGACGCCGACGCGCTGCGCGCCGTGCGTGCAATCGTCTATGGCGTCATTCAAGCGGTCGATTTCACACTTGAGGAATCAACGGCGCTGATTGGCCGGCTGGTCGAGATCGACCGCCGCCTTGCCGCCGTCGCGCATGCATGACCCTTGAACTACAGCAAGAGCGTTGCCGCTTTTTTCGGGCAGGGCGAGGGGGACATACGCAATGATGAACAACATGGGTGGAATGATGTGGGGCATGGGCCTCGTCTGGCTCATCATCATTGTCGTCCTCGTGTTAGCAGCCGCTTCCCTCGTGAAAATACCTCTTCTTTAAAGGCTGAATTCGGGGGGTGCGAGCGACACCGCGCCCGGTGCGCTTCGCCGCCCTATCGCCGATGCCGAGCGAGCGCCACTCGTCCGGACAGACTTAATCACCCATCCACTCGATAACCTGATTATTCCGGCTCCATTCCATTTGCTTTGTAGACCGGTGCTGCGGCAGGTGCGGCCAGGAAATCGATCAATGCCTTGGCCGGCAGCGCTTGCTTGGAAATGGTTAAAGAACCAGCCGTGTAGACCAAGTCCGGGCTTTGCAGATTGGCTGGTAGCGAGCCGACAATATCGATGCCGGAAGTCTCCACCAGTTCGCTGATCGGCTGTATCCCGATCTCGGCCTCCCCGCGCCGGACGACTTGGCCAACCTGCGGTGAGTTTTGGCCGGCGGTCGCCGAAACGAGGCGAACCTTCGATTTCAGCTCGGTGGCGATCCCAAGCTTTTCGAGGGCCTGTGCCAGGAAGATGCCGCTCGTGCCACCGCTCGCCGGGTCGACATAGGCAATCGATTTGGCATCGAGCAGCGTGCGTTTGAACGCTTCGACCGAGCTGATATCAGGGTGCGGCGTGCCCTTCTTTACCGCCAAGCCGATGGGCGCGCGGGCCAGCACCGTCGTGGTGCCGCCGACGAGCTTGGCGTCACGCACCAGCTTTTCAGCGCGCGGTTTGGTCAGGATCGCGACATCAATCGGCTCGTCGTCAGCAACCTCCTTCTCGACTTTTCCCGCAGTTGCGTATTCGATCGCCAGGGTGTTGCCCGACGATTTCTCGAAAGCGGGAGCGAGCTGTTGGAGCACAGCACGCATCGCACCGGCGGACAGCACCTTGATTTGTGCCGCGGCGGCCGCGCCGGCGGAAAGGCAAACGAACAGAGCCACAGCAGCAGCGAACAATCGGCGCGCGATTTTTGGCATCTTGCCCTTCTAATTTAAGAGCCGCCGGCGATGCCGGCGGCTGCGGTCTCGTCGACCGAGGCCAGCACCTGGCTACGGTATCGTTTCCTCTTGCTCAATCCCGCCTCCCCTACCAGCCTTGCTGCGATCGCTTTCGCGCGTCAGCACGGCGCCGGGGTTGACGGGGCGGGGAAACGCGTGACCTTCAGATCGCCGGCGCGCTGCTCTGCCTGCCACAAATCATAAGCAAGCTGCATCCGCAGCCAGGTCTCGGCCGTGCTGCCGAACGCCCTCTCCAGCCGGATCGCCATTTCCGGCGAAACCCCGGCATGGCCGTTGAGCAGCTCGGAAAACGCCTTACGCGTTACCCCAAGACCTTTGGCCGCATCCGTGACCGAGAGCCCGAGCGGCTCAAGGCACTGATCCCGGATAATCTCGCCCGGATGCGGCGGGTTGTGCATTCTCGACATCGTTTTCACCTCCTTCGCCGCGGTCAGTGGTAATCGACAAGATCGATATTGGTTGTGTCCGGCCCGTCGAATTCGAAGACGACGCGCCAATTGCCCGATACCGAAACCGCCCATTGGCCTCTGCGCTCGCCTCTTAACGGATGGAGCCGAAACCCCGGCAGGCTCACTCCTGCCGGATCGCTTGCGTTGTCCAGTGCCGCCAGAACTTGGCGCAGCTTGCGCACATGCTGGGCGTTAACCCCGCTTGTGTCGCCGCGCGTGAACAACCGCTCCAACCCCTTATGGCGAAACCGCACAATCATCCATGACACTTATAACGTAACAGGTTACACATGTCAAGAGCGTTGTATTTAACGGGGCCATTCCCATCGCCATCGCGCAATGCCGCTCAGCCTTATCGGCATGACCTTTCCCCGACTTAGCCCGGATTATGCTGAGGGCTGGCGGGTGTAGCGCAAGCCGTTTATCGGGCGTAGGGTTCGGTTGCTGAGACTAAATCTGCCGATCGCCGGAGGCGACACCCGCCAGCCCTCAGCATAAGCCGCTAAGTCGAAGCTCACCCAAATGGATGCGGGCAAAGCCAAGCCGCCGCCTGAATTATCACAGTGACCACCGCAGCGCCGGCAATGGGCGATGACTGACCATTTCATATACCGAGCGGCATCCATTTGAGCCTTCGCCGTGCGCACAGCAATTTCCATTTTGCCCGGTCTGCAAAGGCATTGTCAGGCTCCCAATAGTCCCTAGCGAGTATATCTAGGGGCTGCTTATCAAAAGCAGCAAATCGGAAAAATCGATCCCGCTCATCGCGAAGCCCTTTCTACCAGTTCGTCGAGCAACCATAGCCTATTGCTCACCCGCGCCCCCATCGCTGGAGTGACCCGCAGCGTTCGATGCACGCGCACGAAATTATAGTGCGCAAAATGCAGCGAAACTGCGGCGCGCAGGTTCTCGACCTTCTTTGAGAACGCGTTCGTCAGCCGGGTGAACCGGCGCACGCTCATCCTCATCGGCAAATTCTGCCGCTCGATCAGGCTTGTGGAGATGTCGCTCACGCGCGCGCCGAACTCCTTGTTATCGGGCATTGCGCCCGGCGCGCGCTCACCCCCGAATTTCCACCAACACCGCGGGACGGTAACGTCGCGATCGGAAAAGATCGCGCGAGTTCCGCCGGCGCGTGGCGTCAATATCGCGGGCGCCCGACGCGTTCGATCGCTCTCCCCTTCCCGAAAATTAGTGCCCCATAACGTCCTAGCCTGGGGATTGGCCGGGTCAACTGGTCATTCGGTCATGCTGATAGGTTTCCCTGGTCAGGTCTCGGTTCGAGCCGTTTGGTCAGCTGCAGCACCGTGCCGCAGAACCTCATATTCGGTCGCTGCTCGGAGCAGCTGACACCAAAATCCCCTTGAATATTTGAACAAGAAAATTGTTCGTAGTAGGCACGCCGGTGGGTTGGAACAGACTCATCATCCGGAGGAAGCGTTCACTTGACCCATATGCTGATCGCGGTCACGGCGATGTTTCTGCAACAAACCTGCGGCTCGATCGCCCGGGCGCTGCCGGCGGTGCTTGCGCCGTTGATCATCGCGTCGCCTGACGCAAGGCTACGCCAACTCCGCGGTGTGCTCCGCAACACGCCTCGCGCTGATCACCGGCCGCTACCAGTATCGCCTGCCGCTCGGCCTTGAGGAGCCTCTGGCAGGAAAGACGGATATCGGCCTGCCACCGGACCATCCGACGCTGCCCTCTCTGCTGTTGGCCGCGGGCTACGCGACGGCACTGGTTGGCAAGTGGCACCTTGGCTTACCGCCAAAATTCGGCCCGACGAAGAGTGGCTATCAGCATTTCTACGGAATTCGCAGCGGTGCTGTTGACTACTACTCTCACCTGAACGCGCGCGGCGCGCATGATCTGTGGCAAGGCGACGAACCGGTTCGCCAGCACGGCTACATGACCGACCTGCTGGGCGATCGCGCCGTCACTGTCATCAACGACTGCGCCGCGCGGAAGGAGCCGTTCCTGCTCAGCCTGCACTTCAATGCGCCGCATTGGCCGTGGGAGGCACCGGGCGATCGCGCTGAATCCGACCGTCTGCTCGGCAGCAACCTGCGCCATTACGACGGCGGCACGCAGCCGACCTATTACCGCATGATACAGGCAATGGACTTGCAGATCGGTCGCGTGTTGCAGGCGCTGGATGCCAACGGTCTGACCGACAATACGATCGTGACCTTCACCAGCGATAATGGTGGCGAGCGCTTCTCGGACACCTGGCCATTCACCGGCATCAAGACCGAGCTGCTGGAAGGTGGCTTGCGCATACCCACTCTGATCTGCTGGCCGTCGCGCATCCCTGCAGGGCAGGTGAGTGATCAGGTCGCAATCACCATGGATTGGTTCCCCACGCTGTTGGAAGCGGCTGGCGTTGCGCGCGACCCCAACTATCCGTCCGACGGCCTGAACCTCTTGCCAATACTGACCGGCCAGAGCGCACCGGTCCCGCGCAAGCTGTTCTGGCGCTACAAGACCAACGCGCAGCGAGCGATGCGCGATGGCGACTACAAGTATCTGAAGATCCGCGACAACAGCTTCCTGTTCGATGTCGTTGCCGATCCTCGGGAACGTGCGAACCTATGGGGCCGCAAGCCCGACGTCGTCGAACGCATGCTGTCGGAGTGGCAAGCCTGGAACGCCACCATGCTGCCCGAAATCCCCGACAGCTTCGGCGAAACCTACACCGCGGCGCAGTTGCCCGATCACATCGGGCTGATCGAGTTGTTCCCCTCTCCGCCCCTTGTCGGCGCGGAGAGGGTAGGGTGAGGTGGGGCATGCACCCCTCTCACTTGGTCGCCTTCTGCCACCCGCGCGCGGTCATGCATGACGCCGCCTTCGCCTCATCGACATCGACGTGTATCTGCACATCGTATCCCTGCGTCGTCGTTGTCGTAGAGTTCTCCTTCCGGCACTGGTCCAGATCCGTCTTGTAGTCCGCATCCCCATAGTTTGGGTGATTGACGTTCTGATAGTGGTCCGCCGCGCAACCGCATAGTGCCGCCGCCACAACCACCGCCGCCGCCCGATACTGATGACCCATACGTGCCCCCTGTGACCGCTACTGGATTCGACGCCAGATCCCTCCAACATAATCCCTCATGATTGCCTTTGCCGAACTTTTGGAGCGCCTGGTCTTCACCCCATCGCGCAACGCCAAGATCGCGTTGCTGCGGCGCTATTTCTCTACCCAGCCCGATCCGGACCGCGGCATCGGCCTCGCCGCGATCACCGGCGAGCTTTCCTTCACCGCTGCCAAACCTGGCCTGATCCGCGAGCTGGCCGCCGCGCGCACCGACCCGGTGCTGTTCGATTGGTCTTACGACTATGTCGGTGACCTGGCCGAAACGGTCGCGCTCATGTGGCCTGATGCACCGACCAATGCCTCACCGCCTCGTCTTGCCGAAGTTGTTGAAGCCTTGGAGATCCGCGCCGAAATCGAAGCTCCCCGACATTGTCGCAGGCTGGCTCGACGCGTCCGACGCATCGGCGCGCCTCGCGCTGCTGAAGCTCATCACTGGCGGCCTGCGTGTCGGCGCATCGGCGCGTCTGGCGAAGATCGCGTTAGCGGAAATCGGCGGCGTCGAACCGGACGATGTCGAGGAAGTCTGGCACGGCCTGGCCCCACCCTACCTGGCGTTGTTCGCCTGGCTGGAGAAGCGTGGCCCCAAGCCGGACCCCGCCCAGGCGCCAGTGTTCCGCCCGCCAATGCTCGCGCATCCGCTGGAAGTTGCCGACCTTGCCACCTTGCAGCCTGCCGATTGGCGCGCCGAATGGAAATGGGACGGCATTCGGGTGCAGCTCGTCGCGACCGAGGGCGGCCGCCGCATCTATTCGCGCGGCGCCGAGGATATCTCCAACGCCTTCCCCGAAATACTGGAGGCAATGGATTTCCGCGCCGTCCTGGACGGCGAGTTGCTGGTGATGCGCAGCGGCCAGGTCGCACCTTTCGCCGATTTGCAACAAAGGCTGAACCGCAAAGTCGTCAGTGCGCGCATGATGGCCGATTATCCCGCTGGCATCCGCCTCTACGACATCCTGTTCGAGGGCGAGGAAGACGTCCGCCCTCTGCCGTTCGACGACGCGGCGCGCCCGGCTGGAATCCTGGTATGCGCGCGTCCGTCCCGCAGCGGATGGACCTGTCCGAGCTGATCCGCTTCTCCTCGCTGGACGAGCTGATGGTGCTGCGCGATGGCGCGCGCGCGGCCTCGATCGAGGGCCTGATGCTGAAGCGCGGCGACACGCCTTATGTGCCGGGCCGGGTGAAAGGGCTGTGGTGGAAGTGGAAGCGCGATCCGCTGACGATCGACGCGGTGTTGATGTATGCACAGCGCGGCCACGGCAAACGCAGCAGCTATTACTCCGACTATACATTCGGCGTCTGGCGTGACGACGAACTGGTCCCGGTCGGCAAGGCCTATTTCGGCTTCACCGACCAGGAGCTGGCGTTCCTCGATCGCTGGATCCGCAACCACACGGTGGCGCGGTTCGGTCCGGTGCGCGAGGTGGAAAAATCCCTGGTCCTGGAAGTCGCCTTCGACGCCGCGCAGTTATCAAATCGTCACAAATCCGGTGTGGCGCTGCGCTTTCCACGCATTGCCCGCATCCGCACCGACAAGCCCGCGGCCGAAGCCGATCGCCTCGAGGGTCTGATTGCGCTGGTCGAGCACAAGGTCCCAGCTTGACTACACATACTTATTGACCCCGTCCCGCCCGCATGCTGCCCTGCGGCCCGTTAAAGAATTGGGGGAGCGCGGGCAATGCCGCTGGTGCCAAACAACACCAAGCAAAAAATGCAGGCTGGCGGCGTGGCTTTGGGCTTCGGCGTGCATCATCTGCGCACCGCCGCCGCGCCCGTAGTGGCCGCGGCAACCGGCCACGATTGGTTGTTCCTGGACAACGAACATGGCGCATTTTCGGTCAGCGAGATCGCCCAGCTCTGTATCGCGTCGCTGCCCACAGGCGTGACGCCGCTGGTCCGCGTCTGCGCCAATGCGATCGATGAGGCGACCCGCGCGCTCGATAACGGTGCGCTCGGCATCATCATGCCGCATGTCGATACAGCGAAGGAAGCCCGGCGCATCGCCGAGGCATTTCGCTATCCGCCTCGCGGCAAGCGAAGCTGGGGCGGTCCGCCTGCGATCTACGGCTACCAGCCCCCCGCCATGGCCGAGGCGCAAAAGGCGATCAACGGCGAGATCCTGACGATCGTCATGTTGGAAAGCCCCGAGGCGGTGAAGAATGCCGCCGACATCGCCGCGGTGGACGGCATCGATGTGCTGTTCATCGGCACCTCCGACCTGTCATCCGAACTCGGCGTCGCCGGCCAAATGGGCCATCCAAAGATCATTGATGCCTACGCTGAAGTAGGCAGCGCCTGCCGCAAGCACGGCAAGGTGCTCGGCATGGGCGGCGTCTACGACGAAGAGAACGCCGCCCGCTATGTCGGCATGGGCGCGCGCTTCGTGCTCACCGGTTCCGATCACCAATACATCGTCATGGGCGCGAACACGCGCAGTGGGTTCTTCAACGCGCTGCCCAGCGCGCCAAAGGAGTCGCGCAAGAAGGACAAGAAGAAGGACTGACAGGGGGAGCGAATGGCGATCGTTCACAACGCGGCAAAACGCAAGCTGGCACAAGGCGACATCGCGTTGGGCTTTGGACTGCATCATCTGCGCAGCAGCGCCGCACCGATGCTGGCCGCCGCCGCCGGACACGACTACCTGTTCATGGACATGGAGCACGGCGCCTTCACCGTTCAGGAGGCAACGCAGATCTGCCTCGCTTCGCTGGCCGCTGGCATTGCCCCAATCATCCGCGTCTGTGCCGGCGCATTGGATGAAGCCACGCGCCTGCTGGACAATGGCGCACTTGGCATTGTCGTGCCGCATGTAGATACAAAGAAGCAGGCGCAGCGTATCGCCGACGCCTTCCACTATCCGCCGATGGGGCACAGAAGCTGGGGCGGTCCCCCGCCGATCTACAGCTACATGGCGCCGCACGTGTCCGAGGCGCAGAAGGCCATCAACGACGAAATCCTCACCGTCGTCATGATCGAAAGCCCCGACGGCGTGAAGAACGCCGATGCCATTGCCTCAGTAGACGGCATCGACGTGCTGCTGATCGGTAGTTTCGACCTGACCTCCGAAATGGGCATTCCCGGCCAGATGGGCCATCAGAAACTGATCGACGCGTGCCAGACAGTCGGAGACGCCTGCCGCAAGCATGGCAAGGCACTCGGCGTCGGCGGCATCAATCAGGACGAGGACGCGCGCCGCTACATAGCCATGGGTTCGCGCTTTATATCATCCGGCAACGACCACAGCTTCATCATCTCTGGCTCGATAGAGCGAGCGAAGTTTTTCCGTGACGTGGCCGCAGAAGTTGGTGGCGTCAGCGGAAAGAAGAGCGGCAAGAAGAAGAAATAACCCGTTGAAAAGCAGCGTCGCAAAAAGGTGAAGGCAACCCGCGGCCGCTAATATGATTCCGGATAGCGTGACGGCAACCATCGTATGGGGGAGCCAATGTCCACGCTGAGCAGCTTCTTGGATGACAATTTGCCAAACGGGCTCGGTACTGCGCTGACTGCCCCAATCAACCTGGACACGACTGACCAACCATCGACCTTGAGCTTCATCGCCCAGGACGTTGCAGCGGCTGTTGCTTCCGCAAAGCCTGTCGCACCGGTGCAGTCTGCGCCTGGTGCGCCTTACTCGGCGATGTACGTGTTTGGCGACAGCCTGAGCGACACCGGAAACGTATCGCTCGCAACGCTAGGCACTGTGCCCGTATCACCGCCCTATGCGGATCGCAGCTTCAGCAACGGGCCGACATGGGCGCAGGACCTTGCGCAACAGATTGGCCTGCCGCCATTGCAGCCGAGTCTCGCGGGTGGCACCGACTTCGCCTATGGCGGAGCGGAAACCGGACAGACGCCGGTGCACACGCTGAACCCGACCGATTTGCCGTCGCAATACTCCCAGTTCCTCGCACAGGTTCCGTCGCCCCAACCCGGCGCGTTGTACGCGATGTGGATTGGCTCGAATGACGTGCTCGATATCACCAGCGACTCATCGTTGACGCCGACGCAGCAGCAACAGGATGTAGCCGACGCGGTGAACAACGAGGTGGCGGTGATCGGTGGCTTGGCTGCGCATGGTGCGCAGAACTTTCTCGTGCTTGATGTGCCCGATCTTGGCAAGACACCCTACGAGATGGACCGCGGTGCGACCACGGCGCAGTCGGCGTCGTCCGTTGCGTCACTATACGACAGTGACCTGGCCGCCGCGCTGCAACCGCTCGAGGCCTCCGGCGCACTGAAGATCGACCTCGTCGATACATATTCAGTGCTGGACAACGTGATTGCCAATCCGTCGGTCTATGGCTTCACAAACGTCAACACGCCTCTCTGGAGCGGCAATCTGACCAGTTCGAGCAGTGGCTCCTTGCAGGCGACCGGCAGCGCGCAGAGCCAATATCTCTTCTTCGACTCACTGCACCCGAGTGCGCAAGCCCACGCGACGCTGGCTGCCGGCATAGCCCAAGGCCTCACCGGTAACGCATAGAGTGGGAGACCTGATAAGTGTCGCTCGCCGCGCAACGCATCCCACGAATGGCCCGACCCCGTAACCGTAGGATGGGTTGAGTGCAGCGAAACCCATCGCTTCCGGCTGTCCTGACCGTGCTCTCGTCACCGATAAGCATACTTCGCGTGCCAGCCGTCAACGCTGTCTGGTAGCAGATCGAAGAAATGCCATAGCGAGCAGAAATCGTCGCCCGGCCGGAACCCGGTATCGGCGACACGCATCATGCGAGTACCATCGTGGCGGAACACTGACACGCCCGGCAGCCATCCACCCTTGACGGATCTGTACCCCATGTCCTCAGCGAAGCTGCTGCCCTGGTGACTGACCATCGGGAACCGCCAGCCACGGCCCGCGGCGAACGTCTGTTGCACGTCCGGTGGATCGGGGCTGGTCACCACGAACGCGGTGCGATCGGCAATGTGCGGATAGATGCCATTAAATCCATCCGCCCATAATGTGCAATGCACACACGCTCTGCCCATATTGTGGATTGCAATCAGATCGGCTTTGGCCCCGAACAGTTGCGACAGGCGCGCTGCGCCGGATGTCGTCGCAAATTCGTAGTCCTGCACAGGCTCGGGTTCCGTCGCGGCCAGAGCCTCGCGCATCTTCCGCCGCAGCTCGGCGATCTGTTCGCGCCACGCAGCGACCTGATCGGCTGTTTGGTGATAATTCATGGCAACCCTCACTCTCCATAGCTGTCGTGAAAACGAACCCACGACATCTTATGGCCAGATGCCACCTCGTCCCGCCCTTTCGGCACCAGGTCTAGGTAGTGGTAGGCGCCATTCATCATGTCCAAACCACGCGCGTACGTGGAGTAGGTGTGACACACGGTGCCGTCGCTTGCTTTATAGAACACACTGATACCAGGCAATTCAGTCAGCGATGACTTTCTCCGGGTGTAGTTGTATTCAACCTCACCCGTTGCCAGATCTTCAGGCGCGAAGCTCACGTGATAATCCCGATTGAAGTCGCTGCCCGCGGACGAGACCCATTTGACATTCCACCCCATGCGCTTTTTGAACGCATTGATCTTTTCCAACGGCGCACTGGAGATTGCCAACAGTGTCACATCGCGATGCGCCAGGTGAACGTCGATACCATCGAAGTTGTCAGCCCAGAAGGAGCAGCTCTTGCATCCCTCATTCCAATCGGCGCCAAGCATGAAATGATAGACGATCAACTGCGAGCGCCCGGCAAACAAATCAGCCAGCTTTTCCTGGCCATCCGGCCCTTCAAAGACGTATTGCTTTTCCACGCGCTCCCACGGCAAGGAGCGCCGCTCCGCGCTCAGCTCGTCGCGCAGGCGATTGAACTGCTTCTCCTTGGCAAGAAACTGTTTACGCGCTTCGGCCCAGGCTTCGTGGGAAACGACAGGATGACTATCGATCATCACTTCTTCTCCTTCTTCCGACGGTTTCGCGTCTGTTGTTCCTCAATCTCCATCAGCGAAGCGGCGAGCAGATCAAACTGGTCTTGCCAGTACTTGCTGTAGCGGTTGAGCCAGACGGCAGCGGCAAAGATTGGCCCGGCATCCAGGCTGCAGCGGCTGATCCGGCCGGTGCGTTCCTGGCGCACCAGCCCCGCTCGCACGAGCACATGGATGTGCCGCGAAACCGCCTGCAAGGAAATGTTGAACGGCGCCGCGAGCTCCGACACCAGGTAAGCCGCGTCGCCCAATCGCAGCAGGATCGCGCGGCGCACCGGATCCGAGAGCGCGGAGAACACGCGATCCAGCATCGCCTCCTTGGCGATCTCCTCCGGTTCCAGAACATGCCACGTGTGGACTGACATCAGTTCAACGATAATCAACGTATTGATTGATTGTCAACACTTGCGTTGAATATGCTTGCGCGGCGTACCATTCCACTGTTTTGTTGCGAGGGTGCTCAATGACCAGCAAGACGCGGCGCTTCCGCGAGTTGATCGAAGCCGAGCAAATTGTGGTCCTGCCGGGGGTCTATGACGGCTTCAGCGCCCGCCTGGCGCAGCAGATGGGCTTCAATCAAGTCCGCGGCGATGTCCGGCGCCGGACTGAGCCTCTGTCGGTCAACATGGGCTTTGGCATCCGCTCGCGACCGACCACGCCGTCATTGTCGGCGCGCGAACAGCAGGACCTTGGCGTCGCTGTCGTCAGTTATCCCCGGCTGATGACGGAAGCTGCGATTCAGGGCATGAAGAACGCGCTGACGGTGTTGCAGCAAGCGATGACGGAGGGGCGCGTGATCGAACGATCGGACCTGGCGGTCTCCTTTCAGGAAGCCAACGACCTAGTGGGCTTCGAGACGATCCGCGGTCTCGAACAGCGCTTCCTGACCGCCGCGCAGAAAGAGGCGAAATACGGCCCCGTACGATGACGCAAGCAAGATATGCACAGACCCGGCTTGCCGTCGATATCGGCGGCACGTTCACCGACCTTGTTCTCGAACTGCCGCATCGGACGCTGGCAACGAAGCTGCTGACTACCCATGCCGCACCCGACGAAGCGGTGATCGCGGGCGCATGCGCCATCCTGGACGAAGCAGGTATCCCGGCGTCAGCGCTTGATCTCGTGATCCACGGCACAACGCTCGCCACGAATGCGCTGATCGAACGCAAGGGGGCTCGCACTGCTCTGCTCACGACCGCGGGCTTCCGCGATTCCCTGGAGATCGCCTACGAGCATCGCTTCGAGCAGTACGATCTCTACATGGAACGCCCGGAACCGCTGGTAGCGCGCGATTGGCGCCTCGAGGTTCGCGAGCGACTTGCTGCGGACGGCTCCGTACTGTTGCCGCTCGACGTATCCGCACTGGAGCAATTGGTTCCAGTCCTGCGCGAAAACGACGCTGCAGCTCTCGCGATAAGCTTCCTGCATTCCTACATCAACCCAGCGCACGAGGAACATGCCCGCGATGTGCTGGCGCATTTGCTGCCGAACCTTGCGATCAGCATCTCGTCGGAAGTCTGCCGCGAAATCCGCGAATACGAGCGGACCTCGACCGTTGTGGCCAATGCCTATGTCCTGCCGATGATGGATCGCTATCTGGCGCGCATGCAGGATGGACTGCGGCAGATCGGCGCCAAGTGCCCGCTGCTTCTCATGATGTCGTCGGGCGGCATCTGCACCGTCGAGACTGCGAGGCGCTATCCCGTGCGTCTGGTGGAAAGTGGTCCCGCCGGCGGTGCCATTCTTGCGCGCCATGTCGCTGCGCGCGGTGGCTATGATCGGGCGATCTCATTCGATATGGGCGGCACCACTGCGAAGATCACGCTGATTGACGACTACACGCCGCAACAGTCGCGCCACTTCGAAATCGCGCGGGCCTATCGGTTCGCGAAGGGCAGTGGCTTCCCCGTGCGGATCCCGGTGATCGACATGGTGGAGATCGGCGCCGGCGGAGGCTCGATCGCACGTGTCGATCCACTGCGGCGCATCGTGGTTGGGCCCGACAGCGCCGGCGCCAGTCCTGGTCCGGCTTGCTACGCGCGTGGCGGCACGCACCCAACCGTCACGGACGCGGACGTGGTGCTGGGACGCATCGATCCGGCCCGCTTTGCCGGCGGCAAGATCGCGCTCGATCCAGCACGTGCCGAGCAAGCCATTACGCACGGTATTGGCCAGGCGCTCGGCATGAATGCATGGGATGGCGCGCGTGGCATTGCCGAAATCGTTGACGAGAACATGGCCAGCGCGGCGCGCGTTCATGCGGTGGAAAACGGCAAGGAGACCTCCGGTCGTACTCTGATCGCATTTGGTGGTGCGGCACCGCTGCATGCCGTGCGGCTGGCGCAGAAGCTTGGCATTCGCCGCATTGTTGTGCCGCCAGGTGCGGGTGTCGGCTCTGCTTACGGTTTCCTCGGCGCGCCGATCGGCTATGAGGTCGTCCGTACGCTGCTGGTCCGGCTCGATGCGCTTGAACAGAACACGATCGACGCGCTGTTCGCAGAGATGCGTGCCGAGGCCGAGGCGGTTGTGCGGCTTGGCGTCCCCAGTGGCGAACTTGTGGAGACGCGCACTGGGTTCATGCGCTATCGCGGTCAGGGTCATGAGGTCGCCGTGCCACTACCAAATGGCCAGCTCGACCCCGCGGCATTGCGGGCCGCATTCGATGCGACCTATGCGCGCGTTTACGGCCGCACCATCCCCAAGCTGGAAGTCGAAGCTGTCACCTGGACATTATCGCTTGCGGAGCCTCATGAACTGCCGCCGAAGCTGGCCCTACCAGCGGAGACAATCGAAGCAGCACCGGTAGCCACCCGTTCCATGCTGGACATCTCGACGGGCGAAATGGTGGAGGCATCGGTTCATGCGCGCGCCGCATTGTCGCAAGGCGCATGGCTGAAAGGTCCAGCAGTTATCGTTGAAGACGGCACCTCCACCATTGTGCCGAGTGGCTACATCGCACGCGTCAACGCGAGCAATGACATTGTGATCGAGGAGATCGAAGCCTGATGCGCCGGAACATCTCCGAGATCGAGCTGCAGATCATGTGGAACCGTCTGCTGTCTGTCGTCGAAGAACAGGCACAGACCCTGGTCCGCACCGCGTTCAGCACTTCGGCACGCGAGGCCGGTGACATATCCGCCGGCGTCTTCGACCTCGAAGGTCGGATGCTGGCGCAGGCAGTCACTGGCACGCCGGGCCACATCAACACGATGGCACGCTCGGTTGGCCACTTCCTGGAAGTCTTTCCCATCGCGCAGATGAAGGAAGGGGATGTCTACGTCACCAACGATCCGTGGAAAGGCACTGGTCACCTCTACGACCTCGTCGTCGTGTCGCCGACATTCATGGATGGCCGCATCGTCGCATTGTTCGCCTGCACGACACACCTGGTTGATATGGGCGGCGTCGGCCAGACACCTGAAGGGCGCCAGATTTATCACGAAGGCCTGTTCATTCCACTGCTGCGCCTTGCGCGCGCCGGCGAGATGAATGAGGACCTGCTGGCGATGATCCGCTCCAATGTACGAGAGCCAGTTCAGGTGATCGGCGACGTCTATGCGCTGATCGCTTGCAACGAAATCGGCAGCCGTCGCCTGGTCGCCATGATGCACGAATTCGAGCTGCGCGATCTGGACACGCTGGGCGAGGCGATCATCAGCCGCAGCCGCCAGGGCATGGCAGAGGCCATCGGCAAACTGCCGCAAGGCACCTGGACAGCGTCGATGCGCATCGATGGCTACGAGGCGCCGATCGATCTGGTTGGCACACTCACCATCGGTGGTGGCACAATCCACGTGGACTATACCGGCACGTCGGGCATGTCATCCTACGCGATCAATTGCCCGCTCTGCTATACGGAGGCATATACGACATTCGGTGTCAATTGTGTGGTGGCGCCGCATATTCCCAACAACACCGGCACGCTCGATGCGGTCCGGGTGACCGCCCCAGAGGGCACCATCCTCAGCGCCACCCATCCCGCGGCCGTGTATGCACGTTCTGTCATGGGCCACATGCTGCCCGATGTGGTGTATGGCTGCCTCGACCAGGCGCTGCCGGGCCGCGTGCCAGCGGAAGGTACCTCCAATCTCTGGACACTTAACCTGATAGCCGGTCACGGACTAACCGGCATCGGCCGCGCGGCCGGCACACCGTTCATGGTCAACAGCTTTCATTCCGGTGGTGCGGGCGCGCGTCCCGAACAGGACGGGCTTTCGGCAACGCCGTTTCCATCGGGTGTCCGCAATGTCCCCGTCGAGGCAACCGAAGCGATCACGCCACTGGTGATATGGCGCAAGGAGCTGCGGCAGGATTCTGGTGGCGTGGGCCGCCAGCGCGGCGGCTTGGGACAGGTAATGGAAATCAGTTCGCGTGAGGACGCCGCCTTCGGCATCTTCGCGCGGTTCGAACGCGTGAAGTATCCGGCGCGCGGCCGTCACGGCGGTGGACCGGGCCAAGCCGGCCGCCTGTCACTGAAATCCGGCACGGAACTGAAACCAAAGGGTCTGGCCGTTGTGCCGCCCGGTGATCGTCTCGTCATCGAAATGCCAGGTGGTGGGGGCATCGGGCCGGCTGGCGAACGCGACCCAGCAGCCATTCAGCGCGATGTGCGTCTCGGCTACGTCTCGCGTGACGCAGCCCAGCGCGATTACGGAAGCGACGTGTGATCACAACACGACGCGGCGCTTCGCCAACTCCGCCTCATTGAGACGAAGCCCCAATCCCGGCTCCTCCGGCAAATGGAACAATCCATCCACCGGCTTCGGCGGGTTCTCGAACACCGCGTAAGTCCGCGTCGAAGGATCATTCCATTCGATCGGCTTGGTCGCCTGCAATTGAACCGCCACCACATGCATGTTCGCAGTGTGTCCGATCATCGGCTGCGTCTGGTGTGACACCAGCTCCACGCCATGCGCATGTGCCAGTGCCGCGCAGCGCACCAGGCCAGTAATGCCGCCCATCTTCACAATGTCCGGCTGGATCATGCGAACGCCGGCGTCGATCAGATCCGCCAGCGCCGCCAGCGTATAGGTTTGCTCGCCGGCCGACACCGTGATGTCCAGCGCACGCGCCACCTCGCCCATCGCCTTCACGTGATAGTGCTGCACCGGCTCTTCGAACCACCAATAGCCAAGCTCTTCCAGCACGCGTCCCACACGGACCGCGCCTCCGGAGGTAAAACCGTTGTTGGCATCGAACGCCAATGGGAAATCGTCGCCCACCAGCTTGCGCACCGCACGCGCCTTGGCGATGTCACCGGGAATATCACGATCCAGCAACGTGCGCGGATTGTCGAACCGTATCTTGATCGCCGCGGGTTTATCCTTCAGCCGTGTTTCCACCACGCGCAGCACATCATCCAGCTTGCGATCGCCATTCCCGCCAATTGAGGCATAGAACGGCAGCGCCGTTCTCCATGCGCCCCCAAGCAGTCGATAGATCGGCTGGCCGAACAGCGTGCGCATCTTCACCGATGAAGGCATTGATGGGCTTGGCGAAGCCTCACCGATGCAAGGTGGCCGCGCGTCGCTGGGCATCATCAAGCACGACCTCGCGCCCGCGTTGATCTTTCCACGCTGATGGAAGAGCTCGAGGCAATCGACTGGTACGATCAGCGCATCAAGGCAAGCGACAATGCGGAATTGCGGTCAATCCTCGAGCACAATCGCGATGAGGAGAAGGAGCACGCGTCCATGCTGCTGGAATGGCTGCGGCGGCATGACGAAGGCTTCGACAAGCATTTGAAGACCTATCTGTTCAGCGCCGGCCCCGTTCGCGAGAAAGGCGAACAGGCCATGAAGATCACTGATCCCAGTCTCGCCATCGGCAGCTTGAGGGCCTGAGCGATGAACCATTTGTTTCACGAATTGGCACCTGTTTCCGACGCGGCATGGCAGGAGATCGAGAAGGACGCCAAGCGAACCCTGAAGACAACGTGCGCCGCTCGCAAACTGGTGGATTTTGTCGGTCCGCTTGGTTGGGAGGCGTCTGCGGTAAACCGTGGCCGTACCAGAACGATCGAGCCGCCATCCCTCAGCAAAGTCGAGTCACGTTTGCGGCGGGTACTGCCTCTGGTCGAACTGCGCGTGCCTTTCGAGCTGGACCGCGACGAATTGGATGCGATTGAACGCGGTGCGAAGGACTTTGATACCGATCCAGTCATCGCTGCGGCACGCGAGATCGCCATCGCCGAAGACCGCGCGATCTTCCATGGTTATTCCGCAGCCAGCATCGAGGGAATTTGCGACGGCGCTGCCAAGGCTGCGATTTAACTCAGCGATGATTATGCCACCTATCCGGCATTGTTCGCTGCGGCGCTGAACCGGCTACGTGATGCGGGTGTCGGCGGTCCGTTCGCCGTGGCACTCAGCGAGCGCTGCTACACAGGCCTGACTGAGGCGACCGTCGGCGGCTATCCGGTGCTGGAACACGTGCGGCGGCTGATTGACGGTCCGCTGGTGTGGGCTCCGGGGTTGGATGGCGCGTTGGTGCTGTCAATGCGCGGGGACGATTTCCAGTTGACCGTGGGGCAGGATTTTTCCATCGGCTATCTCGACCACGACGCGCATCGCGTGCGGCTCTATGTCGAGGAGAGCTTCATGTTCTGGCTATTGACGCCACAGGCCGCTGTACCCTTGGCATTCCCCGCAGCATAGTTCAGCCGCGCAACTGTTCGGTTGCTGCCTGATCAATCGATCCATCGGCAGCAACCGCAACCTTGTAGTGTGCGCGGGCATTTTCCGCCGACACCAGGCCATCGCGCACATCGCGCGCCACCTGTGCAGGATCGCGCATTGCCGGATCGCCCATGCCGGCACCGCCCGGCAATTTCAGGATAAGCCGATCGCCATCCGGAATGGTCTGAAAACCCTTGGTGCGCAGCGCCTTGCCAGACTTGAGCGCGACCACACCGGTGGCGCCATCAAGTCCGCCTTCGCGCCCTTTTGGCGCATTGGCAACGCGGTCGAAGATCGCGTTGATGGCAAACTCCAGATCGCCCTTGCCGCCGATCTCCATGGTCTGGCCAGTGCCGCCGCGCGTGCGACCTGCGCCACCAGAGTTGGCGCGCAACTCCTTGATCCAGAACACCACCGGCGCCACGTTCTCCGTCGCCTCTACCGGCATCGTTCGCACACCGGACGGGAAGGCCGTAGCGTTCAAACCATCCTGTGTCTGACGCGCGCCGGTGCCGCCCGAGTTGAAGGTGATGATCTCGAAGTCCGGCAGCACGGGCCGATTGCCACGCGCCTGTCCCGACACCGCCGAACCGCCGCGCAACGGTGGATTCCACAACGCCGCAGCACCTTCCGCTGTCACGCGTTCCGGCACCGCCTGATGCAGACACCCCATCATCAGGTCAGGCAGCAGATGGCCGATCACATGGCGTACCGACACAGGATACGGACGTGGCGCATGCAGGATGCAGCCTTCGGGGATCTTCATGCGGAACGGCGCGAGGCTCGCCCAATTGTTCGGGATATCAGGCGCCACAACGCACTTGATCCCAAAGCAGGAATAGGCGCGACAATATGCCGGCGGCACGTTGATGCCACGCGATGACAGCCCAGATGTGCCGGCGTAATCGACCTCGATGCCATCATCGAGGATGGTCATTTCGGCTTTCAGCGTAACCTGTTCCTCGTAGCCATCGGAACAGATTTCGGCGCGATAGGTGCCCTTTGGGATACGCGCTATCTCGGCCAAGGTCGCGCGACGCGAGCTCTCGAAGATGAAGTTGGCCAGCGGACCGAGGCTGCCCATCTCGAACTCTTCCATCATTTCGATCAGACGTCGTGCGCCGGCATCGTTGCAGGCGCACAGCGAGTAGATGTCGCCTTCCAGTTCCACAGGCAGTCGCGAACCAGCGCGCATGAAGTCGAAGAAGGTCTCGTTCGCCTTGCCCTGATCGAAGCATTTGACGATCGGTATATACATGCCCTCTTCGAACACCGATCGGCCCTCGGGGCCCATGCCGAGACCGCCGACATCGATCACGTGCGCGGTGTTGGCGAACAGTCCGACGATGCGTCCGTGATGAAAGGCAGGTGTCACGACAGTCAGGTCGTGCAGATGGCCTGTGCCAAGCCACGGATCATTCGTGATGTAGTGATCGCCCGGTCGCATCGTCTCGGCGGGGAACTTGCGCAGGAAGTGATTGACGCTTTCCGCCATGGAGTTGACGTGGCCAGGCGTGCCGGTGACGGCCTGCGCCATCATACGACCGGCAAGATCGAATATGCCGGCGGACAGATCGCCGGCCTCTCGCACCGTGGTGGAGAAGGCAGTGCGGATCATGGTCTGCGCCTGTTCCTCCACGACCGAGATCAGGCGATTCCACATGATCTGCCGCTGGATCTGTGCCAGCGCACCGGTTTCATGAGCCATCAGGCAGTCTCCTGCGTCAGTTCGATATAGCCCAGGCCGTTCACGGTTGCTCGCCAGCCGGGGCTGACGAGCGTGGAGGTTTCGTCCTCGGCGATGATCGCGGGGCCAATGATGTTGACGCCCGGCGACAAGGCAGTGCGGTCGAAGACAGACCACGGCGATACTTCACCTGTGGTCGTATCGCGCACAAGCTGGGTACGCGATGCCGTCGCGTCAGGTGTAAACACCGCATCATCACCCGCGACGGGCATCACTGATTGATCGTGTGGTATCGTGGCGACAAGAACGGCGTAGCTCATGATCTCGACATCGGACCCCGGCACCGGCCGATCATATGATTTGGTATATTCGGCGTCATAGGCGGCCCGGATGCGGGGAACGTCGTCGTCGCCGAGTGGACGCGGTGGCAGCGGCACAGGAATTTCGTGGCCTTGGCCGACATAGCGCATATAAGCGATGCGGCGCTGCGCAACCGGTGCACCAAAGCTGCCCTGCGCGACCACGTCCGCGGCTTCTGCTTCCATATCGGCCAGCAGTGTGTTCACCGCAACGACGTCGAAGGTGGAAAAGCGCTGATAGAGGCTGCGAACGACCTCGTAGCCGACAGGAGCGCGCAGGAAGCCGATGGCGCTGCCAACACCGGCGCCCGAAGGCACCAGCACCTGGCGGATGCCGACTTTTTCCGCGACACGGCACGCGTGCACTGGGCCACCGCCGCCGAACGCGATCAGGGTGCGGCCTTCGTAGGTCTTGCCTGAACTCGATGGCGTGCACGCGTGCGGCGTTGGCCATGTTTTCATCGACCATCTCGATGACGCCCAAGGCTGCCATCTCGGCGGTCAAACCCAAGGGACCACCAACACGCGACGCCAATGCGTCGTGTGCTGCCGCGATATCCAGTTTCATCGTGCCGCCGGCGAAGCGGGCCGGGTCATAGCGGCCAAGCGTTAGATTTGCATCGGTCACCGCTGGTTCGAAACCGCCGCGCCCGTAGCAGGCGGGTCCAGGTTCGGCACCGGCGCTTTCCGGGCCAACGGCGATACGTCCCATCGTGTCAACATGCGCGATCGAGCCACCGCCGGCGCCGATTTCCACCATCTCGATCACGGGAATCCGCAGTGGCAGACCCGATCCTTTGCGGAACCGCCCGACGCGCGCGATCTCGAAGGAGCGCGCAGTCTGCGGATCGCCGTCGTCGATGAGGCAGATCTTCGCCGTTGTGCCGCCCATGTCGAATGACAGCACGTTAGCGATGCCGCATTGCCGGGCGATGGTTGCAGAGAAGATCGCGCCGCCAGCAGGTCCGCTTTCCACCAGCCTGATCGGGAAACGGCAGGCCGTATCGATTGTCGTCAACCCGCCGCCCGACAGCATCATGAATAGGGGCGCAGCCGAGCCGATCGCGCGGAGTTCCTCGGCGAGGCGGCGCAGGTAGCGCGCCATCAGCGGCTGCACGTAGGCGTTGGCGACGGTCGTGGAGAAACGCTCCCATTCGCGCATCTCCGGCGACACGTCGCTGGACAGCGACACGGGGATGTCGGGCAATTCCTCGGCCAGAATGTCGCGCACGCGCCGTTCGTGTACCGGGTTGACGAAGGCGTGCAGGAAGCCAACAGCGATGCTCTCCACGCCTTCGCGCATCAGTACCGGTGTCAGCGCACGCACCGCCGCGACATCCAGCGGCAGGAGCACGTTGCCCTCGTTGTCCAGCCGTTCGGGGACCGGCAGCCGCAGATAGCGCGGCACCAGAGGCTCCGGCAGCACGATGTTCAGATCATATTGTTCGTAACGGCTTTCGTTGCCCATCGCGATCACATCGCGAAACCCTTGTGTGGTCAGCAGTGCAGTGCGCGCGCCCTTGCGCTCGATCACCGAATTGGTGGCCAGCGTGGTGCCATGGATGACGATGCCGATGTCACCGGCTGCAACGCCGGAGGTCTGCAGGATATCGCGAACACCCACCATCACGCCTTGCTCCGGCGCCGCAGGGGTGGTCAGGACCTTGATGGTGGTGAGCTTGCCATCGTGCTCGAGCGCAAGATCGGTGAAGGTGCCGCCGATATCGACGGCAAGGCGAGCAGAAGGCATCAAGTTCCTCGGGTTGTGTCAGTCGGTCACAGTGAACCGTGGCGAGCGTAGGCTGGCAAGCGGTGTCAGTAGATTATCTTCTCCGGCATCGGCCGACTGTCGCGGACGCGCTCATAGCCGAGCGCCGACAGGTCCAATGAGCGATATTCGCCGTGGCGGATCAGCTCGGCGACGGCACGGCCGGTAGCGGGACCATGCTGCACGCCGTGGCCGGAAAAGCCTGATGCGACGATCAGATTGGGGATGTCTGGAATTTGCCCAATCACCGCGTTGTGGTCGAGCAGGCACTGGTCGTAGTGGCCGGCCCAGGCTCGTTGCACACGCAACTGTTCCAGCGCGGGGATCCGGTGCGCGAGCAGCGGCCAGAGCGGGTCCTCCAGCAAGTGCATGTCGGGATTGAAGTCGTCGCCAGGATGCGGATCATTCTCCGCCAGCGGCGAAATGCCGCAGATGAAGCCGTCGCCTTCCGGGCGGATCCACATGCCTGACGTGTCGAACACCAGCGGCATGGCCGAACCATCGAGCGGTGCCCGGATCATGAATGCCGTGCGCTTACGTGGCTCGACAGGCAAGAAGACCCCCGCGAGCGCTGCTACTCTGCCAGAGGCAGGGCCGGCGGCAATCACTACATGATCCGCCGCGAAATGCACGCCGCCTTTGGTCCGGACGGCTTTCGCGCGGCCCGCGGCGACCTCGATCGCATTCGCTTCGTCTTGCAGATATCGGGCGCCGAGCGCGATGGCATCGGACCGGACGGCGCGCAGCAGGCTGTAAGCGTCGAACCACCCTTCGTGCTTGCGGCCCAACGTGGCGCAAGCGAGGTCCGCGGAATTCAGCCATGGAAACCGGACCGGAAGTTCGGCGGTCTCGAACAGCGCTACCTCCGCGCCCTCGGCAAGCTGCATCGCATGGTTGGCCCGAAGCGTCGCCTCGCCCTGTGGTCCGGCGAGCACCAGATACGCGCGGCGCACCAGCCCGACGCGGTCCGCCATTGCTTCCAGGAACGCGGCGCCGAACAGCGACATGCGCACGTTCAGTGGCAACGAAAATTGCGTGCGGAACGACGCGGCGGACAGCGTCGTCGCGGCGTACTGGTAGGTCGGATCCTTCTCCAGGACGACGACCTCGCCATGTTCGGCGAGGAAGTAGGCAACGCAGGACCCGACGATGCCGCCGCCGATAACGATGGTGCGAGACATCCGCGCAACCTGACCCGCCGCGCCCACTTCCGCAACCCGTCACGTTTGGCGATAAAGGCGCGGCGGAATGGGGAGACTGTTGATGGCGTCACGTCTGGTGTTCGCCGCGCTGATGCCGCGCGACGTGGTGGCGCGTGCGCGTGCGGAGTTCGATGCCGTGGTCGCCGAGGGCGACAACGACATGACGGCCGAAGAAGTCATCGAGGCCGCGCACAGTCATCGGGCCGAAGCCCTACTGTTCACCAACACGCTGCCGTTGTCCGCGGAGGCTATCGAACGGCTGCCGCCAAGTGTTCGCGTCGGCGCGACCAGCAGCGTGGGCTACGACCACATCGACGTCGCGGCAGCCAAGGCGCGCGATATGATGGTGACCAACACGCCGGGCGTGCTGACCGAGTGCACCGCGGACTTCGCCTTCATGATGCTACTGGCAGCGGCGCGGCGCGCCTATGAATACGACAAGATCATGCGTGCGGGTTGGCGTTATCGCATCGGACAGGGCGATTTGCTCGGCGTGCGCGTGACCGGCAAGACGCTTGGTATTCTTGGGATGGGGCGCATCGGCCGAGCTGTCGCGCAGCGCGCGCGTGGCTTCGACATGACGGTGCTCTACCATGCGCGCAATCGCTTGCCGCCGGAACTGGAGCAGGGCGCGCGCCACTTCGAGTCATTCCACGAGATGCTGCCGCACTGCGATTTCCTGTCGCTGCATGCGCCGGCCAATCCAGTGACGGACAAGATCATCAACGCCGATGCGCTGGCAAAGCTGAAACCTGGCGCGGTGCTGGTGAACGTATCGCGCGGCGGCTTGGTGGACGAGGACGCGCTGATCGATGCATTGACGTCAGGTCATCTGTTCGCGGCCGGGCTGGACGTGTTTCGCTCAGAGCCGCACTACGACATGCGATTTGCCAGGTTGGACAATGTCATCCTGTCGCCACATATCGGCAGCGGATCGGTCGAGACGCGCAATGCGATGGGCTTTCGCGCGCTCGACAACATTGCATCCGTGCTGGCCGGGAAGGGGGCGATTGATCCGTTGTGGACGTAGGGAGCCGATGGGTGTCGCTGCGCTCGACCCATCCTACGGTGCCGACGATGATGCTTGGACGCGTAGGATGTGGTTGAGCGCAGCGAAACCCATCATTTGATCATTGCAGCGCCGTCACTTCTCGCGCCGACAGCGACTGGATCGCCGACAGCCGCTTGAACAGCACCTCGGCCGGAATTCAGACGCGCCCGCATCAAGGCAATCAGCGAACTTCTCGTAGATTTGCGCCTCGGTCAGTGGCCGCGTTGCATGCCCGGTGGCGCGCTTTACGGGTTCGCCGGCGATCGTCTTGCCGCTGGTCAGCTCCACCACCACCTGATCCTGCGGCGCCGCGCCAGGCAAATCGGGATCGTACTCGGTGCTGGTGACGATCTCCACCTTGCGCATCAATCCCTGGATGTCGGGTCGCTGCACGAATTCATCGGTCAACTCGCGCAGGCCGACGCGCTTGGCGACAACGCCGCTCGCCATGGCGAACTCCATGGAGAACTTGGCCGCCAGCCCGGTATCCGGCTGATGATTGCGCAACACCGTCGCGAAGTAGTCGCTGATGTTGACAGTGATCTTCTTCACCTCGACCGCCTTGATCGGCGTCTCGCGCACCAGGTCCAGCATGCAGTCGATAGCGCGATGCGTGCAGTAGCACGTGGGATACTTCTTGATCCCCAGTCCTTGCGTCAGGATGGCCCAGTTCTCGCCGGGATGCGCCTCGCTTGTGCGATCTTCGGTGCCGCTGGGCGAGATCGCATGCAGGAAGCCCTGAGGATGCTCCAGCGCATCCGTGCTGGCGGTGAAGCCGGCCTCTGCGAGACGCGCCGCCATGATCCCGGCGTGCGCTGCCTTTCCGGCATGGAATGGCTTGGTCATCGTGCCGAAATTCGCCATCAGTCCGGAGCTTTGCGATGCACCGAGCGCGATCGCCTGGGCAGCCTTGTCGGCATCCAGCCGGCGTAGCGAGGCACATGCAGCCGCAGCGCCAACAGCGCCATACAGGCCGGTAGGATGCCAGCCCTTCTTGTGCAGCAGGCCGGTGTCGCGCCGGAACAGTTCAGCCCAGGTCTCATAACCAGCGACGTAGGCGACGATCATGTCGGCACCTGTTGAGCCCAGCGCTTCCGCTTCGGCGAGGATGGCCGGAACCAGCACCGTGCTTGGATGTCCACGCAGCCCCACGTCGTCATAGTCGAGCGCGTGCGCCGCGGTGCCATTGATCCAGGCTGCCTCCGGTGCGGTGCTTTTCTGTGGGCCGAAGGTCAGTGTAGCTGGCCCGTTCGCCGGCGCCAGCACATCCTTCATGATGCGCACGCAGTCCTCGCGTCGGCCGGCGATCATTGTGCCGATGCAGTCGATGAAGCCCAGACGGGCAATGCGCGCCGCCTCTTCCGGCACGCGGTTCGGCGACAGGTCAGCGACGAACTGGCCGAGTGTCTTTGTCAGCGACATGGCGTTTCTCCTCAGTGCATCTTCTCACGCAGGGCTTTCAGGCTGCCGCCCATCTTTACCGATCCGGGCAGCGGATGACCAACGATGTCCTCGGCGAGGCGCGCAACCTCGAGCAGCTTGTCGAGATCGATCCCGGTCTCGATGCCCATTTCGTCGAGCATGAACACAAGGTCCTCGGTGCACACGTTCCCTGCCGCACCCTTATGCGCGGCGAACGGGCAGCCGCCAAGTCCGCCCACCGTTGAATCGAAGATACCGATCCCCATCTCCAGCCCGGCATACGCATTCGCGATTCCCATACCGCGCGTATCATGCAGATGCAGCCCCAGCGTCAGGTCGGGAAAGCGCTCGCGTACTTTGCCGACAAGAGCGCGGATCGATTTGGGCGTCGCCCAGGCCATAGTGTCGGCCAGCGAGAACACTTCCGGTTGCGCGCCGTGCTCGGCGGCTATGTCGAGCAGTTGCTGCATCAGGTCCAGCACGCGCTGGTGCGGTATCTCACCTTCGAAGTTGCAACCGAACGCCGCCATGATGCCGGCCCGCTTCAGTGGGATGCCATGCTGCGTATACATGCGGATCGTCTCGTGTGCCTGCTGAACATTATCCTCCATCGAGCGCTGCTGATTGCGCGCCAGGAAAGGCGGTGATGCGGTGAGCGAGAGCGACCCTTCGATATCCAGGCGTTTCGTGGCCATCGCTCGCTGCAAGCCCTTCAAATTCAACCAGAGCGCCGTGTAGTGGATGCCAGGCTTGCGATTGTACCGCTGCACCACCTCATCGGCGTCCGCCCAGCCCGGCACGCGGTTCGGATTGACGAAGGAAGCGATCTGAATGTGGTTCAGCCCGGTTTCGGACAGAGCGTCGATCAACTCAATCTTACGATCGGTCGGGATCGGACCCTTTTCAAACTGAAAGCCTTCACGCGGTCCTTCCTCATTGATCTGCACGAACGTTGGGAAGTCGGACATCCGGGGCGCTCCTCATCCTGGTGCGGGTGATTCAATACCCGGGCGTCCGATGTGCCAAGTCCGGAAAGTGCAAGATGGCTATCACGATTTTGATTAGTATTGAAGAAAAACGGCACAAATTAAATGGATGTAAATCATGCAACCGTAACACACGAAACCTACAAAAAGCTTCGCGTGGCCCCAATGTTGCCGCCAGGGAAATGAGGTAGAAGGGCTGACGTAATGCGAAGACTATTGATGGCGGGCGTTGCGACGATTGGCGCTGGAGGTCTTGGCGCGAGCGCGCAGGCACAGAGTGCAACGCTGGTGCCGCCGACTGCTACGGAAGGGGCAATCGTTACACAACCGTTGGGGCCATCGCCCGCAATCGCGAACGACAACAACAACACCTATGCGGCGGCAAAAACAGGTGTTTTCGCGAATCCAACCCCTGGTACCATCGTCATTCACATCAACGGCAGAGTGAATGCCGGGTTCAAGAGTATCTGGACCAGTGCGGATCAACGCATTGCCACCGCGCCCGCGGGCAGCGTCGGTGGCGCTCCGATTGCGCCCGGCGCGGCAACTCCGGCAGCGACAGTGCTGGGCAACAATGGTGCGGGTCCGGTCAAGATCGCACCCGACGGATTGTACAGTTACGCACGTATCTATCTCGGCGCTGATGCGATGGCCACCAATGGCCTGCGCTATGGTGCCGCGATCGAAATCCGGCAAAACTTCACCGGCCAGATCAGCAACAATGGCAGTTCGGGTGCATCCGGCTATTCGTCGCTAAACACGCTGTTTGTCCGCCGCGCCTTTACCTATGTTGCCGGCGACCAATGGGGCATTTTTCGCATCGGGCAAGCTGACGGTATCATCAGCCTGTTCGACAACGGCGTCACCACGTTCCAGTACCTGCCGACAAACAACCTGCAGAACGGCGATGACTTTGCCCAATTGACACCGACGAATGCGTCGGTGCCATTCTTCTTCGCTTCGGGCTCCGGCAATGAATATACCAATGTGAAGGCGGTGTATCTCTCACCGCAGCTCGCAGGATACGATTTCGGTATCCAGTATGCGCCCAACACGTCAAACGGTTTCGGCCTCGGCGGCAGCAATAACGCACTCAATGGTTCGATCATTGGCGCGGGCACCGGAACCGGTCTGAATTGCACAGTCGCGAATTCCGGGTGTCCGACTCTCTCGTCGGGGCCAGGCTCGCTGGATGGCTCGCGCATCCTGAACCAGACGGCCGTGGGCATTCGTTATCAAGGAAGCTTCGGTGCCGTCGGTATGCTGGCGTATGGAGTCTACGAGTTCAGCGGTCATGCCGACTTCACGGGCCCGACGACCGCGGCCTTCCTCGGCAACACGGTTGCGGGCACCTCGTATAACGGCAAGTACGATGGCTTCAATTTTGGCAATGCCGGCGTCGCTATGACCTATGCCGGATTTACCATCGGTGCCAATGCCATTGGTGGGCGTCTGAACGGGCTGTTGGCGCTCGCCCCGCAGGGCGGTGCGCCTGAAGTTGCCTACATGGTGGGTGCCAAGTACACGAGTGGCCCGCTCGTCGTCGGCGTCGCGGCAGAGCGTGGCGACTATCAGGGCAGCGTCAATCTGAGCGGCATCACCCAGCGGCGCGGCCAGGCAATCGATTTCGGCTTGGGCTACACTGTGGCACCCGGATATCAGGTCTACGCCGAATATCAGTATCAGACGTTGTACCAAGGTGACTTCAACTTCATCACGAGCGCCGCAGGGTCGAACGCGAACAACACCATCAAGTCGCAAGGTATTCTCCTCGGCAATGTCGTGAACTTCTGAACGGCTGCGCTGGACCGTTCGGCGGCGGCCCTCTAGCCTTGCATCCGAACGATGCAAGGGGAGGGGCCCATGAATAGCAGCCTGCGCGATTTATTGCGGGGCGAGGCGATGGTGATCGCGCCTGGCGCCTATGACGGGCTGACCGCGAAGCTGGTGGCGCAGGCGGGGTTTCCGGTGGTCTATATGACCGGTGCCGGCACGTCGGTCTCGCACGGCTATCCCGATTTCGGCCTGCTGACGATGAGCGAGATGGTGGAAAATGCCGCGCGCATTGTGCGCTCGGTCGACGTGCCAGTGATTGCCGATGCGGACACCGGATACGGCAACGAGCTCAACGCGTTCCGCACCGTCCAGGAATACGAGCGGCGCGGTGTCGCAGCGATCCACATCGAGGACCAGGTGTCGCCGAAGAAATGCGGCCATCTCGATGACAAGGAGATCGTGCCGCGCGACGACTTCGTTGCCAAGATCCGCGCCGCGGTCGCGGCGAAGCGCAATGCCGATTTCATGATCATTGCGCGCACCGACGCCCGCGCCGTCGCTGGTCTGGACGAGGCGCTCGCACGCGCCAATGCAGCGCTCGCCGCAGGAGCGGACATGGCATTCGTCGAGGCGCCGCAGACCATGGAGGAAATGGCCGAAATACCGAAGCGCGTCGCAGGACCGTGCCTGTTGAACGTGGTGCGCGGCGGCAAGACCCCGGAGATCGAACTGCGTCAGGCCCAGGCGATGGGATATCGGCTGGCCATCGTGCCCGGTCTTCTGCTGAAGGCAGTGATCGGCGCGTGCGACGAGATGTTGGCCCAATTGAAGGCGACGCACGTGCATCCGGTCCCGCGCACGGACATGACCGTGCGTGAGGCATTCAACCGGGTCGGCGCAGACGAATGGGATCTGCTGCGGACGCGTTTCCGCGATGATGTCGTGCGGCGCGCGGCCGAATAAACGGATGGGCACTTCCCGTCATCCCCCCGCAAGCGGGGACCCCGGGCAAGCGGCAGTTCATGGGCGCTCCTGGGTTCCCGCCTGCGCGGGAATGACGGGCTAAATGCGATGTCGATCTGCTCAAATGATGATGCGAAATGGGTTTGAGTTTAACGGAGGGAACGGCAATGGCGACAGTTGGCAGCGGCGATTACGTTTACGAACCAGTAGTTGACTGGGCGAAACTTCCGCCAGGCTGGTCATTCAAGGAGATCGGTTCGATCGGCGTGGACAAGAATGATAACGTCTATGTGTTCAACCGCGGCGAACATCCGATGATCGTGTTCGACCGTAACGGCAATTTCCTGCGTTCCTGGGGCGAAGGGATTTTCCCTCGTGCGCACGGCGTCTTCATGGCGCCCGACGACACGATCTGGCTCACCGACGATGGCGACCATACGGTTCGGCAGTGCACGTTGGAAGGCAAGGTGCTGCTGACGCTGGGCATTCCCGGCAAGCCGTCGCCCTACATGAGCGGCGAGCCGTTCCACCGCTGCACCCACACAGCCATGTCGCCGCAGGGCGATATCTATGTGTCGGACGGCTACGGTAACTCACGCGTGCACAAATATTCCCCAGACGGGAAGTTGCTTCTGTCGTGGGGCGCGCCAGGCACAGATCCGGGCGAGTTCAACATCGCGCACAACATCACCTGCGACGCTGATGGCTGGGTCTACGTCGCCGATCGTGAGAACCATCGCGTGCAGGTGTTCGATGGCAACGGCCGCTACGAGGCGCAGTGGAACAACCTGCACCGTCCATGCGGACTGTATATGCCGCCGGGCAAGTGCCCGATCTGCTATATCGGCGAACTCGGCTCCGTTGCATCGGTCAATCGCAATCTGCCGAACCTCGGGCCGCGTGTGACGATCGTGGACAACACGGGCAAGCGGATTGCGCGGTTAGGCGGCATCGGCCCGGGCCTGGGGCCCACCGAGTTCCTGGCGCCACACGGACTGGCCGTCGATTCGCGTGGCGACCTGTATGTGGGCGAGGTGTCCTGGACCAACTGGCCGCAGCTTTGGCCCGACCAGCCGCGGCCAGACAATCTTCGTTCGCTGCACAAGTTCCGGAAGGTGTAGTCGGACCAGGCAGGCATCGTTCTTCAACCTTCGTGGCGAGGGCGCGTCCTCGGCTAGATTTAAGGGCACGTCCTCCAGCCGCAACGCCTCATGGCGACCTTCTGCTGTCGCGTCGTCGGGAACCCGAAGCGATGGGTTTCGCTGCGCTCAACCACATCATATGGTGCCACGCCGTTCGTAGGATGGGTTGAGCGGCAAGCGAAATCCATCAGCTTTCTGGACTCGTTGAAAAAGGCCCTTGCACCATTACCAAAGATGCACGCGGTGAAGCTGCCGACACGCGATGGGCGCCAAACCGCTTGGTCCCCACTGTCGCCGGGACTCTCCTGCTCAGGCCACCTGGCGGCGTTTACCGATCACCGTAAGGCAGCGCCCAAGGCGGGCACGGCTGTCAGCATCTTCGCGAAAGATCAACGCGAGAACCTTGCCATCCGCACGTACAACGCGTCCGTTGACCCTGCCACCGGCTTCAGGAAGTTCGACAGCGACATCTGCACCTGGTTGGAGTTGCCAATCGCAGAGCAGAGAGGCACCCCCGAACGAAATATCCAGAACCTCGACGTTCCTGGACCCTCGCCCACCGGTCGACACGCTCACGATGGCGCCGTTTCCAGTCACCCGCTCATAATGTCTTCGTTCGCCGGCTTCATCGCGTACCGATGCGAGAAACTGCTCCACCTCGGTGTGCAGTCGCGCCGCCTCCTGGCCGATACCGTCAGCAGTACTCAAGACCTCCTCACTGGCTGTGCCCGCTTGTTCCGACACGCTCACCACCTGCTGCATTGCGTCGGCAGTGCCAGCGGCGGCTGTCGTCACGCTTTGCACTTTTCTGGCAATTTCTTGGGTGGTGGCACTCTGCTGCTCAACCGCGGCAGCGATCACCGCCGTCACTTCATCGAGCCGGCCGATGATCGTGGTGACCTCTGCCATCGCCTCAATCGTGGCACCGGTAGCGCCACGCACGGCCTCGATCTGGCTGCTGATCTCGTGGGTGGCATTCGCGGTCTGCGTCGCCAACGCCTTGACCTCGCCTGCCACGACCGCAAAGCCCTTGCCTGCGTCGCCGGCCCTTGCTGCCTCGATCGTGGCGTTGAGCGCCAACAGGTTGGTTTGCCCGGCAATGTCACTGATCAGCCGGACCACATCGCCGATGCGCGCGGTTGCCTCCCCCAAACCCTTGATCTTCGTCTGACTGGTATCGGCACGGCCGACGGCGTCACGCGCCACCTGCGCCGCGGTCGCGACCTGGCGCGCGATTTCCGCCACGCTGCTGGTCATCTCCTCGACCGCCGCGGCGACTGAAGTCAGTTGCTCGGCCGAGACCCCGGCTTCTCCTGCGGTGACCTCTGCCTGCTTGCGCACGCCACAAGCGGCTTCCTCCATGACCTGGGCGGCTTTCCGCATCTTTTCCGCGAACTCCACGAGTGAGCTCATCACACCCGCGATCGCGCTGCCGAAATCCTGCGTATGGCGATCGAGCGCCGCCTGCCGCCGCTGGTCGGCATCCTGCGTCTCCTTCGAGACATGGATATCGACAAGTGACCCACAGGCGCGGCGCGCGACCCCACGCGCGTCCTTGATCACTCCACCAGTGGCGCGGAACCAACGATAGGAACCATCCTTCATCCGCAGGCGGTAGGTCGTGTCGTATTGACCGCCGGATTTCAGGGCCTCGCCGAATGCGGCAAAGGTTGGACCCGCGTCTTCGGGATGCAGTCGATCGGACCAGGATTGGACCACATTGGGAAATTCTGTTGCATCGGAAAAACCGCAAAGCCGGCGAAATTCGCCGGACCACGTCCAGCGGGAGTCCGGGTGCATGGCGTCGCCGTCATGCAGGATCGCGTCCCACAACCCTACGCCGCAATGGTGGTCAAGAACGTCAAGCCATTCGGCCTTGCCGCGCAGCGCCGCACGACGGTGCCAAGGAGCATTCACAATGTCCTCCTTCTCAATCTCATACGTCTACAAACGATGATACTTCGAAGCGGTTTACTCGGTGTAAATCGGCACAACCGGATGCCGGCCTGTCGCGCGGCGGTTTGCAGCGTGCTGAACAGGTCCACGTGGCACACCACGATGTGCGTTGAGGCACATCCATCACGCGTGCGCTCTGGATTTGTGCAGTGCGGCAAATGTCTGGCAAGGTTCCTGGTAGACCGCTCGGCGAAGTGCTGCTCGATCATCTTCGGTGAACCGGGAAGGAAAGGACGCAGTCTATGAGCTTGAAGGGGAAGGTGGCCTTGGTCACCGGATCGACCAGCGGCATCGGCCACGGCATCGCCGTCGCGCTCGCGAGCGAGGGCGCCGATATCATGCTGAATGGCTTCGGCGACGCCGGACAGATCGAGAACCTGCGTGCTGGCATGGCAGCGAAACACCGCGTGCGGGTCGCGTATTCTGGCACCGATATTTCCAAGCCTGACCAGATCGCCGCGATGGTGGTGGAGACGCAGGCGAAGCTGGGATCGCTCGACATCCTGGTGAACAACGCTGGTGTGCAGTTCGTCGCTGACATCGACGAATTCCCGAACGATCGATGGGACTCGATCATCGCGATCAACCTGTCGGGTGTGTTCCACGGCATGAAGGCCGCAATCCCAGGGATGAAGCAGCGTGGCTGGGGGCGCATCATCAATATCGCTTCGGCGCATGGTCTCGTGGCGAGTCCGCAGAAGTCAGCTTATGTCGCTGCCAAGCATGGCGTGCTTGGCATCACCAAGGTCGCGGCGCTGGAACTGGCCAATCGCGGCATCACGGTGAATGCGATCTGCCCCGGATGGGTGCTGACGCCGTTGGTGCAGAAGCAGCTCGAGGACAAGGCAAAGCAGGAAGGCACCGACGTGGAGACGCAAAAACTCCGTTTCCTGACTGAGAAGCAGGCGATGGCGGAGTTCTCGACGCCAGAGCAGATCGGCGGACTGGCGGTGTTCCTGTGCTCGGACGCAGCCAGGACGATCACCGGAGTGCCGCTGTCAATCGATGGCGGTTGGGTGGCGCAGTAACCCCCCGCGGGTGTAAAACCGCCGGATGCAAGAGGCTGCACGCTTTGCCGCGATGATGCAGCGATCCGCTGAGCTGAAGCAGCGGATCGCCCTGGAATTAGCGGATGTTGTCATTCGCGTGGTCGATGCCTGCGAGACCAGCCTGCGTGGCGGGTGGCAAGCTGCTGTTCTGCGGCAATGGCGGTTCGGCCGCCGACAGTCAGCACTTGGCGACGGAGATGCTGATCCGCCTGCGCGGCTCGGTGGAGCGTGCGTCCTGGCCCGCGCTGGCGCTGACGCTCGATCCGGCCATGCTGACTGCCGCCGGCAACGATTATGGTTATGAGCGTGTATTCGAGCGTCCGCTTCGTGGGCTCGGTCGCGCTGGCGATGTGCTGTTCGGCATCACCACCTCGGGCCGTTCCGCCAATGTTGTACGAGCGCTACAGGCGGCGCGCGAGATGGGGATCGTGACGGTCGGACTGCTGGGCGGCGCGGGCGAGCCAGCACGCTCGCAGTGCGACCATGTGCTGCTGGTGCCCGACAACGAGACGGCTCGCATTCAGGAATGCCACATCGCCCTAGGGCACGCGGTATTGGAACTGCTGGAAGATCGTCTCGTGGCTCGGCCGCTGTGACCGTCCTGCTGACGGGCGCGGCCGGCTTCATTGGCTATCATGTCGCTGAAGCGTTGCTCGCCCGCGGCGACCGCGTGATCGGCGTGGACAATCTTAACGACTACTACGATGTGCGATTGAAGCAGTCGCGGCTGGATCGACTGGAGAGCAAGCCGGGGTTCCAGTTCTGTCGTGCCGACATTGCCGATCGCGAGGCAATTCACGGCCTGGTGCGCAACGACGCGTCGATCGAGTTCCTCGTGCATCTGGCGGCACAGGCAGGCGTGCGGCACTCGCTGGTCGATCCGTACGCGTATGTGCAATCGAATGTGATGGGCCACCTCGTGGTCCTGGAAGCGGCCCGGCT